>NZ_JBFRGP010000005.1:0-282627 GCF_052115385.1 Dyella sp. 2RAB6
CGGCCGGATATGGCGCTGTTCCTGTTCACCAAGGCGATCCTGGCCGGCGAACCGATCCGGGTGTTCAACGAAGGACGGCACAAGCGCAGCTTCACCTACATCGATGACATCGTCGAAGGCGTGGTGCGTGCGCTGGATACGGTGCCGGGCAAGGACCCCACCTGGGATGCCACGCATCCGGATCCGTCCACCAGCGGTGTCGCGCCGTACCGGCTCTACAACATCGGCAACGAACAGCCGGTGGAATTGCTGCGCTATATCGAGGTGCTGGAACAGTGCCTCGGGCGTAAGGCGACGATGGAGATGCTGCCGCTGCAAGCCGGCGACGTGCCGGAGACCGAGGCGGATGTGTCGAGCCTGGTCGAGGCGGTGGGTTATCGGCCGAAGGTGTCGGTGGAAGAGGGTATCGCCTCCTTTGTCGCCTGGTATCGCGAGTACTACAAGGTCTGACCACCACGCCGCGCAGGTTGGGGTGAGCCGCAGGCGAACCCCAACATCAGGAGCCATCAACGCCGCGCACTGTTGGGGTTCGCCTGCGGCTCACCCCAACCTACGTTGGGTGTGAGGTTTTAGCTTTTTGCTACCTCGAAATCCTGCGTCGACACTGCCTTCCCATCCACCGTAATCACCACCTGGTACTTCCCGATCGGCCACTGGTTCGGATTGCGTACTTCGAACGTGGTCACCGCCGGCCCCTCGGTGGCAATCGACTGGCTGGTGCTGACGATCTGTCGCGACGTCCCTTCGAGATACGTCCACGTCGCATTCAAGGTGGCGCTGTCGGTCACGCCCTGCGTTTCGACCGCGGCATAGATGGTCTTCACGCTGGGCGCAAAACGCGTCTTCGCCTCGGTGACGCGATGGTCCGCCATCACGTCGTCGCCGACGGTGACGCTGGCGACGCGGAAGGTCTTATCCACGGGCGCCACGGCAGCCTTGGCCGGCGACGCGGAAGACGCCTTGGGCAGGTGGATATCCGGAACGGCAGCCGGCGCCGTGGCGGGTGGCTTGGCCGGTGCGCTGGCGGCCGCTGCGGGTGCGGTGGCGGGCGGCGCCTCGTGCTTGCCGCAGGCGCCCAGCGCGAGCGCGGCGGTCAGGCAACAGACGCCGGCGGCGTGGCGTTGAAAGCGATGCATGGCAATCCCCCTTCCGATCGTCGATCCATGGATGAACGGCGCGAACGCATGGTGTTCCCGAAGCACCAAGCTAGGCCTGTCGCGATGAAGCGGCCATTAGCGGCGGACACCGCGCGACAGGTTTTTTACGAACGCTTCGCGCCGCCTCGGCGCGCCTTGTTATTGGCGCGCGCCGCGCGGATTGCCCGGAGCAGCCTCGGCGCTGGCGCGGAACGGATTGATGTCCAGGCCGCCGCGGCGCGTATAGCGAGCGTAGACGCTCAGCTGTTGCGGCGCGCAGTGGCGTATCACATCCACGAAGATGCGCTCCACGCATTGCTCGTGGAACTCGTTGTGATTGCGGAACGAGACCAGGTAGCGCAGCAGCCCCTCGCGATCGATGCGCGGTCCGCGATAGCGGATCTGCACGCTGCCCCAGTCGGGCTGGCCGGTGACCGGGCAGTTGGAGCGCAGCAGGTCGGAGACCAGGGCTTCGTCCACTATGTCGTTGGCGTCGGCGCGCAGGTAGTCGGCCCTGGGCGGGCCGTAGTCGTCGATGGCGATGTCCAGCGCGTCGACCGACTCGCCTTCCAGGTCGATCACCGCGTGTGCTTTCGCGCTCGCTTCGCTGAGCAGGACCTCGATCTCGGCGCCCGCGGCGGCGGAAAGATCGCGGTGCAGCGTGGCGGCAAGCCTCTGCGCGTCGTCGATGCGCTCCTGTGCGAAGCCGTTGAGGTACAGCTTGAACGACTTCGATTCGATGATGTTCGGCGAGGTTGCCGGCACGCGGAATTCGGCCAGCGCCACGCGCGGCTTGCCGCGTGCATCCAGCCACGACAGCTCGTAGGCGTTCCAGATATCCACGCCGTGGAACGGCAGCGGCGCGCTGACGCCGATCTCGTCGCGCTTGGCCTGGCGGGGGATGGGGAACAGCAGGGAGGGGTCGTAGCGGTCGGCGTAGACCGTGGTCTTGCCGAGGGGGGAGTGTTCGGGAGTGCTCATGGCGGGCATTTTACCCGCCGTAGGTTGGGGTGAGCACCAGCGAACCCCAACGGGGGCCGACGCAAGGTTGGGGTGTGCTTGCGCTCACCCCAACCTACGCAAGGATTACCTCAGGCGTTGAGGAACTTCAGCATGGCCTCGGCGTAGCGCGGGCCGGCGATCGCATCGGGCGGGAAGATCGCGTCGATCGTTTCCAGCTCGGCGGCGCTCAGCTTCACCTCGAGCGCGCCCAGGTTCTCGTCCAGGCGGTCGCGGCGCTTGGTGCCGGGGATGCCGATCACCTCGTCGCCCTGCGCCAGCACCCAGGCCAGGGCCAGCTGTGCGGGCGTGCAGCCCCTGTCCTTGGCCAGGTCCTTCACCTTGTCGACCAGCTCGAGGTTGCGCGCGAAGTTCTCGCCCTGGAAGCGCGGGCTGCTGCGGCGATAGTCGTCCGCCTCGAAGTCGTCCGGGCTCTTGAACGCGCCGGTGAGGAAGCCGCGGCCCAGCGGCGAGTAGGCCACCAGCGCGACGCCGAGCTTGCGGCACATGGCCAGCACGCCATTTTCCTGCGGGTCGCGCGTCCACAGCGAGAACTCACTTTGCACCGCGACGATCGGATGCACCGCGTGCGCGCGCTCGAGCGTTTCGGCGGAAACCTCGCTCAGGCCGAGGTAACGCACCTTGCCGGCCTGCACCAGCTCGGCCATGGCGCCGACGGTTTCTTCGATCGGCACGTGCGGGTCGAGGCGGTGCTGGTAGTACAGGTCGATCTGTTCGATGCCGAGGCGCTTGAGGCTGCCCTCGACGGACTCGCGCACGTACTCCGGGCGGCCGTTGATGGCGCGGAACTGCGCGTCGGCCGGGTCGCGCACGATGCCGAACTTGGTGGCCAGGAAGACCTGCTCGCGGCGGCCGCGGATGGCCTGGCCGACCAGCGTTTCGTTGAGATGGGGGCCGTAGACGTCGGCGGTGTCGAGCAGGGTGAGGCCGCGGTCGAGCGCGTGGTGGATGGTGGCGATCGACTCGGCGTCGTCGCGCCCGCCGTAGAACTCGCTCATACCCATGCAGCCCAGGCCGAGGGCGGAAACCTTGGGACCGTTGCGGCCAAGCAGTCGTGTTTGCATCGCGGGGCTCTCTACTGAGGGGAAAGTGAGCACATGCTGCGCTTGCGCGGTTGATGGATAAATGCTCAATAATCGCCATCTCTGTTTCATATCCATCAACAATGGGGTCCCGGCCATGGATCAGCTGCAAGCCATGCGCGTCTTCGCCCGCATCGTCGAGCTGGGCAGCTTCACCCGTGCCGCGGACGACCTGAGCCTGCCGCGCGCCACGCTCACCCACACCATCAAGCGGCTGGAGGCGCGCCTGGGCGCGCACCTGCTGCAGCGGACCACGCGCAGCGTCAGCCCGACCCGCGACGGCGAGGCCTACTACGGCCACTGCGTGCGGCTGCTGGCCGACGTGGACGAGGTCGAGGCGGGCTTCCGCGACGCGGCCACCCAGCCCAAGGGGCGCCTGCGCGTGGACATGCCGGCCACCCTGGCGCGGCACCTGATCGCGCCGGCGCTGCCGGATTTCTTCAGGCGCTACCCACAGGTGGAACTGGAGATGGGTACCAGCGACCGCTACGTCGACCTGGTGCGCGAGGGCGTGGACTGCGTGGTGCGCTCGGGCGAGCTGCCCGATTCGGAGCTGGTGGCGCGGCGCATCGCCACCATGCAGCAGGTGACCATGGCCAGCGCCGACTACGTGCGGCGCCATGGCCTGCCGACCAGCCTGGCCGACCTGCACCAGGGCCACCTGGCGGTGAACTGGGCCTCGCCGAACACGCGCCGTGCGACCCCGCTGGAATTCATGGTGGGGCGCAGCTTGCGCGAGGTGAGCCTGCCCTCACTGGTCACCGTCAACGGTTCGGACGCCTACGCCGCCTGCTGCGAGGCGGGCCTGGGCATCGCGCAGTTCCCGCGCTATCGCTTCGAAGAAGCGCTGGCCAGCGGCCGGCTGGTGCCCATGCTGAGCGACACGCCGCCGCCGCCGATGCCGCTGCACGTGGCGTATCTGCGCCAGCGCCAGTTGCCCTTGCGGCTGCGTGTGTTCATCGATTGGGTGGCGGGGCTGGTAACGACGCTGGCGTAGGTTGGGGTGAGCGAATGCTAACCCCAACGTGGCGACAAGGCCGGGGTGTGTTGGGGTTCGCTGGCGCTCACCCCAACCTACGCCGGATTACGCCGGGTGGTCAGGCCGGGAGGCCTCAAGCGAGCGGCGGCACATCCGTCGGCGAGCCGTTGGAATCCAGCGCCACCATTACGAAGCGGCCGGTGGTGCAGACGCGGCGGTCGCCGCTGAGCGGGTCCTCGGCGGTCATTTCCACTTCGACATGCATCGAGCTGCGGCCCACTTCCACGATGCGCGCCAGCAGTTCCACCAGCTGGCCCTTGCGCACCGGCACGCGGAAGCTCACTTCCTCCGAGCGTGCGGTGACCACGATGCGGCGCGCATGGCGCGAGGCGACGATAAACGCCGCCTTGTCCATCCACGCCAGCGCCTGGCCGCCGAACAGGGTGCCGAGGTGGTTGGTGTGATCGGGAAAGACCATCTCCAGCAAGGTGGCTTCGGGCAGGGCGGTAGCGTGCTTGGTCATGGCGTGATCGGGTGCAGGGACTAGGATGGGGATGGGAGGCCCGAAGGAGGAACGGATGCGTTACTGGCTCTTCATGGCGGCAGCTATTCTGACGGAAGTCGCCGGCACCTTGGCGATGAAGTACGGCGCGCACCACGACACGCGCACGTTCGGCCTGGGCGTGATGTACGTGATGCTGGTGCTGTCCTACACCGCGCTGGCGATGGCGGTGCGGCGGATTCCGCTGGCGGTGGCCTACGGCGCGTGGGAAAGCCTGGGGCTGGTGTTGATCACACTGTGCAGCGCGTGGCTGTTCGCCGAAGCGCTGAGCGTGGCCAAGCTGGTCGCGATCGGCGTGATCATCGCTGGCATCGTGCTGCTGGAGCAGGGCACGGAAGAGGCGCTGGCAGCGCAGGAGGCGGGCCATGCTGCCTGAGTTCGCGCCGATCCACCTGCTGTATCTGGCGATCGCGATCGTGCTGGAGATCGCGGCCAATGTGCTGATGAAGCAATCGCACGGTTTCGCGCGCAAGCCGCCGGCGGTGGCGGCGATCGCCTGCGCGCTGGCCGCGTTCACCGCGTTGAGCTACGCGGTGGAAGGCATCCAGCTGTCCGTGGCTTACGGCGTGTGGGGCGGCGTGGGCCTGATCGCCACCGCGGTGCTGGGCATCGCCATGTTCGGCGAACGCCTGCGGCCGAAGGGCTGGCTGGGCCTGGCCCTGATCATGGGCGGCGTGATCCTGTTGAAGTTCGCCTGACTCGTCATTCCGGCGCAGGCCGGAATCCAGTCGCGGCAACATCCGATTGTCGCACTACCCGCGCGCCGCCCTGGCTTTATGGCTGCGGGGGGACTTCTGGCAGGGGTGTGGCCATGACCTCCGGACTACGATCGAACACTTTGGACGGCCGGCTTAAGCTTCCGGCAAGCCATGGCGGGCTGCGCATCACGCCAATCCTTAGGGGAGTCGACAGATGAGTTTGAAGATGGATGGTTCGCGCCTGCTCGGCGCGCTGGTATTGAGCGCGCTGTCGGCCGGCGTGGCCGCGCAGGCCGTACCGCCAAGGACGCTGACGGCGGACGATTACGCCAAGGCCGAGAGCTTCATGAATTACCGCGCCGCACCGCTGATCGACCATGCGGTGAACAGCGTCGACTGGCTCGACGACGGCCACTTCTGGTATCGCGACCACGATGCCCAGGGCGACCACTATCTGCGCATGGACGCCGCCGGCAAGGCGGAACCCGCTTTCGACCAGGCCAAGCTCGCCGCGGCGCTGAGCAAGGCCAGCGGCAAGACGGTGGACGCCGGCAAGCTCGGCATCACCGAATTCGACGTGGCTGCCGACGGCCAGCTCGACGTCGGCCTGCGCGGCAAGCATTACCTGTGCGATCTGAAGGGCGACGGCGTCTGCGCGCAGCCCAAGCACGGCGACGAGCCGGGCGTGCTGTCGCCGGACAAGAAGACCGAGGCCTTCATCCGCCACTGGAACCTGTGGCTGCGCGACGTCGCCACGGCCAAGGAAACCCAGCTCACCACCGACGGCGTGGAAGACTACGGCTACGCCACCGACAACGCCGGCTGGAAGCACACCGACAGCGCGATCCTGGTGTGGTCGCCGGATTCCAAGCAGATCGCCACCTTCCAGCAGGACCAGCGCAAGACCGGCGACATGTACCTGGTCAGCACCAACGTGGGCCATCCGAAGCTGGAGAAGTGGAAGTACCCGCTGGTCGGCGACGAGCACATCACCATGATCGAGCGCGTCATCATCGACGTGCCGGGCAAGCAGGTGCTGCGCCTGAAGATGCAGCCGGACCAGCACCGCTCCACCCTGTGCGATGACGTCAGCTGCGGCCGCGACGGCGGCTGGGACGACGTGCAGTGGGCGCCGGACGGCAAGACGCTGGCCTTCGTGTCCACCTCGCGCGACCACAAGCAGTCGTGGTTCCGCATCGCCGATGCCAAGAGCGGCGACGTGCGCACCGTGTTCGACGAGAAGGTGGCCACGTACTACGAGAGCGGCAACGACAAGGTCAACTGGAGCTACCTGCCGGAGACGCACGAGGCGATCTGGTTCAGCGAGCGCAATAACTGGGGCAACCTGTACCTGTACGACCTCAACACCGGCAAGCTCAAGCGCGCCATCACCACCGGCGAGGGCAATGTCACCCAGGTGCTGCACGTGGACGCGAAGTCGCGCACGCTGTGGTTCCGCGGCGTGGGTCGCACCGCTGGCGTGAATCCCTATTACCAGCAGTACTGGAAGGTGAGCATCGACGGCGGCAAGCCGGGCCTGCTGACCCCGGAAGCCGCCGACCACAGTATCTGGCCGTCGCCCGACGGCAAGCTGTTCGTCGATGCTTATTCCACCAGCGCCACGCCGCCGGTGACGGTGCTGCGTTCCAGCGATGACGGCCACACCGTGGCCCAGGTCGCCAAGGCCGATATCAGCCGCCTGCTCGCCACGGGCTGGAAGGCGCCGGAGCCGTTCACGGTGAAGGGCCGCGACGGCAAGACCGATCTCTATGGCCTGATGTACAAGCCGACGAACTTCGATCCGAACCAGAAGTACCCGATCGTCGACTACGTGTATCCCGGCCCGCAGACCGGCTCGGTGGGCACGCGCAGCTTCAGCGTCGGACGCGATAACCAATCGCTGGCGGAGCTGGGCTTCATCGTGGTGGCGATCGACGGCATGGGCACGCCGTGGCGCTCCAAGGCGTTCCACGACGCGTACTTCGGCAACATCATCGACAACACCTTGCCGGACCAGGTGGCGGGCCTGAAGGAACTGGGCAAGCGCTACGCCTGGATCGACCTGGACCGCGTGGGCATGTGGGGCCACTCCGGCGGCGGCAATGCCACGGTGGGCGCGATGTTCATGTATCCGGAGTTCTTCAAGGTCGGCATCGCCGAGAGCGGCAACCACGACAACCGCAATTACGAAGACGACTGGGCGGAGAAGTGGCAGGGCCTGCTGGTGAAGGACAAGGACGGCAAGAGCAACTACGACAAGCAGGCCAACCAGGTTTATGCCGACAAGCTGAAGGGCCATCTGCTGCTGGCGCACGGCACGATGGACGACAACGTGCCGCCGTACCAGACGCTGCTGGTGGTGGATGCGCTGATCAAGGCCAACAAGGACTTCGATCTGCTGCTGATTCCCAATGCGCACCATGGTTATGGCGCGGCGAGCCTGTACATGACGCGCAAGCGCTGGGATTACTTCGTGCGCTACCTGATGGGTGCGACGCCGCCGAAGGAATATGAGTTGAAGATGCCGAAGGATTAAAAAAACGGGCCCGCAAGGGCCCGTTTTTTTGTAGGTTGGGGTGAGCCGAAGGCGAACCCCAACAAGCCTCGCATCGCATCGCCACGTTGGGGTTCGCTGCGCTCACCCCAACCTACGCCGTTGCTCAGCGCGCCTCTACCGGCTTGGCCACACCCTTCGCCAGCGCTTCCTTGATCAAGGCGTCGAGCTGCGCATGCGCCTTCTGGTTGGCGAGTTCCTGCCGCTTGCCCAGCGCCCCCTGCTTCTCGCCCAGCGCTTCCTGCTGCCTGCCGAGCGCATCCTGGTCGTGCGCCATGGCTTCCTGCTCGCGTTCCAGCGCTTTCTGCTGCGCTTCCAGGTCGGCGCGCGCCGCGGCGATCTTCTGCCGCCCAGCAGCGAGATCGGCTGCCGGCTTGCCCTGTGCCTCCATCCCTGCAAGCTGCGCCTCGCGGCTGGACAGCTCCGCTTCCTTGCTGGCCACGCTGCCCTGGCGCGAACCGAGCATGCCCTGGCGCTGGCCGAGACTGCCCTGCTGCGCACCGAGCTTGCCTTGCTCGCCGCCGAGCTTGCCTTGCTCCTTGCCCAGCGCTTCGACCTCGGCATACGCGGCCTTGGCGCGATCGAGATAGGCCTGGTCGCGGATCACCCAGGCCTCGCCGTCGCGGCGGAACCACAGCAGCGAACCTTTGCCGTCCTGTAGCCGGCGCACCGTTTCGACATCGCGGTCGGAGCCGTCGAACATCACCGAGTCGCCGTCGATCAGCGCGAGCCCTTCCGCGCTGTCTCCATGGGTCTGGATGGAGATGTGGCGCGCACCGAAGCGGGCGAAATCGGCAGGCGGCGGAGGCGGCGGCACGGGCGGTACCGGTGGCGGGGACGGCGGGGGCGGCGGGGGAGGAGGAGGCGGCGGCGGTGGTGCGACCGGCGGCGGTGGCGGCGTGGTGGTCTGCGCGGCCAGCAGCGTCAGCGGCGCGGCAAGCAGCAGCACCGAGAACAGCGCCGCACGCCATGCGGCATGGCGCGGACGTTCGAAAGCGAGCGGGGGCAGCTTCATCGACAAGGTCTCGTCAGGGGGGGCGATCAACGGTTCTTGCTGGGTTGGGCCTGGCCATCGGCGACGGCCTCGTCGATCAGCCGGTCGAGCTGGCTGTCGACCTGGCGCGAGACGTCGCGTTCGTGCCTGGAGATGTCCGCCTGCTGGCGGGATAGATCGGCCTGGCGGCGATTGAGCTCGGCCTGTTCGCGGTCGACGTCGGCGCGTTGGCGATCGATATCCGCCATCTGTTCGTCGATGCCTTTGAGGCGGCCATCGAACGAAGCGGCGACATCGGCTGCCTGCGCGCTGTCGTCCCGGCGCAGCTTCAGGCGTTCGTTGCTGATCGCCATGCGTTCGCTGTCCAGTTCGAAGCGGCGCGAGGCCATGGCCGACATGCGTGCCGCCAGGCCGCCCTGCTGCCCGGCCAGTTCGCCCTGCCGTCCGGCCATCTCACCTTGCTGGCGAGCCATGTCGCGCATCGGCGCGTAGGTGTCCTTGGCCCGCTGCAGCAGCGCGCGGTCACGCGCCACGTAGGTCTGGTCGCCGCGGCGGATCCACAGCAGCGGCTCGTCGCCGCGCTGCAGTGCGCGCGCATTGGCCAGGTCGCCTTCGGTGCCGCGCAGGGTGATGTAGTCCGGCTCGATGATGGCGAAGCCGCGCGGCGCGCCGTCCTGGAGATCGACGTCCACATGCGAGGCGTGGCCGATGCGTACCGGTGACGGCGGCGCGGAAGGCTGCGGCGGCGGGGGGGGCGGCGGTGGGGGCGGA
Organism: Dyella sp. 2RAB6; assembly: GCF_052115385.1. Lineage (NCBI taxonomy): Bacteria > Pseudomonadati > Pseudomonadota > Gammaproteobacteria > Lysobacterales > Rhodanobacteraceae > Dyella > Dyella sp. 2RAB6. The sequence continues at coordinate 9,797 of NZ_JBFRGP010000005.1, forward strand.
GAAGGCGCTGCCGGGGGCGGCGGTGGCGGCTCCGGCGCGAGCGGAGGCGTGGGTATGGTCGCAAGTGAGGCCCTGGCCGCGGGCGCTGCCGCGGGCGCTGCCGCCGGCGTCGGCGTCGGCGAAAGGGCGAGCAGCATGCGCGTGGCGGGCTTCGCGGCAGCGACTGGCGCGGGCGTCGCCGCGACCGGTGCCGGCGTGGCGGCGACGGTGGGCATCGGACGCGCCGCTGCCACGGGGCGTGTCGCCGGAATACTTGGCGACGGCGCGGCGTCTGCTTCCGCCGCTGGCGTTCCCGTCGCCTGCTGCTCGTCCAGCGTGGCGCCGCCGCCGGCATGCACGGTCATGTCCATGCCGCGCGCGGTGACCCGATAAGGCAGCGCACCGGCCAGCGCCACCAGCACCACCAGCAGCCATGCGCCCAGGCGCGGCGGCACGCGGTCGGTCTGCTGCAGCAGGGTGAGGCGGCGCTTGAGGTTCTGGAAGGTGGGCGAGGCGCCGGCCAGGCCGGAGGAGACCGGGAAGGCCACGCCCAGGCGCAGCAGCAGGCGGCCGTAGTCCTGCGGTTCGGCACGGGAGCGGTCCAGTACCTGCGCATCGCACGCTGCTTCGCGATGAAACGCGTATTCGCGCATCGCCCAGCGTGCCAGCGGATGGAAGAAGAACGCACGCTGCGCCAGCGCCGGAATCCAGCCCAGCCACAGGTCGCCGCGGCGCAGATGCGCCAGTTCGTGCGCCAGCGCCATCGCGCATTCGTCCGCATCCAGCGTGTGCTCCGTCGGCAGCAGCACCACCGGACGCCACAGGCCGGCGACCTGCGGCGACACGATCACTTCGGAGCGGCGCAGGTCCGGGCAGCGGCGCAGGCCGAGCGCACGCGCCTGTTCGGCGCATTGCGCAAGCAGCTTCGCATCGCGCACCGGTTCGGCGTTGCGCATCACCGCGCGCGTCTCGCGCCATTCGCGCAGCGCGCCGAGCAGTTGCAGCGCCATCGCCAGCAGCCACAGGCTGACCAGGGTCTCGCGCCAGGGCAGGGGCCGGGCCGGCGGGTCATACGCCCGCGCCGACGCAGCCAGCGGCACCGGCACCGGCACCATCGGGCTGCCGGTCACCGCGGTATGGATCGCGATGCCATGTTCCTGCGGCAGTTCGCCCGACAGCGCGGTGGAATCGGCCGACGGTGCCAGCAGCGGCAGCTCCAGCGGACGGCCCAGCGCGAGGCCGAGCATCAGCTGCAGGCCGACCAGCCACCACAGCAGGCAACGCATCGCTGGCGACCAGCGCGGCAGCCAGCGGCACAGCAGCCATACCGCGCCGATCAGGACGGCGGCCTGGATGGAGGTCCAGATCAGGCGATCGAGCAGCAGGTCGGCGAAACGGAAATAGCCGTCCATATCACTTCTCCTTGCGCCGCGACTGCAGTTGATTGACCAGGGCTTCCAGCTCGGCCAGCTCGTTGTCGCTGACCTGGGCTTTCTCGGACATCCAGGCCACGAATGGCGACACCGAACCGGCCAGGGTCTTTTCCACGAACTGATCCACCGCCTGCCGCATCGCCTCGCCGGGACCGGTGGCGGTGCTGTAGCGATACATGCCGCCCGCCTGGCGGCGGCGCACATAACCCTTGCCGCGCAGGCGTTCCATCATGGTCAGCACGGTGGAACGCGCCAGGCCGCGCGCTTCGCCAAAGCTGGTGGCCACCTCGCCGACCGAGGCAGGCTCGTGTTCGGCCAGGTAATGCAGCAAGGCCAGTTCCTGGTCGCCGATCGAAGGCTTGGGCATGACGGGTGATCCGCTTGACTACAAGTGTAGGCACGCTACCCCCTGACTACAGCTGTAGTCAATAGGCCGGAACGGACGGATCGCCTGTGCTGTAACGATGTAGCGTTTTCGCTCCGGCGCGAAAAAGCGGGAGTAGAATGCGCCGCCACCACCACCTGACCCCGCGCACTGGAGTGCGCATATGAAGACTCTCGACGCTCGTCGCTTGGCTTCCTCTCCCCAACGCGCTGCCGCGCGGACCGCCATCTCCGTCCCCCGGACCTGAGACTGCCAACTACTGCCTAGGCCGCCGCCGAAACCATCGGCGCATCGCCGGTTGCTCGCGTGCGCGTGTGCGCCGAGCGGCGATGCGCGGATCGCTTCGCATCCGCCATGAATCGCAAGGAGTCCCCGCCATGAAAGCGCTGTTCGCGCGAGCGCTGGCCAGTCCCTGGCTGCTCGCGCTGTGCCTGCTGCTGTACGTCGGTTTCGTCGGTCCGCAACTGATCTCCGCCACGAACACGTTCGCCGTGATCGTCGGCCTGGTCGTGCTGGGCCTGCTCGCGGCCTGGAGCTATCGCTTGCTCAGCCGTTTTCTTCGTCACAAGGAATGACTGTCTATGAATCGCTTCGCTAAACGTCTTTCGATGATCCTGCTCGCGCTGTGCGCACTGCTGCTGCTGGCGGCCTGCGACAAGGTGCCGGCCGGCCACGTGGGCGTGAAGTTCCAGCTCTACGGCGACGGCAAGGGTTCGCTGCAGGAAATGCCGCCCGGGCGTTACTGGGTGGGTTGGGGCTACGAGATGTACACCTTTCCGACGTTCACCCAGACCTATGCGTTCACCCGTTCGTCCAATGAAGGACGCCCGGTCGACGAATCGCTGAGCTTCCAGACCGCGCAGGGCCTGATCGTCAACGCCGACGTGGGCATGACGTATCACATCGACCCGAGCAAGGTGACCTTGATCTTCCAGAAGTACCGCAAGGGCATCGACGAAATCACCGACGTCTACCTGCGCAATATGGTGCGCGACGCACTGGTGAAGGAAGCCGCCAACCTGGATATCGAATCGGTGTACGGCAAGGGCAAGGCGCATCTGATCGAGGCGGTGCAGAACGACGTGGCCGCCGAGGTCAGCTCGGTGGGCATCGTGATCGAGAAGATCTACTGGGTCGGCGAGCTGCGCCTGCCGGACAACGTGGTGCAGTCGATCAACGCCAAGATCCAGGCCACGCAGATGGCCGAGCAACGCCAGAACGAAGTGGCGCAGGCGCAGGCCGAGGCGCAGAAGGTGGAGGCGGAAGCCGAAGGCAAGGCCAAGGCCGCGCTGACCATCGCCGAAGCCGAAGCCAAGGCGATCGCGCTGAAGGGCGACGCGCTGCGGCAGAACCCGAACGTGGTGCAGATGTCGGCCGTCGAGAAATGGGATGGCCACCTGCCCACCTACAACGGCGGCGGCATGTTGCCGTTCGTGAACCTGCAGGCGCATGAGGCGTCGAAGTGAAGCAGGCGGCGGAGCCCACGGGCTCCGCCGTTTTATCCAGGGCGCAAGTTCTTGTCGAGCTGAACGCGCGCAGCCCAACCGATGGCAGGGTGGCCTTGATGTCATCCGCCGCACGCATACTTCGAATTCCACGCGCGCGGATCCGGCCGTCGCCCACACACCACGAGGTAGCACCCCATGACTCCCCAGGAACAGCAACTTCTCGAGGATTTCCTGCAGCGCCTGGCCGCCGTGAGCGGCGTGGCCAAGGACGCCCAGGCCGATGCGCTGATCCAGCAGCGCCTGAACGGACATCCCGACGCGCTCTATCTGCTGGTGCAGCGCAGCCTGTTGCAGCAGCACGCACTGGATAATGCCAAGGCGCAGATCGCGCAGTTGCAGGCGCAGCAGCAGGGTGGCAGCAGCTTCCTCGGCGGCCAGTCGTCCGGCGGCTGGAGCCAGCCGCAGCAACCATCGACACCTCCGCCGATGCCGCAGCAGGCAGCCACGCCGGGTTGGCGTGAGCGGCTGTTCGGCGGCGGCGCTGCTCCCGCGCCGCAACCGCAGGCTGCGGCACCAAGCTTCCTCGCCAGCGCGGCGACCACCGCGGCCGGCGTGGCCGGCGGCATGTTCCTGTTCAACGGGATCGAAAGCCTGATGGGAGGCGGCCACCACGGCGGCGGGCTCTTCGGCGGCGGTGGACAGGAGACCGTGGTGGAGAACGTCACGCAGAACAATTTCTACGATGACAGCAACGGCAACGCACTGCAGAACGATCATGCGTTCGCGCAGGACAACAACGATTTCAACGGTGATCTGAGCGATGTCGGCGACGTCGGCTTCGACGACGATAACGACAACAGCTGGGTGTAAGCGGCCTTCCATCGCAGCAACAACATCCGGCGTAGGTTGGGGTGAGCCCTAGGCGAACCCCAACACTCGTGGCGTCCAGGCAGCCCCGTTGGGGTTCGCTATGCTCACCCCAACCTGCGCGTGCTACGAGGAGCGTTCGCCGCCTGGGAAATGGGTGGGATCGCACGCCCAATCCTCGGTAAGAACGCCTTGCCGGATATAGCGATGGATCGACGAATAAGGCCAGTCGCTGGCTCGTGCGGTGTAGCCGTGTTTAACCGGGTTGATATGGACGTAATCGATGTGCCGCGTAAGGTCGCGTTGACTGCGAATCTCGTGCTCCCAGTAGCGGCGCTGCCAGATGCAGCGCTCGCTTTTCTTTCGGCGCGATGAGCCTATCGCTTCATCGGGCTGCATCGCGCGGGAAAAGCGCTGCTTGATGAGCATCCAGCGAGTCGAGTAGTCGCTGTCTCCTTCGGGCAGCGTCCAGATCGCATGCATATGGTCCGGCATCACGGCCCAAGCTACGGCGGTGAGGGGATGCCCGCGCAAAGTGGCTCTTACCGCGTGGCGCAACATGTCGATGCGATCGACCAGCAGGTGGCTGGAGCGATCAGCGAGATTGAGCGTGAAGAAGAATGTGCCGCCCGGTGTGCGGGCTCTGCGATAACGCATGGGTCTCGTTGGGGTTCGCTGCGCTCACCCCAACCTACGGATGCACGCATCCGATCACCATCGGCGTAGGTTGGGGTGAGCCGAAGGCGAACCCCAACATCGAGCGTAGGGAGGTGCCGAGAGCTGGCGTCAGAACGCCATGTCGAACGCCACTTCGCCCTGCACACCCACCTGATACGCCGACACGCGGCGCTCGAAGAAGTTGGTCACTTCCTGCACGTCCTGCAGGTCCATGAAGTCGAACGGGTTCTTCGCGCCGTACTTCTTGGGCAGGTCGAGCTGCGCCAGGCGCTGGTCGGCGCAGTACTCCAGATACTGGCGCATATCCTTCACCGACAGGCCGGCCACGCCGCCGGAGAGCACGTCCTCGGCGAACTGCGTTTCGCAGGCGATGGCGTCTTCCAGCATCTCTTCCACTTGCATGCGCATGGCCTCGTCGAACAGGTCCGGCTCTTCGGCGCGCACCGTGCGCACCACGTCGAAGGCAAAGCCCATATGGCCGGATTCGTCGCGGAACACCCAGTTGGTGCCGGCGGCCAGGCCATGCAGCAGGCCGCGCGAGCGCAGGAAGTACACGTAGGCGAAGGCGGCGAAGAAGAACAGGCCTTCGATGCAGGCGGCGAAGCAGATCAGGTTGAGCAGGAACTGGCGGCGCTGTTCGCGCGTTTCCAGGCGCTGCAGGTTCTGCACCGAGTCGATCCACTTGAAGCAGAACTCGCCCTTCTGGCGGATCGAGGGGATGTTCTGGATCGCGTCGAATGCCTTGTGGCGCTCGGCCGGATCGGGAATATAGGTGTCCAGCAGGGTGAGGTAGAACTGCACGTGCAGCGCTTCCTCATACAGCTGGCGCGACAGATACATGCGCGCTTCCGGCGCGTTGATGTGCTGGTACAGGTTCAGCACCAGGTTGTTCGCCACGATGGTGTCGCCGGTGGCGAAGAACGCCACCAGGCGATGGATCAGATGGCGGTCGGCATCGCTCATCTTGGACTTCAGGTCGGTGACGTCCAGCGAGAAATCCACTTCCTCCACCGTCCAGGTGTTCTTGATGGCGTTGCGGTACATCTCGTAGAACTCGGGATAGCGCATCGGGCGCAAGGTGAGTTCGAAGCCGGGATCGAGGATGTGCTGGCGGCGGGTGGTTTCGGTGGACATGGTTGATCCTTGCGACAACGTGGGGCGAGCAATCCTTCTCCCTCCGGCGACCCGAAGGTAGTCCCCGTGGGAGAGAAGGTGCCGGCAGGCGGATGAGGGTTCGGGCGGAGTGGGGCTCATCACTCCGGCCGTACCCTCACCCCAACCCCTCTCCCGATGGGAGAGGGGCTTCGCGTGTACTTACTGGCAGGCTTCGCAGTACTCGGGGTTTTCCAGCGAGCAGAACACGGCCGCCGCGGCCTGCTCCTGCTCGATGACCGGTGCCGCGACCGCCTTCGGCGATGCCGACACCGTGGTCTTGGCGATCTTGGTCGCCGGCCTCGAACGCAGGTAGTACGTGGTCTTGATGCCCGACTTCCACGCGTACATGTACATGGAACTCAACTGCCCGATGTTCGGGTTTTCCATGAACAGGTTCAGCGACTGGCTCTGGTCGATATAGGCGCCGCGCGCGGCACCAAGGTCGATCAGCGCCTTCTGCGGCAGCTCCCACACCGTGCGGTAGATCTGGCGCAGGCGCTCGGGGATGTTGGCGATGCCCTGGATCGAGCCTTCCGCCAGCTTGATCGCGTCGCGCACTTCCGCCGTCCACAGGCCCAGGGTCTTCAGCTCATCGACCAGGTAGCGGTTGACCACCAGGAAATCCCCGGACAGCGTCTCGCGCTTGAACAGGTTGCTCACCTGCGGCTCGATGCACTCGTAGCAGCCGGAGATCGAGGCGATGGTGGCGGTCGGCGCGATCGCGATCAGCAGCGAGTTGCGCAGGCCGTGCTCCTTCACGCTGGCGCGCAGCGATGCCCAGCGGGCGTCGTCGTTCGGCTTGGCCTGCGGCCAGTAGTCGAACTGCAGCTCGCCGTTGGCGGCGCGGCTTTCCGCGAAACCCGGATGTGCGCCGTGCTCGCGCGCCAGCTCGTTGGACATCGACAGCGCGTGGAAGTAGATCTCCTCGGCGATGCGCGTGGACAACGCCAGCGCCTCGGCCGAATCGAACGGCAGGCGCAGCTTGAAGAACACGTCCTGCAGGCCCATCACGCCCAGGCCCACCGGGCGCCACTTCTGGTTGGCGGTGCGCGCGGTGTCGATCGGATAGAAGTTCAGGTCGATCACGCGGTCGAGTTGGCGCACGGCGGTGCGCGCGGTGGCGGCGAGCTTGTCGAAGTCGAACACGCCGTCCACCACGTGGCGCGCCAGGTTCACCGAGCCCAGGTTGCACACCGCGGTCTCGCCGGCGTTGGTCACCTCGAGGATCTCGGTGCACAGGTTGGACAGGTGGATGACGTTCTGCGGCTTGGCAGTCTGATTGCTGGTGGCGTTGCTGCGGTCCTTGAAGGTCATCCAGCCGTTGCCGGTCTGGGCCAGGGTGCGCAGCATGCGCGCGTACAGATCGCGTGCCTTGACCTTCTTCACCGCGATGCCGGCGGCTTCCGCTTCGCGGTAGGCGCGCTCGAAGGTCTCGCCCCAGCTGTCGACGAAGTGCGGCACGATCTTCGGATCGAACAGCGACCACTCGCTGTCGCTCTCGACGCGGCGCATGAATTCGTCGGGAATCCAGTTGGCCAGGTTGAGGTTGTGCGTGCGGCGCGCCTCGTCGCCGGTGTTGTCGCGCAGTTCGAGGAATTCCTCGATATCCGCGTGCCACGGTTCCAGGTACACGCAGGCCGCACCCTTGCGCTTGCCGCCCTGGTTCACCGCGGCGACCGAGGCGTCCAGCGTCTTCAGCCACGGCACCAGGCCGTTGGAATGGCCGTTGGTGCCGCGGATCAGCGAGCCGCGTGAACGCACGCGCGAGTAGGCCAGGCCGATGCCGCCGGCGAACTTGCTGAGCTTGGCTACGTCGCCGTACTTCTCGTAGATCGACTCCAGCGAATCGGTTGGCGAGTCGAGCAGGAAGCAGGAGCTGAGCTGCTCGTGCGCGGTGCCCGCGTTGAACAGCGTGGGCGAGCTGGCCATGTATTCCAGCGAGGACAGCAGGCGGTACAGCTCCAGCGTCTCGCTGATTTGATGGGTGCCCCCCTCGTTGCCGCCCAGCGCACAGGCGATGCGCATGAAGAAGTATTGCGGCGTCTCGATCACCTTGCGCAGCTGCGGATGGCGCAGCAGATAGCGGTCGTACACGGTGCGCAGGCCGAAGTACTCGAAGCGGCGCGTGGCCAGCGGGTCGATCGCGTCGTTGAGCTTGCGCGCATTGGCGGCGACGAAGTCGCGCAGGCGCTCGTTGAGGATGCCCAGCTCCGCGCCGCGCGCGACCGACTGGGAAAAGCTCTGGATTTCCTGGCCGCTCACTTCCTTGTCGACATATGCGCCCAGCAGGCGCGCGGCGAGCTGGCCGTACTCGGGTTCCTCGGCGGTGAGCGCGGCGGCGGTGCGGATCGACAGCTCGTCCAGCTCGCGCGTGGTGGCGCCGTCGTACAGGCCGCCGATGGTCTTCAGCGCCACCCGCAGCGGATCGACCGCGTGCAGGCCTTCGCCGCTGCGGGTCACCGCGCGCACGATCTTGTTGACGTCGACGATCTCCTGGCTGCCGTTGCGCTTGGTCACACGCATCTGGCCAGGGTTGTGCGGAGGGGTGAGGGCGAACGGCGTTTCCGCGACGGCTTCCATGCGCGCGGGCTCAGGCGTGGCCGCGTCGGTGGCGGCGGGGAAGGCGGATGCGTCCGCGCGATCGTCGGTGCGTTCGCGCGAGTCGGTATCGATAGGTTGCATGGCGGCATCGCTCCAGGCCAAAGGCTTCAACGACCTGCTCCCGCGCGCAGGGCTGAGACAGGACGGTTTCTGCGCGGACGGCCGTGCGCCGGAGCGAATGCTCCGCGCCACGGCGCGCCTCCCCGCGGAAGCCGCCATCACTCATCGCGACGCTCTTGTCGCGATGTGCCGGCAGGTCTTCGGACTCGCAGACATGGATCGTTCGTGGGCGATCGATCCGACCTACTTGCCCCCGCTTCCCAGCCTCCCGGGCCAGTGCGATGGGAGCTTTCGTTTCCGCTTACCGCTGCGGGGCAGTTCCGGATTCAAACCGGATTCCCTATTAAGCCAATCCGACCGTGGGTCTGAGAAAGGCACCGACCGGCACAACATATAGGGGTTAGCCGGGGTCGGTCAACCCAATAACTTGTGCATAGATCGGTGGATAAGTGGCCTGGTGCGAGGCGTGGCGCGGGCTGGCGGGTTTCCCAAAATCTTGTGGACCCGCCCGTGCCGGGCAAGCTCAGGGCTCGATCGTGAAATCCACCTCGATCGGATACGGCGCCGGGCTGGCCGGGGGAGCCGGCAGCTTCCAGTTGGCGAAGCTGCTGAGCAGGCAGGTGGCCACGTCGGTGGGGGCGCGTACTTCGACCCGGCCCAGGCTGCCGTCCGGGTGCACCTCGGCGACCAGGGTGAACGGCGTTTTGTTGGGCTTGGGCAGGGAGGTGATACAGGCCTTGAGCGCGTCGGTGGTGCGGTCGCCGATCGCGGCCCACATCGCCTTCTGGTACTCCGACCCGCCCTTGGCGGCCTCGGTCAACTTCGCCTGCTGCACCCGCGTTGAGAAATCGTCCGCCGGCAGGCCGGGCGTGGATAGCAGGGCGAGGAAGAGCAGGCTGGTCATGGCGGGGCTCCTTGCGGGAAAGGCCGCCACGTTACCGCAGTGCAAGCCACCGAAGGGGAGAGGGTCATGCCGAGGTCGCCGAAGATCGTCGCCGCGCTGCTGGCGCTGGCTGCTACCGCGCAGGCCGGGGCGGTGGAACGTGTGGAGGTTCCGCGTTCCGATGGAGCGAGCACGCCGCTGATGGTGTACGAACCGGCCGCGACGAAAGCCTGCCCGCCCTTGCTGCTGGTTTCGCATGGCGCCGGCGGCAGCGAGCAGGGTCTGCGCTATGTGGGCGAGGCGCTCAGCGCCGACGGCTGGCGGGTGGTGGCGATGGGCCACCGCGAAAGCGGCCTGCCGGTGCTGAAACAGGACTTGCGCAGCGGTGGCTTCAAGGGCGGCATCACCGCGCTGGTCACCGACGCACCGGCGTATCGCGCGCGCTTCCTCGATGTCGACGCTGCCCTGGCCTGGTCCGAACAGCGCTGCCCTGCGCCATTCAAGGCGCTATTGGGCCATTCGATGGGCGCGATCACGGTGATGCTGGAAGCTGGCGCGCATAACAAGTTGGGATTGGCGCCGAAGGGCGGCTTCGACGCCTATGTGGCGCTCTCGCCGGAAGGACCGGGGCCGGTGTTTCCCGCAGGCGCATGGGCACCGATCCGCGCGCCGATGCTGCTGGTTACCGGCACGCGCGATCAGGGGCTGGGCGGCGACTATCGCTGGCGCATGCAGGCGTTCGATGGGCTCGGGCCGGGCTGCCGCTGGCTGGCGATAGTGGACGGCGCCAACCATATGAACTTCGGCGGCGGCCAGTTCGCCGCCGGCGTGCAGAAGAGCACCACGACCCTGGTGGCGACTTATCTGGATGCCTTGCGCGCCGGCAGTTGCGGCATGCCTCCGGCCCTGGACGGCGTTTCGATTCGACAGAAGCCGCGCTCATAGCGTGCTTTCAACTTGCGTCCTGCTCCGGGGCGGCGGCCTCTGAAGCAGGCGCCTGCAGGTAGTCGAGAGTCGCCTGCAGCATGCCGGTCATGCCGATGCGTAGTGCTTCCTCATCCATGAAGAACCGGGGCGAGTGATTGGCCGGCGCCTTCGCCGCATCCTGCCCGGCTGGCGTGGCGCCGACGAAAAAATACACGCTTGGCACCGCCCTGGCGAAATGGGCGAAGTCTTCCGAGGGCATCGCCAGCGGGGCTTCGATCACGTGCTCGCCGCCGATCGCCTTGCCCAGGCTGCCGCGCACGCGTGCGGTCAGCGCCGCGTCGTTGACCGTCACCGGGTAGCTGTCGCCCATCGGGATCTGCGCCTCGACCGTGGCGCCGTTGGCGGCGGCGACGTGCTCTGCGATGCCGCGCAGGCCGTCGATGGCCTGTTGGCGCATGCCGGCATCGAAGGTGCGCAAGGTGCCTTGCAACTCCACTTTGTCGGGAACGATGTTGTGGCGCGCGCCGCCCTCCACGATGCCGAAGCTGAGCACCGCCGGCAGGGTGCCGATATCGAGCCTGCGGCTGACGATGGTCTGCGCCTGGTTGACGATCTGCGCTGCGGTGACGATGGGATCGACACCGTTCCAGGGCATCGCGCCGTGGGTCTGGCGGCCGTGGATCACCAGCTTGAAGCCGTCCGCGCCGGCCAGGGCGGGGCCGGGCCGCAGCGCGACCGCGCCGACGTTGAGCGTGCTGATCACGTGCATGCCGAACACGGCATCGGGCTTGAAGTCGCGGAACACGCCTTCCTTCAGCATCAGCGGCGCGCCGCCTTCTTCACCTGCCGGAGCGCCTTCCTCGGCCGGCTGGAACAGGAACATCACTGCGCCGGGCAATTCCTGCTTCATGCCGGCCAGCACGGTGGCCAGGCCCAGCAGCATCGCGGTATGCGCGTCGTGGCCGCAGGCATGCATCACGCCGGTGGACTTGCCGCGGTACTCGCCCTGCACCCGGGAGGCGAACGGCAGCTCCACTTCCTCGGTCACCGGCAGCGCATCCATGTCGGCGCGCAGCGCCAGCTTCGGCCCCGGCTTGCCGCCCTTGAGGATGCCCGCCACGCCGGTGTGCGCGATGCCGGTATGCACCTCCAGGCCGAGCTTCTTCAATTGCTCGGCCACCAGCGCGGCGGTGCGCGTCTCGCGGTTGCTCAGCTCGGGGTGCTGGTGGATTTCGCGCCGCCACGTGGTGACCTGGGGCAGTTCGCGCCGGACGAGCTGAGCGGTGTCGGTGGCTTGGGCCGAGGTGATCGAGACAGCGGCAAGAGTTAGTGCGAGCAGCGTGCGGCGCATCGTAAGGATCCTCCGGAATGGGGTGTCCGGAGTGCAGCGTATGCGTGCAGGTGTCCTGGTGGTGGCTTTCGAGGTCGCATTTGGGACCGTTCCCGATATGCAGCGCGCCCTGCGCGACTAACGCTGAAAATTCCGAAGAAATTTTCGGATTTCTGCGATGTATGAAACCGTCGGCGAGGCGTTTACTTGTCGCTGCGTAAGCGCTGGATTCCAACGCCCGTCGCGATGCATCTGGTAGCCCTTTTTCCATTCAATGGGAGACGCACCATGAAAATGCGCTCGAGAATAACGACGAACAAAATAGCGGCATGGATGGCCGGCCTGCTCGCGCTCACCATCGCGTGTCCGGCCTTCGCCGCGCCGCGGGGTTCCGTGGAAAGCAAGCCTGCCATCGAGCCGCGCATCATCGGCGGCCAGGAAGTATCCAGAGGGAAATACCCTTTCATGGCCTCAGTGCAATTCGGAAAGCAGCATTTCTGCGGGGGATCGCTTTACCGTCGGGATGTGGTGATTACCGCCGCTCACTGCGTCAGCGACATCACGGATGCAAACGCGGCGATGTTCACGGTGAGCATCGGGCAGACCCTGCTTTCGGATCAGGTCGGCGCGCAGCGCCGAGGCATACGAGCGGTGGCGATCAGTACGGCCGTAGCCTCCGATCTTGCCTTGGTGTTTCTCGATGGGTCCGTCCGTGGCGTCGTTCCCGTCAGACTGCCCACGCTGGGCAGCGATGCCTTGTACCGTCCCGGGCAGACGGCCACGGTACTGGGTTGGGGCAACACCGATGCGGAGCTGCCGTTTTTCCCGAATCGGCTTCGCGAGGTAGAGGTGCCCATGCTTGCGCCGGAGGAGTGTGCGATTGCCTATCCAGGGAATGATCTGGATACGTATTTCTGCGCAGGCATCCGAGGCAAGGATTCGTGCCAGGGCGATAGCGGCGGCCCGATCGTTCGCAGTATCGGTGGCCGCGTCTACCAGATCGGTGTCGTCTCATTCGGTAACGGGTGTGCCGAACGGGGAGCGCCGGGGGTGTAGGCCGACCTCAGTTCGGGTGATCTGTGGAACAGCCTCAGGTTCGTCTGGCAGAAATCCACCGAGGCCAAGCGACCGCGCATTTCCGGATCGAATGTCCGCTAGGTCGTGTTTTTCAGCCACTTTTCATGGCATGCGTGCCATGGCCCAGCGCTCTGGGTGCTGCGCGGACTGAAGGACGACAGGTCCACCGTCCGAAGAAAGCACAGCACGCCAGAGCGAGCGGCTCGGTGGCCCGCCGGCCGCCGAGCCGACTACGGCAGATGCGGCGAGGCCAGATACTCCTCGCTCTGCATCTCGATCAGCCGCGACTCCGTGCGCCCGAACTCCGCGCGCAGACGCTCGCCGTCGTACAGCTCGGTGATCGGCGCGGCAGCAGACAGGATCAGCTTCACATGGCGATCGTAGAACTCATCCACCAGCAGCACGAAGCGGCGCGCGGCGTCTTCGCTGTAGATGCTGAACTGCGGCACGTTGGAGACGATCACCGCCGGGCCGGCCTTGGCGATGGCGATGTAGTCGGCCACGGCGCGCGGGCCTTCGCACAGTGCGTCGAAGTCGAACCAGAGAATGTTCTCGGCGCGCTTGCGCAGCGGAATCGGGCGGTCATTGACGACGATGTCGCCGCCTTCCGTCGCTTCGCCCTGTGCCTGGGTGCTGAAGATGCGCGCCAGCGAGCGCTCGGCCTCGGCGCTGGGCGGGGTGAAGTACACCGGCGCCTGGGTCAGCGCGCGCAGGCGCCAGTCGCGCGAGGAGATCATCTCCACCACGTGGCAGTGCTTTTCCAGCAAGGCGATCGCGGGCAGGAAGCGCGCGCGCTGCAGGCCGTCCTTGTAGAGATTTTTCGGTTGCGTGTTGGAGGTGGTGACCAGGCTCACGCCGCGGGCGAACAGTGCCTCCAGCAAGGTGCCGATGATCATCGCGTCGCCGATGTCGTTGACCAGGAACTCGTCCAGGCACAGCACGCGGCAGCGCGCGGCGATGCCCTCGGCTACTTCCGGCAGCGGATCCTGGCGGTTGCCCAGTTCGCGCAGGCGTTCGTGCACCTCACCCATGAAACGGTGGTAATGCCGGCGCAGCGCGATGCCCTGCGGCAGGCTGGCCACGAACAGGTCCATCAGAAAGGTCTTGCCGCGGCCCACGCTGCCCCACAGGTACAGGCCAGGCACGGCCTCGCGCGGTTCGCTGCCGAGCAGCGACTTCAGTCGTCCGAACAGGCCGCTGCTGTCTTCGCGCGCGGCGGTCAGCGCCGCGTGCATGCGGTCGAACTCGGGCAGCACCGCCAGCTGGGCGGGATCGCTTTCCCAGCGGTGCGCGGCGACGCCGTCTTGGTAGCGCGCACTCGGCGCGATCGGAGGTGTTTCGCTCATGGGGAGAGATCGAGGCGGGGCGCGTCAGCCGCGCGGGGGCGGCAGCCAGTCCTGCACCACGTGCTTGATCGCGCCGCGCAGGTCCATCAGGCGGCGATGGAAGAAATGCCCGGTGTCGGGCATGCGCACCAGCTCGGGCTTCTTCGGCAGGCTGTCGATCCAGTCGAACACTGCCTGCGGATCGACCACTTCGTCGCTCTCGCCCATCACCACCAGCCAGGGGCAGGACGGCAGCGGGATCGCGTCGAACTCGTAGTGGCGGCGCGCAACCGGCGGGGCGATGCTGATCAAGGCATCGGCATCGAGCTCGACGGCGTTGCGCAGGCTGACGTAGCTGCCGAAGGAAAAACCGGCCAGCCACAGGGCGTCGCCCGGGCGCACGCTGCGTACCCAGCGCACCACCGCGGCCAGGTCGTCGCTCTCGCCGTTGCCGTAGTCGTGCTGCCCTTCGGAGGCGCCGGTGCCGCGGAAGTTGAAGCGCACCGTGTCCAGCCCTCGTTCGCGCAGGCTGCGCTCCACCATGGTCACCACCTTGTTATGCATGGTGCCCCCTTCCACGGGGTTGGGGTGGCAGATCACGGCCACGCCGCGGCGCGCATCGGCGGGCTCGGCGACGTTGCTGATCGTTTCGAGCTTGCCGGCCGGGCCGCTCAGCGCGAAGCTGGCTTCTTCACCGGGAAACTGATCCGGATCGTTGGGGAAGGCGATGGGAGTCATGCGCAGAATGATAACCGCCGGGCCGGTCCGCCGCCCGTCGGCGCGGGAACCGCGCGCATGAACCATCTGGCCCATGCCCTGCTGGCGGGCGATGACGCGGACCTGCGCCTGGGCGGCATGCTGGGCGACTTCGTACACGGCAAGCCCGATCCGCAACGGTTCCCGCCGCGGGTGATCGACGGCATCCGCCTGCATCGCGCCATCGACGTGTACACCGACGCCCACCCGGAGGTGGCGGAGGCGAGGCGCCTGCTGCCTTCGCCGTACCGGCGCTTCGGCGGGATCCTGCTGGACATGTGGTTCGATCATCTGCTGGCGCGGGATTTCGCGAGCTGGAGCGCCGAGCCGCTGGATGTGTATTCGGACCAGCTGCGCGCCTTGCTGCATCGGCATCGCGAGCTGCTGCCGGAAGGACTGCAGCGCTTCCTTGCTTATATGGAGGTCCACGGCCTCCCGGCCGGCTACGCCGAGCGCGGCGAGATCGAGCGGGCGCTGCGTGGCGTGTCCGCGCGCCTGAGCCGCGCCAATCCGGTGGGCGACGCGATGCCGGTGCTGCTCGAGCTGGAGCAGCCGCTGCACGAGCGCTTCGAGGCGTTCTTTCCGCAGCTGCGGGCCTTCGCGGCGGACTGGATCGCGAATGGGGAAGCCTCCGAACTGCGCTGAAGAGCACTGTGCTAAATTGCATAGCAATTGCTATACATGGCAGATTCTCCATGAAGACTGCGGTTATTCCTCCCTTGCGCGTCGACCCCGCATTCCGCGAACAGGTGCTGGGCGTGCTCCGCCCGGGCGAAAGCCTGTCGGCCTTCACCGAAGCCTCGCTGCGCGCCGAGATCCACCGGCGCACGGCGCAGCGCGAGTTCATCGCGCGTGGGCGGGCGTCGGCGGAGAGGGCGCATCGCAGCGGTCGTCATGTCGAGGCCGACGACATGCTGAGCGAGCTCGCCGCCCTGCTCGAGGCGTCGCCACGGTGCGAGGGCGATGAGTGACTTATCGCGTCCGCTACACGGAAGAAGCCCGCGACGACCTGCTGCGCTGTTTCGATAGCCTGCTTGGCCACGGCCGGGCCGCAGCCGAGCGCGCGCCTGCAGCCGTCGCCAAGGCGACCGAGTTGCTCAAGGATTTTCCCTACACCTGCCGCAAGGCCGATGAAGCCGACCCGTTTCTGCGCGAGCTGCTGATCAGCTTTGGCCCTGCCGGGTTAGTGGCGCTGTTCGAGATCCGAGGGAGCGAGGTACAAGTGCTCGCGGTGAGGGATCAGCGCGAGGACGACTATCACTAGAACGAAAAACGCCGCCCGGAGGCGGCGTTTCGCTTTGTTCTGCCTGGAGCGAGGCGTTTACTTCGCCTGGTCCACAATCCAATGCACGGCGTTCTTCACCTGCTCGTCGGTGAGCGCCGGGTTGCCGCCCTTGGCCGGCATGAAGTTGCCGTCCGGGCCGTGGTAGCCCTCGATCGCGTGCTTGACCAGGGTATCCAGGCCCTCGGCGATGCGCGGGCCCCAGGAGGCCTTGTCGCCCAGCTTCGGCGCACCGGCGATGCCGGCGGTGTGGCAGCTGTGGCAGAGATTGTCGTAGATGGTCTTGCCGTCGGTGCTGCCGCCGTAGGCGACCTGCGAGGCGGCGGCCTTGGCAGCGGCGTCGGCGGCGGCCTGCATGGCGGCGCGGCCGGTGTCGCCGGCGTATACGGCGCCCGCGGGGGCGATCCGGTCGGCAACCTTCTTGGCCGCTTCCGGGTTGATTTCCTTGGGTTCGGCGTCGTAGATCATCCACGCACCGCCGATCAGCAGCAGCGTCAGCACACCCAGGCCAGCGATCAGCAACGAGAAGCTGCGCATGAAGCTCTGGTCGGATTTCGTCATGGAACCGCTCACGCAATTACTCCCCGTTACGGTGGGCGAACCATCGGGCCTGGCCGGACCGCAGGTTCAGGCAATGAAGTCCCGGATTATAGACGAACGAGCCGGCCTGTCTTCCAGATCATGGCACCATGGCGGCAGGGGAACCGGGCGCGGCCCGTGCCGGTCCCTCACCCCGACACCGGACGGACATCGACGGATCGCATAGTGGCGCGGGCTCATCCCTGCCATCGGTCATGCGCCCCCCCTGTCAACTGGCATTGTCCCTTTTCGTTGAACTGCCCCTATCCTTTCGCCGTCGTATCAAAACAGGCGCGCATCCGCGCGCGGCGGGGTCGGGTGGGGCCCGCCTACCATCCAGGAGCTTTTTTCATGTCGCGTTTTTGGAAGATCGCGCTGATCGTCATCGCCGTGATCATCGTGGGAGGAGTCGGTTTCCGTCTCATGCACAAGCCGGGCGAAGGCCAGGGCGGGCAGGCGGCCGGCAACGGCCAGGGTGGTTCGGGCAAGGGCGGCGACGGCAAGGACAAGGAAGCACCGGTCCCGGTGACCGTCGAGCCGGTGGTCAAGCGTGACGTGCCGGTCTACCTGACCGCGCTGGGCACCGTGCAGGCGCTCAACACCGTGACGATCAATCCGCAGGTCTCCGGCCAGCTGATGAGCCTGAAGTTCACGGAAGGCCAGGAAGTGAAGCAGGGCGACGTGCTCGCCGAGATCGACCCGCGCACCTTCCAGGCCAACTATCAGCAAGCCTTGGGCAAGAAGGCGCAGGACGAAGCGCTGCTGGCCACCGCGCGCGCCAACTTGGCGCGCAGCCAGAACCTGGCGCCGCAGGGCTACATCTCCAAGCAGGACCTGGACACCCAGCGCAACCAGGTGTCGCAGTACCAGGCCGCGGTCGCGGCCGACGTGGCCGCGATCGCCAGCTCGCAGGTGCAGCTGGGCTTCACCAAGGTGATCTCGCCGATCGACGGCGTCACCGGCATCCGCGGTGTGGACCCGGGCAACCTGGTCACCACCACCAGCACCATCGTCACCATCACCCAGCTGCATCCGATCTACGTGATGTTCACGCTGCCGGAGCAGAACCTGGAGGCGGTGCGCAATGCCTCGCGCGCCAGCACCGATCCGCTGCAGGTCACCGCACTGGACCGCGTCGACGCGCATGCGATCGCCAATGGCGGCCAGCTCAAGGTGATCGACAACCAGATCGACACCACCACCGGCACCTTCCGCCTGCGCTCGCAGTTCGCCAACGAGAAGGGCGACTTGTGGCCGGGCCAGTTCGTCAACGTGCGGCTGCAGGTGCGCACCGTGGCCGGCGGCCTGGTGATTCCGTCGCAGGCGGTGCAGCGCGGCCCGGATGGCGACTACGTCTACCAGATGCAGGCCGACAACACGGTCAAGATGCAGCCGGTGAAGGTTGCCGGCGAAGTCGGCGACAGCCACGTGATGATCGGCGCCGGCCTCAAGGAAGGCGACCAGGTCGTCACCGAAGGCCAGTTCCGCCTGAAGCCGGGCAGCAAGGTGAAGGGGCTCAAGCCGGGCGAAGTGCCGGCCGCGCCGACTGCCGAAGAGCTGCAGCAGCAGGGCAAGAAGGGTCAGCGCAACGGCGGCGGCCGCCGCGGCGGCTAAGCCACACCGGCCGGGCGCGCGCTTGCAGCGCGACGCCCGGCGCCACACGCGGCGCACTGACGCGCCGCGCCTTGAAGTCCACAACGGACGGCCATCCAGGTAATCATGGGATTCTCGACGCTCTTCATCCGCCGGCCGATCGCCACCTCGCTGTTGATGGTGGCGGTGATGCTGCTCGGCATCCTGGGCTATCGCCAGTTGCCGGTCTCGGCGCTGCCTGAAATCGACGCGCCCAGCCTGGTGGTCACCACCCAGTATCCGGGCGCCAGCGCGTCCACCATGGCGGCGCTGATCACCACGCCGCTGGAGCGCAACTTCGGCCAGATCTCCGGCCTGGCGATGATGACCTCGGACTCGTCCGCGGGCCTGTCGACCATCGTGCTGCAGTTCGCCATGGACCGCGACATCGACATCGCCGCGCAGGACGTGCAGGCCGCGATCAACCAGGCCAAGGGCACGCTGCCGAACAACCTGCCGTATCCGCCGGTGTACAACCGCGTGAATCCGGCCGACGCGCCGATCCTCACGCTCAAGCTCACCTCCGACACCCTGCCGCTGCGCAATATCAACGACATCGCCGACTCGATCCTGGCGCAGAAGCTGTCGCAGGTGCAGGGCGTGGGCCTGGTCTCGATCGCCGGCAACGTACGTCCGGCCGTGCGCATCCAGATCAATCCGGCGCAGCTGTCCAACCTCGGCCTGACCATGGAGGACGTGCGCAGCGCGCTCACCCAGGCCAACGTGAACGCGCCCAAGGGCACGCTCAACGGCAAGACGCAGAGCTACAGCATCGGTACCAACGACCAGCTGATCGATGCGGCCGAATACAAGACCACCATCATCAGCTACAAGAACGGCGCGCCGGTGCGCCTGTCCGACGTGGCGCGCGTGATCGACGGCGTCGAGAACGACCAGCTCGCCGCGTGGGCCAACGGCAAGCCGGCGGTGTTGCTGGACGTGCGCCGCCAGCCGGGCGCCAACATCGTGCAGACGGTGGAGCACATCCGCGCGATCATGCCGGAGCTGCGCAGCGTGCTGCCGGCCGACGTGCATCTGGACGTGTTCGCCGACCGTACCGTGACCATCCGCGCCTCGGTCGAGGACGTGCAGTTCACCCTGATCCTCACCGTGTTCCTGGTGGTGGCGGTGATCTTCATCTTCCTGCGCCGCCTGTGGGCCACCATCATTCCGTCAGTGGCGGTGCCGCTGTCGCTGATGGGCACGTTCGGCGTGATGGCCTTCGCCGGCATGTCGCTGGACAACCTGTCGCTGATGGCGCTCACCGTGGCCACCGGCTTCGTGGTCGATGACGCGATCGTGATGATCGAGAACATCGTCCGCTACATCGAGCAGGGCAAGAGCGGCAAGGAAGCGGCCGAGATCGGCGCCAAGGAAATCGGCTTCACCGTGCTATCGCTGACGGTGTCGCTGATCGCGGTGTTCCTGCCGCTGCTGCTGATGCCCGGCGTCACCGGCCGCCTGTTCCACGAGTTCGCCTGGGTGCTGACCATCGCGGTGGCGATCTCGATGCTGGTGTCGCTGACCCTGACGCCGATGATGTGCGCCTACCTGCTGAAGCCGGACGCACTGCCGGAAGGCGACGACGCGCACGAGCGCCACGCCGCCGCCGGCAAGCGCACGGTGTGGTCGCGCACGGTGGACCTGTACGACAGCACCCTGGGCTGGGTGCTGGACCACCAGCGCTTCACCATGTTCGTCGCGCTGATCACTGTGGTGGTGACGGTGTTCCTGTACGTGGTGATCCCGAAGGGCCTGCTGCCCGAGCAGGACACCGGCCTGATCACCGGTGTCGTGCAGGCCGACCAGAACGTGGCCTTCCCGCAGATGGAGCAGCGCACCCAGGCAGTCGCCGATGCGCTGCGCAAGGACCCGGCGGTGAGCGGCGTGGCCGCCTTCATCGGCGCCGGTTCGATCAACCCCACGCTCAACCAGGGCCAGCTCAGCATCGTGCTGAAGGACCGTGGCGACCGTGGCGGCCTGGACAACATCCTGCCGCGCCTGCAGAAGGCGGTGTCTGGCATCCCAGGCGTGGCGCTGTACCTGAAGCCGGTGCAGGACGTGACGCTGGACAGCCGCGTGGCGGCCACCGAGTACCAGTACTCGATGTCCGCGGTGAACTCGGCGGAACTGGCCGGCTATGCCAACCAAATGACCCAGGCCATGCGCCAGCGTCCCGAGCTGTCGGACGTGGACAACAACCTGGCCGACAGCGGCAACGCGCTGAAGCTGACCATCGACCGCGAGAAGGCCAGCCGCCTGGGCGTGCCGGTGCAGACCATCGACGACACGCTGTACGACTCGTTCGGCCAGCGCCAGATCTCGACCATCTTCACCCAGCTCAACCAGTACCGCGTGGTGCTGGAAGTGGCACCGGAATTCCGCACCAGCCAGGACCTGCTGAACAAGCTCACCGTGCGCGGCAACGGCAACGGCGCGCTCACCGGCAGCAACGCCACCACCTTCGGCCAGGTCGCTTCGAGCAACTCGGCCACGCCGGCGGGTATCGGCAACACCGGCAACATCGGCTTCCAGGTCGGCGCCGGCGGCACCATTCCGATCGCCTCGCTGGCCAATGCCGAAATCACCAGCGCGCCGCTGGTGGTCAGCCACCAGCAGCAGCTGCCGGCGGTGACGCTGTCGTTCAACGTGGCGGCGGGCTATTCGCTGTCCGATGCGGTCAAGGCGATCCACGAGCTGGAACAGCAGCAGAACTTCCCGGCGCAGGTGCGCGGCCAGTTCATCGGCAAGGCGGCGGAGTTCTCCTCCTCGCTGGGCGACGAAGTGCTGCTGCTGCTCGCCGCGATCGTGGTGATCTACATCGTGCTGGGCGTGCTGTACGAGAGCTACATCCACCCGCTGACGATCATCTCCACCCTGCCGCCGGCCGGCGTGGGCGCCTTGCTGGCGCTGATCCTGTGCGGCATGAGCCTGTCGGTGGACGGCATCGTCGGTATCGTGCTCTTGATCGGCATCGTGAAAAAGAACGCGATCATGATGATCGACTTCGCCATCGAGGCGCAGCGCAATGGCATGAGCCCGGCCGAGGCGATCCGCCGCGCCTGCCTGCTGCGCTTCCGTCCGATCATGATGACCACCGCGGCGGCCATGCTCGGTGCATTGCCGCTGGCGCTGGGCAATGGCATCGGCGCGGAGCTGCGCCGTCCGCTCGGTGTATCGATCGTGGGCGGCCTGCTGTTGTCGCAGCTGGTGACGCTGTACACCACGCCGGTGATCTACCTGTACATGGAGCGTTTTTCCGACTGGCTGAGGGTGCGGCGCGAACGCCGCGCACTCGAGCGCGCGGCCACCGGCGGAAGCGCCGCGGCGTGAGGCCGCCAGGAACGGAACGACGCGGTGACGCGAGCAAGGGGTGGAGCCGGAAGGCTCCGCCCCTTTCGGCGTACTGGGCCTGGCGATCCGCACCAGTGCCAGAAGGCCCCGGCCCGCATGTTCAACCGATACCCGGCCGGTGCGTTCAGTTCATGAAACCCCGCCTCATCCGACACGCACGGCGCGCCGGCCATTCCCCCGCTACGCTTACCGCATGAACATCTCCGGCCCGTTCATCCGCCGCCCCATCGGCACCTCGCTGCTCGCCATCGGGATGTTCGTACTTGGCGTCATCTGTTACTCGCTGCTGGGCGTGGCTGCCCTGCCGGATATCCAGTTCCCGGTGATCTTCGTGCAGGCCGCCCAGTCCGGTGCGGACGCCAGCAATATGGCCTCCACCGTGGCCGCGCCGCTGGAGCGCCACCTGGGCCAGGTGGCAGGCATCGACACCATGCGTTCGCGCAGCTCCGAGGGCAGCGCCTCGGTCTTCATGATGTTCCAGAGCGGGCGCAACCTGGATTCGGCCGCGCGCGACGTGCAGGCGGCAATCAATGCCGCCCAGCCGGACCTGCCCACCGGCTTGACCAGCCAGCCCAGCTACCAGAAAGCCAACCCGAACGACGACCCGATCATCGCCTTCGCGCTGACCTCGGACACCCAGTCGGCCGCCGCGCTCTACAACGTGGCCGATTCGCTGCTCGCCCAGCGCCTGCGCCAGCTCGACGGTGTGTCCTCGGTGGACATCGCCGGCGCGGCAACGCCGGCCATCCGCGTCGACCTCAATCTGCGCGCGGCCAATGCGATGGGCCTGTCGCCCGATCAGATCCGCAACGCGCTGATCGCCGCCAACGTCACTTCGCCGCAGGGTTTCCTGGACAACGGCAAGACCCTGATGGCGATCACCGCCAACGACAACCTGCACACCGCCGAAGAGTTCGCCGACCTGGTGATCGCCTCGCGCAACGGCACGCCGGTGCGCCTGTCGGACGTGGCCAAGGTTTACTCCGGCCAGCAGGACGCGTTCCAGGCCGCCTGGTACCAGGGCAAGCCGGGCGTGCTGATGTACGTGTACAAGAAGTCGGATGCCAATGTGATCGCCACCGTCGATGCGGTGCGCGAACTGATTCCGACGCTGCGCTCGTTCCTGTCGCCCGGCACCAAGCTGATGCCGTACTTCGACGGCACGCCGACCATCCGCGCCTCGCTGCACGAAGTGCAGGCGACCCTGCTGATCAGCCTGGCCATGGTGGTGCTGACCATGGCGCTGTTCCTGCGCCGCCTCGCGCCGACCTTGATCGCCGCGGTGGCCGTGCCGCTGTCGCTGGCCGGCGCTTTCGTGTGCATGTACCTGATGGGTTACACGCTTAACAACCTCACCTTGCTGGCGCTGGTGATCGCGATCGGCTTCGTGGTGGACGACGCGATCGTGGTGATCGAGAACATCATCCGGCATATGGACGAAGGCTTGTCGCGCTTCGAGGCCACCTTGCTGGGGGCGCGCGAGATCGGCTTCACCATCGTGTCGATCACCGCTTCGCTGGTGGCGGTCTTCATACCGCTGTTGTTCGCCAGCGGCTTCACCGGCTTGTTCATGCACGAGTTCACGCTGACCCTGGTCGCGGCCATCGTGATGTCGATGCTGGTGTCGCTGACCCTGACGCCGTCGCTGTGCGGACGCTTCCTGCGCGCGCACGACGACCGGAAGCGGAAAGAACCCTCGCGCCTGGACCGCGCGCTGGACAAGTTCCACGCGGGCATGCTGGCGATCTACACCGCGGCGCTGAATTTCTCGCTGCGCCACACGCTGCTGTTCGCGCTCACGCCGCTGGCGCTGATCGTCGCCACCGTGTTCCTGGCCGGCTCGGTGCGTACCGGCCTGTTCCCGGCGCAGGACACCGGCCTGATCTGGGGCCGTTCCACCTCCAGCGCCACGGTGTCCTTCGGCGAGACGATCAAGCGGCAGGAGCGCCTCACCGGCATGCTGCTGGGCGATCCGGCGGTGAAGTCGGTGAGTTCGCGCCTGGGCACCAGCCGCACCGGCACCAGCGGCTCATTCAGCATCGAGCTGAAGACGCGTGCGGAAGGGCGCCATGAAACCACCTTCCAGGTGCTCGACCGGCTGAGCGCGAAGGCCGCCAAGTTCCCCGACCTCAACCTGCGCCTGCGTCCGCTGCAGGACCTGCCCAGCGGCGGCTTCGGCGGCAGCGGGCAGGGCGCGCAGTACCAGATCTCGCTGCAGGGCAACGATATCGGCGAGCTGCAGACCTGGCTGCCCAAGCTGGTCAACGAGCTGAAGAAGAACCCCAAGCTGAAGGACGTGGGTTCGGACGTCGACGACGCCGGCCTGCGCCAGAACATCGTGGTCGACCGCGACAAGGCCGCACGCCTGGGTGTGGGCATCGGCACCATCGACAGCGCGCTGTACAACGCCTTCGGCCAGCGCCAGATCTCCACCATCTATTCCGATATCAACCAGTACAAGGTGGTGCTCAACGCGCTACCCAACGAGACCGCCACGCCCGAGGCGATCAACCGCTTGTACGTGGCCAATACCAAGGGCGAGATGGTGCCGCTCACCGCGTTCGCGCGGCAGGAGCCGGGCGTGGCGCCGTCGACCATCTCGCACGAGAACCAGTATTCGACGATGGACCTGAGCTTCAACCTCGCCCCCGGCATAAGCATGGGCGAGGCGATGCAGATCGTGCAGGCCACCGTCACCAATATGCGCATGCCGGGCGACATCCGCCTCAACGTGGGCGGCGATTTCCGCCGTTTCCAGCAGTCGCAGGGCGGCATGCTGCTGTTGCTGCTGGCGGCGATCGTCACCGTGTACATCGTGCTGGGCATGCTCTACGAGAGCCTGATCCATCCGGTGACCATCCTCTCCACGCTGCCGGCGGCGGGCATGGGCGCGCTGCTGGCGCTGTGGCTCACCGATACGGAGCTGTCGATCGTCGCGCAGATCGCGCTGGTGCTGTTGATCGGCATCGTGAAAAAGAACGCGATCATGATGATCGACTTCGCCCTGGTGGCCCAGCGCGAGCACGGCAAGTCGCCGCTGGAAGCGGCGCGCGAGGCCTGCGTGGTGCGTTTCCGCCCGATCATGATGACCACCATGGTGGCGATCCTCGCCGCGCTGCCGATCGCGATCGGCCTGGGCGAAGGCTCGGAGCTGCGCCGGCCGCTGGGTATCGCGTTGATCGGCGGCCTGATCATCTCGCAGAGCCTCACCCTGCTCAGCACCCCGGCCCTGTATGTGGTCTTCACCTGCCTCGCCGATCGCTGGAAAGCGATGCGCGCACGGCGCCGCGAGCGTTCGCGGCAGGCGGTGGCGCGGGCCTCCTGAGGCCCGTGCCTGCTGAATGAAGCCGGCTCGACAATAACGGCGCGTTAACCGCCTACTCGGAACACTGTCCGCTCCTTTCGGGAAGGAGGAGTGTTCGATGGGCAATGAAACAGGAAAACCCGATTTCTCCAACGTGCAAAGCGATGTCCAGTCGACGGCGCCCGACGCGCCCAAGGCGGACTTCAGCAACGTGGAGAGCAAGGTCGCTTCGACCGCGCCGGACGGGGACCAGACCTATACCGTCGCCGCCGGCGACAATCTTTCGAAGATCGCCAAGCATTTCTATGGCAACGCCGACTGGAAACGCATCTTCGATGCCAACCGTGACCAGCTGAGCAACCCGGACCTGATCAAACCCGGTCAGGTGCTGAAGATCCCCGCCAAGGACTGAGAGAGGAGACCCGCATGAAGATCGCTCGTACCCCGTACCTGATCACCTTCGCGCTCGCCGCCACCCTGACCCTGGCCGCCTGCGGCAAGAAAGAAGAGGCCGCCACGCCGACCGCCGCACCGCCGGCCGCCGCCACGGCTGCTGCACCGGCGGCTGCGGCCCCGGCCCCCGCGCCGGCCGTCAGCCTGGTTTCGATCGACCTGGGCAGTGCCGTCGGCGCCGACCAGAAGGTCACCACCGCGACCACCAGCTTCACCCCCAAGGACAGCATCTACGCCGCGGTCAGCACCAGCGGCAGCGGCAATGCCACCATCGCGGTGAAATGGACCTACCAGGACGGCCAGACGGTGAAGGAAGACAGCAAGAGCATCGCCCCCACCGGGCCGGCCACCACCTCGTTCGAGATCAGCAAGCCGGACGGCTGGCCCGCCGGCAGCTACAAGGTGGATGTCAGCTTGAACGGCCAGCCTGCGGGAACCAAGGATTTCTCGGTGAAGTAAACGCACCGGGTGGTCCCGACATGGCGAAGGGCGCGGCATGCCGCGCCCTTCGTCGTTTCAGGCCTGCGATCCATTGCGTTTGGCGAGGTCGCGGCATGGCGGCGCCGGTTGGGCGGGCGTATCACGCGCGGGCAGCACGTCGGGCACCGTGATGTCGGCGCCGGCGGTGCCGGCATAGAACACGATCAGGGTGGTGCCTTCGTCGCCGGTGTAACCGCGGTGCACCTGGCCCACGAGCTCGGGCAGCACTTCGCCGTCGGCGAGAGAGCAGGTCGAACCCTCGCCCTGCGCGCGCTTCTCCACGGTGAGCGCACCCTTCAGCACATAGGCCGCATTGATCACCGGATGGTGATGCCAGGCCAGCGTGCTGTGCGGCGGAATGACGATGCGCAGCACGGTGATCTGCGGCTGGCCGGCCGGATAGGCCGGATAGGGCGTGCCGTCCCAGGAGCGCGTGGTCTTCAGCAGGGTGGTGCTTTCGGCGGCGTGGGCCGAGCCGGCAGCGGCCATGAGCGCGAGCGGGAACAGGAAGGTCCTGGGGAGGAGCGGCGCGGGGCGGCGGTGCATGGCGTGTCCTTGCGGGTCCGGGGAGGGCGGGGCTCGTCATCGTCTGATGTTTTGCGTGACGTATCCATGCGCGTGTCGCGGCTTCGATCCCGTACCTGGCCGTACGTCCCCTCTCGGAGGATTGGACAAAAACGCCCCGCGCCGGTTCCGTCGTCCCGGCGAACACGCGACAATGCTTGGCTTTCGTGGATCCCGTCGCCATGTGACCGGTTCCGCCCGCCGCCCGGCGGCGCCCCCTTCCTGTCAACGTCGTTGCAAGAGGCCAGACATGTCCAACACCCCCAAGATCATCTACACCCTCACGGACGAAGCACCGTTCCTTGCAACGCAGTCGCTGCTGCCGATCGTCAAAGCCTTCGCCGGTTCCGCCGGCATCGCGGTGGAAACCCGCGACATCTCGCTGGCCGGCCGCATCCTGTCGTTGTTCCCGGACGTGCTCAAAGCCGAGCAGAAGGTTGCCGACGATCTTGCCGAGCTGGGCCAGCTGGCCACCACGCCGGACGCCAACATCATCAAGCTGCCGAACATCAGCGCCTCGGTGCCGCAGCTGAAGGCCGCGATCAAGGAACTGCAGCAGCGCGGCTACCCGCTGCCGGACTACCCGGACGAGCCGAAGAACGAGCAGGAAAAGGACGCCAAGGCGCGCTACGACCGCACCAAGGGCAGCGCGGTGAACCCGGTGCTGCGCGAAGGCAACTCCGACCGCCGCGCACCGCTCTCGGTGAAGAACTACGCGCGCAAGCATCCGCACAAGATGGGCGCGTGGAGCAAGGATTCGCAGTCCCACGTGGCGCACATGGACGGCGGCGATTTCTACGGCAGCGAGAAGTCCGCCACCGTCGCGCAGGCCACCTCGGTGAAGATCGAGTGGACCGGCAAGGACGGCAAGAGCACGGTGCTGAAGGACAAGACCGCGATCAGCGCCGGCGAGATCATCGACGCCGCCGTGATGAGCCGCAAGGCGCTGGCCGCCTTCGTCGACGCCCAGGTCGCCGCCGCCAAGCAGGAAGGCGTGCTGTTCTCGCTGCACCTGAAGGCGACCATGATGAAGGTCTCCGACCCGATCATGTTCGGCATCGTGGTCAGCGAGTTCTACAAGGACGTGCTGGCCAAGCACGCCGACACGCTCAAGCAGATCGGCTTCGATCCGAACAACGGCATCGGCGATCTCTACGCGCGGCTCAACGCGCTGCCGACCGACAAGCAGGCGGAGATCACCGCCGACATCAAGGCCGAGTACGCGCGCCGTCCGGCGCTGGCGATGGTCAATTCCGACAAGGGCATCACCAACCTGCACGTGCCCAGCGACGTGATCGTCGATGCCTCGATGCCGGCGATGATCCGCGACTCCGGCAAGATGTGGAACGCCGAAGGCAAGCTGCAGGACACCAAGGCGGTGATCCCCGACCGCAGCTACGCCGGCGTGTACCAGGTGGTGATCGAAGACTGCAAGGCGCACGGCGCCTTCGATCCGGCCAGCATGGGCAGCGTGCCGAACGTGGGCCTGATGGCGCAGGCGGCCGAGGAATACGGCTCGCACAACAAGACCTTCCAGATCGCCGCCGACGGCGTGGTGCGCGTGCTCGACGACAGCGGCAAGGTGCTGCTGGAGCACGCGGTGGAAGCCGGCGACATCTGGCGCATGTGCCAGACCAAGGACGCGCCGGTGCAGGACTGGGTCAAGCTCGCCGTCACCCGCGCGCGCCTGAGCGGCACGCCGGCGGTGTTCTGGCTGGACCCGAAGCGTGCGCACGATGCGCAGCTCATCGCCAAGGTCGAGCGTTACCTCAAGGACCACGACACCAGCGGCCTGGATATCCGCCTGCTGTCGCCGGTCGAGGCTACCCGTTTCTCGCTGGAGCGCATCCGCAAGGGCCAGGACACCATCTCGGTGACCGGCAACGTGCTGCGCGACTACCTCACCGACCTGTTCCCGATCATGGAGCTGGGCACCAGCGCCAAGATGCTGTCGATCGTACCGCTGATGGCCGGCGGCGGCCTGTTCGAGACCGGCGCCGGCGGCTCGGCGCCCAAGCACGTGCAGCAGTTCCTGGAAGAGGACTACCTGCGCTGGGATTCGCTGGGCGAATTCCTGGCCCTGGCCGCTTCGTTTGAACACCTGGGCAACCGCTACAACAATGCCAAGGCCGGCGTGCTGGCCAAGGCGCTCGACCAGGCCAACGGCAAGATCCTCGACAACAACAAGTCGCCGGCGCGCAAGGTCGGCGAACTGGACAACCGCGGCAGCCACTTCTACCTGGCGATGTACTGGGCCCAGGCCCTGGCCGAGCAGAACGAAGACGCCGAGCTGAAGGCCAAGTTCGCACCGGTGGCGAAGACGCTGACCGACAACGAGCAGAAGATCATCGGCGAGCTCAACGGCGCCCAGGGCAAGGCGGTGGATATCCACGGCTACTACCATCCGGACCTCGCCCTGCTGAGCAAGGCGATGCGCCCGAGCGCGACGTTCAATGCGGTGGTGGATGGGTTGGCGAAGTAAGCGCCAGTCGCGTGGATGAAGAAGGGCGCCTTGATGGCGCCCTTTTTTTCGGGCTGCTGTCCAGACAGTCAGGTCGATGGCCCGCGATTCGCAGACGAATCCCGTCAAAATGACGGGATACTCAGCTATCTCGTCAGTATCCCGTCATTTTGACGGGATTCGTCTCAATGGCCGGCGAAAGGCGATGCTTTGCCGGACAGGCCGGCATGGAAGGCATCGAGCAAGCGCAGCGCTCGATCGGCGTTGGTCGAGCGCGGCATGTCGGAGATCAGCCGCAGCGGACCATCGCGATCCAGCTCCGGGCGAAGGATGTCCAGCAGGCTATCCAGCGCCTGCTGATCCTGGCGCATGACTTCGTGTGCGTCGGTGCCGAGCAGCCAGGCGCCGGCGGTTTCGAAGTCATAGTCGTCGGCATCGAGCAAACGAACGTCATACATCCGCTCATGCTGGCCGGCATTCGGATACGTGATGAGCAGCAGCCAAAGATCGGCAGCGTCCTTGCCGGGTGCCGTATCGCGCCGTTCGCGCCAGGCCACCAGTTTCATCGCCGCCAGCATGGGCAGCGAGACGACATGGATGGATGCCCCGCCGGGCAGCGCGACGTCCAGCGCCGAGCGCGCCGCTTCGCGGTAACCGAGCACGGTCATGACCTGC
The DNA here is from genome assembly GCF_052115385.1 of Dyella sp. 2RAB6. NCBI lineage: Bacteria > Pseudomonadati > Pseudomonadota > Gammaproteobacteria > Lysobacterales > Rhodanobacteraceae > Dyella > Dyella sp. 2RAB6. Next base: position 39,485 of record NZ_JBFRGP010000005.1, read on the forward strand.
GCGCCCTCGGGCGGCCAGGCGATGCGGCGGTCGCTTGCTTCGACGCCGCCGAAGGGAATGAGATCCACGATCAGTACGGGCCCGTAATGTAGTCGATGCAGATGGCCTTTCTCGGCGACGAAACCACCCGCTTCGATCAGGCGGCTGCGCAGCTCCTCGAACTGCTGCCAATGCTCTACGGCTATGGCGATGTCGATATCCGCCGTAGCGCGAGCCGTTTCTATGCCGTGCGCATAGAGCAACAGCAGGTCGCGCGCCATCGCTCCCACCAGCAGCAACGGGACACCATTCGCATGGAGCTGGATGGCGCGAGTCACCTCGGCCAGGAAACGCAGCCGCCCGTCCTCACTTAAATCGATCGACGATGCGCTCATGGAGCTTGTCCGCGGTTTCGATGGTGCGCGCGTCGCCGATGGCCATCAGGTCGGCGTAGACCAGCACGTCGGGCGCCAGTCCGGCCCGTTCGGTGGGGAAATCCCAGAAGCGTTCGAGCAGCTCCACATTGCCGTTGGGGTCGGGCAGCAGGCGGTGCTCGGCCAGGAAGCGTGCATCGGGTTTCCTGCCGTAGAGCGTGACGGTCTGCGGGCGCAGATAACCGGTGAGCTGTGCAGCAGCGGTTTCTCCGCCCAGCAGCAGATCGTGGGCATGCACATCCTCGGCCGTCGCCCAGGCCAGCGTTTGCGCGCGATAGCGCTGGCGCACCAGCTTCGGGCGCAGGGTGCGGATGTAGGCATCGACCCATTGCCGCAGCAAGACATCGCCATGGGTCAGGCGGCGGCGCTTGCCAAGGGTGATGGCGAAGCCGAGCGCGGGCAGTTCGGCCAGTACGCCGCCGATGGTCCCGTGCGCCACGCCGGCGCGCGCGGCCAGTTCGCGGTATGGCAGGTCGATCCAGTCGGGATGGCACAGCAGGGTGAACAACACCTGCAGGCCTGCTGTAGTGAAGGCTCGCCCGCCCGTTCTGGTGGTGTGCGCCGCCCCGGTCGGCCGCTGGCCTTTCACCCAGACCAGGAACTCCGGCGTGGGCAAATAGGCGTTGCCGGCGGTATCGATGAAGGGGACGTTCTGGCGCTGCAGTTCGTCGGCCATCGGGGGTGTGACGTAGTCGGCGACCAGCAGCCCTCGCGGGCCATACCGGCGCACCTGCCTGGCGGCCAGGGCGAGGTTGGCCGGTCGCAGGCGCGTCTTGATCTCCGCCACGTAGTCCACGGTCTTTCCGGCGTAGTGGGCTTGCAGCAGGGCATCCGGCTGGTGCGTGCCGGGGGCCGGGGTTCCCGCGGCCTGCGTCCAGGTCAGGCCCTGGGCTTGGCCGGCCTTCATCGCGGCAGCCAGGACTTCGTGTTCGTGCTGGCGGAGATCTTTGTCCATAAAGATGGATTGTCCATGCCGCATGGACGAAAGTCAATATTAGACAATTGCAAAAACAATTACTTAGACAGTTATGTCCAAATATTATCGATGTCCATGCCGCATGGACATGAGCCAATGGTGGGCAAATGGCTTCTGATACCGGCCTGTCTTCCCCCCACCCTTCGCCGCCGAACGAACCGTCCCTATCCCGCACCCGACTAGACTGCCCTGCATGACCGACGCCCCCGCCATGACCCGCTACCAGCTCGCCGAAGTCGGCGCCCTGCTGGCCGAGCCAGCGCGTGCGGCGATGCTGCTGGCCTTGTCCGACGGCACCGCGCGTCCGGCCGGCGAACTGGCGCGAGTGGCCGGTATCGGTGCGGCGACCGCGAGCGCGCATCTGAAACGCCTGCTCGACGGCGGCCTGCTCGCGTTGCACGCGCAGGGCCGGCATCGCTATTACCGGCTCGCCGACGACGAGGTCTCGGCGATGCTCGAAGCGCTGGCCATGCCGCGTACGCGTGACGCGGCGCCGAAGTCCTCCGCCGATCCGGCGGTGCGCCGCGCACGCACCTGCTACCGCCATCTCGCCGGCCAGCTCGGCGTGGCGTTGTGCGAAAGCCTGCTGGCGCGCGATTACCTGGAGGCCGCCAGCGAGGGCCTGCGCCTGCTGCCCGCCGGCGCGGAAGCGCTGACTTCCGCCGGCCTCAAAGTGCAGGCCACCGGGCAGTTGCTGCGCCTGCATGGCCGCGGCTGCCTGGACTGGACCGAGCGGCGCCTGCATGTCGGCGGCCCGCTCGGCGTGGCGCTGACCTCGGCCATGCTCGATGCGGGCTGGCTGCGCCGCGCTACGCAGGGGCGTGCGCTGGTGCCCAGCGCCGATGGCCTGCGTTGCCTGTCCTCGCTGGGCGTGAGGCTCGACACCCCGTTGTAGGTTGGGGTGAGCCGCCGGCGAACCCCAACGTTGCGCTGCGCTTGGAACTGGCGGTGTCGGGGTTCGCCTGCGGCTCACCCCAACCTGCGTAGCCGCGCGGTGCGCGGCTTACTGCGTCTTCTTGCGTCCGAACAACCGCGCGAAGAAGCCGCCGAGCGCCACGATGCCGACCATGATCACCTTCTTGAGCCCCAGCAGGATCACGCCGAGCTTGGCGAACAGGCCGGCCTTGGCGGCGATGCCGCCGGCCACCAGTGCGCCGATGCCGTAGGCGGCGAGCTTGTCGGTCTTCGAGTTGTAGTCGGCGTAGCGCTCGCCGTCGTTGAACTCGGTCATCTCCAGCACCTTGGGCATATCCGCGCGCACCTGCGCCAGCTGGTCGATCGGCGCCACCGCATTGAGCGAGAGATAGCCGCGGCGGCCGAGCACGCGGATGGCGTAGTTCAGCGAGGCGCTGTCGGAAGAACCATCGGCCTTCTTGAACTTCAGGTTGCGCGCCCAGTACAGCTTGTGCGAAGCCGCGTCGTAATGCGGCTGCTCGGCCCAGCCGACCAGCTCGATCGCCGGATAGCCCTGCTTGAGGCGCTCGGCATTCTCGTCCTTGCTGGCATCCTGCATGTCCTTGAGCATGGCGCTGTAGTCGATCTTGGCCGCGTACTCGTCGGACACGTAGCCCTCGTCGACGAAGGTCACCACCACCGCCCAGGCCTTGTCGTCGAGCAGCACCTTCATGTCTTCGCTGGGCAGGATCATGCCCAGCACGTCCTGGTCCGGCGGGTTGTTCCACAGCCGGGTCAGCACCTCCTGCGACTCCTTGGCCGACAGGAAGCTATAGCCCTTTTCCAGCTTCAGCGTGGCCTGCGCGCCGGGCACCACCACGTCGCCGGTGGCCGGATGCAGCGATTTGAGAAAGGCCTGCGCCTCGGCGGGCACGCTCTCTTCCGCGGCCGGCGTGTCGTCGGCAGGTGCGGCGAGCAGCGGCGAGGTCCAAGCGAAGGCGGCCAGCAGGCCGAGTGCCGGCAGGAGTTTGCTTTGCATGTGCGGGTCCCTGGATATCGTCCGTTGATATAAGTGCGTCCGGTGCGGGCGCGAGTCCATCGCTCCCCCTTTGGCGCGACGGTTCGTGAATTCTTGCAGGGACAGGTGGGGCTTTGCCAGCCCCGCGGCGCGGTCTCAGGCCACCGCCAGCAACGGTTTCACATCCCCGCCCGGCGCCCCCCGCTGCGCGCGCGCCAGCACATCCGGCAAATGCTCCGCGACGTAGTCGATAAAGCAACGCATCGCCGGCGTATGCCCGTGGCGGGACGGATACACCGCATGCACATTGCCCGGCGGCAGGCTCCAGGCCGGCAGCACCGGCACCAGCTGGCCGCGCGCGATCGGTTCGCGGCAGATAAAGCGCGGCAGCTGCGCGATGCCTAAGCCACCGGTCACCGCTTGATACAGCACCTGCAAGTCGTCGCTGACCAGGCTGGGATGATGTTCGACGCGCTGCGCATGGCCGGCCGCGTCGAGCAAGGTCCAGAAATGGCGGCCTTCGCAGGACAGCACGCTCACGCTGGGCAGGTGGCGCAGGTCAGCGGGCTGTTGCGGGGGCTCGGCACGCTGCAGCAGTTCCGGGCTGGCGACCAGGATCTGCGGATCCATGCCGAAACTGCGCACCACCAGGCTGGAATCCTGCACCGAGGCGCGCACGCGGAAGGCGATGTCGTAGCCGTTGGCGACCACGTCCACCTGGTGGTGGCAGATATCCAGGTCCACCTGCACGTCCGGATGCCGGCGCAGAAAACCGACCAGCACCGGTGCCAGCAGCAACTGCGCGAACATCACCGGGCAGGCCACCCGCAAGCGTCCGCGCGGGATCGCCTGGGCGTCGTCGATCACCTCCTGCGCGCGTTCGGCCGCGGCCAGCATCAGGCAGCACTGGTCGTAGTAGCGGCGGCCGATCTCGGTGACGTGCGAGCGCCGCGTGGTGCGCTGGATCAGCCGCACGCCGAGGTGTTCTTCCAGCCGCGCGATGCGGAAGCTCAGTTGCGATTTGGCCATGCCCAGCGCGCGGCTGGCGGCCGTGAAGCTGCCGTGCTCGACCACCTGCACGAAATAGAGGATGTCGTTGAGATCCTGCATGTCCCGGCTCCCGTCGCGGGATGAGCCCCCGTTTTTCAGGCTAGCGCAAGATCTGGCGTTGCCATGCTGCGTCGCCACAACTCGCGATTGTTCTCGTGCCTTGGACAATCATTTTCGGCACGAGGGCTTATTCCCGTTTCGGCGAGGGTGAATACTCCTGGCGGCACCGGCCTTGGGGGCGAGCCGCCGGTGCTTCACGCTAGCCAATGGGGTTCCGCCATGCGTGTGTTCCCGTTTTCGCCAGGGATGTTGCTTTGCGCGGCCATCGGACTGCTGGGCGCGCTGCTGGCACCGGGGGCGCTGGCGCAGCAGGCGGCTCCAGCCGGCTCGTCCGGCCTGAGCCAGAGCGATATCGCGCGGATGCTGCCGGCCACCGACATGGGCGCCAACGACGCGCGCAACCGCGACCCGCATCTGCGCCCCGTCAGCGCTTCGCCGGCCACCCCGTTCGATGCGGCCCCGATCCCGAAGAACCCGCTGGCGCCGGATGCCGACGCCGTCGGCGCCAAGACCTGCATCGCCTGCCACGCGCTGGAAAACGTACAGGCCTCGCATTCGCTGCACGTGGCTTCGTTCCGCGTCGGCGCGGCCAACAGCGGGCCGCAGGCGGCTTGCGAGACCTGCCATGGGCCGGGCTCGCTGCATGCGAAGAACCCCGCCGCGAAGGGCTCGATCATCGCCTTCACTCACGACGGCGGCACGCCGGTGCAGGCGCAGACCCAGGTCTGTCTCGGCTGCCATGCCGGTGGCGCGCGGCAGCACTGGCTGGGGTCGGTGCATGAGAACCGCGGCCTGTCCTGCAGCGATTGCCACAATCCGATGGCGCGGCTGTCGCCGGAAGGCGTGCTGGCCAAGCCATCGATCAACGAGGTGTGCAGCACCTGCCATCAGGACATCCGCGCCAAGTTCAACCGGCGCTCGCATATGCCGCTGCCGGAAGGGCAGATCGCCTGCACCGATTGCCATAACCCGCACGGCACCATCACCAAGCCGCTGCTGAAGACCGACACGGTCAACGAGACCTGCTACGGCTGCCACGCCGAAAAACGCGGCCCCTTCCTGTTCGAGCACGCGCCGGTGCGGCAGAACTGCCTCAACTGCCACGACGTCCACGGCTCCAACCAGCAGACCTTGCTGGTGGCGCCGATCCCGATGCTGTGCCAGCAGTGCCACACCATGACGCAACACCCGAACGATCTGCAGAGCGCCGCGGGCCTGGGCAACGGTGTGTCGCCGGACGAACGGATCATGGGCCGCGGCTGCCTGACCTGCCACACCAATATCCACGGGTCCAACAACCCGTCCGGACCGAAGTTCCACAAGTGAGGGAGGCGGACGATGCGCAAGCTCCAGCTCCTTCTCCTCGCGCTGCCGGGCTTGGCGGCGGGAACCGCCGTGGCGCAGGTGGCGGACGGCAGCGACACCATGCGCGTGGGCGACATGCAGTACGGCAATGCGCTCGATCCGCGTGGGTGGACGCCGATGATGGCGGGGATCCAGGATGGCCCGCTCTCAAACGGCATGTCCTGGCTGCATGCAGGTATGAAGCGCACGCCGACCGGCGTGCCCTATCCGTATCCGCCGCAGACCGATGACGGCACGCCCATCGCGGCAGGCAGCGACTGGACTTATCGCGGCCTGCTGCAACTTGGCTATATCCATCTCAACGGCGACCGCAATGCGGAGTTCTTCCGCCAGTACAGCGACTGGAAGAACGGTTTCGCGCTGGGCTATCTCGGCCTGATGTTCGACAACCGGCGTACCGGCGAATACGTGGAATTCCGCGCCAGCCGACTCAGCGCGGACGACCAGTACTACCGCCTGCGCGCCGGCAAGTACGGCAGCTACCGGCTGGAAGCGTTCTATCGCGATATGCCGCATACGGTGTCGACCAACGCGTTCCCGATCTGGAACGGCATCGGCAGCAGCAACCTCACCTTGCCTGCCTCGCTCACGCCGGGCGGCAGCACGCCCGCGCAGATCGCGGCGGCTTCGGCGGCGGCGCCGCGCCGGACCATCGGCCTTACGCGCACGCGCAGCGGATTGTCGCTGGAAGGCGAGTTGTATCGCGGCTGGATCGGCACGGCAGCGATCAGCAACGAGGAGCGCAAAGGCACGCGCCTGTGGGGCGGGCCGATGTTCTTCGCCTTCAACGGTCTGCAGGGTGGCGTCAACGAGACGGTGCGGCCGATCGATTTCTCCACCACCGACGTCAACCTGTCGCTGCGCAAGGTGGGCAAGGTGTGGCACTTCGTCGGCACCTATACCGGCTCGTTCTTCCGCAACCACAAGGACTACCTGAACTACCAGAGCCCGTTCCAGTTGCAGAACGTGGTGGGCGTGCCGCAGGTGGCGAACATCTACCAGGGCGAGTTCTCGCTGGAGCCGGACAACGACTACCACAACCTGCGCCTGGACCTGTCGCGCGAGCTGAAGGGCAATGGCCAGTTCAGCGTCGCCGCCGCGTGGGGCACCATGCGCCAGAACGCCGCATTGCGGCCGCCGGTGACGTGCACCGGTGTGCTGGGCGTCAACATGGCGCCGGTCGGCGGCCCCAACTACACCTTGCCCTGCGCCGACTGGAATACGCCGGCGGCGCTGTCGCAGCGCAATGCCAATGCGCGCATCGATACCGGCCTGTTCGATGCGCGGGTGAACTTCCATCCGTCATCCAGCTTCGGTTGGCATGCCGGTTTGCGCTGGTACCGCGAGGACAACAAGACGCGCTACCTGGCCTACAACCCGCAGACCGGACAATACGGCTATATCTCCGAGAACGGCTCGCAGGGCAGCATCGTGCCGGGCGAGGTAGGCATTTTCGATCCGCGCAATTCCTTGTACCGGTCGTCCAATGTCACCGTGCGCAACGTGCCGTACGGCTATGACGACACGCTGTTCGAGCTGGGCGGCGATTGGCAGCTCGGGCGGCATGACAGCCTGGGCGTGGTCTATACCTTCGATTACAACGAGCCGAAATATCGCGAACGCAAGCGGGTGGACGAACACCGCGTCAAGATTTCATGGATGTCGCGCTCGTTCGGCGAAGCGACGGTGCGCGCGAGTTATGAATATGCGCGGCGTCGCGGCGGGCCCTATAACTACGACCCTTACGCGCAGTTTTTTTCCGAATCGCTGCCGGGCTTCGTCGATCCGGCTAATGGCTTGCCGGCGCATACCGTCGCCGACATGCGCAAGTACGACCTGTCCGACCGCGACGAAAGCAAGGCGCGGCTGATCCTGATCTATCCGTTCGGCGACGCCTCCACGGTGTCGGCCACCTTCTATGGCAACCGCGACCAGTACGCCACGCCGATCGGCCGCCAGGACACGCGCAGCACCGGCGCCACCTTGCAATGGGATTGGCAGCCCAGCGCGCGCACCACCGCCAGCGCGTATCTGGGGATCGAAACGTCGCACATGGGGATTTCCAACGTGGGCGACTCCGACGGCGGCGCGGCCGGCGCGGCGCTGGGCACGCCGGGGCAGACCAACCCGAATCTCGGCGGACCGCTGTATCCGTACGGCAACCAGTGGTGGGAATTCGACCGCGAGCGCAACAGCAATGCCGGCTTTACTCTCACTCATGACTTTGGCCGCGTGCGCGCGGACCTCAGCTACAGCTACAGCGGCTCGTTCGGCCATGTCGGCTACAACTACGCCACCATCGGCGCGCTCGCCTATCGCGGGCCGGATGCTGCAGCGGCGGCGGGTAATGCTTTTCCGGACAACAAGTACCGCAGCAATACGCTGGACCTGGGCTTCAACTTCGACTTCACCCGCCGCTTCGGCGTGCGCCTGTTCGGCCGCCGCGAAACCGGCAGTTTCACCGACTGGCATTACCTGGGTTTCGACCAGACGCTCAGCTACGGCCAGCGCATCTATACCGACAAGGGGCCGCAGCACCACTACGGCGTGACCATGCTCGGCGCGCTGTTCAACGTGAAGCTGTGAGGAGGCCGCGATGATCCGTCAGCTTTCAGTCGCGGTCTTTACGCTGATGCTGCCGTGCGCCTTCGCGCAGGATGCGCCGGCGCCCGCGGCGAGTGCCGCGGCGAAACCGGTGGCGATGCTCGACGTGCGGGCGCAAGCGCCCATCCATGGCGATGCGAATGCCGGCGCGGGCAAGGCCGCGGTATGCGGTGCCTGCCATGGCCCGCAGGGTGTGGCGATTGCACCGAACTTCCCCAATCTGGCGGGCCAGTCGGCGACCTATATCTACCTGCAGTTGAAGGCGTTCAAAGGCGGCCAGCGCAACGATCCGATCATGACCGGCCAGGCCGCGACGCTCAGCGACCAGGACATGCGCAACCTCGCCGCGCACTACGCCGCGCTGCCGGCCAAGCCGGCGGGCAAACCCGATGCGGCCTCGCGTGGCGCGCAGCTGTTCCTTGCCGGCGATCCGGCCAAGGGCGTGCCGCCATGCCAGGGTTGTCATGGTGCGGCAGGACAGGGCCCGACAGGCGGCTGGCTGGGCGCGCCTCATACCGCGTGGCAAACGTTCCCGCGGCTGGCGGGGCAATCGGCGTTCTACATCGGCCAGCAGCTGGGCGATTACCACCACGGCAAGCGTGTCGGCATCAGCAACGGCAAGCTGATGGAAGGCGTGGCGCAGAATCTGGACGAGGCGGATATCCAGGCGCTCGGCGCCTACATCCAGTCGCTATAGCGGCAGCACGCGCAGCGGCGAGCTGCGCTCGGCCTTGCGCACGAAGGCATGCTCGGCGGCAAGGCGCAGCATGGCCGGGCTGACGTGGTGGCGGTGCACGCGTTCGATCAGCGCGATGTAGATATCGCCGAAGCGGTTCTTGCAGTGCACCCGCGTGCCCAGGCTCAGTTCGATATGGGTATCGTCCACGATGCGCACGGCGACGCAGGAGCGAAAGCGCAGGTGCTTGTCGTCGGCGCCGAGGATGACCTGCGCATGCCGCGCATCCGCGGCTTGCGCGAACACCGGGAAGCGGCCGTTGAAGGTCTCTCCTGCGTGGCGCGAGAGCAGCGAGGACACCGGGCAACCCAGCGACGAGGTGCGCAGACCCAGCGGCCGCACCAGCGTGTTGCGCACCGCCATCATGCGCGACACGCTCGACGGCGGATTGCGCAGGAAGCCGTCCAGCAGATCGGCCAGCAGGCGCGGTGCACCGGCCCTGGCCAGCGCCGGATCGTGCAGGCGGATGCGCACCATGTCTTCATGCTGATGGCTGTGTTCGAGCTGCCCGCGCAGCAGCGAATCTGCCGGCGTGTCGATCGCCTGCACCGGCAGGCGCCCCTGCGATTCCCACAGGAAGCCACCTGCCTTGCGACAGGTGGCGCACAGCCCGCGCAGGCGGCCGAGCATGCCGCGGGCGTAGCGGCATAGCCGGCTCTGCAGCGAACCCGGTGCGGCCTCCAGCGCGAGCGCGATGGTCGGCACGTCTTCCGCCGACGGTGGATTCGCGGCGAGCCACTGGGCCACGTTGTCGGGCAGCGTTTCGGTGAGCGAGGGAATCGAGGCGTGGCCCGCCAGCACTTGTCGACGCAAGTCTTCGCTCAGCTCGCCACCGAGTTCATTGGTGTGGCAGGAGATGGCGAACAGCGACGGATGCGCAGCGTCCAGCGGTGCGAACTGGTGCCAGGTCGCACCGTCGAAGCGCACGGTGAACAGGCAGTCCGGCGGAAGGTTGATGTGATGCAGCTCGCGCGCGAAATGCGCGGGGTCCGCAGCCAGCTCCGCGGTGGTGGCGGTGGAAAAGCGCAACTGCGCGCCGCCGCTGCCGGAGATGGCGGTGAACACCCGATGCCCGGCATGGCGGTGGAACGGATGTCCTTTCGTGCCCACCGCAAAGGTATACAGCGCGGTGGCGTCGCCCTTGGCGAAATCGGTGCCGCCCAGCTTGGTGGAAGGCTCATCCAGCTCATCGACAAAGGCAGGATGCGCCCGCTGCAGTGCCGATGCGCCGGCATGCATCTGATCGCCGACGCCGTGCCCGAGCTGTGCGATCAGGGTGACTTCCACCGGCAGGTCGCCGTGCGGCGACGCGATCGTCGCTGCAGGAAAACTGCCGGTACTGCGTGCCTGTATCGCCATGACGCACTCCTCCGTGGCGGTGCCCCTGGCACCACCGGTACGAACTACCCGATTGAATTCCCCCTGCCGCCGTTTCGCCGCGTCAGCTTTCTTTGCGCGTGGCGAGACGGCGGGACTCGCGCTTGAGCGGCCCGGCCTTGGGACAGATCTCGAAGGCGAACCCGGTAAGCGTGTTCACCAGGTTGTCCTTGTTGAGCCGATACACCACGTACTGGCCGCGCCGCTCGCTGGTCACCAGGCCGGCGCCTTCCAGCAACGACAGGTGGCGCGAAATGGCCGGCGCGCTCATCGCGAAGCGGCTGGCGATCTCGCCCGCGCTCAGCTCCTGGGCCGACAGATAGGCCAGGATTTCGCGGCGGGGGCGGGAGGCGAGCGCTTCGAAGATCAGATCGGCGGCCATCAGCTTTTAAGCAATTAACGAAGTTGCTAAATATATAGCCGCGGAAGCCGTCCGCGTCAAGCGGCCGGTCGCACTTCGTTCAAGCGTGCTTCGCTCAAGCGCGGGGTGTCACCACTGCGTGCGGTTGGGCAGCAGGCCCTTCAATTCCGCTTCGGTGAGGTTGCGCCATTGGCCCGGCTTCAGGTGCCCGAGCTTCACGTTGATGATGCGCACGCGGCGCAGCTGGGTGACGCGGTAGCCGAACTCGGCGGCCATCAGGCGGATCTGCCGGTTCAGGCCCTGGGTCAGCACGATGCCGAAACCGAAGCGAGCGATCTTGCGCGTGCGGCATGGCTTGGTCAGCTGGCCATGGATGCGCACGCCGCGCGCCATGCCGGCGAGGAATTCCTCGGTGACGGGTTTGTTCACCCCCACCAGGTATTCCTTCTCGTGATCGTTTTCCGCACGCAGGATTTCGTTGACGATATCGCCGTTGCTGGTGAGCAGGATCAGGCCTTCCGAATCCTTGTCCAGGCGGCCGATCGGAAACACCCGCTGCGCATGGTCGACGAAGTCGACGATATTGCCGGAGACGCTGTGATCGGTGGTGCAGGTAATGCCCACCGGCTTGTTCAGCGCGATATAGACCGCGCGCTTCGCCGCCGGCGTCGCCGCCAGGATGCGCGCCTTGACGACTTCGCCGTCCACGCGCACCTCGTCGCCTTCCAGCGCCTTGGCGCCGGTGCTGACGACTTCGCCATTGATGCTGACGCGCCCGGCCAGCAGCAGCTCGTCCGCCTCGCGGCGGGAGCAGATGCCGGCCTCGCTGATGTATTTGTTGACGCGCATGGACGGCCTCAGGAACGCAGGCCGACGCCGCGCTTGAGCAGGAACAGCGCCAGCGTCGACAAGCCGGCCACGAACAGCAGCATCACCCCGAAGGCCACGCCGATATTCACGTCGCTCACGCCCAGCACGCCGAAGCGGAACGCGTTGACCATGTACAGGATCGGGTTGACGCGCGAGATGCTCTGCCACGGCTCGGCCAGCATGTTCACCGAATAGAACACGCCGCCCAGATAGGTGAGCGGGGTGAGCACGAAGGTCGGCACCAGCGCGATATCGTCGAACTTCTTCGCGTACACCGCGTTGACGAAGCCGGCCAGCGAGAAGATCGTGGCGCCCAGCAGCACCGAGGCGAAGGTGACCAGCGGATGCACCACCTGCAGGTGGGTGAAGAGCAGCGCGATCAGCAGCACCACCGCGCCGACGATCATGCCGCGGGTCACCGCGCCGGTGACATAGCCCAGCAGGATCACCCAGTTCGGCATCGGCGATACCAGCATTTCCTCCACCGCGCGGCTGAACTTGGCGCCGAAGAACGAGCTGGAGATGTTGCCGTAGCTGTTGGTGATGATGCTCATCATCACCAGGCCCGGCACGATGTACTGCATGTAGCTGAAGCCGCCTTCGATGGTGCCGATGCGGCTGCCGATCAGCTTGCCGAAGATCACGAAGTACAGCGTCATCGTGATCGCCGGGGGGATCAGCGTCTGGGTCCAGATGCGCAGGATGCGCACGATTTCGCGGCGGACGATGGTGCCCAGCGCGACGAGGTTGCCGGAGGCATTCATGCGGCCTGCTCCTGCGCGGACTTGCCGTTGCGGCCCTGTTCCACCAGGCGCACGAAGAGCTCTTCCAGGCGGTTGGTCTTGTTGCGCATCGAGGTGACGGTGACGCCGTGCGAGGACAGCGCGGTGAACATGGAGTTGAGATCGTGTGCGCGCGACATTTCCGCTTCCAGCGTGTGCTCGTCCAGGCGGCGCAGGGTCACGCCGGGCAGGGCGGGCAGCTCGCCGGGCACGCCGCTGACGTCGAGCACGAAGGTTTCCGAATCCAGCGTCGACAGCAGGCCCTTCATGGTGGTGTTCTCCACGATGGTGCCGCGGTCGATGATGGCGATGTTGCGGCACAGCTGCTCGGCTTCCTCCAGGTAATGCGTGGTGAGGATCACCGTGGTGCCGGCCGCGTTGATGCCGCTGATGAACTGCCACATGGAGCGGCGGATCTCGATGTCCACGCCGGCGGTGGGCTCGTCGAGGATCAGCAACCTGGGCTCGTTCATCATGGCGCGGGCGATCATCAGGCGGCGCTTCATGCCGCCGGACAGGGTGCGCGCCGTCTCCTGGTTCTTGTCCCACAGGCGCAGCTCGCGCAGGTACTTCTCCGCGCGCTCCATGGCGATGCGCCGCGGGATGCCGTAGAAGCCGGCCTCGTTGACGCAGATGTCGAACGGCTTCTCGAAGACGTTGAAGTTGATTTCCTGCGGCACCAGGCCGATCAGCTGCATGGCCTTGCCGCGCTGCTGGTTGACCGAGACGCCGAAGATGCGCGCGTCGCCGCCGCTGGCGTTGACCAGGGAGGACAGGATGCCGATCAGGGTCGACTTGCCGGCGCCGTTGGGGCCTAGCAGGGCAAAGAAGTCGCCGGGCTCGACGGTCAGACTGATGCCCTTGAGGGCTTCCACCCCGTTGGCGTAGGTCTTGCGCAGGTTGTCGACGACGAGGGCGGGGGCGGATGAGGACGGCTGGGTGGGCATGGGCTGCGCCGAAGGGGCCAGCCTCCTATTATAGCGGGCTGGTTCCCGCCGGCCGGTTCCGCGGGGCGCACTCACTGTTTCCGGATTCCCATGGCCGATCATTTCACCCTCCGCCTCGTCGACAGCTACATGCTTGCTCCCACCGTGCGCCACCTGGTGTTCGAGCGGGCCGACGGGCAGGTGCTCGCGTTTGTGCCCGGGCAGTTCCTGCAGGTGCATTTCCACTACGACGACGGCACGCCGACCAAGCGCAGCTATTCCGTGGCCACCGTCGGCGACGGCCGCTCGCCCGCCCAGCGCATCGAGATCGCGGTGAGCTACGTGGACGGCGGCGCGGCCACCAAGCTGCTGGGCAGCCTGGAAGCGGGCCAGACCATCGAGGCCAGCGGCCCCTACGGCCGCTTCTGCCTGCAGCCGGGCGACGCGCATCCGCGCTATCTGCTGCTGGCCACCGGCACCGGCGTCACGCCGTACCGCGCCATGCTGCCGCTGCTGCGCGAGCTGCTGGCCCAGGGCGGGCGCCAAGTGGCGCTGCTGTACGGCGCGCGCAACGAGACCGAGCTGCTGTACGGCGCGGAATTCGAAGCCTTCGAAGCCGAAAACCCGGGCTTTTCCTTCCACGCCTGCCTCAGCCGCCAGGCCCGTGCGCAGCCGCGCGCGAACGACCGCAGCGGCCACGTGCAGGGCGTGCTGGCGGAGCTGTCGCCCAGCGCCGACCGCGACATCGCCTACCTGTGCGGCAATCCGAACATGGTCGACGGCGCCTTCAACGCGTTGAAGGAATACGGCCTGCCGGTGCCGCAGATCCGCCGCGAGAAGTACATCTCCTCGCGCTGAAGTTTCCGGCCGGCGGGCCGACACCCTCTGCAAGCCAGCATGAGCGGGCCGGTGCCCGCTCAGAAAATCTCCTGCGCCCGCCGCAGGCTAGCGGTTATTTCGCACTCAGGCCGAACAAATAAATCACAAATCTTTGATTTACATCGAGCTTCTGGCCATAGGCCTTACGACATACGCTCCCGCATTGTGATGCACATCACAAATCCCAACGCCCATCAGATTTCGGATTAAAGCCCGGTCGCCGGCAGCCGACAGACCGGAAAAGCGCTCATCCGATTGAGGGGGCGCGGGAGGTCGGGATGCGGATCTGGATACGCAAGACGCTGGTGGCTGGCCTGGTCGCGATGAGCCTCGCGCCGGCCGTGGCGATGGCCGATGGCGGGACGATCGTCTTCTCCGGAAGAATCGTCGAACCGACCTGTTCGGCGAGTGCCCAACGCATCGGCGATGCGCAAGGCGCGCAGGCGCCGCATCGCTATCGCTGTTCGGAAGGGGCCAGCCCCACGCCCGGCCAGCTCGCGCAGTCCTACGCGCTGTCGGTGAGCGACACCATCGGCACGCCGCTCGCCTCAGATCCCTTAATCGTCTATTTCGGCCAATACTTGAGCGCGCAGCCGAAACTGGTCACGCAGACCTACGACTGAAGCGTCACTGGTACGACAGGGTGAAGGTCGCCGTCGCGCTCACCGAGCCGGCCGCGACCGGCGTGGCGGTCTGGTAGTAGCGGGCGTAGTAGGTGAGGGTCAGCGGTCCGTTCGGGGTGGCGCCGGCCAGCGCCGGTGTGCCGAACGTGATCGGCACGAAGGTCTTGTCGATCAATTGCACGCCGACGTTCTTGGCCCGCCCGGTGCCGGTCGCCGGCGCGATCACGCCGGTGGTGCCGCTGGCCGCGGTGGCCGTGTCGAACTGGATATACAGCTGGCTGCCCGCCGCGCACTGCAGCGCGATCGGCACCACCGTCGCGCCCGCCACGGTGCCCACGCCATTGAACGCGGTGCTCGACACCGCGGGCAGCACGATATTGATCGTGCTGGTGTTCACCGAGCACGAGGGATACACGAAGGTCAGCGCGGTGCTGAGGTTGAAGTTCTCGACGCGGCGGTTGTTGTCGTAGCGCCAGTAGCCCAGCGTGCCGCCGCCCACCGTGGCGCCATTGGCAATCGTGCCGGTCTTGACGAACTCCAGGCCGGAGGTCACCGACATCTGGTAGCTGCCGCTGCCGATCGAATCGCCGGGATAGGCGCGCAGGTAGCTGGACGCATCCGGATGCGTCACGCGGTAGCCGATGCCGGCGACGCCGGTGGCAAAGATGGTGGCGCCCGACGCGGGCTGGCTGCCGGCGACGTTGACCACGCCGATGGTGGTGGTGCTGTTGCACGAGATCTGCGAGATCGGCGTGGGCGAGAACTGGCTGGAGCTGGCCAGCGTCGCGCCCACCGGCAGGTTCGGATCGATGGTGATGGTGGTGCTGCCGAACGAGATGTTGACGTTGGCGGTATTGCCGCTGCTGAAACTGCAGCTGGCCTGCGCGCCCAGCGGCAGCCAAAGCATGGTTGCCGCTAACAGCAGCAGAATCCGACGCATCACGTTGTTCCCCCTGCAGGTCGCCGCGCCTTCCCCGGCAGCGGCGACGGATGGCGGCCAACCGCAGCTGGCCGTGCTGACTGGCGCTCAGGGCGCTATTGGTAAGTCAGCGTGTAAGTGGCCGTCGCGGTCACCTGGCCGCTGCCGGCGGGCGTGGCGGTCAGGTAGTACTGCGCGTAGTACGGAATGCTCAGCGGGCCATTGGGTGTGGCGCCCAGGGACTTGGCCGTGTTGAACGTCACCGGATTCCGGCTGCCGTCGAGCAGGCGCACACCCACATTTGTCGCCTTGCCCGTGCCGGTGGCCGGCGCGATGACGCCGGCGCCGGTGCCCGGCGTGGACGTGCTCAGCGTGATCGACACATTCGAGCCCGACTGGCAGCTGAGGTTGATATTGAAGCGCGTGGTCGCGGCGGTGGCGCCGACGGCCGTCAGCGCGCTGGTGCTCACCTGCGGCAAGGCGACGTTGAGCGTCTGCGAATCGGTATTCACCGAGCAGGCGATCACGGTGACATTGCCGCCGCTGAAGGTAAGGCTGGAAAGCGGGCCGACGCTGGCGGTCTTGCCGTAGACGTACCAGTAGAACTGCATCAACTGGATCGAGCCCAGCGCGCCGGGCGTGATCGGGCCGGTCTTGACCAGCTTGGCGGTGAAGGTCGCGGTCGCGCTGTTGCTGCTGGGCGGATAGTTGACCGTCACCGGTTCGAAACCGGCGGTGCTGCCGGGGCCGCAGCGCAGGCAGGATTGCGCATCGGCCTGCACCGGCGTTGCGGTGACCAGCAGCGCCACGCCGGGTACGTTGGTGGCGAAGGAGATGCCGGCACCGGTGGTCGCGTCCGAGGCGTCGCGCGGCGCGAGGTTGCCCGCCTGCATGGTCACCACCTTGCCCTGCGTGGTGTTGTCGTAGGGCATCCCGCTGCAGCTGATGGTGATGCCCGCGTTGCCGGAAGTGCCCAGCACCGTGCCCACCGGCGCGCTGGGCGACACGCTGACGTCGCCGATGGTCAAGGTGTTGTTGGTGATGCTGCAGTTCACCGCCGCGCTGGCGCCCAGCGGCAGCAGGCACAGCAGCAGCGCCAGCAGCAACAGGCCGCCGATGCGTCGGGACCATAGGCAGGTGCGCATCACGGGTGACTCCCGTTGCCCGCCGCCGCCGTGCAGGTGGCGTCGAGCTTCTCGTAACTGTCCGCCGCGCCCTTGGCGGTCGCGGGCAACTGATAGGGGAACTGGCAGCGCAGCGCCGTCTCGTCGGCATCCTGCCACTGCACGCTCAGCACGCCGCGGTCACCGCCGACGCGGACCAGCATACGCCCGGCCTGGCCGACCACGCCCACGCTCTTGCCCTGCTCGTCCACCACTTCGGCGCCGAACGGCACCACGCGGCCGTCGGCCTGCTTCACGCGCACGATCATCGAGCGGCCGCTTTCGGTCTTGTAGTGCAGCATCACCACCGCGCCGGCATGCGGCGCCACCTGGGCGCTGGTGCTGTCCATCTGCACCGACAGCGGCAGGCCCTTCGGATCGATCTGCACGGTGTTGAGGTTGTACGGCGTGAGGTAGGGCACCAGCGCGTAACCGGCACCGTTGATGCGCACGCCGGCGGCGTTGAGCACGCGCGCGCCCTTGGCGTCCGGCGCGGAGACGATCGCCACCGTGTCGCCCATCGGCTGGCCGAAGGTCACGCCGCCGGGATGCGCCACCACCGAGCCGGCGACGGTGATCGAGCCCTGCGAATAACCGCTGCCCTTGCCATAGCTGGCGTTGAACTGCGCGAACGGGCTGCGGTAGCCGCCGTACACGGTGCCGGCATTGCTCGAGTCCGCGCCGTTGCCGCCGTTGTCATGCGTGGCGGTGGCGCCGTAGCTGTATTCGTTGTCGACGCCGGCGGTGCCGCTGAGCGTGCCCTGCGCCAGCGAATGCCCGTTGCTGTCGTGGCTCACCGTGGCGCCGAAGGTCGGCGCATGCACGCTGTCGCCCAGCGGCACCGAGATGCTGGCGAAGAACTGGTTGCCGAAGCGGCCGTTGACGTCGCGCACGCGGGTGGCCGATACGTTGTAGCTCAGGCGGCGGAACACGTTGTTGTAGCCCACCTGGAACTGCACGTCGGTGCCGCTGCGGCTCCAGTAATCGACCGCGGAGCCGGTGACGTAGACCGTGCCGCCGGACTGGCCCAGGCGCTGGTTGACGTTGATGTCGAAGCGGCTGCGCTGGCGGTCGAGCTGGCGGGTGAAGTTGCTGAAGTTGTTCGACACGCCCTGCAGCGCCTGGCGCTGCTCGGGCGTGAGCAGGTCGTTGGTGGTTACGCCGTTCACCGTGGTGAGCGTGGTCGGATCGACGTAGCGGTAGCCGCGCGCGATGTCGCGGGTCAGCAGCGCATCGCGCAGGCCCAGGTAGCCGCTGGTCGAATAGCGGTACGTGGCCACGCTGAAGGACGTGTTGCTCTCCGGGATGATCTTGCTGTAGCTCAGCCGCACGCTCTGGCCGTCCTGGCTGGATTGGCCGGGGATCTCGGTGCGCGCCGCGGTGACGTCCAGCGCCACGGCGCCGTAATGCGTGTTGAACGCGCCGCCGACCTGCACCGCGCCGTAGCCGGAGGTGCCGACGATGCCGGCATAACCGGTCAGCAGGTTGGTGAAGCCGTGCTGGACGGTCGCCTGCGCGATCGCCGGCTTGGCATGGATGGAGGTGTCGTGCAGCTCGCCGGCCACCACCGAGAAGCGCGTGACACCAGGGCGCAGCAGCTGCGGCACCGAGGCATACGGCACGGTGAAGTTGCGCATGCGGCCGTCGGCCTCGGTAACGGTGACGTTGAGGTCGCCGCCGTAGCCGGTCGAATACAGGTCCGAGATCACGAACGGGCCGGGCGCCACCGTGGTTTCGTACAGCACGATGCCGTTCTGGCGCACCGTCACCTTGGCGTTGGACTCGGCCACGCCGCGCACGGTCGGCGCGTAGCCGCGCAGCGAGTCGGGCAGCATGCGGTCGTCGGTGGCGATCTGCACGCCGCGGACGCTGACGCTGTCGAACAGCTCGCCGCCGGTGTACGAATCGCCGATGGTCATCTGCGCGCGCAGCGAAGGCAGGTCGCGGCGCAGGTAGGTATCGATGTTCTGCCAGTGGCGGCGCGACGGTGCGCCGGCGGCGCCGGACTGCATCATCAGCGTCGAGTCGTGGCGCAGCTGCCAGCCGCCGAGGTTGATGCCGGTGTTGAGGCCGAGGAACGACGAGGTCTGGCTGACCCCGCCGTTGCGCGTGCGGTAGCTGTTGAAGTTGTAGTTGAGCAGCGCCGCGTTGACGCCGCGGTCCCAGTTTTCCGGGTTCACGTAGCCGCGCGCGCGGGTGCCCAGCCAGGCCTGCGGCACGCTCACGTCCAGGCGCAGGTTCGGCTGGTCGAACGTCATCGTCGCCGCGTCGATCAGGCTGCCGATGTCGAGGCAGCCCTGCGCGTCGGCAAGCTTCGCCTGCTGCTCGGCGGAGAGCTTCTGCAGCGGCAGGCCGAGCCGGTCGAACAGTTCCTTGGACAGGCAGGGGATGGCGTTGGCGTTTGGCGCCGGGGTCGCGAAGCGCACGTCGCCGCGCGCCACCCAGGCGCCATTGAGAAAGATGTCGGTGCGATAGACGCCCGGCACGATCACCGCGCCGCGCTCGAAGCGCGACAGGTCGCCGGTATTGCGGCCGGCGCCGGACAACAGGTTGCGGTCGAAGCTCGCTTCCACCGGCGCGGCGGCTTCGGCACCGGAGGCGGCCGCGCCGTTGGCAGCGGGAGCCGCAGCCCATGCGGCCAGGCTCCAGCCACCGAGCACACCGGCAATCGCCATGCACAGCAACGCACGCCGGGCCGGCTGGCCGGAGGCGGGGCTGCGCTGCATGGCGCGCACGAAGCTCACGGCGCGACCGCGCCCGTGTAGCTGTCGGCGGCGCCGAAGTCGTTGATCGCGGTGAACTTCACCACGCTGCCGGCGGCCGGCTTCGGCGCGCCGTCATGCAGCGGCAGGCGCAGATCCGACAGCGGCGCGACCATGCCCAGCTCCGCCGCGACGGACTTGCCGCCGACGCTGACGCTGAGCTCGGAAATGGTGACGTGGTACGGCGTGGGGTTGTGCGCGACCAGCGCCTTGCCGTCGGCGTCGACCTTCCAGCTCAGCTGCGCCGGCGCCTTCAGCGGATCGCCCTGCAGGCCGGCCGGACGGTAAAACAGCTTTAGCCGCGAGCGCAGCGCGAGCTGCAGCAGGTTCTGGCCTTCGGCCTGTGCACCGGTGGGCTTGGGCGGCACTTCGAGCACGTTGAGCCAGAACAGCGACTCGCGGTCGGCCGGCAACTGCTCGTGCGTGTAGACGATGCGCAGGCTCTGCTCTTTCTTCGCTTCCATGCGGAACAGCGGAGGCGTGAGCAGGAACGGCACATCGACGGATTCGGGGGTGGAATGCGCATCGCCGCGATCGATCCACGACTCGACCAGCACGGGGTGGTCGTTGTCGTTGGTCAGGCGTACGGTGACCTCGCCATCCTTTGCCGGAAAGACCACGCGGGTGCCGCCGATCAGGACATTGGCGTGCGCGGCCGGAGCGCCGAGACACAGGGCCAGCAGGCCCGCGCCCAGGGCGCAGACAAACTTCCTCATGGATTTCCCTCGCTGCGAACTGACTACTGCCGCCTTGCGGCGGAGATGCGCCGGAACCTCATGGGGTTCCGGCGCTGACTTGCCTCTTGCAACACCGCTTATTGCGAGCGGGTCTTACTGGTACATCATGGTGAACTGCACGGTCGTGCTCACGGTGCCGGCGCCAGCGGCGGCGGTCGCGAAGTACTGCGCGTAGTAGTTCAGGTTGCCGGCGCCGCTGGCGAGGGCGATCTGCTGCGAAGCCTGGGTGGAGGCCGTGCCGGCCAGGTTGATCGCGCTGAAGTCGTTGTTGAGCAGCTGCACTTCGACGCCGGTTGCGGTGCCCGACGAGTTCTTCAGATTGCCGTCGGCCATGATGGTCGGACCCGGCTCGAAGTAGGTCTGGGCCTTGGTCAGCGAACCGCAGGCGCTCAGGTTCAGGGCGAACGCGGTGCGGCCGGCGATGGCGCCAGCGGTGCCGAGCGAGGTGGTCGACACGGTCGGCAGGGTCACGTTGACCGTGGCCGGGCTGTTGGCGCCGTTGATCTTGCAGGTGGAGGCGGTGACGCTGCCGGTGATGTTGATGGTGCCATCGGCGGCGGAGGCCTGGTTCGGGGCCAGGGCGGCAAAGCCCAGGGCGGCGATCAGGGCGGTGGCGAGCACATTCTTCATGGTATGCCTTTGTCCTTAACGGGTTTTTGGTTGGGTACGGCAGTTGGCGTTGCGGACGCGGGCTTAGCTGTCTCGTCCCCCTGCGTCTTGTCTCCGAGGTGCGGCGCTGCCGGCGCTTGCCTCGATGGCGCGGGTCTCCTGCAGGAGCCGTGCCAATAAACGTGATGTAGAGCACATTCTATTTTGAGAACTATCTCACGGAATCTGCCCCCTCCAGATTAAGCAACGTCAAAATTTTGTCGAGGTCATTGAAGGTCAAAAAGTGACCTTTGGGGGCCAAGTGCTTGCCTTAATTCGCAAAATATCGTCCGGATAAAGTGTTACACCCGAGCGTTGTCAAGCAAGCTTGACATACGTCCCGGCGCTGCCTAGCATGCTGTCAAGCTTGCTTGACATGGCGAGTGTCCGATCGAAGGGGAACGGGCGTATGGAGGGGGCAATGGAACATCTGACCAAGCGCATGGCGAGCTGGCCGGCCTGGGGTCGGCGGCTCTTGCTGGCGCTGATCATGCTGGGGTTCTTCGGCACCATCGGCCTGATGACGCGGCTGCATGGCGTGGCGGGGCGCGTGCTGCTCCTGCTGCTGCTGACGGGGCTGAGCTGGCTGATGGCCTATGTGTCGCGCGCCGCCGCCTGCTCGGAGGCCGAAGGCGAGATGCGTCGGGAGGATCGCCGTTACCTTGCCGAGTTCGTGCCGTCCATGACGATGTACTTCGCGCTGATGCTGTTCGTCTGGCCGCTGCACAAGACGGTTGAGGCGATCTGGCTGAAAACGCTGATCGCCGTATTGCCGGCCTTGCCGATAGCGGCCATGGCGTTCTCCCTGTTCCGCTACGTGACCGCGACCGATGAGTTCATGCAGCGCCTGCACCTGCAGGCCCTGGCGATCGCTGCCTGGGTGGTAGCGGTGACCAGCATTGCCGTCGGTTTTCTCGCCGCGGCCAAGGTGGTCGACCTCGATGGGACCGCGCTGTTGCTGGTGGCGCCGGGCCTGATGCTGGTCTACGGCCCGACGCTGGCCTGGGCCAAGCGCCGCTACCGCGACTGAGCGATGCAGAACCGGGTACGCGAACTGCGCGCCGAGCGCGGCTGGTCACAGGCTGACCTGGCCACGCGCCTGGATGTGTCGCGCCAGACGGTGAACGCCGTCGAGACCGGCAAGTACGACCCCAGCCTGCCGCTGGCTTTCAAGATCGCCCGGCTGTTCGAGCAGCCGATCGAAGCGATCTTCCAGCCGGACGGCGCGGCGGGAACTTAAGAATTCACTGGGACGAAAGCGGCCACCTGGCCGCCCGAGCGAGGGGAACACAAGCAATGGCTATCAAGGGACGCACCGTGGTGCGCATCGCCGCCGTCGCGCTGGGGTTGGGCGCGCTGGCCTGGAACCAGTTCCATGCACGCGGCGGCAACGCTGCCGGCGCCGGGGAAGACAGCGCGCCGGTCGCCGCCGCGCCGGCCGCACCGGCCAAGCCGGAAACCTGGCGGCTCGGCTCGCTCACGCTGACACCGTGCGAGCTGGGCCAGCCCAACAGCGGGCTGACGACCGCCGCGTGGTGCGCGCCGTTCGAGGTGCCGGAGAACCGCGACGATCCGCACAGCCGCAAGATCGCCCTGAAATTCGGCGTGATCCGCAGCAACGCGCAGGTCGCCAGCGACGACATGGTCGTGCTGCTCGCCGGCGGCCCCGGCCAGGCGGCCACCGAAACCTGGTCCGGCGTGGCGCCCGCGCTGCAACCGCTGCTGGCGCATCGCCACGTGCTGCTGCTGGACCAGCGCGGCACCGGCGGCTCCCATCCGCTGACCTGCAAGCCAGCCGAGAGCAAGACGCCGAACGCGAAAACCACTGGCGAGGAAGAGATCGGCTTCGATCCCGCCAAGCTGCGCGCCGAGACCGCCGACTGCCTCAAGCAGCTCGAAGGCAAGGCCGATCCGCGCTACTACACCACCACCGTCGCGGTGCAGGACCTGGAAGACGTGCGCCATGCGCTCGGTTCGCCCAGCCTCGACCTGGTCGGCGTCTCCTACGGCACGCGCATGGCACAGCAGTACCTGATGCGCCATCCGGACGCGGTGCGCTCGGTGGTGCTGGACGGCGTGGTGCCGAACCAACTGGTGCTGGGCGAGGACTTCGCGCAGAACCTGGAGAGCGCGCTGAAGGCGCAGTTCGCCCGCTGCGTGGCCGACAAGGCCTGCCACGAGCGCTTCGGCGATCCCTACCAGACGCTGTACCAGCTGCGCGACGCGCTGCGCGCCAACCCGCACCAGGTCAGCTTCCGCGATCCGCAGAACTACCAGACCGTGCAGCGCGTGCTGAGCGAATACTCGCTGGCCAGTGTGGTGCGCATGTTCGCCTACTCGCCGATCACCGCGGCGCTGCTGCCGGTGTCGATCGACGCGGCCGCGCACGGCGACGTCGGCCCGCTGCTGGGCCAGGCCAAGCTGCTGTCGGGCGATCTGTCCGACACCATGAACGGCGGCATGCAATCGTCGGTGATCTGCAGCGAAGACGCCGACCTGTTCACGCCGCGCCCGCAGGACGCGCACTCCATGCTCGGCACGCGCGTGCTCGATACCTTGCAGGCGGTGTGCTCGGTGTGGCCCAAGGGCACGCGCCCGGCCGACTTCCACCAGCCGGTGAAGAGCGACAAGCCCACCTTGCTGTTTTCCGGCGAGTACGACCCGGTGACGCCGCCGGCCTACGGCGACGAAGTGCTGAAGGGCTTCTCCAACGGCCGCCACTTCGTGCTGAAGGGACAGGGCCACAACGTGGTGACGGCCGGCTGCGCGCCGGACCTGCTCAAGCATTTCGTGGAAGACCTCGCGCCCGCCAAGCTCGACGCCAAGTGCCTGGACCGCCTGCACGCCACCCCGCAATTCATCGATTTCAACGGAGCCGCGCCATGATCGAGGTGAAGGACCTGCACAAGGCATTCGGCAAGGTCAAAGCCGTGGACGGCGTGGGTTTCAGCGCGCGCGACGGCGAGATCACCGGCCTGCTCGGCCCCAACGGCGCCGGCAAGACCACCACGCTGCGCATGCTGTACACGCTGATGAAGCCGGACCGCGGCCAGATCCTGGTCGACGGCATCGACGCCGCCGCCGATCCGCTGGCGGTGCGCCGCCAGCTCGGCGTGCTGCCGGATGCGCGCGGTCTCTACAAGCGCCTGAGCGTGCGCGAGAACATCGACTACTTCGCGCGCCTGCACGGCCTGCCCGAAGGCGAGCTGGCCACGCGCCGCGAAGCGCTGATCAAGGCGCTGGAGATGGAAGAGATCGCGGACCGGCGCACCGAGGGCTTCTCGCAGGGCCAGCGCGTGAAGACCGCGATCGCCCGCGCGCTGATCCACGACCCGCGCAACGTGATCCTGGACGAACCCACCAACGGCCTGGACGTGATGGCCACCCGCGCGCTGCGCCAGTTCATGCTGAAACTCAAGGCGGAAGGGCGCTGCGTGCTGTTTTCCAGCCACATCATGCAGGAGGTCGCCGCGCTGTGCGATCGCATCGTGGTGATCGCGCACGGCCGCGTGGTGGCCGACGAAACTCCGCAGGCGCTGCGCGAGCAGACCGGCGCGGCGAACCTGGAGGATGCCTTCGTGAAGATCATCGGCAGCGAGGAGGGCCTCGCCGCATGAACACCGTTACCGCCAATACCAAGCGCGCCAGCGCCTTCGTCACCGTCTTCCTGAAAGAAGTGCGCGAGAACCTGCGCGATCGCCGCACCATCGTCACCGCCCTGGTCACCGGTCCGCTGCTGGGGCCGATGATCTTCGCGCTGCTGCTCGGCTCCATGCTCAGCCGCGAACTGGACAAGGCCGAGCAGCCGCTGAAAGTGCCGGTGATCGGCGCCGAGCGCGCGCCCAACCTGATCGACGCGCTCAAGGCCGGCGGCATCGTGCCGCAGCCGGCGATCGCCAACCCCGAACAGGCCGTGCGCCGGCAGGACACCGACGTGGTGGTGCGCATCGGTACCGACTACGCCGAGACCTGGCGCAAGGGCGAGCCGGTGCAGGTCGAGGTGATCTTCGATTCCTCGCAGCGCGACGCGAACACCTCGGTGGAGCGCGTCAGCCGGCTGGTGGAAGGCTATGCGCGGCAGCAGGGCGCGATGCGCCTGGTGGCGCGCGGCCTCTCGCCCGGCACCGCGTGGCCGATCAGCGTGGCGCGGCGCGACCAGGCCACCGCGCAGGCGCGCGGCGTGCTGATGTTCAACATGCTGCCGTACTTCTTCGTGATCACCATCTTCCTCGGCGGCATGTACCTGGCGATCGACCTCACCGCCGGCGAGCGCGAACGGCAATCGCTGGAGCCGCTGTTCGCCAACCCGGTGTCGCGCTGGAAGATCCTGGCCGGCAAGCTGGCGGCGATCTGCACTTTCTCCTGCGCCAGCCTGCTGATCACCCTGGCGGCCTTCGCGGTGCTCGGTCCGTTCGTGCCGGTGGACAAGCTCGGCATGGAACTGAATCTCGGCCCGCATTTCGCCGGCACCGTGTTCCTGCTGATGCTGCCGCTGGTGATGCTGATCGCCGCGCTGCAGACCCTGGTGGCCGCGTTCGCCAAGAGCTACCGCGAGGCGCAGATGTATGTGTCGCTGCTGATGTTCGTGCCGATCGTGCCGAGCCTGCTGATGGTAGCGTTCCCGATCAAGGCCAAGGCCTGGATGTTCGCGGTGCCGCTGCTGGGCCAGCACCTGGGCGTGATGGGCGCGCTGCGCGGCGACGGCGTCGACCTGCAGCAGGTGCTGTATTGCCTGGGCGGGACGTTCGCCGCGGCGCTGGTGGCGACCTTGATCACCGCGCACCTGTACCGCTCGGAGCGCCTGGCGATCTCCAGCTGATGCGATTACACCGGCCCGGGGCCAGCGAGCCCCGGGCCATATAACCCCGGGCCGTATACCCCAGGCCATATAACCCCAGGCGATATAACATCGTGACTTCCGCTCCGTGAGGAAGTCCCCATGCGTTACCGCCTGCTCGCCCTGAGCCTCGCCGTCGCTCTCGCCGGCTGCAATTCCTCCCACCAGGACGCCGCCGCACCGGCGGAGCCGAAGCCGGCCTCGCCTGCTTCCGCCGCACCGGCCCAGCCGGCATCGGCGTCGACCGACGCGGACCTGGCCAGGCAGCGCATGGGCGACTACGCCACGGTGAAGCTGAGCGCGGACCTGTCCGGTTTCGACGACAAGCAGAAGCGCATGCTGGCCCTGCTGGTGCAGGCGGCCGAGGTCACCAACAGCCTGTACTGGCAGCAGTCCTGGGGCGACAAGGCGGCGCTGATGCAGCGCATTCCCGACGAGGACACGCGCCGCTACGCCGAGATCAACTATGGCCCCTGGGACCGCCTGCACGAGGACCAGCCCTTCGTCGCCGGCGTCGGCCCGCGCCCGGCCGGCGTGCAGTTCTATCCGGCCGACATGGGCAAGGACGAATTCGAGAAAGCCGACCTGAAGGACAAGACCTCGCTCTACACCCTGCTGCGCCGCGATGCGCAGGGGAAGCTGGTCACCGTGCCCTTCCACGAGGCCTACAAGGCCGACCTGGAGAAGGCCGCCGGCCTGCTGCGCGAAGCGGCCGAGCTTTCCGCCGACAAGGACTTCGCCAATTACCTGAAGCTGCGCGCCGATGCGCTGCTCAGCGACGAATACCGCAAGAGCGACTTCGCCTGGATGGCGATGAAGAAGAACCCGGTCGACATCGTGATCGGCCCGATCGAAACCTACGAAGACCAGCTGTTCGGCTACAAGGCCAGCTATGAGAGCTACGTGCTGGTGAAGGACCAGGCCTGGAGCGAGAAGCTGTCGCGCTTCGTCAAATACCTGCCGGAACTGCAGCGCGAACTGCCGGTGGACGCCAGGTACAAGGCTGAAAAGCCCGGCTCCGACGCCGACCTCAATGCCTACTTCGCCGTGTACTACGCCGGCGACGCCAACGTCGGCGCCAAGACCATCGCGATCAACCTGCCCAACGACGAGGAAGTCCAGCTCAAGAAAGGCACGCGCCGCCTGCAGCTGGAGAACGTGATGCAGGCGAAGTTCGACAAGATCATGCTGCCGATCGCCAAGGAGCTGATCGCCACCGACCAGCAGTCGCACCTCACCTTCGACGCGTTCTTCGAAAACACCATGTTCCACGAGGTGGCGCATGGCCTCGGCATCAAGAACACACTCACCGACAAGGGCCTGGTGCGTGCGGCGCTGAAGGACCAGGCGTCGAGCTTCGAGGAAGGCAAGGCCGACATCCTGGGCCTGTACATGGTCAGCAAGCTGGCCGAGAAGGGCGAGCTGGACAAGGCCAAGCTGATGGACAACTACGTCACCTTCCTCGCCGGCATCCTGCGCTCGGTGCGTTTCGGCGCCAGCGACGCGCATGCGAAGGCGAACATGGTGCGCTTCAACTTCTTCAAGCAGCAGGGTGCGTTCAGTCGCGATGCGGCGAGCGGTCGTTACCGCGTGGATTTCGACAAGATGACCGCGGCGATGAATGCGTTGTCGGCGAAGCTGCT
Source organism: Dyella sp. 2RAB6 (assembly GCF_052115385.1). Classification (NCBI taxonomy): domain Bacteria; kingdom Pseudomonadati; phylum Pseudomonadota; class Gammaproteobacteria; order Lysobacterales; family Rhodanobacteraceae; genus Dyella; species Dyella sp. 2RAB6. Next base: position 67,128 of record NZ_JBFRGP010000005.1, read on the forward strand.
CACCATCCAGGGCGATGGCGACTACGCCACCGCCAGGCAGCTCACCGACAGCATGGGCAGCGTCGATGCCGAGCTGGCGGGCGATCTGAAGAAGCTGGAGAGTGCGAAGATCCCGGTGGATATCGTGTTCGAGCAGGGCCTGGATGTGCTGGGTCTGCGCTGACTCGATGGCGCAGGTTGGGGTGAGCCGCAGGCGAACCCCAACGTTGCAGCACTCGTGCAGGCCCTGAGGTTAGGGTTCGCTGCGGGCGCCCCGACCCTACGCCAGCCTTGCCCCATACGCGAGATACCCCAACACCTCGCGCATGCTCGAGTACACATCGCGCGCATACAGCCGCCGCGTGTATGCCCCACCCGCATCGACCAGCCCTTCCTGCCGTATCGCCAGCCGCGCCCGCGGCAGATGGAAGTATTGCGACACCACCACCACGCTGCGCTGTCCGTGCGCATCCAGCCATGCGCGCGCGTTGCGCGCGGAAGCACGGGTGTTGTCGCCATGGCGGTCCTCGACGATCGCCTCCGCGGGCACGCCTTGTTCGATCAGCCACTGCTTCATGCCGGCCGCTTCGTCACGCCCGTCTTCTTCGACGCCGCCACTGACCATCAGCATGCGGCAGCCGCCGCGCCGGTACAGCGCGAGCGCCGCTTCGAGCCTGCTACGCAGGCGGGGCAGGGGCCGGTTGCCGGGGCCGACGGTATTGCCCAGCACCAGTGCGAGGTCGGCCGGTGCGACGGGCCGCGTCGACAGGCCGGCGAAGGCAAGCGCCAGGGCGGCGGCGAACCAGAGCAGCACGCCGAGGCCGCCCAGGCGCAAGGCGAGACGAAGCGGCGGGCGCGCTCGGCGCGTGGCGGAAAGACGCATGTCCATGCGGTCGGCAGCTCCATGGGAGAGGCCGCGAGTCTGCTGCTGCGAGATGGAGCGATGCGGGCGCCTTGCTGGCAGCTCGCTGGCGCGAAATGGAATCGATCCGATGGCCGGGACCGTTCCGGCGAGCGCCGCCGTCAGGCGTCGAGGTCGGGAATCAGCCGGCTTTCCAGCCGGGCGATCGCGTCTTTCAAGAGCAATTTGCGCTTTTTCATCCGCGTGAGCTGCAGCTCGTCGCGGCCCATCGCGGTCGCCAGCGCCTCGATGGCGACGTCCAGATCGCGGTGCTCGACGCGCAGTTCGGCCAGCAGATGGGCAATCTCGGCGGGATCCTGAACCTGCATGGGCGGCGGCTGCGGCTGGCGAAAGGACGATATCCGAGTGTACTCCGCCGGGCCGCAGGCGGTGGAGTGGCCGGAAGGCTGCGGTCATGGCGGGGCAGGGCCGCTACAATGGGCGGCCTTCTGGTTTTCCATCGACGCCCCGCCCATGTCCGCCCCGCCCGACGCCACCCGCAAGCAGCAGTACGAGGCCGCCAAGCTGGCCAAGCGCCTGCGTCACCAGGTCGGCCAGGCGATCGCCGACTTCAACATGATCGAGGCCGGCGACAAGGTGATGGTGTGCCTGTCCGGCGGCAAGGACTCGTACACCTTGCTGGACATCCTGCTGTCGCTGCAGGCGAAGGCGCCGGTGCGCTTCGAGCTGATCGCGGTCAATCTCGACCAGAAGCAGCCGGACTTTCCCGAGCACGTGCTGCCGGATTACCTCAGCGCGCGCGGCGTGCCGTTCCACATCATCGAGCAGGACACCTACAGCACGGTGACCCGCGTAGTCCCGCAGGGCAAGACCATGTGCAGCCTGTGCTCGCGCCTGCGGCGCGGCGCACTGTACGCCTGGGCCGCGGCCAACGGCATCAGCAAGATCGCCCTGGGCCATCATCGCGACGACATCCTCGGCACCTTCTTTCTCAATCTGTTCCACCAGGGCAGCCTCAAGGCGATGCCGCCGAAGCTGCGCTCGGACGACGGCCGCCACGTGGTGATCCGCCCGCTGGCGTACTGCCGGGAAGACGACATCGCCGAGTACGCGCAGCAACAGCAGTTCCCGATCATCCCGTGCAATCTGTGCGGCTCCCAGGAAAACCTGCAGCGCAAGGTGGTCAGGCGCATGCTGGAAGATTGGGAGAAGCAATACCCCGGCCGCAGCGAAACCATGTTCCGCGCGCTGGGCGCGGTCGCGCCTTCGCAACTGGCCGACCGCAACCTGTTCGATTTCACCTCGCTCGGTTCGCGCGAAAGCGCGGCCCGCGCGGATGCGCACCAGTGGCTTGCCGGCATGCCGGAAGAAGCCGAAGCCTGATCCCTCCTCTCACCTATCTGCGAGTAACGCCGTGTCGCACTTTGCATCCGTTGAAATGACCCCGGGCGATCCGATCCTGGGACTCACCGAGGCCTACCTGGCCGACGCGCGCCCGGGCAAGGTCAACCTTGGCGTGGGCATCTACTACGACGAACAGGGACGGATCCCGCTGCTGCGTGCCGTGCACGAAGTGGAGCTGCGCCTGGCGCAGGAAGCGAAACCGCGCGGCTACCTGCCGATCGACGGCCTGCCGGCCTATACCCAGGGCACGCAGAAGCTGGTGTTCGGTCCCGAGTCGCCGCTGCTGGCGGCCGGCCGCGTGGCCACCTCGCAGACCGTCGGTGGCAGCGGCGCGCTGCGCGTCGGCGCGGACGTGCTGAAGAAGGCGCTGCCCAAGGCGAAGATCGCCATCAGCAACCCGAGCTGGGAAAACCATCGCGTGGTGTTCCTGGCCGCCGGCTTCGAGGTGGAGGAATACACCTACTACGACCCGCAGACCCACGGCCTGGATTTCCCCGGCATGCTGGCGGACCTCGGCAAGCTGGAACCCGGCACCGTGGTGCTGCTGCACGCCTGCTGCCACAACCCGACCGGCGTCGATCTCAACGCCGAGCAATGGCAGCAGGTGGTGGGCGTGGTGAAGGAGCGCAAGCTGCTGCCCTTCATCGACATGGCCTACCAGGGCTTCGACCAGGGCATCGATGCGGATGCCACGGCGGTGCGCCTGTTCGCCGCCTCGGGCATCGAGTCCTTCGTGGTGACCAGCTCGTACGCCAAGTCGTTCTCGCTGTACGGCGAGCGCGCGGGCGCGCTGACCTTCGTCGCCGCGGATCGCGACGAGGCGCTGCGCGTGCAGTCGCTGGTCAAGCGCACCATCCGCTCGATCTACTCCAGCCCGTCCACCCATGGCGGCGCCCTGGTCGCCGGCGTGCTCGGCAGCCCCGAGCTGCGCGCGATGTGGGAGCAGGAGCTGGGCGAGATGCGCGAGCGCATCCACGCGATGCGCGCCGGCATGGTGGAGAAGCTGGCGGCGCACGGTGCGCCGCAGTTCGGCTTTATCCAGCGGCAGGCGGGCATGTTCTCGTACTCGGGCCTGAGCAAGGCCCAGGTCGATCGCCTGCGCGACGAGTACGCCATCTACGCGATCGGCACCGGCCGCATCTGCGTGGCGGCACTCAACCGTTCCAACCTCGACACGGTGGCTTCGGCGGTGGCGTCAGTCAGCAAGAACTGAGCGCAAGAACGCACGTCACATCGGCGTCACGCGCGATCGCTTGAATTCGGGTTCGACCCAAGGCGCGGCTTAGGCCGCGCCTTTTTTCTTGCCCCAAGGAAGACATCGTGAACAAGACCGTCTTGAACAAAGCCGTGATGAAAAAAACATGGATCGTCCTGTCGGCCGCCGGCCTGCTGTGTGCGTCCGTTGCGCAGGCCGCCAGCACGCGCACCAGCTGGGTGGTGTCGCAGGTGTATGGCTACAACCATCCGTTCGCCGCCACCGACAGCGCCGAGCTGGGAACGAAGATGTCGACCATGGCGGTCAGCGCGTCTAATTTCTATCGCGGCACCGCGCATATCTTCTACCAGGACATGCAGACGCTGCCGGTGTCCAGCTATGCCACCACGCAGACCGGCTACACCTGGATCGGCGGCGACGCGCATCTCGGCAACTTCGGCGCCTGGCAGGACAGCAGCGGCAGCACGGTGTTCTCTGTCGACGATTTCGACGAGGGCTATCTCGGCCAGTACGTGTGGGATCTGCGCCGGCTCGCCACCAGCATGGTGCTGGCCGGCCGCGCCAATGGCCTGTCCGACAGCGATATCAAGACCGCGATCAACACCATGGTCGGCGCTTATGTCGACAAGATGGACGACTTCATGGGCAGCAGCGCCGAGCTCAGCTTCCAGTTGAAGAACGGCAATACCTCCGGCGTGGTGAATGACACCATCGGCAAGTCGAAGGGCGATGCGCGTTCCGACCTGCTGGCCAAGTACACCCAGCTCAGCGGCAGCACGCGGACATTCCAGACCACCGCCGGCACGCTCGCCGCCGTCGACAGCACCACTTACAACAACATCGTTGCCGCGGTCAGTGGCTATACCAACACCATCGCCTCGTCCAAGCGCTACGCCGCCAGCTATTACCAGGTGAAGGACATCCGCCAGAAGCTCGGCTCGGGTATCGGCAGCCTGGGGCGGCTGCGTTATTACGTGCTGGTCGAAGGTCCGTCGTCGTCCAGCTCCGATGACGTGATCCTCGAGCTGAAGCAGGAAGTCACCAGCGCCGTCGCGGAAGTGGACAACGGCCAGCTCCCGGCTGCCGACTACAACAGCCACGAGGGCGATCGCGTGGCGATGACGGCCAAGGCGCAGACCTTGAACGCCGACGTGCTGGTCGGCTACGCCAGCATCAACGGCCTGCCGTACTACGTGCACGAGAAGTCGCCGTATGCGGAAGACTTCGATCCCACCAAGCTCAGCAGCGCCGGCAAGTTGAATACCGCCGCGACGTATCTGGGCCAGGCGCTGGCATCCGCGCACGCCATCTCCGACCAGGATTACGACAGCAATATCGTGCCATACAGCATCGACAAGCAGGTCACCAATGCGGTGAGCAGCAAGAGCGGGCTGGAGTCGGAGATCGCCACGTTCGCGTTCGGCTATGCCGACCAGGTGAATCTCGACTGGCAGTCCTTCGTCGGTGCCTACAACGCGGGAACGCCGCTGTACTGATTGCTGCGCCGCCGATTACATCCGAGGTAATTGGCGCGCGCCAAGCGCAGGCCTAGATTGAGCCTCCACCCCGCCAGTTCCGGCGGGGTGTCTTGAAGAGAATCAATCATGTCAACCTTCCCCATCCATACGATCGCCTCCGCACCGGAACTGTCCCAGCCGTCGCTGGAAGCGTTGCAAAGCGCGTTTGGCATCGTCCCGAATATCGCCGCTGCGATGTCCACCTCTCCGGTGCTGATCGGCAGCCTGGTCGGGCTGTTCGGCAAGGTCCATGGCGGTAGTTTTTCCGAGCAGCAGGTCCAGGTCGTTCTGCTTACCAATGCGGTGACCAATGCATGCTCGTGGGCCGTGGCCTTTCATTCCTTCCTGGCCGTGAAAGAAGGTGTCGAAGAAACGGATGTCGACGCCATTCGCGAGCGCCGCTTGCCGGACGATCCGCGTAACGCCGCGCTCTCCCTGCTCGCTCGCAGCTTCATCGAGAAGCGCGGGCATCTCGACGATCACGACATGTCGGCGTTCCTGCAGGCGGGCTTTGGCAAGGATCACCTGCTGGAGGTGATCGGCATCGTGGCCGCATCGACCATCACCAACTACACCGGCAATGTCACCCGGCCGCCGCTGGAGCCAGCCTTCGAAGCCTATCGCTGGGATGCATGGCCTGCCTGATGGCGACTGTCGTTAATATCGCCGGCAGGCTTGCTCGGGAGAGCCCTATGGCTTCGGTTCGTACAGATCGGGCGAGTTCATCCAGTGATCTGGGGCGCCTGCTGCGCCACTGGCGCGACGTACGCGGCGCCAGCCAGCTGGGGCTGGCGCTCGATGCCGGCATGTCCCAGCGGCATGTGAGCTTTATCGAAAGCGGCCGCAGCATGCCGAGCCGCCAGGCGCTGACCAGCATCGTGCAGGCGCTGGATGTGCCATTGCGCGAGCGCAACGCCGTGTTCCTCGCGGCCGGTTACGCGCCGGTCTATTCGGAGGCGTCCTGGGATGCCGCCGAGATGCAGGGCATTACGCGCGCGCTCGATCGCATGCTTCGCCAGCACGATCCTTATCCCGCCGTAGTAATGGATCGCTATTGGAACGTGCTGACTGCCAATGCGTCGTCGCCACGCTTCTTCGGCTCGTTTATCGACATGGCGGCGCGCACGGGACCGCGCAACATGCTGCACCTGCTGTTCGACCCCGCCGGCATGCGGCCCTTCGTGGTGAACTGGGAAGCCGTGGCCAGCAGTTTGATCCAGCGCGTCTACCGCGAAGCCATCGGCGGCGTGCTGGACGAGCAGACCCAGGCCTTGCTGGACGAGCTGTTTGCTTATCCTGGCGTCGATGCGTCGTGGCGCTTGCGCGGGTCGGTCGCTTCCACTTCGAATCTGCCGATGATCCCGATGGGCTTCGCGAAGGACGGCAAGGTGCTCCGCTATTTTTCGATGGTCACCACGGTGGGCACGCCGCAAAGCGTGGCCGCGCAGGAGTTGCGCATCGAATCCATGTTTCCCGCGGACGAGGAAACGGAGGCGTTCCATGCCAGCGCGTTTCCTGCTGTCGCACCCGCCCCGCGGTAGCTGAGTCACCGCGGGGCGGGTACCCGCGACCTCAGTAGTCGTAACTCACGCTCAGGCGCACATAGCGCGGCAACTGCCGCGAGGTCGGCGTGCCGTACAAAGGATTGGCCTTGTTCGGCGAGGACTCCCCGTTCGGGAAGATCGCCAGCACCCGCTGTTCGTTGAGCGCGTTGAACACGTTCGCGTTGAACGCCAGGCGGCTCGCCGCGAACGCCGGTCGATAGCTCACGCCCAGATCGAGCTGGCGGATCCACGGCAGGCGTCCCTGGCTGCCGGGCGGCGAGGGTTCGCCGAAGCAGAAGTGGTAGCTGTTGCCATAGCCGGCCGGGTCGGCGCGGTCCGGGCCGTAATAGCCCAGGCAGGGTTTGGGCGCGCCGGCGATCAGGCTGAGATTGGCCGACACCAGCCATTCCGGGGTGAGCTGGTAATAGCCGAAGAACTTCAGCTGGTGCTTGTGATCGTTGTTCTGCGCACCGTTGCTGTAGTCCATGATCCAGGAGTTGTCCCAGTCCTGCGTGGTCGATACCGCGGTCTGGCCGGTGCCACGCGATTCGCGGTACAGGTCCGAGCGCAACTGGCCTTCGGTATTGCCATAGCTGCGCGAGAACACGTAGGTGAGCTTGCCGTACCAGCGTCCGTCGAACGGGTGCTCCAGGAAGGTCTCCAGTCCGTAGTACTTGCGCTTGAGCGTGGAGAAGCCGAATTCCTTGTTGCTGAGCGGCACGCTGACGTAGTGCCCCGAGGTATCGACCAGGGTGAAGGTGTTGGCTTTGCCCGGATTGAACAGCCAGCAGCTCACCGGATTGCTGGCGGTGGTGACGTCGTAGCCCAGCGACTGCGCCTTGGCCAGCACGCGGTCGATATCGCAGTAGTCGTCGATCGCGCTGCGCAGCACGCGCTGGGTCAGCTTGGCGCCGTACACCCAGTCGGAACCGGCGGTCTTGGTGAAGCCGAGGATGAACTCGTCCTGGTATTCGGACTTCAGGTTCTGCGTGCTCACCGTCTTCGGATCGGGCAGGATGCCGAACGCGTTGTTGGCCGACACCGGCCCGGACATCGCGGTCAGACCGGTCGGCGTGCCGTCGGCGGCGATGCCGCCATAGGTGTAGTACTGCGAGGTGCTGACATAGGCGCCTGCCGCATTGAGCGAAGGGTTCAACGGCAGGCCGAGGTAGTAGCGGCCGGCATTGCCGTAGATCTTGAAGCTGGAATCGCCATTGACGTCCCAGGCGAAGCCCAGGCGCGGCGCCCACTGCGGCTTGTGCTGGGTGATGTAGGCCTGGCCGTCGGCGTTGTAGTTGCGGAACTGGTCGTTGCGCAGGCCGATGGAGAGCAGCCAGCGGTCGCTGACCTGCCATTTGTCCTCGATGTATTGCGCGCGCTGGCTGGAGCGCACGGTGGCCAGGCTGTTGGCCACGGTCTTGACTACGTAGTAGCCCTGCGCGCCATTGGGAAAGCCTGCTGTCGCCGGCACGCCCAGGCCGGTGGACAGTGGCGTATTCGGATCGGCCTGGTCGTAGGCCCAGTAATAGCCGGGGCCGGAACTGTTGGAGCCCTGGTTGAGCGCCTTCGCGGTCTGGTTGTCGATGCCCGCACTGAGCGTGTGGTCGCCCAGCTTGTAGCTCAGGTCGATGCGCGTATTGGTGGTGCGGTTGCCGCGGCCGGGATCGACCAGCGAGACGATGGTCTGGCGGTTGCCGCGGCCGACGCCGCCGTTGAGCGCGGGGTTCTGGTTGGTGACGCCGTCGACGTAGGTGAGCGAGGGATCGTAGCCGCCCGGCACGTCGTAGTCGGAGGTCTTCATGCGGCCGTACTGCGCGGTAAGCGTGAGCGCGTCTGTGAGGTAGCCGGTGTACTTGGCCGTATACACGTCGCCGCCGCTCTTGATGTCGTCGTCCGCGCCGATGCGCGCGCCCTGTACGCGGTTGGCGTAGTCGTAGCGGTAGATGGTGCCGGAGCTGTCGTATTTGTCGGAGGCGCCGGTGACTTCGAGGATATGGTTGTCGGTGATGTTCCAGTCCAGCTTGGCGTACCAGCGCGGATCGTTCTGGCGGTACGCCACGTAGGGCTTGCCGGAAAGAAAGCCGCTGACCGGGTTCACCGTATTGCCTTCCTGCCGCTCGTACTCGCCGGCGACGAACAGGAACAGCTTGTCCTTCACCAGCGGACCGCCGGCGTAGGCGCTGACCGTGGTGGTCCAGCTGCGGTCTTCGCTGTCGGCCGCATAGAGATTGCCCGCGACTGGCGTGGCCGGCAGGCCGCTCTCGTAGAAGCGGTCGCGCTGGCGTGCGCGTGCAAAGGCCGGCTCCCACAGCACCTGGGTACCGAAGTGCCATTGGTTGGTGCCGCGCTTGCCGACCACGTTGATGACACCGCCGTCGGAGCGGCCGTACGCCGCGCCGTAGCCGCCGGTGTACACCTCCTGCTGGTCGATCGCGCCGTAGGGCAGGGTGAGGCCGCCGAAGCCGCGCAACGGGTCGGTGGTGTTGAAGCCGTTGACGTAGTACGCGTTCTCGCTCGCCGACGAACCGCCGAAGCTGACCAGCGATTGCCCGGTCGGCCCGCTGAAGCTGCCGCCGTTGTTGACCACGCCGGGCGCCAGCAGGGCGATGGCTTCGGAGCTGCGGCCCAGCGGCACCTTGGCCAGCTGGTCGGCGGTGACCACGGTGCGCGAATCGACGCTGGATACGTCGATCGCCGGCAATGCGTTGGCGGTGACGCTGATGCCGCTGAGGTTCTGTGCTGCCACCGCGCCGGTGAACGACACCTCGGTGCCTGCGCCCACCCTGATCGCGATGTTGTCGCGCGTTTCCACCGCCTGGCCTTGTCGCTGCAGCGTCACCGTATAGGTGCCCAGCGGCAGCTGCGCGATGCTGTAGCGGCCCTTGTCGTCCAGTGGCACTTCGCGGCTCAGGCCGCTGCCGCTCTTGATCGACACGCTGTCGCCCTGTCCGGCCGCCACCTGGCCGAAGATGCCGCCGGTAGTGGCCTGCGCCAGCACGCCGCCGCTCACGCACAGGCCGATGGCCAGCGCCAGGATTCGTTTGCCGTTCGAGTTGCCGTTGGTCATCGCGTCGTGCTCTCCCCGTTGAGCGGGCGCAGCGGCTCCCCGCGGGCATGGCGCGCCGCGGCGAAGCCTGCGGTGCCCGCAGTGCCTGGATGGTGCTTTTCAATCCTGTGGATGGTCGAAAGCGACGCCGCCGGAAGCCGCTGACGCGGCCGGTGCTTTTCGCCCGAGACATGACCGCGCAACGTTCTCCCAGAATGTTGCGTTGCGGCATGCGAGTCCGTTATAGCGAAAAGTTTTTTGGATGTATAGATGTCCAAACACATTCGTGTGCGCTGTGTCGATGCATGGACGCAACGGGACGCAGCGCGGCGAACGCGGCCGCCAGGCGGCATGTCGATATGCCCCGGGCGGCATGAGCGAGGGCCTGGGCGGCCTCATCCGGTATGATTGTGGTTTCGTGCGCCCCGGTCCGGGGCCGCCAGACCGCCCGGATACCCAGCCCCGCCATGTTTTTCCGCAATCTGACGCTGTTCCGCTTTTCTCCCGCCGTTGCCGAAGACCTCAACCGACTCGAAGAAGCCCTGGCCGAGCACCGCCTGCGGCCCTGCGGCCCGCTGGAAATGGGCACCAAGGGCTTCGTGCCGCCGGTGGGGCGGGGCGAGGAGGCGCCGCTGATCCATGCGGTGAAGGCCTGCACCCTGGTCAGCGTGGGCAGCGAGGACAAGCTGCTGCCGTCCGCCGTGGTCAACGACGAGCTGCAGCGCAAGGTGCAGAAGATCGCCGAGGAAGAAGGCCGCAAGGTCGGCGGTCGCGAGCGCAAGCGCCTGAAGGAAGACCTGCTCACCGAACTGCTGCCGCGCGCCTTCGTGCGCAGCTCGCGGCTGTCCGCCTATGTGGACAAGCGCCACGGCTGGCTGGTGCTGGACACCTCCAGCCGCAAGTCCGCCGAGAACGGCCTGACCCAGATGCGCGAAGCCCTGGGCAGCTTCCCCGCGGTGCCGCTGGCGCCGGAGGAAGGCCCGCGCGTGCTGATGACCGACTGGCTGGCCACCGGCAACCTGCCCGGCGGCCTGACCCTGGGCGACGAATGCGAGCTGCGCGACCCGGCCACCGCCACCGGCGCCATCGCCCGCTGCCGCCGGCAGGAGCTGGACAGCGAGGAAGTGAAGGAGCATCTGCGCAACGGCAAGCAGGTGTTCCAGCTCGGCCTGGTGTTCGACGACCGCATGAGCTTCGTGCTGGGCGAGGACCTGGTGGTGCGCAAGCTGAAGTTCCTCGACGTGGTCACCGACGAGATGGGCGACAGCCACCAGGACGCCGCGGCCGAGATGGACGCCAGTTTTGCCCTGCTCACGCTGGAGCTGGAACGCCTGCTCGGCAAGCTGGAGGAGTGGTTCGGCCTGCCCCGCCCGGCCGACGGCTGAGCCCGTCTGGCTGAACGCACCTCGAAAGCTTCGAGGTGCCGCCCGCCGGGCCGCGCGGTTATGCGGCCAATGCTCCGAAACCCGCGCCCTGCCTGGATTTTTCCCCGCCGAACCCCATCTATGCTGGTTCCCGGCGCCCCTGCGCCGGGCGTCACCCGGCCGTCTTGCATAGCCTGCATGCTCTCCGCACAGTGGCAGGCGGACAATGGCGGGACAGGGCGGCCGGGAGCAGCATTACGGCAAGGTGGGGTAGTAGCGATGACGCAGCATCTGGAAGGCGACTGGCTGGAGCTATCGACGACGAGCGGCGGGACCATCCGCGTGCTCAAGTCCGCACATCCGCGTGCGCGCCGCCTGCGCCTCACCGTCACGCCGAAGGGCGCGCGCGTGTCGTATCCGCACGGCACCCATCCGGCGCAGGTCAGCGCCTTCCTGCGCAGCCATGTCGACTGGCTGGAGAAGAAGCTCGACGAGTTGAACCTGGTGACCAAGCCGCTGCCGCCGCTGCGCCTGGGCTATGCCACCGAATTCCCGCTGCGCGGCGAAACCACCTTGCTGGACTGGGCCGAGGGCCCGTATCCGAAAGTGGAGCCGTACGAAGGCGGCCTGACCCTGGTGATCCCGCGTCCGCATACGCGTGCCCTGCCGGTGGCGCGCGGCCTGCTCGCCTCGTATTTCGAAACGCTGATCCGCCGCGACGTCGCGCGCTGGATGGCCGGCTACGTGCCGCAGCTCGGGCTCGCGCCCACCGCGCTGCGTATCCGCTCGATGAAGAGCCTGTGGGGCAGTCTCGATACGCGCGACCGCATCAACCTCGATCTCGCGCTCGCCCTGGCGCCGCCCGCGGCCTTGCGCTACGTGCTCGCCCACGAGCTGTGCCACCTGAAGGTGCGCAGCCATTCGCCGCGCTTCTGGACGCAGGTGGAGCATCTGTTTCCGGAATGGCGCGAGCAGCGCGACTGGCTGCGGCAGAACGGCGCGATCCTGAAGGCGGAACTCGACCGGCTGGTCGCCGACGTCGCGGATTAAGCTGAAAAGCCGGCGTAGGTTGGGGTGAGCGCAGCGAACCCCAACAGCCCAAGCTCCATGGCCACCGCATTGTTGGGGTTCGCTGCGCTCACCCCAACCTACGACTAGGCGGTTCGGCGGCCATAGCGCAGATAAAGCCACCCGGTCAGCCCGATCGCGATCACCGAGAACGAAGCCGCGGTGGCGAACAGCGGCCCATAGCGTCCGCCCGACACCAGCCATCCGCCGAGCGGTCCGGCCACGCCCAGCGCCAGATCGGTAAACACCGAATACGCGCCTAGGGCCGAACCGCGATTGCTCAGCGTCACCCGCTGCACCGCCTCCACGCCCAGCGCCGGGAAAATCAGCGAGAACCCGATGCCGGTCAGCGCGCCGCCGAACATCGCCATCGCCGAACTGCCCGCGGCGGCCAGCACGATCAAGCCCACGCATTCCACCGTGAACGACAGCAGCGCCACGCGATAACCGCCGAAGCGCGAGATCGCCCCGCCCAGCACCAGCCGCACGCCGACGAAGCACGCGCCGAACACGCTCAGCGTCGCCGCCGCGCCGCTCCAGCCCATCGCTGCGTAGTACAGCGTGACGAAGGTGGCGAGCGCGCCGAAGCCCACCGCGCCTAAAGCCAGGCCCATGCCGTAGGGGAATACGCGGCGGAACACGTGATGCATCGGCAGGCGTTCGCCCGATTCCACTTTCGCCGCGGGCCGACGCCATCCCAGCAGCAAGCCCATCGCCATCAGCAGCGCGCCGGCCACGCCGATCGCGACGAAACCGAACGCGCTGGTGAGCAGTACGCCCAGCGGCGCGCCGGCGGCGAGCGCGCCATACGTCGCCACGCCGTTCCACGAAATCACCTTGGCCGTATGCGCCGGACCGACCCGCCCGATGCCCCACATGATGCAGCCCGTGCCCACGCAGCTCTCGCCCACGCCCAGCGCCAGGCGCCCCACCAGCAGCAGCGCGAACGAAGCCGGCGGCCACGGACGCAGCAGCGCGGCAAGGATCATCAGCACGGCGCTGATGCCGCAGGCTGTCATGCCGATCAGTGCTGCGCGCTTGGGGCCTGCGGTATCCGAGGTGCGGCCGGCGAAGCCGCGGCTGAAAAACGTGGCGACGTATTGCGTGCTGATCACCAGGCCGGCCAGCACCGCGCCGTAGCCGAGATCGTTGTGCACGAACGGCGGCAGCACGGCGAGCTGCAGGCCGATCACCAGATAGGCGAAGAAGGTGAAGCTGACGATCTGGACGATGCGCCAGGTCAGCCGCAAGCCTTGGGGCTCGTCGTGGATAGCGGTATTCATGGATTTCTTTCAGGCAGGCCGCGGCAGAGGCGAGGTGCGGCGCCGGCTATTGTCGCAGAGCAGCATGGCCCGGGCGACTAAAGAAATCTTAATCCGGAGCTCAGCCGTCGGCTGCGGGGAAGTCTACCTGGCCGATCCAGTTGCGCTGGCGCCGCGCGAGGCGGTCGCCAACCTCTTCGCCGTCCAGTGTGCTGGAGCTGTGCTGCAGGCGGGACGGGTCGACGTTCTCGAAGGTGTTGACGTTGACCACCGCGTACAGCCGCCCATCGATGCGGCTGGTCACCAGCGGCACCACGCCGCAGGTCATGCAGACCTGGAACGCGGCGGTTTCGGTGCCGAAGGAGTAGCGCGAGACGCGCGTCGGATCGGCCACGCGCACTTGCAGCTTTCCTTGCGGGTACGAGGTCCACACGCCGCCGTGGCGCGTGCAGAAGGTGCAGGTGCACGCGCGCGCGGGGATCGTGTCAGGGTCGGGCTGCCAGTCCAGGGCAAACGTGATGTTGCCGCAATGGCAGCGTCCGTTGATCAGCATGCGAGGTTCCTAGAAAGCCCCTCTCCCGTCGGGAGAGGGGTTGGGGTGAGGGTACGGGCGGAGCGCAAGAGTGATATGCACCGCTCCGGCCGGACCCTCATCCGGCTGCCGCCACCTTCCTCGCTCCTCCACGCGAAGAGGGCACAGGGATGTGCCCGGCTTTGATGAGCGAGGAGAGCCGCGCACATCCCTGTGCGCTCCCCGCGTGCCCCCGGAGGGGGGAAGGATTCGACCTGGATTGCTGAGACTGAATCAGCCGCCCAGCGGCATGTGCTGCACGGCGAAGGCACCGAGTATCCGCGCCGTCTCTTCAGGCTTTTCCAGCACCGGCATGTGATTGCAGCCGGTGAGCACGGAGGAGCTGATCGCGCTGGCATGCGACAAGCCATTGCGCAGGCTGTCCAGCGACGAGATGTCGATGATCTTGTCGTCGTGGCACCACAGCCCCAGCACCGGCATGGTCAGGCGATCCAGGCGGCTCTGCACCGACAGGTATTGCGAGGGATCGAGCAGCTCGTGGAAGGTGCGGTCGACAAACGGACGTTCGCGCTGGTTCTTCTCGATCAGCACATCGACGAAGCGGCCCGGGATGCTGGGCATCTTCTCGAAGGCGAGCAAGGTGGCGCGTTCGAAGCCGGCGCGGTCGTCGTAGTTGAAGAGATTCTTGCCGGCCAGCGACTGGCGCTCGAAGTCGTTCTCGTTGGCCTTCAGGCCGAACGCGTCGATCAGGGCCAGTGCGGCCACGTGTTCGGGATGATCGGCTGCGTAGGTGCCGGCGATCGCGCCGCCCATCGAGTGGCCGACCAGCACCACGCGCTGCAGCCGCAGCGCGGCGACGAAGCCCTGCAGGCGCGCGGCCTGCGCATCGATGTTGTAGCTGGCGCCGTCGACGCGGGTGGATTCGCCCCAGCCCGGCAGGTCCGGTGCGATCACATGGAAGTTCGGGGTGAGCAGGCGCAGCTGTTCCAGCCACACGTTCTTGTCGGCGCCGAAGCCGTGCAGCAGCAACAGGGTGGGGCCCTTGCCGCCTTCGTAGTAGACCCACTTGGTGTCGCCCACCTGCACCGAGTGCGTTTCCACGTGTGCGGCCATCGCCTTGCGCGCCACTTCCGCGCGCAGCAGCCATTGCGGCGCGAACAGATAGCAGCCGCCCAGGCCCAGGCCGAGCACCAGCGCCACGATGGCCAGGAACTTCAGGCGGCGGATCAGCAAGCGCTGCCACAAGGGACGCTGCTTGCCCTGGCCGGTGGCGGGAAGGGAGGACTTGGTCATCGTGACGATCCGCGCAAAAGGAAGAAAAGCAAGAGGAAGAAAAGCATGAGGAAGCAAAGCATGTCGGGTCGCACGGCGCGCCGATCAAGCCCGGCGCGCCGTGCGGCGGCGATCACTTGGCCGGCTTCTTGGCTGCCGGGTGCTTGGCCTTGTCGATGATCCGCTGGACGGCGTCCTGGGTCATCGGGTGATAGCCGGCCCTGGCCTTCGCATACACCTGCTCGGCGTAGGCCAGGCCTTCCGGCGTCTTGACGAAGGCGCGGTACAGTGGCGTGGTCAGGTACAGGCGGCCGATGCGGGTCATATGCTCGGCGGCGGCGCTCCACACGGCCTTGTCGCCGGCGGCGATGGCGTGGCTATACCAGCGCATGCCGATCTCGGCATTCGGCGTGCCGGTCAGATGCCAGGCGGCGTCGAGCTGCTGCAGCTTGTCCAGCGGCGCGGCGTCCGGCAGGCCGTCGAGGAAGTACATCCATTCCTGCGTGTTCCAGCCCTTGGCGTCGAGCTTGTCGGCAGCCAGCGAGCCGCCGAGGAAGCCGGCGCGCTCCTTGTCGATCGCGTCGAAGCGCGGCGAGGCCGGCAGCGGCGCGTTCTTCGGGATGCCGGG
Organism: Dyella sp. 2RAB6; assembly: GCF_052115385.1. Taxonomy (NCBI): domain Bacteria; kingdom Pseudomonadati; phylum Pseudomonadota; class Gammaproteobacteria; order Lysobacterales; family Rhodanobacteraceae; genus Dyella; species Dyella sp. 2RAB6. The sequence goes on from NZ_JBFRGP010000005.1 coordinate 82,822, forward strand.
TTCGTACACCCATGCCTTCACTTCGGCCCAGTCCATCTTGCCCGGGTTCTTGTCGAACAGATTGGCCTTGAGGTACTCGAGCATCTGCTCGGTATCGATGCTCTGGAACGCGAAGTGCGCGAAATAACCCTTCAGGTACGTATCGAAGGTGCTGCGGCCGAAGCGCTGCTCCAGCGTGCGCAGGAACCACGAGCCCTTGGTGTAGGCCACGTCGGACAAGGTGTCGTCGGCGTCGACGCCGTGCGGTTCCGGCGCCAGCTTCTGCGAGTTCTCCGGCATCTCGCCGATATGCTTCTGCAGGTCGCGCGCGGACAGCAGCGCTTCCTCGTCGGCCAGCGCCTTGCCATAGACGGCCTCGGTAATGCGGCCCTGCACGTAAGTGGTGAAACCCTCGTTGAGCCAGATATCGCGCCACGCGGCGCTGGTCACCAGGTTGCCCGACCAGGAATGCGCCAGCTCATGCGAGACCAGCGAAACCAGGCTCTTGTCGCCCACCAGCACGGTCGGCGTGGCGAAGGTCATGTTCGGGTTTTCCATGCCGCCGAACGGGAACGAAGGCGGCAGCACCAGCAGGTCGTAGCGGCCCCACGCGTAGGGGCCGTAGAGCTGTTCGGTGGCGGCGATCAGCTTCTCGGTGTCCTCGAATTCCTTGGCCGCCTTGCCGACCACGCTGGGCTCGGCATACACGGCCGAACGCGGGCCGGTTTCCTGCACCGCGATATCGCCGGCGGCGACGGCCAGCAGGTAGGACGGAATCGGATGCGGCTGGTCGAAGCGGAAATCGCCGTCCAGTGCGTGCTTGGCGTCATTGAGCGCGCTCATGGCCACGCGCACGTTCTTCGGCGCGGTGACGTGGGCGCTGTAGGTGAAGCGGATCGCCGGCGAATCCTGCAGCGGCACCCATGAGCGCGCGTGGATCGACTCCGACTGCGAGAACATGAAGGGCGCTTTCTTGTCCGCGGTCTGCGCCGGCGCCAGCCACTGCAGGCCCGACGCGGTGGGCGCCGTGACGTAAGCGATGCGCACCTGCGCCGGATGCTGCGGCGCCTGGATGGTGAGCTTGCTGCCGAGCTGCTTGTCGGCCGGCGCCAGCGCGTACTTCAGCACGCTGGCCTTGCCCGCGCCGTCGACCGCTTCGACCTTGGCGATCTTCAGGTCGCGCGTATCCAGCACCAGCGCCTGCGCCTTGGGGTCTTTCCAGTCCAGCTTCAGCGTGGCGACGCCGTCGAGCTGCTTGTGCGGGAAGTCGATCTTCAGGTCCAGGTCCAGATGGGTGACGCGCACCTGGTCGGGCTGGGCGTAGGAGTGAGGATCGGTGGCATAGGCGGCCAGGGGCAGGGCAAAACTGCCGATGGCAAGGGCGCAGAGAAGGCGCATGGGTGGCTCCGGCGTAACGGGAGCGCCGAGTATGCCATTGCGTCGGCGGGGTGGCCCGTGGCTGGGGTCATTGCGAGACGCCGGGTATAGCCTGAGATGGCGGCCTTGTAGAGGCACTCATATCCGGAACCCTTCTCCCTCCGGGAGCACGCGGGGAGCGCACAGGGATGTGCGCGGTTCTCCTCGCTCATCAAAGCCGGGCACATCCCCGTGCCCTCTTCGCGTGGAGGAGCGAGGAAGGTGGCGGCAGCCGGATGAGGGTACGGCCGGAGCGGTGCACATCACTCTTGCGCTCCACCCGCACCCGCACCCTCACCCCAACCCCTCTCTCCCACAGGGACTACCTTCGGGTCGCCGATGGGAGAAGGGCTTACCGTGAAGCCGGTGCGTGCGGATCGATCGTGTACGGGAACCGCTCGCTCAGATGCCCCGGTTGCGCTTCCACCCGCGTCATCCATGCACGCAGGTGCGCGTAAGGCTCAAGCTCCAGCCCCGCGTCTTCCGCCAGCCTGGTGTAGGCGAACAGTGCGATATCGGCGATGCCGTAGTGGTCGCTCGCGACGAAGGGGCGGCTGGCCAGTTCCGCATCGAGGATAGCCAGCGCGCGCAGCCCGGCCGCGCGCTTCAGTTCCACCAAGGCCGGCGGCCGCTTCGGCAACTGCCCGGTCAAGGTCCAGTAGCGCAGCGAGCCGATCACCGACTCCACCCGCTCCTGCTCGAAGTTGAGCCACTGCAGCACCTTGGCGCGGCCGTAGGCATCGCCTGGCAGATAGGGCGTGCCTTCGGCGAGGTAGGCGAGGATGGCGTTCGACTCGGCCAGCGTGCGGCCGTCGTCCAGTTGCAGCGCCGGCACGGTGCCGGTGGGGTTGATGCGCAGGAAATCGGGCTGGCGGCCTTCGCCTTCGAAGATGCTCACCGGCACGGTGCGGTAGGGCAGGTCCAGGTGGCGCAGCAGTTGGCGCACTTTCCAGCCGTTCTGCGAGGGCAGGTAGTCGTACAGGGTGAGCATTGGGTATTCCACGTTTGGGTTGCGCGCACTATGGCGCGAACGCGAAGTCCGGTCCCTCCGTTTCTTGCGATGTGTCAGCGCCATGTCAACCGCGGCCCGGCTCGCGCGTCATCCATCCTTACGCCCACCCAGGGGTGACTGACGGTTGCATGTATGGCCCGGAGCTTTCGCCGCCGCCACGGCTTTCTCTTGCTGCTTCTGCAGCTGACGATTCTCGGTGCGGTCGCGCTGATTGCCAGCGACCTGCATGCCGATCAGGCGCAGACGGTGAACTTCAGGCGCAGCTATGTGGGGTTGCCGTAGCGTCGTGCGTCAGGCAGCACGCATGAAAGTCATGGCGAGCCAGCAGGAGGCCATTGCTGCGCGGCATGCAGGATGCGAAGGATCGCTATGACATTACGCAACTCCGCGTAGACCACCACATAGTTCGGCCGCACGACCATCTCTCGCGTGCCTGCCACACGGCCAGAGCGATAGAGCCTTGGTTGTGCAGGGAGCCCGGCTACCCGCGCTTCGATGTCATCCTTGAGCCGTTGCGCGGCGTCTGGGTTGTCGTCGGAGATGTAGTCGATGATAGCGAGCAAATCCGCTCGCGCTGTCTGTCGCCATTCAACGTCGGGCACGCCTTTTCCTTTCGATCAGCGCTTGAGCATCGTCCATGACTTGCTGATGCGACGAGGGCGGTCGCTTATCTTCGAGAGCTTCGTGCACTTTGGCGCGGAACCATGCGTCGTACGCATTCGAGTCGACGGCCAGGCCAGCGGGGAGACCGCCTTCCTTGACGATACGAGTCAGCAGAATGCGCACCGCATCGGAGACGGTGAGCCCGATGTCGGCGAGCTTCTCCGTCGCGATGGCCTTGAGTTCGTCATCTACGCGGACGTGGAGCATCGAAGTGTGAGTCATGGGGATAGCTTTGAGGGACCGGGTTAGTCCATATTGTATCTCAATAGAGATACATTCAAGTCCCCAGGGCTTCGAAACGCAGCTATTCAGGCCGCGTACTTATCCGCCAGCCCATCCGTGGCCCGCACCAACACATCCACGATCTCCGTCTCATACGCCGCATGCCCTGCGGTCACCACATGGAAATCCGCCTCCGGCCACGCCTCGGCGAGGTCGTACGCGTTCTTCACCGGGCAGATCAGGTCGTAGCGGCCATGCACGATCGTCGCGGGAATACGGCGGATCTTGTCCACGTCGCGCAGCAACTGCCCGGGTTCGAGAAAAGCGCGATGGCGGAAGTAATGCACTTCCGCGCGCGCCTTGCTGATCGCCGATTCCTGCGTGCCCGCATCGGCGGGATCGTAGGGCGTGTCGGCCAGCGCGATGCAGCTGCTTTCCCATGCATCCCACGCCAATGCGGCGCTCAGGCGGACTTGCGCATCGGCATGGTCCAGGCGGCGCCAATACGCTTCCACCATGTCGCCGCGTTCGGCTTCGGGAATGTGGGCGAGATAGCGGTTCCATTCGACCGGACGCACGAAGGCCGCGCCGCCGCCCAGTTCGTTGAACCAGCGGATTTCCTCATCGCGCACCAGCCAGATACCGCGCAGCACCAGGCCCAGCGCGCGCTCCGGATGCGCCTGCGCATAGGCCAGCGCCAGGGTCGAACCCCAGGAGCCGCCGAACACCACCCAGCGCTCGATGCCCAGCGCCTCGCGGATGGTTTCGATGTCGGCCACCAGATGCCAGGTGGTGTTGTCGCGCAACTCCGCGAACGGCGTGGAACGTCCCGCGCCGCGCTGGTCGAACAGCACGATGCGGTAGCGCTGGGGATCGAAGAAGCGGCGGTGATACGGCGACACGCCTGCGCCCGGTCCGCCATGCAGGAAGATCACCGGCAAGCCGTCGGGATTGCCGCATTCCTCCACGAACAAGGTGTGCAGCCCATCCATCGCGATGCGCTGGGTCTTGTACGGCTCGATCTGCGGATACAGCTCGCGCATGCGCTTGTCTCCTTGGCAACCGCGCGAGCATAACCCGCGCGATCGGCGTGCATTCAACCCAGGGTGGCGTTGGCCGCGTTGCGCATGGCCTGCGTGATCGGCCGGTTGGCATGCGAAGTCTGCAATACCACCAGGGTGGTGGTGCTGATGCTCGGGTGGATCTTCAGCAGCCGGTCCAGCACGTTTTCCAGGTGCGGCACCGACATCGCCACCACGCGCAGCAGGGCCGAGTCCTCGCCCGCCAGGCGGCGGCAATCGAGTACTTCGGGGATGCCTGCCACCAGTGCGCCGACACGTGCGCAGGTACCGCCGTCGCAGCGCACCCGGATCATCGCTTCCATGTCGTAGCCGAGCCGGCGCGGATCGATCTGGGCGCGGTAGCCGGTGATCACGCCGGCTTCTTCCAGGCGCTTGACCCGTTCGGCCACGGCCGGCGCGGACAGGCGCACCTTGCGGCCGAGCTCGGCGTAGCCCAGGCGGGCGTCCTGTTGCAGGGCCTCCAGGATCTGCCAGTCCTTGGTGTCCCAGGAGGGTTTCGATTCGAAGGTCAGAGCGTTCATGGGATAGTTCGATCGTTAGCGAAACATGACTATCGTACGCTGATTCATCATTCCGGGGTGACCGGCTCCGATCTACGATTTCCACTTGTTTCCGCCCCAGGAATCACCCCCATGAGCACCCCGGAACGCCTCGATGGGCGCGCCTTGACCTATATCGGCATCGCCCTGCTTACCTGGTCCTCGGCCTATGCCGCGATCGCCCATGCGCTGGGCTCGTTTACCCCGGGCGAAGTGGCTTTCGCTCGCTTAGGAATCGGCGCGCTGTGCTTCGCCGTACTGCTGCTGGTCAAGCGCGTGCCGCTGCCGGCGCGCAAGGACTGGCCGCAGCTCGCGGTACTCGGCGTGCTTGGACTCACCGCTTATCACCTGTGCCTCAACACCGCCGAAACCCGCGTCGCCAGCGGCACGGCGGCGATCATCATCTCGCTGATCCCGGCCGCCACCGCGGCGCTGTCCGCGGTGTGGCTGCGCGAGCGGTTGTCGCCGCGCACGCTCACCGGCCTGGGCATCGCCCTGGTCGGCGTGGTGGTGGTGGTGCTGGCCAGCGGCAAGGGCGTGAAGTTCGAGCCGATGGCGGCGCTGGTGCTGGTCAGCGTGATCTGTTCGGCGCTGCTGTTCGTCGGCCAGAAGCCGCTGTTCGCGCGCAACAGCATGCTGGGCGTCACCGGGTTCACCTTCTTCGCCGGCGCGCTGGCCGCGCTGCCGTTCGGCCTGGGCTTGCCGCACGCGCTGGCCCATGCGCCGATGGCGCATATCGGCTCGCTGCTGTGGCTGGGCATCGCGCCCACCTTTATCGGCTATATCGCCTGGAACGCCGCGCTGCAGCGCGCCTCCGCCTCGCAGGTGAGCAGCTTCATCTACTTCTCGCCGCCGATCGCGGTGTTGATCGGCTGGGTATGGCTCGGCGAACGCCCGGCGCTGCTCACCGTCGTTGGCGGTGCGATCACCGTCGGCGGCGTGATCCTGGCCAATGCGCGCAAGCGCCAGGCCGTGCCGGCGCCCACCGCATCGATGCCGGCGACACCGGCCAAGCCGTGCTGAGGCAGGCATGACGCTGATCGCACTGGCCGAGGCCGCCGGCGCGCTGCCGCAGGCGTGGCAGTCGCAAGTGCTGGCGCGCTTCGGCGATGCCAACCTGAAAGTGGTGCGGATGGATGAGGCGGCGTATCCGGACGAGTGCCACGACTATCCGGAAGGCTTGCTGGTGCTCGACGGGCAGATGCTGCTGGAGATCGGCGGCGAAGTCGTGCGCGTTGGCGCGGGCGAGTTGTACGTGGTGCCGGCGGGCGTGCCGCATGCGGTGGCCGCAGGAAGCTGCGGTACCTTGTTGATCCTCGACACCTGAGACAAGCCATCGGATAGCTGCGAAGCGTTCCGAACGACGCTACCCTTTCGGTTCTGACATGGGTCGCGGGGAGGCGGGCATGTACACCCTCTACATCGCCAACAAGAACTACTCATCCTGGTCGATGCGACCCTGGGTGCTGCTGCAGGAACTGGGCATCCCCTTCGTGGAAGCGCTGGTGCGCTTCGAGGGCAGCCACAATTGGGACAATTTCCGGCGCTTCGCACCGAACGGCAAGGTGCCGTGCCTGCACGATGGCGACGCGGTGTTGTGGGATTCGATGGGCATTGCCGAATACCTGGCCGAGCGGCATCCCGGCGTGTGGCCGGAAGATTCGACGGCCCGTGCCTGGGCGCGTTGCGCGGCGGCGGAGATGCACGCGGGCTTCGGTGCGCTGCGCGAGAACGCATCCATGAGTTGCGGTATTCGGGTGCGCCTGTTCCATCAGCCGGAGGCGCTGAAGGCGGACCTGGCGCGGCTCGACGAGCTGTGGACGGAGGGCTTGCAGCGTTTCGGCGGTCCTTTCCTTGCCGGCGCACGCTTTACCGCCGTGGATGCGTTCTACGCACCCGTGGCGTATCGGATCCAGACCTATGACCTGCCGGTGCAGCCGGCGTCAGCCGCCTATGCGGAACGTCTTCGCGCCCTGCCTTCCTGCCGCCGCTGGTACGAAGACGCCTTGCGCGAACCCTGGCGCGACACGGATCACGAAGACCAGACCCACCTCATGGGCGAATGGCTCGAGGATCGGCGCACGGCTGGGTGATCGGCCTACTTCTTCGTGCGCCCCAGTGAGGCCATGGCTTGTACGGGGGCATCCGGCGAGACGGCGGTGGTAAGCGTGAACAGTAGCTCGCTCTCATCGCCTGGGCGGGACCAGGTGTAGCTCAGTGTATGGATCGGGCCGGTCGGCGACATCTCGTGCTCGTCTTTATCGACGGCGGCGGCCAGCGGTGGCGGGCTGGTGGAGACCAGATCCTTGAAACGTCGTTCCACATTCGCGTCGTCGGCGTGTTGCGCGAACACCGCGCAGATGCCGTCATCGCGCAACGACACCACGAAGCGACCTTCGCCCGGCCCTCGCTGCGGCCATGCCTTGCCCGGCGCGCCGCCGAGGAAGAAGTTGGCGGTATTGGCCGGCAGTTCCGGTGTCTTCGCCGCCTCGAACTCAGCCTTTAGCGCCATGGGCTTGGCGTAATGCTTCATGCACTTTTCCGCATACAGCTTGACGAAGAACGCCGCGGCATCGCCATCCTGGGCGAGCGCGGGCGCGGCGGTGAGCAGCAGGGCGAGGCCGATCGGCAAGATACGCATGGTGGTCCGCTGGCGAGGTTTGCGTGCGCGCATTCTGCCGCAAGCGCGTGACGGAAGCGTCAGGCCGGCTGGGCCGTCGCCTGTGCGGCGCGGCGTGCCTGCCAGCGCGCCAGCGCCACCAGTGCCAACGCCACGGCGATAAAGAACAGCAGTACCAGCAGCGCATTCACCACCACCTGCAGATAGCCCAGGCTGGTGACGTCGAGGAAGGGATACGGATACCAGTGGTTCACCGCGCCGCGCGCCAACGCATAGGCGAAGTAGGCCGCCGGATAGCCCAGCCAGGCCGGGATCTGCCGCCGGCTCACCGCGGTCTTCGGCACCGCGAACCACCAGTAGGCGAGGAAAGCCAGCGGCATGACGTCGTGCAGCGTGGCGTCGGCGAACAGTTGCCAACCCTGCGGATGCCACAGCTGCCGCAGCATCACGTTGTAGACCGCGCTCACCACCACGATGCTCATCGCCACCGCCGTGCAGGTGCCAGGACGGTTGAAAAAGCGCGTGACGCTTCCGCGAGGCCCGAGCGCGCAGGCGGTGAACGCCAGCGCCACCAGGATATTGGTCAGGATCGTGTAGAAGCCAAAGTAGATCCACGTGCCCGCCAGCGCGCTCTGTCCCTTCTCGATCGACAACTGGATCGAGAACAGCCACTGCAGGATCAGCGCGAGCCATCCCAGCGCGGCGGCCGTGGCAGCAAACAGGCGAACACGTGTGGACATGCCAGCTCCGAACCGAACGATCAGGCGCCCTCGGCTGCCTGCTGGCGCAATGCGTGGCGCCGACCCGCCGCAGCATACAGCCGCACCAGGAGCGGAATAAGCAGCAGCAGGAAATTGTTCCAGCCCGGCAGGAACCACGCACCGATAAAGGCCAGTGCACTGGCCGTCGGCAGTCCCCACGAGCGCCAGCGCGCGGCGGTCACTTCTTCCGGGGGCACGTCGGTGCGCACGTGCGGTGCGCGCAGTGCGATGGAGAACAGCCGGCGCTGAAACAGGCCGGCCACCAGCAGGGTGCCCGAGTAAACCAGCTCCGGCACGCGCGCCCGCGGATTCGAACTCATCAACGCCGTGGCGAACGGCATGAACGCCATCGACATCAGCAAGAACATGTTCGGCCACATCACCTTCGGGCTGTAGTCGTGCAGCAGGCCGAACACGCGGTGATGCGACATCCACAGGGCGCCGATCACCAGGAAGCTCACCATGAAGCCGAGCAGGCTCGGACCCAGCTCGGCCAGGGCGTGCCAGTAGGTCGCATCGTCGATGCTGCTGACGTGCGGCACGTGCACTTCGATGATCAGCAGGGTGATCGCGATGGCGAAGACGGCATCGGAAAAAAAGGTGAGGCGTTCGAGTTGCGAGGTGTTGTGGCTCATGCGCTGCGGTTCCCCTGGATCGGGCGGGATGCTGCGGGAGGTATAGGGGCTTGTCCAGCGGAGAGAATGAGTGCGCTGCCGCTAGACGAGTCAGAGTTTTGGACCGCGCGAGTCAGGCCGCCTGATACTGCGTAGTCGCTACGATCTATCCCCATGAAAAAAATGAATATTTAGGACTATTTGGCGTTTCTTGCCACCCCGGGGCGCCCTAAGATGGGAGTCGAGGGATCCGTGCAGGATAAGCTTGATAAGGAGAATAAGATGGGGCATCATGCGTACAGGGCCATCTACCCGATGGCTGGACGGAGAGGCGACATGAGCATCCATGGCCACGTGGCGATCATGGAAATTCCCGCCGACGGTGACATCCGTTTCGGCAGCCGGCCGCTGACTTCTTTCATCCATACTCCGCACGCCGCCTCGCTCGACGTCGCCAGGCACGACTACAAGGGCGTGCTGCGCGTGTTTCGTCCTGACAGCGATGCCGAGTGGCTGACCAAGTCCGAGATCGCCGAGCTGGAGAGCCTGGCGAAAAAGCTCCTGGACGCCTCGCACCGCATCGGCGCGCTGGATCAACTGCTGCCCGCGCGCAAGTCGCCCAGGCAGCGTCAGGAAGTGCGCTACTTCGAACTGTTTGCCGACCTTGCCGTGCACGAGGTGCGTGCCGCCGAGGTGGCCGAGCGCGCCGGTCGCATGCTGAAGCGCGCGGACCAGGCCGGCTCGTCGCACGGGGTGCTGTTCGAGATCGAGCAGTACGACCCCGACGTCACGCTGCCGGCACTGCTCGAGGGATTCAGCCGCAGCCTGTCCGCCGAGATCGTCACCGAGATGACGATCGAGCCGGTCCTGGTCGCCGCCCCCACGCACACGCCCGCACAGGCGTCGGCCGCACTGCGCGACGAACTGCTGGGTCTGGGCTGGCCGACGTCGGCGGAAGTGGGCGAACGCCATGGCAGCAAGGCGGGCAACAAGGGCCAATGGGCGAAGGACCGCAGGGACCGCGGCGAGCTCTTCGGCGTGTGGTCCGCCAACGAGCGCACGTTCCGCCATCCCGACTTCCAGTTCGACGAGACCGGCGCCATCCGCCCGCTGGTCAAGGATCTGATCGCGGCCTTGTCGGTCAATCCGCAGTTCACGCCGGAGGCCGACAAGGGCGGCTGGCGGCGCGCCTTCTGGCTGCATGGCGCCACCCTGGCCCTGGCCGGCGCGAACGGCGCCGCGCGTGCGCCGGCGGATGTCTTCGTCACCGAGCCTGGCGCGGTGATCCATGCTGCGCGCGCCACGGCGGAGGCGGACACGCATGACGCATGGTGAGGACGCCTTGCTCGAACAGGTCGCGTTCGACGCGATGCCCGCCACGATCTACGGCCGCGTGCATCCCGCGCGGCTGCAGGACGGCACGCCGGTCGATCCGCTGAGTTCCAACCCGCGTTCCACCGCGCGCATGGCGATCCAGCCGGCGCTGGTGGCCAAGGCCCCGGCGCTCGGCATGTTCTACGCGGCCACCACCTCGGCCGGTGCGCTGTTCGAGGCGCTGCTGCGCCATGCCAGCATCTATCCGAAGCGCCAGGTCTACCTGCCGCGCAACAAGTTGAAGGGACAGCGGCTGGCGCTGGTGGAACTGCGGCGTCCGCTGGACATCATTCCGCTCGGGCTGCCGGACCGGCGCATCGTGGTTCCGGATGAGAATTCATGGCGTGAGACGCGCTGGCGCGAGCTGATCAGCACCGCCGATCATCGCGACACTCACGCGGCTGCCCTGGCCGTTTACGAGCAGGTTCGCGCCGCGGGCTTCCAGCATCACGGACTGAGCTGGCCGTCGATCCAGGCACCGCATGCCCTGGTCTACCTGCTTTACGACCCGCCGTTTCAGCGGGCCGACTGGTCGCTGATCAAGACGATCGAGCTGGATACCGCGGAAGGCGAGACATTCATTGCCGACGCATTGGCCACGGCCGGATACGCGTGGCTCGCCGATCCTGCCGGCGGCGCCTACGATCCTGACCCCGATGCGATCTGAGCCGGAGCCCATCGCCCTGACGTATGTCATGTCGTCGGAATGATGCTGGCGATTGGTGGGCCAGGTGTCGGCGTGATGAGATACACGCCATCACCAGCACGGTGGGCCGGCCTTAAGCGAATGCCACGTGTAAGGCACGGCACGAACGCCTGATCGCCCTTGTGGGCCATCGCGGTGCATGGTGAAGTTGCACGGCTCCACCCTATCGACGCTCATCGGCGTGCATGCAGGGCCGGAGATCCAAGGGGAACAACAGACAAACCGTCGACTACGCGGGCCTGACCGGCCTCGCGCGGCTGCTGGCGGCCATCGTTCGATCGACGACAACAGGAAGGGGAAGGCGGCATGGGTTTTTGGGGCGCGATGATCATGAGTTTCTGGGGCACGGTGTTCGCCATCGCCGGCATCGTCCAGCTCGACGGTGCGCGCAGCCCGTATCTGGCGATACCGGTGGCCGTGTTCGCGGCGTTCGCGGTCTATGCGCGCAGCGTGCATCAGGCTATTTCCAAGGACGGCCAGATCCGCAAGCTCACGCAGCGTGCGGAGAAGGTGGTGCAGTGGGCCACCATCGGCGAAGGCATCGGCATCCTGATCGCGATCAACGTGGCCAATAACGTCGGCCATCCGGAGCTCAAGCTCGCGGCCATCGCGCTGGTGGTCGGCCTGCATTTCCTGCCGATGGCGTATGGGATTCCGTTCTGGCAGTTCTACGTGCTCGGCGCGGCGCTGATCTTTACCTCGATCCTGGGCATGTACCTGCCGCAGCCGATGGGCAACGCCTTTGCCGTGTTGATGGCCTGCGTGGGGCTGTGGATGGCGGCGCTGTTCGCCATGCGGCGCGAGCTGCGCGGTGCGTTGACGGTGTCGACGAAGCCGTAAGCAGCTTGGGTCCGGTACGGGCAGGCGCCGATGTGAATCCGTTCGCGCTCGCCGCCGTTGCATGACACGGCGGCGGGTTCTAAGGTCGGCGGTGGCCCCTTCTGCTGGTTATTGAAATAACTTGCGATGGGTTTTCGATCGCAAGCTGTTGCTGCTTCCCATGAGCTACGCATCCATCGATTTCGTCACCCTGCTCGCGGATTCCGTCGCCGGCGCAAAGTCGCTGGAGGAGCTGGTCCGTCCACTGCTGGAACTGCTGCAGGCGGTGACCGGCCTGGAGTCCACCTACCTCACGCGGATCGATACCGCCGCCGGCATCCAGCACGTGGTGTACGCGCGCAACAGCTTGCGCCTGCAGATTCCCGAGGGCCTGGAAGTGCCCTGGGAAGGCACCTTGTGCAAGCGCGCGCTGGAGGAAGGGCGGCTCTATACGGACGACGTGGCCAATTGCTGGGCCGACTCGGAAGCCGCGATGGCGCTGGGCATTGCCACCTATACCAGCACGCCGGTGCGGATCGAGGACGGCACACTGTATGGCACGCTCTGCGCCGCCAGCGGCGAGCGCAAGCCGCTGGCCGATGGTGCGCAGAAGATCCTGTACATGTTCTCGCGGCTGATCGGCCAGCAGATCGAGCGCGAGCGCCTGGTGTATGCGCTGCGCCAGGCCAACGATTCGCTGGCGGTCAGCGCGCTCACCGACGCCATCACCCATCTGCCCAACCGGCGTGCATTGATGGAAGACATGCGGCGGCGCCTGGCGGCGCTGGAACGGGAGGGCGGCGCGCTGGCGGTGGCCTTCGTCGATCTGGACCAGTTCAAGGCGATCAACGACCACTATGGCCACGAGGTCGGCGACCAGTTCCTGGCCGCGATCGGCGGCCGCCTGCAGGGCGCGCTGCGCGCGGGGGATTTCGTGGCGCGGCTGGGTGGCGACGAATTCGTGGTGTTGTCGCATACACCGCACGACGGCGATGCCGAGGTTGCCGCGATGGCGCTGCGTACGCGTCTGCAGATCGCCACCACCGGGCACTTCGCACTGCTTGGCGCGGCGATCGACTACGCCGGTCCCAGCATCGGCATGATCGTCGCCACGCCGCAGGCGCACGACGCCGAAGCGCTGATCGCGCAGGCCGACGCGGCGATGTATGCGGACAAACGCTTGCGCAAGAGCATGGCGGCAGGCGTCGCCTGACCGCCGGGGCGGACCTTACAGCTTGTACGCCTTGTGGATCGCCACGATCCCGTTGGTGAGGTTGCGCACCTCCACCTTGCCGAAGCCCGCGCGCTCCATCATGTCTTTCAGCGTCTGCTGGTCCGGATGCTTGCGGATCGATTCGGCCAGGTACTGGTAGCTGTCCGCGTCGCCGGCGAACAGTTGCCCCAGCTTCGGCAGCACCTTGAACGAGTGGAAGTCATAAAGCTTGGCGAACAGCTCGCTCTGCACCTTGGAGAACTCCAGCACCAGCGCACGGCCGCCGGGCTTGAGCACGCGGCAGATATCGGCCAGCGCCTTGTCCTTGTCGGTGACGTTGCGCAGGCCGAAGGCCATGGTCACGGCATCGAAGCTGTTGTCGGGGAAGGGCAGGCATTCGGCGTTGAGCTGGGCCCAGCGCAGGCCGCCGACCAGGCCGCGGTCGGTGAGGCGGTCGCGGCCGACACTGAGCATGGCGGCGTTGATGTCGCCCACCACCACCTCGCCCTCGGCGCCGACCACGGGCTTGAGCAGCGCGGCGATATCGCCGGTGCCGCCGGCCAGGTCCAGCACGCGGTCGCCCTTGCGCACGCCGCTGATGGCGACGAAGTGGCGCTTCCACAGGCGGTGCACGCCGAACGACATCAGGTCGTTCATCAGGTCGTAGCTGCCGGCCACCGAAGTGAACACGCGGCCGACGAGCTTCTGCTTGTCGTCGACCGGGACGTCGCGGAAACCGAAATGGGTGGTCTTGGGCTGCTGTTCGCTCATCCGCCTATGCTACAGGATGGCCCCGCGCGGCGCCCCGGCCACGGCCTTATCGGTCGAGCGCCTGGCCGTCCTGCTTGTAGATCACGCCGTCCTTCATGACGAAGCTCACCCGCTGCATGGTGGTGATGTCGTCCAGCGGGTTGCCGGGCACGGCGATCACGTCGGCATGGCGGCCCGCGGCGATCTGGCCCAGTTCGCCGGGCTTGTGCAGCAGCTCGGCGGCGTGGGTGGTGGCGGCCTGCAGGGCGACCATGGGTGGGATGCCGGCCTCCACCATGTACTGGAATTCGCGCGCGTTCTGGCCATGCGGGTAAACAGCGGCATCGGTACCGAAGGCGATCTTCACGCCGGCCTTGTAGGCCTTGCCGGCAGTGGCCTGGATGATCGGGCCGACCAGCTTGGCCTTGGCCGCGACCTGGGGCGGGTAGTAGCCGGGTTTTTCCGCCATCTGCTGCACGTACTTGCCGGCGGTGATGGTGGGCACGTACCAGGTGCCGTGCTCCTTCATCAGCTTCATGTCTTCGTCGTTCATGAAGGTGCCGTGTTCGATCGAATCGACGCCGGCCAGCACGGCCCGGCGAATCGCTTCGGCGCCGTGCGCGTGCGCGGCGACGGTGTAGCCGTAGTCGTGCGCGGCGGTGACCACCGCCTTGATCTCCTCGATGGTCATCTGCGCGTTGTCCACGCTGGCGCTTTCGTCGAGCACGCCGCCGGAGGGCATGATCTTCAGCAGGTCCACGCCGTCCTTGTAATGCTGGCGCACGGCTTTGATCGCGTCTTCCGGGCTGTTGATGATGCCGTCCTTGGTGCCGGGGTCGCCGGCCAGATCCATGCGATAGCCGTCCGTGGGGTCGGCGTGGCCGCCGGTGGAGCCGATCGGCTTGCCGGCGGTGAAGATGCGCGGGCCCGGCACCACGCCGGCATTGATCGCGTTGCGCAGCGCGATGGACTCGTTCTGGTTGTCGCCGAGGTTGCGCACCGTGGTGAAGCCGGCCAGCAAGGTGCGCCGCGCATAGACGGTGGAGCGGACGGCGTAGTCGGCGATGTTCCAGCGGAACTGATCGGTGAAACCGGTGGCGCTGGTCTGCGAGGTCAGGTGGGTATGCGAGTCGATCAGGCCGGGCAGGCAGGTGCCATCGGCGACATCGACATAAGCGAAGTGCCCGCCCGCGGCGGCCTGGCGATACGGCTCGGGGTCGACCGCGCCGGCACGGATTTCCTTGATGCGATCGCCCTCGACGATCACCGTGGACACGCCAAGCATCTTGCCGGCCGCCGGGTCGAACAGGCGCGCGCAACGCAGCACGCTGATGTCATGGCCGCTGCTTGCGGCATCCGCACTCTGCGCGGCAATGGGGACGATGGCGGCGGCGAGTGCGAAGGCGAGACGGACGGGCATGGCGACCTCCTTGGCGGAAGCCGCATCCTAGGCAGACTCGAGGCCCGCCGTCATCCGCCCCTGCCGTCATCCACCTATGGATGCGGCTTGTGGTGCTCCTGCCGTTCCGCTTCCAGGTGGCGCTCGTGCAGGGTTTCGCTGGTGGTGGGCTCTTCGGTGGCGGGCGGCTCGGCGACCGGCGGCTGCGCGATCGGCAGCTCGGCGGTCGGCGTCGCCTCATCGGCCGCCGTCGCGGTGCGATGTTCTTCCTTCTCGATGTCGCCGCCGGGCGTCATCTTGAGGATCGAATGGCGCACTTCGCGCGCCAGGATCACACGCGCATCGCGCACCATCACTTCCAGCGCCCGGTCGTAATCGAGCTTGCCGTTCTCGTCGGTCCAGATGATGCGGCTCTCGCGCAGCTTCTGGATGAAGCCGCGGAACAGCGCCTTGTCGAAGAACTCCGGCGCGGACAACTCGTTGAGCAGGGCCAGGCGCTGCGCGGTGAGCGTGCAGGCGTTCTCCAGCTCCGCGGGAGTGAGCACGTGCGGGCCGTTCTTCACCAGCGCGGCGATGGTGATGTAGTAGCGCTCGAAGGCCTGGATCAGGCTGCGCGCGATGGCGCGCAACTGATAGGCCGCATCGTCCTGGCCGGGGCCGCGTTCCAGCACGCGGCCTTCGCTGGTCGCTTCGAGCAGGCCGCGGCGCACGAAGAAATCGATGGTGGCCTGTACCTGCTGGCCGAAGCCGTCGGCATCCCACGGCAGGAACAGCTCGCCCTGGATAAACGGGTAGATGATGCGGCCCAGGCGCAGCACCGAAGCGCGCGTCATGCGGCGGTTGTTGAGGAAGCAGCAGGCCACCCAGGCGGCCGTGGCCATCAGGTGCAGCACGTTGTTGCGGAAGTAGCTGAGCAGCACCGCCTGCTCGCCTTCGGTCATCAGCACGTCGCCGAGCGGATGGCGCACGCGGCTGATCCAGCCCATCTGCTCGCCGTAGGCGATGATGCCGGCCGGGTCCATCGGGGTGAGCGTCATGCGGTCGGAGTAGGGCAGCTCTTCCAGCAAAGCCTTCATCAGCTCGAGCTGGGCGAGCAGGTCGTTCTCCGCCATCGCGTGCTTGGGCGTGGACAGCAGGGCCAGCGCCAGCAGGTTGATCGGATTGACGTCGGCGGCGCGGTTGATATTGACGTGGATCTTCTCGGCCAGATCGTCGACCACGCTGTTGAGCCATTCCGGCTTCACGTCCGGATCGCCGCCGGCGGTGCGCCAGTCGGGGCTGGCGGCATCGAGCAGCGGATTGAGTTCGATCGGTTCGCCGAAGTTGAGCGCGACGTGGCCATAGCGCTGGCGCAGCACCTTCAGGCCGCGCAGCAGGCCGATCAGCGATTCCTTTTCCTTGGACTTGCCGGAGAGCTCGCCGACGTAGCTCTTGCCTTCCATCAGCTTCTCGTAGCCGATGTACACCGGCTGGAACAGCACCGGGCGGCGCGGCGCGCGCAGGAAGGCGCGCACCGTCATCACCAGCATGCCGGCACGCGGTGCCAGCAGACGGCCGGTGCGGGAGCGGCCGCCTTCGATGAAGTATTCGATCGGCACGCCGCGGTCGATCAGCTGCGCCAGGTATTCGTTGAACACCACCGAGTACAGCGCATTGCCCTTGAAGCTGCGGCGCAGGAAGAATGCGCCGCCACGGCGCAGCAGCGGGCCGATCACCGGCAGGTTGAGGTTCACGCCCGCGGCGATGTGCGGCACCACCACGCCGGCCTGGTGCAGCTGATAGCTCAGCAGCAGGTAGTCGGCATGGCTGCGGTGGCAGGGCACGTACACCACTTCGTGGCCCGGCGCGGCGGCGCGGACCTTGTCGAAGTGGTGCATGGCGATGCCGTCGTACAGCTTGTTCCAGAAATTGGAGAGCAGGAACGACACCGAGCGCACCACCGGGTGCGAGTAGTCGGCGGCGACTTCCATCGCCATGTCGTGCGCCTTGCGCCAGGCCTTGGCAGGGCTGATGTTCTCGCGCGCCGCGGTGGCCGCGATGGCATCGCGCACCGGCTCGGCGTTGAGCACGGAATCGACCACGGTACGGCGGTGCGAAAGGTCAGGCCCGATCACCGCCGCGCGGATGCGGCGGAAATGCGTGCGCAGCACGCGGGCGATCTTGCGCGCGAAACGCTCCGGCTGCTGGATGTCGCCCGCTTCGGTCATCACCGAGCGCAGCGACACCGGGGTGGAGAAATGCACCACCGTGTCGCGGCCGTTGAGCAGCAGGGCGATCAGGCGGCGGAAGCGGCCGACCATCACCCAGTTCTCGGAGAACAGCACGCTGAACCAGCCCGATTCGCGGTTCGGCGCGCGGCCGACATAGATGGAGACGGGCACGATCTGGATGTCGCGCTCCGGGTCGGCTTCCAGCGTGCGTACCAGCTGGCTCAGCGTCTCGGTCGGCGCGCGGTGGCGATTGCGGCCGAACAGCCAGCCGTCGCGGCGCACCAGCGCAAACATCGAGCGCCGCCGGCGCGCGCCCTGCAGCGGCTGCATCGGGCTGGGCAGGCCGGCTTCGCGGCAGGCGCGCTCCAGGATCAGCGCATCGGAAAAACCATCGCGCTCCACCACGTAGCACACCGGCAGGCCGGGCTTGAGCAGGGTCGCAGGTTCGGCCGGGTCGCGCCGCAGGCGCAACCAGGGTTCGAGCAGTTGCCCGGCCAGGTTGAACCACCAGGGCGCGCGGCTGCGGGCGGGAAGTTCCGCGGTCGACATGTTCGGCATCCACGTATTGTACTGGGTGAACCCGCCCGTTCCGGTAGGGCCGAGCGTTGAGCGCCTCTCCCTCCGGGAGAAGGGTTGGGGTGAGGGTACGGGCGAAGTGGTGCGTTGCGCTCCGGCCGAACCCTCATCCGGCTGCCGCCACCTTCTCCCGCAGGGAGAAGGAATTAGCTTTGGGAGGGTAACGCGTGTTTAACGCCTGCTTGGTGCGAGTGCGTGAGGCGCGCTGCTCGCAGGTGCCGGCGCACTCGCCGCAGTTGCGGGCACGCTCAGGCGCTGATGCGCATCGCGCACGTTCTTCAGCAAGTCTTCGCTGTACCAGCGGCCGTCCTGCTGCATCAGGCTGGACTCGGTGCTGAGCGGCTTGCCCAGCAGCACGTAGTCGATCTTCACCCGCGCGTAGCCGTAGGCATTTTCCAGCGTGGTCACCTTGACCGAGTCCAGCGCCTGGTCCAGCGACAGGCCGTAGATGGCGAGCACGTCCCTGAGGCCGAGATAGCCGGTGCTGTACTTCTGCATCGCGGTATCGAAATCCATCGCCTGCAGCTGATCGGCGTTCTTGATGTCCAGCTTGCGCGCGGTGGCCACCAGCGAGGCGATCGACTGTTTGGCCTTGGCCTGGTCGAACCACGCCTGCTGCTGCGCCCAGGGCACGACCACGTCGAGGATGTCGTTGGCCTGCTGCTTCTGCACCGCCGTCATGCCGTGGCTCTGGTCGAGCGCGGTGCGTGCGATGCCTTGCCCGATGCCGAGCATCACCGGCAACTGGTCGCTGTACTGATGCTGCAGCTGGGCGAGCTTGGGCTTGGCCTGGGCGTAGAGCTTGTCCTCGGCGCCGGGCTCGGTGAGCTCCTTCATCTTCGCCTCGAACTGCGCGCGGTCCTCCGCGCTGGGCGCTTCGACGGCGTGCTCGCGTGGCCAATCGGCGCGCAGGGTGGCGTAGTCAGCAGCGGGCAGGGAGTGCTTCCAGAGGCCGGCGAAATCGCCGGCGCGGATCAGCTTCACCTCGTCCTGGATCGCCGCCTCCGGCGTGGCGGCGCCGGTGAGCTCGGCTTCCTTCTGCTTGTCCTTGTCGTGGCAGGCCGCCATTGCGGCCAGGGCCAGCAGCCCGGGCAGTAGAAGACGGAGCGGAGGAAGACGCATCGGAAGGATCTCGCACAGTGGCTTGCCGCACCCAAGCAGGCGCGACGATGAGCCGGGGAGCGTAAGGGCGCCCGCTTTGGATAGACAAGGGCAGGTAGTCCCACTTTCAAGCTCGTCATTCCGGCGCAGGCCGGAATCCAGTGGCGTCATGGCTTGATTGTCGCGATGTCATTCCCCAGCCGCCTGCAATCAAGCAAACAAGCTGCGCTGCCGCGACAATCGACCGCTGTCGCTACTGGACTCCGGCCTGCGCCGGAATGACGAGCTGCAAAAAAGAAAACCCCGCGGGCGTTGGGCCTCGCGGGGTAATCCGGCAGAGCCGGAAGGGAAATGGCCTTGCCCGCAGAATCTGTGGTCAGCAGCAGGGTCGGCGCGGCGATCTTAACCGCATCCTGAAAGCTAAGGCAACACCTTCGTTTGATGCGCTAACTCATTGATTCTACGCAATCGAATTCTCAGTCCACGCGCAAGGCATTGACTTTCAAGCGATGCCGCTCCTCGCGCGGGGAGCTCCAGTCGTTGTTGAACAGGGCCGGCTCCCACGAGCCATAGGTGGCGTTCGGCAGCACGAACCAGCGCGTGCCGACCCAGCTCATATAGGGTGCCATGGCCTTGTTGCGGCCCTCGGCGTTGTTGGCCAGTACGGTGACAAAATCGCCGATCTGGTCGCCAAATTGCATCAATACGCGGTATTTGCGGCTGATTTGCTGGCGCCGGCAGCCCTTTTCGGTGCCGATCTGCTCGCAGTCCTGCACAAAAGTGCCCAGGCCCAGGAAGGCCTCCGGACCGGACACCGGCAGGCCGGCCTTGCGCAGATTGCCCAGGGTGGCCTCGTCCAGGTCCTTGGCGCGGTTGGAGACGTAGAGCACCGCCACGCCATGCTTGGCGGCGAACTGGGTGAACTCCACCACGCCGGGCAGGGCGTGGGCGTTCTGCTCCTTGCACCAGGCGGCCCAGTCGGCCTCGTTGAACTCGCCGCCGCTGCGGATCAGGCGCGCCTGGTAAGGCGAGTTGTCCAGCACGGTTTCGTCGATATCCAGCACCACCGCCGGCTTCAGGCCCTTGAGCGGCGCGGCGCGGTCTTCCTTGCTCAGCGCGTCCCAGCTCTTGTCCTTGAGCGCGGCGGGCAGGCGGGCCTGGGCGTCGCGATAGGTCTGCAGGTAGATCAGGTCGTGTTCGATCGCGGTCTGGGACCAGGCCACGGCGTTCAGGTTGTCGTCCGCGACGGGCTTGGCGGTTGCGGCGGCGGAAGGTTTGGCGGCGTGCTGGGCCGAGCAGCCGGCGAGCAGGACGAGGGCGGCGAAGGACGCCGTCAGACGAATACGCATGGGTTCCCCTGTAGATCGAGCGAACGGACAGAATCGCGGCAGTTTACGCCAGGGGGAAGACCCCACCGGGCACGCACCACATAGAAGCGTGTGCGCGGCAGTTCCTGAAGCGTTGCTCTTACCCAGGCCTTCCCGGGGTGGCGACCGCCATGCGCTGCTGACAGACTGCGGGCTCCCCTGGACTGCCCCACGCCCGCATGGAAACCAGCCTGCCCCAGCCCCGTCAGCCCAGCCTGCCGATCCGCATCACCACCTATGTGCTGGCCGGCGCCGCCCTGCTGCTGGTGCTGTGCCTGCGCCTGCTGCCGGCGCTGTTCGCCGGATTGCTGGTGTACGAGATCGTGCAATCCAGCGCGCCGCTGCTCGGCAAGCGCATTCCCGGCGACCGTGCGCGCGTACTGGTGGTGGCCTTGCTGGCAGCGATCGTGGTCGGCTTGTTGATCCTGCTGATCCTCGGCGCGCTGAGCTTCTTCCGCACCGAACTGGGCAACCCCGAACTGCTGTGGCAGGACCAGCTGATGCCGCTGGTGGAGAAGGCCCGCCAGCAGCTGCCCGCCGCGGTGGTGGGCTGGCTGCCGGACAGCGTGGACGAACTGCGCGTGATGGCGCTGGAACTCACCCATAAGCATTCCGTAAGCCTGCAGTCGCTGGGCAAGGAAACCGCGCGCGTGCTGGTGCACATCATCATCGGCATGGTGCTGGGCGGGATCGTCGCGCTCAGCCGCACGCGTCCCGCGCACCAGGTCGGCCCGCTGGCCGCGGCGCTCGGCCTGCGCTGCCAGCGCCTGGCCGAGGCTTTCCACAACATCGTGTTCGCGCAGATCAAGATCTCGCTGATCAACACGATGTTCACCGCGATCTTCCTGCTCGGCGTGATGCCGCTGATGGGCTACCACATCCCGCTGGCCAAGACCCTGGTGGTGCTCACCTTCATCGTCGGCCTGCTGCCGGTGATCGGCAACCTGATCTCCAACACCGCCATCACCATCGCCGGCCTGTCGGTGTCGCTGGGCGTGGGCGTGGCGGCGCTGGGTTTCCTGATCCTGATCCACAAGCTGGAGTACTTCCTCAACGCACGCATCGTCGGCACGCAGATCCGTTCGCGTGCCTGGGAATTGCTGGTGGCGATGTTGCTGGTAGAGGCGGCGTTCGGTTTGCCGGGGTTGGTGGCGGCGCCGATTTACTACGCGTATTTGAAGAGTGAGTTGGAAGCGGAGCGGTTGATCTGAGGGTATCGCCCACGGCTCCGCTGCCGACATGGTTGTTCAGGCTGCCGCAGCGCGCCGCAGCTTCGCGTAGAGTACGCGCGTCCATAGCCACTGGAAGCCGAGCATGCCCAGCAGCGGAAGCAGGCCAAGGATGACCAGGATCGTAATGGCGACGGCGTTGTCCGTGCGGCCGGTGCCGCCGAAGATCAGGACCATCACCACCACGCCGACGCCGATCGTCAGGATGTAGGCGCATACGAACGTGAGCAGGCCCGTGCTGAGCAGCCGGCCCGTGCGCACCAGCGACAAGTGACGCGGCAAGCCGAGCCATGCGCCGCCGAAAGCAAGTGCGCCAGCCAGCACTGCCCCGATCCAGGTGGCGATCAAGGTTACCGGCGAATAGGCGTCGTATGCGTTGAACAGCGGATACACCAGCGATACGCCGACCACCACCGCCGCTGCCTGGATCCATCCGGCGAGGCCCGCCGCACGCGTACGCTGCCCCGAAGGTGGCGGCATCGCGATCCGATCGTCGCGGCATACCAGCACGGCCAACCACCACGACGACCACACGCCGAGCACGGCGAGCGCCAGGCCGGATACGAAGATCCCGGCCTGCATCCCATGCTCCATCATCGCCGTGCCCAGCAGCTGGAACATCCCCCGATACAGCACCATCGCCAGCACATCCCAGGCCAGCAATCCGCCGGCGAACACGGCCATCAGCAGCAATGGCCGCCGATAGGCCCACTCCTGGTGGCGCTCACCGCGCCATTGCGCGATCAGGAAAGCCAGCCCGCCTTGCACCAGCAGCCCTTCGCCGATCGTCCTGAGCGTCATCGTTACGTAGATGAGGATCTGCTCGTTATCCGACGGCGCGCGCAGCACCATCAAGCCGAAGGTGACGCAATGCCACAGCACCACCACCAGCATGGCGGTGACGGCGGCGAGCCAGGGGAGATTGGAGCGTTGGGCGGGGTGGTTCATGCGACGTCCTTGTGCATCGGGGCGCCGGGTGGAAGCGGGCGCCGCGTGGGAGTGCACAAGCTAGCGGGAGCGGGGCGGGGATGCCAGTGCGTCGATGATCGACCCGGTGGCTCAGGGGCGCTGCTCGAGCGCGGCAATGCGCGCCATGGCTTCCTGGAGAAGATCGTCCGTATGCTTCCATGCGGCGATGACATAAGGCACCAGGCCGACGTAGTTGACGTTCTGAAGTGCCGGCTCTTCGTACGCAACCTGTGTCGGCGGCTTATAGCCCGCGGGTTCCGTCCCTGGCATATAAGGAGTGGTGTCGCCTTTGAGACGAACCGATCGGCGTACCGCATCCTTGTTGCCCTCGACGAGCAGCGGGAACGATTGCGCGAGTTCGTGAGCGATCATGCCGGCGCGACGCGACGCGTCTTGCGCTTCGCGATTATCCGAGTACTCGACCGGTCGGACGGACCGCAGGTTCGATGCGGCTACGGCGGGATCGATGCCGACGACATCCTTCTTGATTCGATAGTCCGAGTTCTGCGTCAGCGTGCCGGCGAAGATCGCGTTGCCGCCCTCCAGGAACTGGAAGGCATTCTGCGATCCGCCGACGTGAAAGTGCAGCTGTGGCGTGGAGGTGGCCGATCCGCCCTCGTAGACGTCGATAGCCGCCAGATGGCGCGCACCCCAGCGGGTGACGCGGGCCAGCATATACGCGGAGACATTGCTCATAGCATCCAGTTGGATGACTGGCGTGCGGCCCTGCGTCCACTCTCCCCACGATCCGCCGATGCCACGGTCGGTGCCGATATTCGATACGCGGTAACAGTATTCGTAGGGCACGCCAATCTTGCCGATGCTTCCGGTGAATAGCGGGCTGGCGTTCGGCAGCGCCCGATCGGCGGTGGCCTTGGCAGCGTCAGCCGTTGATTTGGCTGTTCCGGCCAGCTGATTGGCACTGTCGGCGGTGGCTTGAGCGGTAGTGGCGCGGCTGTCGAGGTTGGTGAAGTTGTCGTTGCATTTGTTGTGGGCGGTGCGATTGGTGTCGCCGTCTTCACCCTTCGGCGGGGTGCCGAGGTTGATCAGTTGGATGGCCATGTCGGCTCCTGGAAAAAAATGCCAGGCACCTGATGTGCCCGGACAACGAGTCAGCTCGCGAGAGCAAATGGCCGCGCGGTCTCAGTACTCAGCTCGGAAAAGAAAAACCTGCGGAAGGTTGAGCTGCGCCATGGCGCCGGCCGAAGGCGTGCCTCCACTGATCGTGCCCGTGACGTCCACGAAAAAACGCCGACTGTCGCCGATGGCCTGGGTGATCTGTGCGCTATTGATCGTATAGATGGCGACTTGCGTAGCCTCGGCCTGGAACGCATTGGTCAGCAGCGAGCAGCTTGGCGCGCGCCGCATGGGCACTTCAAAGTCGTTGTAGAAGCGGACGCTGGTGGCGGTACCCCAGCGTCCGACCAGGAAGGTCCTGCTGGTCGTGCAGTAACGTTTGCACAGCAGTTCCTCGACGGCGAAAGGGCGCGCATCGAAATCGGTGGCGATGCTGCCCGCTTCGAGCTGCATGGTGGCGAAGTCGAGATAGATGCCGGTCGCCCAGGAGCCGAGTGGCGCGAAGGTCGTGTTGTCCGAGTTGTCCTGCTTGTAGAGATACAGGCTGAGGGAGAGGTTGTGACTGTCGCCGAGCGTCTTTCCCGCGATGGATGGCAACTGGAAGGTGAAGGTGAAACGCTGCCAGGTCGCCGTGACGGCGAAAGTCGTCTGCGCGGCCATGACGGACGCCGATCCGCCGCTGCCGAAATTCTGCTGAAGCGCGAAGCCGATGTTGCGTGGAGAGTCGGCCTTAAGCCAGACCGAGAAGGTAGCCATGCCGCCAGCCATGCTCGAGACGTCTTCGATATATTGAAGCGTTCGTATCATCGAGCCCGTGCCACCCTGTGGGCCGACAGCAGTGGCCTGCAGGCGGGCGAAGGATCTCGGATTGCCAGGCACCACGTCCTGACCGACCGCAAAGGACTGCTGGTTGAGCGTGATCGTCGACGTGCCGGTGCCGGCGGAGCCGTTATAGGCCTGGCCCAGATAACGATCCGGACCCCATGCGATCGCATTGACCGAAGTGGCCGTCGCGGTGCTGCCCGCCTGCCAGATATCCAGCTTGCCGTTGATCAGTTTGTTCTTCATCGCCTGCACGGACATGGCGCCGCCATACAGGTCGTTGAAGTTGTGCTCGGTCTTCGCCCATGCCGCGCGATTGGTATCGCCGTCCTTGCCGTCGGATTGGGTGCCGAGGTTGATGTGTTGTTGTGACATTGGGGCATCCAAATAAAAAAGCCGCTTGAAGCGGCTTTGGGGAAGCGTCAGATACATGCCGCTTGGCAGCGGAATCAAAGTTCCGCGTCAAGCAGAAGAATGTTCGCGCCCACGTTATTGATGAGTACGGGTTGACCGGCGGTAAGTCCGGTGAATCCGGTCATCGCAGCTATGATGCTCTGCGGGGTGGTGCCTGGATTGGAAAGCACACAATTGGAGCCCCCTATCCAACCCTGCCCGGCCAAGAGCTCGTAAGTCGATGCGGAAAAGCTGGTCTTCAGCAGAGTCGCCGTAGGGCCCGCGCGCATGGTGGGCCAGTGGGCAGCGAAAAGAATGCTGCTCGCACCGAGCGTAATGCCGGTGAGCCCGCCGCCATTGACGAGTCGAGCGTACCGCTGGCAAAGGCCCAACTCGATGCCTTGAGGACGGATGTCATAGTTCGTTGCATATGGACCAAGCTCCACCTGGACCTGGGCGATGTCGAATACACCGGACTGCTGGCCGATGTTGCCCGATCGTGCGTTGAACGTACCGCCTGCATCCAGCCAGAAGTTCAACGATGTCGAGTCATTGCCATTGGTACCCAGCGCAAGGCCTGCAATGGACGGAAGCGCGAACGTCAGGACGAATTTCTGCCAAGCGGTCGATAGCTGCACGGCTTGCCCCGCACCGGCAATCTGCGCACTCGCCGATCCGCCGTTGCCCGGGTTCTGATCGAAGCTGATACCAATCTTCCGCGGAGCATCGGCTTTTGCCCAGAACGATACGGTGACCACTTGACCGCTCATTCTCGATACGTCTTCGATGAACTGGGCCAGGGCGCAACAGTTGCTCGCCCCCGCGACAGATGTGACGGAGCTTCTGATGAAGTACCTCGGATTATTTGGAACATCGAGCTGGCCGCCTTGAAACTGCTGACGGCTGACGCTTGTCGATGACCCGGGGCTCAGCACCTTCCAGCGGTCCGCGGTATATCCATAGCCTGTGCTGGCGAAGCCGCTAGTACCGCGCTGCCAAATGTCGAAGTTGCCGTTGATCAGCAAATTCTTGAATGAGGGCGAATTTAATGCTCCGCCATAGAGCTCGCTGAAGTTCGACTCTGCTTTATCCCAGGCGGCGCGATTGGTGTCGCCATCTTTACCGTCGGATTGATTGCCAAGCTTGATGTGTTGCTGCGTCATTGGTAATCCTAAGAAAGACGTCGTCCATGGTGGAAAGATCGTGCGTCATTCTTCCCATGGCTGCGCCTTGATTGAGTGTTGAGGTAGATGGTGAAAACTCCAGCGGCGACTAAACAGATCCGCGGTGATCTACATACTTGAGACGTCGGCGACGATCACCATGGCGGGGGCGGCAGCCACTCTGGTGTTGACGTGCGCATCCCCCGAAAGCGCCAGGCTATCCACCTCCTGGAACTGAGCCAATTCCAGGTTGGATCCGTTGATACGCATTCCGCATCTTGCGACGGTTCTGTAGGTCAGTCCGCCGGAGACGGTGCTCCCAGTGATTACTTGGAATTGTCCTCCAGGATCGGAGAAGCAAACCGCGGGCCGCGCTCCGGGCAGAGGAAACGAAAGTGCAGTTCCGACACCTCCCCCGTCCGGGAAGTACATGGATCCTTTGGTCGTTACCGTGCCAAGGATGCGCAGATACTTTTGTTGAGCATCGAAACAGAGCTTCCCATCGGATCCGAAGACCTGTAAGCCGACGTTTCCGCTCAGGGATTGCGGAGGCGCGAAAGCGTAGTAGTCAAATGTTGTTACGCCTTTAGCCAATCGCCAATCAAAGCGACCGTTTGTTGCACTTATGATGGAAACCAGGCCGGCACTTCGTACGAAGATGAGTGGAACGCCGGTCGCCGGAATCGTCGTCGATCCGAAATAGCCTCCAGCTGATGAGTTCGATCCGATGGAGATCGATCCGCTTGATATGAGTGCCAGATTCTGGAAATTCTGATCGATCAGTATCGACTGGGAGTCGTTGATTACTTCGAAGCCGGCGCTCATTAGTAAGATCCGTAGTAGATCGTTATCGAGTCGTAGATTGGACTGCCGAAGGTGAAATTCCATTTGATGGTAGTGCCATCAAAAGAAAGGTCACCCCACACAAATGCCGTTCCAAACTGACCGGACGAATAAGGCCGGGGCCAACTAGTCACTATCAAGAACGGTGTGCCAACAACGGTGGGGACAATCACAGATCCCGTATCGCCAGAGGTTGCTATCGAACCGAGTATGCGTCCTGTGCGCATGCTGGTGTCGAGTACGACGGCGCCTTGAGCATCATTGATCTGCAGGCCAATGCTCATCACCAGATTCCTAGGCGGACGCGCATGACGCCGTTTCCATCAAAGACTTGCACCAGCGTGTTGGTGATAAGCAACCGTCCACCGCCGCCGCTTCCATTTAACTCGAAGCTGTTGCCGCTCTTACTGATCTTCCAGCCCCGCTGACTCGGAACGTAATCTGATGACTGGATGTAATCACCAATCATGGCGTTATTGATCCAACCATCACCAATCAACGCCTGCCGAATGTACGTCTGCCCATTCTGGATGACGAAAGGCGCAGTGACATTATTGTTGGCGGTGTTGATCACCGCAAACCTGTCCGCCTGAAACAACGCCTGCGACTGATACGAACCGTCGGGCTGCTGCTCGACGCCCAAGCCCATACCCGCGCCATAGATGCGGCCATCCGAAGAGACCTGGCACTTCACCGTCCAGGTCGCACTCACCTTCCCGTTGAGATCGACCACCGCCTGCGACGTCTGCTGCACGGCGGCACTCGTGTTATCCACAGTGGCTTGCACCAAGTCCACACGCTTGGCCATGGACCGATCGCCGTCCTGCACGGCATCAAGCAGTGTCCAGGTGCCCGCGAAGTGCGCGCTGTCGCCCGCCCATTCCCCGGCATCACCGGCCATGTCCGAAGTCGCGAGATCGACGCCTTCGAGAATCTGCTGACCCAGTTCGGTCTGCTCGATCAACCCGGCGATTACCGGCTCGTAGTCCGCCTGATTGCTGCTCGACTGACCGGGCAAGCCTGCTCCGTTGGGATAGAACGCACCGACATTGCCGGTCCTGTCCACCAGCCGCACCCAGAAGTAGAACGACACGCCCGCTGCCAGGCCGTCGATCTCAAGCGAGTTCTGTGGGTACGCCAGGTCCGCCATTTTTGCGGCGTCCTGCAGGTTTGGCGTTTTAGAACGCCACACTTCGGTGCGCTGAGTGTCATCAGTACCGGCGGGGAAGCTCCAATCCAGATGGATGCCCCACACTTTCGATGTGGCCTTCAACGTGGCGACCACCGGTGGCGCACCAGTCTTGCCCAGCACTTCCGTCGCCGCCGACAGCGCTGGCAACGACACCACACCACCGGGGCTGACCGCACGAACACGAGCGATATAGGTACCGGTGTAGATGCCCTCGATATCGATGGACAACCCGGGCGTGCGCCCGGCACTCACCCATTCGCCATCATTGCGCCGCCATTCGACCTGATAGCTGGTCGCGCCGGAAGCCGCATCCCAAGCAATCGTCACCACATTGGTGGCAATGCCCTGCATGATCACCACATGTCCGTTGAGCTGGACATTCGCCGGCGGTGTCTGCGTCGAAGCGGGCAGCGAGCTGATCGGCGGGATCTGGATGATTGCGCCGTTGTCGATTGCCGCGAACTTGCCCGGCACGTGCTGCAGCGCCGTGATGGTGTAGCTGATGTCGCTGGAGGATTTGTCTTCGGTTACCGACAGCACGCGATAGGTCTGCGCGGCCAGCGTGTCGCTCTCTACCACCCATGCGGCTTCCGTTTCCGGCTGCACCGAGAAGCCGGGCGCGGCGACGGTCAGTTGCGTGCCGTTGATGGCGGTGATCGCCTGCGTCTCCGACACACCGGTGGACAGCATCACGGTGAGGCGATCGCCCACCGCCGCCTGCTCCGGTGCCTTGTCCACGGTCACCACGGTGCGCGTGGCTAGATGGATGCGGCCACCCTGCCGCTTGCCCGCGCGCGCCGGGTCAGTGATGCGGACGATCTGCCCCGGCGCGGCGATCGTGCCATCCAGGCCGACCTTGAAAGTCACCGTGTCGGTTTCCAGCCGCGAAGTGAGCAGCACCCATTGGCCTGCACGCTGCGCCTGCGCTTGCGAAGTGCAACCGAAGGCCGTGAGCGTGGCCTGCTGGATGCCGTAGCGGGCCAGGCCAAGGCGGTCTTCCACATACTCGACCTTGGCGCGGTAGAAGTCGCTCGGGTCGTTCCAGGTCACCAGCGCGGTGGTGTAGCGCGTCTTGCGCGTGCTGGCCGCGTAAGTGAAAAGGCCGCCGATCACGTTGGCGCCGTTGTACGCATACACCGGGTCCGCGGGCATATCGGCGGAGGCTGTGATGGCGCCGCCGGTCCAGAACGAGATGCCGCGGAACACGCTGGCCAGATCGCTCAGCAGCTTGTAGGCGTCGCTGGCCGTCTGCAGGAACACGTTGCACGTGAAGCGCGGCTCATTGCCGCCCTTGCCATCGCTGACCGACTGGTCGCAGTACTGCGCGATGCGGTACAGCTCCCACTTGTTCACCTGCGCGGCGGTGATCAGATGGCCCAGGCCATAGCGCGGATGTGTGGACAGGTCGTAATAGATCCACGCCGGGTTATCCGTCCATGCCGGCTTGAAGCTGCCATCCCATATGCCGGTGTAGGTGCGCGTCAGCGGATCGTAATTGCTCGGCACCTGCAGGATGCGGCCCCACAGGTCGTACGCCCGACTGGGGATATTGCTGAACTGCGCGGCGTCGCCGGAGATTCCCAGTAGCGCGCTGTTGGGATAACGCAGCTTGGCGTCGATCACTTCCGTGTAGCTGTCGATCGTGGTGGTATCGGCGATCGACGAGCTGTTGGCATTCGCGGTGATGCGCGTGACACGCACATTCCAGCCGTTCTGCGCCGCCGGCAGGTCGATGCGGTGGCTGCGCTGGTACTTGCTGGTGGTCTTGCCGGTGATCGCGCCGTTGTAGGCGAGCTGCCAGGTGCCGCTGTCGGTCTGCACCTCGATCTTGTACTGCACCGAATAGCCGTTGATATCGCCGTTGGAGGTATTGGCCTTGGACAGCCCCGGCACGCCGATGGTGACGCGCACGGCCGACAGCGAGGTATTGCTCAACGCGCGGATCCACGGAGTGCTCTGCTTGAGCTCCACGCCGACGTTGATCTCGTTCTCGACCGCCGGATAGCCAGGTACTTCCTCCTGGTCCTGCGTGCCGGTACGCGTTTCTACATGCACGTTCTGGAAATTAAGCGAGCCATCCGGATTGGCCAACGGCGTCTCGTCCAGATAGATCGACTGCAGCCCGTTGACAAGGCCGCCGATCTCGCCTTCGCTGACCAGGTCAAGAATGCGGAAGTAGGCGATCGAGCGCAGGCTGTCCGGCGACTCGACAGGCGTGCGCTGGCTGCCGCCGCCCTTGGCGCCTTGAATGATGGAAGTCATGTCTACCTCTCGTAGAAATTCTTGAGCACGCGGCCATTGAGATTCACGCCGCCGCCGACACCTGCGGTGGCCGGCGCGTAGTCCTCGGCATGGATGCCGGCAGAGACCACGGCAGAGCCGACGATCAAGCGGCCGTAGAGCACGGGGACGGGGTTGCCTTGGGCTTGCGTGTTGACGGCGCCGTTGAAGACGTAGCTGGGTTGGTTGTCGGGGCGGTCGCCCATCTTCAACCCCCTGGGCTGCGGCGACAGCATCTGCACCACGCCGCCGAGCATCATTCCAATACCCGCCTGCATCATGTAGCCGCCGATACCGGCACCTGCACCCATGGTCCAGCCGGAAATGAAACCACCGACCACGAATAGAACGGCGCCTGCGATGATGTTGAACAGGCCGCCGTTCTTGCTTCCAAGCAGGATCGGCGCAATGCGGATGTCCTCGCTGCCAGAGGGGCGGGCGAGATCCTCCTCTTTGAGATTGCGCTTGCCGACGAAGACGGCAAAGCCCATGCCGCGATCTTTAGCCTTGAGCAGGAACTCACCAAAGCCTTTGAGCTGCGCCGATAATGCAGCGATGGCCTCGGAAGGTGCATTGGAATCGAGCGCCAGCCGAAACGTTCTGCCGAACTTCGAGCCGAGCACGCCATAGAGGCGCACAGTGCGTAGTTGTTGCATTGAATTCACCGTTCAATAAAAAGCCCCGCTTGGGCGGGGCTCTTGTAGTTAGGGGCCGTCTGATCGCCTCACTTCGGGTGGCGCGCCACCAGCCGCGTGTTCTCCACCCAATACCCTCCATACACGTCGCGGCTCGAAAGCCGCCCATACATGTGATGCAGCATCAAGCCATCGCCCAGATAAACGCCGGCATGATTGGGCACCAGGTTGCGGCTTCGGATCTGCATCAGAACCAGATCTCCACGCTGGATGTCCCCGGCATCGACCGGCGCGAAACCGGCGGCGGCGAGGTTCTCCGTATAGAGATCGGAGCGACCGTCGTCCCACCAGTTGTCGTGCCGCATCGGGTCCGGCAACACCAGCGCCCATTCGCGCGCATACCAATCGCGGCACAACGTCCAGCAATCCAGCACGCCGTGATGGAAGGGGCGCCCGACCAGCGGCGCCTCGTAGCCGCTCGGCTCGATGCAGGAAAGCTCGCCTGCTTGCGGCTTGCCATCCGCACCGGGTGCAACCGACACGATCCACCACGGCAACCCGGATGCCTCGCACGCCACCCGATCGCCCTCCGAAGCACGCGCCGGCGCATCGGGATGCGAGTGCATGACGGCCACGATCTCGCCCAGCTCCTCGGCTGCTGCATAGTCGTCGCCGGCCAGCACGAAATGCTCGCTCGGGGTGGTGGCGAGATTGCGGCAGGCGATGTAGCGCTCGCGCCCTTTGACCACCACCACCAGCCCGCAGGCTTCGCGCGGATAGTCGGCCATCGCATGGGCGCGAAAGGCATCCAGGGTGGCCGTGATCATGTGCGCAACAAGCCGGCGGCGGGATAGCTGCCGAACGGGATCGGGTTGTTCTGGCCAAAACGCAATTTGCACGACGACAACCGCCCACCGCACACGTCCTGTGCCGGATCGCTGGTTGGCGTGTCGTCCGCCTTGGCCACCGGCCCGCCGGTGTAGCCGCAGTACGGCCCGCGATAGCCGCCGCGCTGCAGCCAGCTGCAGCTGTTGGCGATAATGGTGCGACCCGGCAACTGCTGCTGGCCGAAGTCCAGCGCGCTGGCCAGTTCGAACTGCACCAGCGTGTTGGTCTCGCTGGCCTTGCGCTCCAGAAACCATTTGTCCGGCGGAAACTCCTGCGTGGCATCCGCCGTGGCATTGCCATCGGCGAAGTTGCGCGCGTCCAGATAGCGGCCGAAGCTGCGGTGACGCACCAGCAGCGCGCCGACCAGATCCTGGAAGGCCAGGCACAGCGCGGTGATGCGGCCATCGACATTGCCCACGCTGAGCATGGGCATCGGCGGCTTGTCGGGATTGAGCTCGAAGCCTTCGGCCTGGATCGGCCAGGGCGAGTACTCCAGCCCTTGCCACCAGATCGAACCGACTTGCGTATAGCCATGGAAGCGCAGCACGTCGCCTGAGCCACCACCGGTGATCGAACGCGCGTCCAGTTCGAACAGCTCGATCTCCGCACCGGGTTCCAGCTTCTGGATATCGGCGTAGATGGTCATGGCGCGAACACCTGCTGGAACGTCGCCGACAGCGTGTAGTTGCCGGCCGCCCGCGGCACCAGCGTGTAGCCGGCGCAGCGGAACAGCGCGGCCGCGCCCAGCGGCGGGCTCCACTGGAACGAGGCCGCGCCGGCATGGCGATCGAGGAAGTCCTTGATCGGCGCCATGTAGCTGCCGTCACCGTCGAAGGACAGCGGCCAGCTATCCACGCGGTTGTTGATGCCGTCGGTCACGGTCTGGGTGTAACCGTCGCCGAACTGCGCGCTGCGCACGCGGAAGGTGGTCTGGCCCTGCGGCTCCACCTGGGGAATCCAACTGAATACTTCAGGCATGCTGCATCCTCCACAAAATGCCGCCCTGGCGCTGCTCGCGCGCCATGACTTCCTTGACCTTGCCTTCCACCATCGATGCGAGCTGGCGGCCGGCGTCGTCGCTTTGCGCCTGCGTATCGCTTTGCGCGTTGCCGTTGGCGCCGACGTTGACGGTGATGCTGATCTGGTTGTTGACGCCGCCACCGCTGCTGCTGCGGCCGTTGCGCACACCGAGGCGTCCATCCGGCCCGCGCGCCAGCGGCATGATCGCTTCGGGACCCGCTTCGCCCATCAGGCCGGTGCCGGTGGCCATCGGGAACAGCGTGGGGCTGTTGACGATGCCGCCGCGGGCGAAGGCGCGAAAGCCGCTGGAAGCGGCAGGCACGCCGTAGCTGAGGGCACCGGCGCCGCCGGTCCAGTTGAACAGCGTCGAGTTAGTGCCGAGGTAGGAGTCGCCACCCAGGATGTTCGGGCTGTTCAAGCCAGACCAGGTGTTGTTGTTGAACAGACCTCCGACGACATTGCCGAGCAGGCCCAGGGCGGAACCTGCCAGCTTCGAGATCTGCGAGGCGGCGGCGTCGGCGAGCATCTGGCGCAGCATGGAACGGAAGCTCTTGCCGACATTCTTGAAATTGCCGTCGAGCGTGTCGTAGAGCATCGTGCCGAGCGAGCCGCGAATCCGTTCGCCGGCCTGGGCGGCGAGATCGACCATGAAGTCGGTGCTCTTGGCGACCTCGTCTTCCGTCTTGCCGCTGTCGGTTTTCCCTGCATCGCCCGCTGCCTTGCCGGCATCGGTCGCGGCCCCGCCCTTGGCTGCCGCTTCCGGGTTCTTGGCGAAGGCGCCAAGAAAAGCTTTCGTGTACTTGTTGTCGCCGTCGTAGCTCGTACGCGCCGCGTCCGCCAGGCCAGAACTGGTCGTATCGGCGACGCCTCGCTTGAGATCGTTGTACAGATCGTCGCGGGCTTTCATGCGCGCATCGCGGGCGGCCTTGCCATCCGCACTGAGCGCCGCCATCAGGTCCTTGGCAAAATCATCCTTGATCTTCTGCGCCGAGCCGCTGACGGCCTTCTCGGTTGACTCCGGCTTGGCGGCCTCCTTCGCCGCCCCATCCGCCGCCTTGCCGGCATCCTTTGCCGACTTCGTCGCGGCATCGACGGCCTTCTGCATGTCGCCGAGCGACTTGCTCGCCTTGTTCAAGGCGGTCATGAAATTGTTGAGGCTGTTGCTGTCGATATCAGCCATCGCTACGTATCCTGTCGAGCATCATCAGCGCTTCCACCTCCCAGCGATCGAGTCGCCGGGTGGTGAGCTGCGTCCAGTGATGGAGTTCGGTATGGGTGAGCGGCATGGGCAACTGCGCCAGCCACTCGGCCAGATAGGCCAGTTCCGCCGGGCATGCCGGACGGTCGATCAGCTCGGCCGGCGTGCGGCCGAGCTGGCGTTGCACTGCTTCGAGATGCCGCTGCAGCGGCTGGCCGCCCGCGCCGGTGGGGCGGGCCAGCTGCTGCTCAGCCTTCAGCCAGTCGGCGAGCTGGCGAAGGCGTTGCCGAAAAAAGCCGGATCGTCGGCGCCGGCGCGGTCGACCAGCTCGGCGATCTGCGGCGCTTCGCGCAGGAAAGCCTGCACGTTGGCCGCCACGCAGGGTTCGTCGAAGCTCCACGCCGAGACCAGCGCGGCACGCACTGCCAGCATGCTCTGCTCCAGCGCGGCTTCGAGTTCCGCCTCGCCGGCCTGGCCCAGGCGCGCCACCTGCTGCATGGCTTCGTCGCGCGCCTGGCGGAACGCATCCGACCAGCGGCTGCGAATCTGCAGCCAGTGGTCGGTCGACGAACCGTCGGGCAGGGTCAGCGGCAGCCGGCGGCCGTCATTGGCGCGCTGGCGGATGCTGAAGTCGTCCATGCCGCTCATGCGCCGCTCCGGGTGATGCGCAACTGGGTGCCGCTGGCGCTGTCGTACAGGGCCTGGATCGGCAGCGACAAGGTGATCGGGCCGTCGTTGGCCACGTCGGCCTGGCCGCCGGTGTACTTGATGCGCGGCAGGTACAGCAGGTAGCTGTTGGTGCCGTCGGACAGGGTCAGCTCCAGCGAGCTCTCGGTCTCGCCGATGAACTTCGACAGCAGCGAGCCATCCAGGAAGTACGCGGTGAGCGTGCCGGTGAGGTTGCTGCGGCCGATGCTCGGCTGCAGGGTCTTGGCACTGCCGATCACGAAGCGCGGCTCGATGCCGTTGGCCAGGTCCAGCTTCAGCTCCGTCACCACGCCGAGCACCGTGCCGCCTTCCTTGATCGCGCCGCTGAGCGCATCCATCGGGCGGTTGGTCGACGCATTGACGTAGGTGGCACCGGCCACGGCGCTGGCGTCGACCGCTTCGCCCTGGCCGATCACGTCGAAGGTGACATTGGCGATGGCGCCCGGCTGCACGTCGAAATGCAGGCCGTTGACCTCGCAGCCGGTGTAGCGCAGGTACTGGCCGATATCGGCGAAGTGGCGTTCCAGGGTGAAGCTGTTGCGCGCGGTGCCGGCGCTGAGCACGTTGGCGTTCCAGCTGCCGCCGAGCGCAGCGGCGAACAGGTCGTCGTAGGCGCCGTAGCTCAGTTCGCCCTGCATGTCGCCGCCGACCTGGATGGTGCCGTGGCGCAGGTCGGCGATCTGGCGGTCGCCGCGCAGTTCTTCGGACTGCAAGGTGTTCTTGGTGAGGGCGAGCGTGGTGCTCTTGTGGCGCAGCTGGCGGAACGCCGGCGTGGCGGGCGTGGCGCCGTAAGCGGCCTCGGCGATGTAGGCGAGGCTGTGGCGGCTGCCGGTGGCGATGGTCATGCGGATGCTCCTTGGTGGAAAGAAACGCGCGGCGAGCGGCCACGCGGTTTGGCCCGAAACGGACCGGGTCGAACACATGAAGAGGCGACGGCTCAGCCGTGATCGGTCCACGCCGACCAGGCGACGATCACCGACAGCCGCAGCCAACCGTCCTTGTTGGTGACGACCGTGCGGCTGGTGCTGTTGACCAGCACCGGCAGGCCGTTGCCGTCGAGCTGGCGGCCGGCTTTGAAGTAAGCGCGCAGCGTGTCGGCCAGGGCGAGCAGGCGGTCGATGCCGCCGCCGGAGGCGTCGTTGAGGTCGATCTGGAACGTGCCGGTGTGGCGATCGTTGCCGGCCACGCCGAGGCTGCCGCCGACCACCGGCAGCGGCAGCACCGACACCGCGGCCCAGGGCTGTCCGGTGGTCGGTGCGAAGTCGCGGCCTTCGTAGGCGGTGGGCAGGTTGAGCGCGGCGGCCTGATAGCCGGCGACGAGCGCGGCATTGATGTTGGTGAAACTCATGGCGGGTTCCCGTGGCGGAAAAGAAAAACCCGCCTCGGTGGGCGGGTTCGGAGATATGCGGGTTCGGCTGCGTTGCGCTGTTGAGTGATCTTGCCGTTGTAGCCAGATTAGGGATGAAAGCGCGGAAGCGTCACTTCCGCATTGCAAGGCTTGCCGGATGCGGCGACAGGAACAAGGTGCGTTCGGCGATGCGACGGCGCAGCAGGCCCGGCAGCACGCGGCCACCGGCATAGCGCCAGCGTTCGAACTCCGCGGCGGCGCCTTCGAAGTCGCCGGCATTGAGTTTGCGCAACAGGGTGGAACCGGCGAACGCGGTGGCTCCCACATTGAAGACGAAGCTCACCATTGCGTCGAACGAAGCTTGCGCCAACGGTTCCGTCACCCATGCGCGTACGGCTTGTTCGGCCGTACTCAGATCCTGGCGAAGCAAGCCGTCCGCTTGCGCAGCGTCGATACGCGCGCCGGAGCGCACCTCGTCGCCGGTATGGCCGTAGCCGATCGTCCAGATGCCCGCGGCATCCGGATACGCGCAGCTGCGCAATCCCTCGAACTGCTTGATCAGCGCGATGCCGAGCGCGCTGGTCTTCATCATCGTCGCGGCGCTCATGCGTCCAGCCTCAGCACGCGCGCGAGGTTGCCGCGCGCCACGTGCAGCAGCGCGGCGAGCACCAGCAGGATGCCGAGCTGCCACAGCGTGGTTTCGCCCGGCGCCGCATGACCGAGCGCGATATGGATGGCCTGCCCGCCGCTGCATACGATCAGCAGCCACGCGCAAACCGACACCCACGGGCGATAGCGCGCATCGGGCGAGCGCCGGTAGGTGATCAGGCGCAGGCAGATCGAGGTGCAGGCGAACAGGGTGAGCAGTTCGACGGGGTCACGCATGCGGGCCTCCACGGCTGCGCAGCCACGCGTCGAGATCGAACGTGCGGCCGCGTTCGAGCAGGCCGAGGGTGACGGTGACGCCCAGCGCCGCACCGAGAAACGCGGCCAGCCCCGACGCCTGCAGCGGCAGCCAGCGCATCACCTCCGGCGCGGCGAGATAGCCGAGCGCGATCGACACGCCGAGGTAGGCAAGGCGCCGCCAGATCGGCAGTTCCTTGGACGAGACGACGAACAGCGTGGCGCCGGCGAACGCGCCGATCAGCGCGTTGCCGTCCACGCCAGGCAGCGATGCGGCGACGCCGAGGCTGGCAGCCGCCGCCATCGCCATGGCGGGTTCGGTCATGAGTGGTCTCCATGAAAGCGAAAGGCCGCACATGGCGGCCTATGAAGGGGGGGAGGGGCATCGCGTGCTTACGCGTGGGTGGCGCGGCGGCGGAGCCGTCCGCTGATCTGCCCATGATGTGTATTTTCGTCAGAAAGTGCGGAAGCGTCGATGCCGCAGTGGCGGAGGACGAAAAAGAAAAGGCCGCACAGGGCGGCCTCGATTCGACTACGTCATGCGCTACATCCCACGCTATGCATTTTCCTTAAGAAGTGCGGAAGCGTCGATGCCGCACTTACGCCGGTGCAAGCGCGTGTTCCAGCGCACGCGCGCCACGCGTTTCCGCACCCGCGCACAAGGCCAGCGTCCACTCGTACACCGGACGCCATACGCGCCGATAACCGGCTTCGTCGCGCTCGATCATCGCCGCGCGCTTGCGGTCGCTCACCGGCGTGCGCCCATGCCCTTCGCACTGCTGGCAGGCCAGCAGGCGGTCGTGCGCGAACACTTCGCCACGGCCTTCGCAATGCGTGCACAGGTTCGGCGTGGCCAGTTCGGCGAGCACGGCCTGGCGCACGGCGCGATAGACCGGGCCGACGGCGGGCCACTGGCGCGCCTTCGTTTCGTCCAGCGTCTCGGTGGCACGCAGCAGGGCCGCGCGCTGGTTGCCGCGGGTGCCGTAGGTGCCGTCGATATCGTCCTCGGCCACGTGCAGGGCCAGCCTGGCCGCTTCCAGCTCGCGGCGCAGGCGCATCCATTCGCGCAACTGGGCTTCGCGCACGATGCGGTCCAGCTCGGCGCGCTGCAGCTGGGCGCCGTCCGGCCACCACACGGTGCACAGCACCTCGCGGGCGAGGCGGTCCTCGATCATGCCCAAGGCGCCGGCGATGTCCTGGGGAGTGAGTTCGGACTGGCCGCCGTGGTGCACCTCGAAGCGCGCGATCGAGGGGTTCAGGCGGGCCAGGAGCTTGCGTACGTTCATCGAATTCCTCCCTGTTCTGCGATGGATGGAGCGTCGGGCGAGGCGTCCGGAGGGGACGATTCCCAGGCGACTATGATAAGTTTACTTGGCATTATTTGTCAATTATACTTGGCAGAACGCCAAGTAAACTTATCGACATGAATACCTTCGCCGAACGCTTCAAAGCCGCCCGCGAGCGCGCGGGCATCTCCCAGCGCGAGCTGGGCCGCCGCATCGGGAACTCCGGTTCGGCCATCAGCCAGTGGGAGGCGGGTGTGATCGAAGCAGACAACATCCGCGTCGCGGCGCTTGAGATGGCGGCCGGGATCATCGGTGTCTCGGTGCGCTACCTGCGCACCGGCAAGGAGGACGACAGCCGCGGCGAGGTGCCCGCCGGCCTGCGCGCCGCCCAGCCGGACGTGCGCCAGCTACCGGTGATCTCGATGGTGCAGGCCGGCCACGGCCGCGAGGCGGCCGATCCCTATCCGCGCGGCTATGCCGAGCAGAGCGTGAGCCTGGATGCCGAACTGGCGCGCGATCTGGGCCGGCTGGCCTTTGCGCTGGAGATCACCGGCGAATCGATGCTGGAGGAATTCCACCCCGGCGACATCGTGATCATCGACCCCGCGGTGAAACCGCTGCCGGGCGATTTCGTGGTGGCGCGCATCGAGAACGACGGCAGCGCCACCTTCAAGAAATACCGCAGCCGCGGCCGCGATACGGAAGGTCACGAGATCTTCGAACTGGTGCCGCTCAATGCGGACTATCCGACCGTGGTGGTCAATGCGGCGAACCCCGGCAGCATCATCGGCACGATGATGGAACACCGGCGGCGGCGCCGCCGGCATTGATCGCTCAAGGCGCGGCGGTGCGGTGCAGGCCGGTGTAGCAGGCGAACGTCCAGGCCCAGAACACGAACAGGCACAGCAGCAAGCCGCCGCTGCCGACCAGCACGGGCCCCATCGCCGTATCCAGCGGCAGGCCGGCCAGCATGCCGGAGGCGCGATAGATCGCTCCTGCGCCGGAGGCGAGCGCACCCACCGTCGCACCGAGCCACCGCCAGCCGTGAATGCCGGCGAGGTAGCGCGGCAGGCCGAGCCAGGCGCCGACGAAAGCCAATGCCACGGGAATCAGCGCTACAGCTGCATAGCTGGCGGCGGCGAGCGCGTAGCTGTCGAGACCGAGCGAAGTCAGCGTCGACATGGCCACCGGCGTGAGCATCGCCAGCACGCTCGCCAGCACCCACGCGGCGAGGCCGGCGGTGCGCCAGCGCGCGTTGAACGACGGCCACGGCAAGGCTTCCTTGCGCATGATGCGCGCGGCGATGATCCACGCCAGCCAGGTGCCTAGCGCATGCAGCAGCGGATACAGCAGCGAGGACGCCGCGAGCATGATCTGCATCGACGTGCCGGCGGTGGCCAGCCGCACCATCAACGCCACCGCGCCGATCTGCACCCCTTGCCAGCACAGCAGGAACACACCGAACAGCGACAGCACGATGGCCGGCCGTTGGAACGCCAACTGCCCATGCCGCTCGCCATGCCACTGCGCAACCAGGAACGCCACGCCGGCACGGAACACCAGGCTGCCCGCGGTGGACGCGTAAGCGATCGCCCTGGCGCCCTCGCTCAAGGCGGGCCAGCCACGCTGCACGGCGAGCGAGAACAGAAACGGCACCACGCCGACGATCAGTGCGACGACGGTGGCCAGCCAGGGCAGTGGAGCGGGGCGGACAGAGGCGGTCGTAAGCATGCGGCTTCCTTGTCGTGGCGCGACGCGCGAGGTGTGCGGTCGCGATATTCCAACCTTACATCACGCGGCAACGCATACCGCAGGGCTTACTTGCCCGCCAGCATCGCCTTGATCTTCGCCATATGCGACTCGGCAGTCTCGCGCACCACTTCCTTATCCGCCTCCGGATCCTTGCCCTGCCAATGCAGATCGTCCTGCGGCAGCTCGTGCAGGAAGCGGCTGGGTTGGTTGCTGTGCACTTCGCCGTAGCGCTTGGTCCTGGACGACCACGACAGGGTGAGCATTTCCTTGGCGCGGGTGATGCCCACGTACATCAGGCGGCGTTCTTCATCGACGCGGCCCTCGTCCATCGCACCGTCGTGCGGCAAGGTGCCTTCTTCGCAGCCGACGATAAAGACGAAGCGGAACTCCAGGCCCTTCGCCGCATGCAGGGTCATCATGCGCAGCGCATTGCCGGGTTCGTCGCGATCGGCATGGCTGAGCAGTGCGAGCTGGGCGGCCAGGTCGCCGGTGGTGCTGTCGTTGCGCTGCATGGCGCGGAACCAGTCGGCCAGTTCGCGCAGATTGCCCAGGCGGCGCTCGCGCAGCGCGGCGTCGGTGGTGCTGGCGGCGATCTCGCTGGCGTAGCCGGTGCGCTTGAGCACGGTCTCCACCAGGTCCGCCGCGCTCTCATGCACCGAAGCGCTGCGCAGCTCGTCCATCAGTGCGGTGAATCCGGCCAGTGCGGAGGCCGGGCGGGCCGAGAGCTGGCGCAGCACGCCGTCGCTGCGCGCGGCGTCGAGCAGGGAGGCATTGCGCGTCTGCGCGATCTGGCCGAGTTTTTCCAGCGTGGTCGCGCCGATCTCGCGCTTGGGCACGTTCACCACGCGCAGGAAGGCGGCGTCGTCGCTGGGGTTGGTCAGCAGGCGCAGATAGCACAGCAGGTCCTTCACCTCGGCGCGGTCGAGGAAGCTCAGCGCGCCGGTCAGGTGATACGGCACGCGCGCCAGGCGCAGCGCTTTTTCCAACGGGCGGGCCTGGAAGTTGCCGCGGTAGAGAATGGCCATCTCATGCCAGCGCGCCTTGTGCTTCTCGGCCAGGGTCACGGCGATGGCGGCGACGCGCTCGGCCT
Source organism: Dyella sp. 2RAB6 (assembly GCF_052115385.1). Classification (NCBI taxonomy): domain Bacteria; kingdom Pseudomonadati; phylum Pseudomonadota; class Gammaproteobacteria; order Lysobacterales; family Rhodanobacteraceae; genus Dyella; species Dyella sp. 2RAB6. Next base: position 124,041 of record NZ_JBFRGP010000005.1, read on the forward strand.
CGTGTTCGTTGTCGCGGCATTCCAGCACGCGGATCTGCGCGCCTTCCGGATGCTCGCTCCACAGTTTCTTTTCGTGCAGGTGCGGATTGTTGGCGATCAGCTTGTTGGCGGCGCGCAGGATGCGCCGGCCGCAGCGGTAGTTCTGTTCCAGCTTGATCACGCGCAAGGAAGGCCAGTCCTTGCTGAGCTGGTCGATGTTCTCCGGGTTGGCGCCGCGCCAGGCGTAGATGGACTGGTCGTCGTCGCCCACGCAGGTGAAGCCGCCGCGGTCGCCGGCCAGGGCCTTCAGCAGGCGGTACTGCGCGTCGTTGGTGTCCTGGTATTCGTCCACCAGCAGATAGCGCAGGCGCTCGCGCCAGGCGGCGCGGCATTCGTCGTCGCTTTCCAGGATGCGCAGCGGCAGGCGGATCAGGTCGTCGAAGTCGACCGCGTTGAAGGCGGCCAGGCGCGCCTGGTAGAGCGTGTAGATCATCGCCGCGTCCAGCTCGCGCGGACTGCGCGCGGCGGCGCTGGCTTCTTCCGGCGACAGGCCGCCGTTCTTGGCGCGGCTGACCAGGTTGCGGATGCCGAACAGCACGTCCGGCTTGACGCCCTTGGGCGCCAGTTCCTTGATGATCACTTCGCTGTCATCGGCGTCGAGCACCGAGAAACCCTTGCGCAGCCCCGCGCGCGCATGCTCGATCTGCAGGAACTTCAGGCCCAGCGCGTGGAACGTGCACACGGTCAGCGCGGCGGCGTCCTCCGTGCTGATCAGCTTGGCCACGCGCTCGCGCATTTCCTTCGCCGCTTTGTTGGTGAAGGTGATCGCGGCGATCTTCGACGGCGCCAGCCTGCGGCGCTGGATCAAGTAGGCGATCTTCTGCGTGATCACGCTGGTCTTGCCGGAACCGGCGCCGGCCAGCACGAGCAGGGGCGAGTCGCAGTGCTCGACTGCGGCCAATTGTTGCGGGTTGAGCATGGACGGGCGGTAGGCGGAAGGCGGTCCAGAATGGTAGCAAAGAGCCGCGGTCTAAGCCCCTCTCCCCTCGGGAGAGGGGTTGGGGTGAGGGTTCGGGCGGAGCACAAGGGTGATGTGCATCGCTCCGACCGGACCCTCATCCGGCTGCCGCCACCTTCCTCGCTCCTCAGAGCCGCGCACATCCCTGTGCGCTCCCCGCGTGCTCCCGGAGGGAGAAGGCTTCATTCTTGGAAGCTCAAGGAGCGGTGGTGAGTCCTGCGTCCTTCAGTTCCTTTGCTGCCGCATCTAGATCGTGCTTCAGCGCCGGATTGGCCAGGAACGCCGCCGCCAGGGCCTGTCCGAACACCCGCCCGGCATAGATGTCCTGCGGCGTATGCACGCCGCGCACCACGCGGCGCCAGCCCACGTCGCGCGCATAGCCGGTCACGGCATCCGAGCGGCCCGGCAGCGCCTGGGCCAGCAGGACCGCGAACACCGTGGCGCGCGTGCTGTGGCCGCTGGGGTAGCCATAGCTCTTCTTCTTCAGATCCTTTTCGTCGCCCTCCGGATCCTTGCGGCAGCTATCCAGCGGACACGGCCGCTCGCGTTCCCAATGGTTCTTGGCTTCCTTCACTGCCTTGGCGGTTTCCTTCTGCACTTCGGTAAACAGCGCGGCGGTGCGCGGCAGCTTGGCCGCATCGAAGTCCGGGCCGAGCACACGGGCGAAGGCGAACACGTCGAAGCTTTCTTCCTGGTGCGCCAGCGCGCTGTCGGTCTCGCTGCGGCCGGCATAGGCGCTATCGGTGACGGCGCGGTCGGCCTGGTCTTCCGGCGAGCCGGGTACGGAGGGCGGCGCGAGCACGGACTGCAGTTGGTGCAGGCGTACGTCGTCCAGATAGCGCGTGGCGCCGTCGGCGTGCGCCGTAGCGGCGGCGAGCAGCAGGCCGCACAGCAGGGCGCGGCGAATCGAATGGGCGAAGATCATCGAAGTCTCCCGGATCACAGCGCGAGGGAAATGGAGGCAAACCAGCTGCGGCCGGGCAGTACCAGGTAATACGGCGTGGTGCCCTTGATCGCGTCGATCACCTGCTTGTGCTGGTCGAGCAGGTTGTCCACCTGCAGGCGGATCTTGTAGCTCTTGATCACCGAGCCGGAGAGGTTCTGGCCGTAGCCGAGGCTCAGGGCCGTGGTCCACCAGCCGCTGGTGCTGCCGCTGGCCGTGGCCGAGGCGGCGACGTCCGGATTGAGGTCGCTGTTGTAGACGCGCTGGCCGCCGACGAACTTGCTGGTCAGCGAGCCGGAGAAGCCGCCGTCGTCGTAGAGGAAACCCAGTGCGGCGGTGCCGGACGGCACGGTCGGCATGCGCAGGTTCGAGCGCTTGAACTTGGCATCGATCAACGAACCGTTGGCATACAGGCTGATGCCTTCGCCCAGGTAATAGGTGGCTTCCGCCTCGGCGCCTTTCATGGTCGCGCCCTTGGCCAGGGCGTAGATCGGATCGTGGGTGACCGGGTCGGTGCCGATCAGCGGGAAGTTCTGGTAGTCGATGTAGAACACGTCCGCGTCGGCATTGAAGCGGTCGGTCTTGTACACCGTGCCGGCCTGGTAGTTCATGGTCTGCTGCGGCTTGGTGTGGCTTTCGCGCGGGTTGGGCACGTAGAACTGGTTGAGGTTGGGCGACAGGAAGCCCTGCGCCGCCTGCGCGTACACGCTCCACTCGCTGCTGAGCAGATAGTTGGCGGTGAGCGAGCCCAGCGTCTTGTCCCAGGTCTGCTGGTATTTCAGCGGCAGCTTGGTGGTCTGGTTGATCGGTGCGTCGATATAGCGGGTGGCGCGGTCGTACTTCACGCCGGGCGTCAGGGTAAACGCGTCGGTCACGCGCCAGGCGTATTCGGCATAAAGCTGGGTGGTGCGCAGGCGATCGACCATCGTGTACTTGTACGCGCTGCTGTCGGGCTTGCCCTTCTTGACGTCGTGGATGCCGCCCAAACCATAATCGAGCGCCACGCTGTAGCGCGTGTTGTCGATGTACTCGTACCAGCCGCCCAGCTTGAGCTGCCCGAGATCATCGCTGTGCGTGGCTTCGAGCGTGTTGCCCCAGGCACGGTAGTTGTTGATCTTGTTGTAGCCGCCCATGTTGGCCTTGGATGCGGCGGTGCCGGCGTAGGGGCTTTCGTGGCTGTTGTTGTCGTAGGCGTAGGTGTAGAGCTTGTCGTCCAGCCGCCAGGTGTCGCTCAGAGCGCTGCTCAGGCCGATGTATTCCAGGTCGGTCTGCTTGGTCTGGTAGTTGTAGCAATAGCAGTCGGTGCTGGCGCGGTTGGTGTTGAGGCCGAAGTCGCGGCCCAGCGTATTGATCTGCTGCTGGGTGAGGTCGGTCTTGTCCGGGTTGTTGAAGCGGATGTAGTTGTAGTTGCTGAGGAAGGTCAGCTCCGTCGCTTCGCCCAGCGGCTGCACATACTTGATGTAGCCGGTCTTGCGGCTCATCGGCGAGTTGCTGCGGAAGGTGTCGGTGTCGTTGTACTGCGCGCTGGCGATCAGCTTGGCGCCGCCGAGGCTGTCCAGGCGGCCGCTGTTGAGTTCCAGGTGGGTGAGCGTGGTGTCGTAGCTGCCGTAGCTCAGCGTGGGGATAAAGGAGAACTCGTCGCGCGCGTCCTTCGAGCGCAGCGCCACCGTGCCGCCGAAGGTGGCCTGGCCGATCTGGCTGGCGCCGCCGGGGCCGCGGTCCACCGTGACCTGGCCGATCATCTTGGCCGGGAAATAGCTGCTGGTGTGGTGGCTGAAGTCGTTGGTGTCGCCGAACGGGATGCCATCGTAAGTGACGTTGTACTGGTTGTCGTTGAAGCCGCGGATGGTCATCTGCTTGGCTTCGCCCAGACCCGGGCCGCTGAGGCCGATGGTCGACACGCCGGGCGCGATCGCCGCGATGGCGGCGTAGTCGGCGGTGGGGGCGACGTGGTTGGCGATGTAGTCCAGCCCGATCACCGACTGCGGCTGGGTGATGTCCAGCTCGGCCTGGGTCGGCGCCTGCACGATGGCCGAGGCCGAGCTATTGGCGCGCACCTCGATTTCTTCCAGCTGCCTGGCTGCCGGCTGGGTGGCCGGGCGGGCCGGCGCGTTAGTCGGCGTGCTCGTTGGGGTTTCGGTCGGCGTATCCGTTGCAGCGGCGACGCCGGTTACGCAGAAGCCGGCGGCCAGCAGCCACCACGGGGCCGGCAGCAGGTGCCGGCGGATACCGCCCGCCAGAGCGCTCAGCGCGGGAAGGTCCGTCTTGCCGACGCGGACGAGGGGCTTGCGGTTCGGGATGGGCATGCGAGGCGCCGGTGTTGGGAAGGAGTTAAAGCGGCGCATCGTGGGCGGGATGTTTGACGATTGTGTTGCGCTGGGATGACTTTGGCCAAGAAACTGGTATGGCCGTTTGGACGCCTAAACAAAGCTCGCGGCGACGCGCGCGCGATGCCACAGCAGCCTTAGCTGGACCTTAGTTGGCGGGGGTTTCCTGCGGCGCGGGCCGGAGCGGTTTCATCCGGACTGGTATGGTCGACTGTAAAACATATCCGAAAGTTGCCGCCAATTTGGCCGTCCGAATGACTTTGACGCGGCGCACCAACTATGCTCTAGTCGAATCAACACCCACGTACGGGGCAGTGGCGCAACGCGCGCCGCTGGGAGTACGTGTCCCTCACATCCGTCGGCCGGGGAGGCAAGATGGTCCAGGCAGGTGCACCGGCGCTGTACGACGCCGCGTTCGAACACGATAGCTGCGGTTTCGGTCTGGTCGCCCAGATCGACGGCCGCGCCAGCGCATGGGTGGTCGATACCGCTTTCGAGGCGCTGGCCAAACTTTCGCACCGCGGCGGCGTCAACGCCGACGGCATCAGCGGCGACGGCTGCGGCGTGCTGGTGCACAAACCGCAGGCCTGGCTGGCGGCGCTGGCGGCGGAAGCGGGCTTGTCGGTAGGCGAGCGTTTCGCGGCGGGCCTGGTGTTCCTGGATCCGGCCGCCGGCGCGGGCGACGAAGCCTGCGCCACTCTGGAAGCCTTCGTGCGCGAGGAAAACCTGCGCGTGGCGGGCTGGCGCGAGGTGGCGGTGAATCCGGAGGCCTGCGGGCCGCTCGCCGCCGCGGCACGACCGCGCGTGCGGCAGCTCTTCGTGGAGGCACAGGGCCAGGACGACGACGCGTTCGAGCGCGCCCTGTTCCGCGCCCGCCGCCGCGCCGAGACGGCGCTGGCGCAGGACGCGCATTTCTATGTGGTGAGCCTGTCCGCCCAGGTCATCGGCTACAAGGCGATGGCCGCGCCGGGGCGCCTGCGCGAGGTCTATCCGGACCTGGGCCACGCGGCCCTGGTCTCCGACGCGATGGTGTTCCACCAGCGCTTCTCCACCAACACCACGCCGCAGTGGAGGTTGGCCCAACCGTTCCGCCTGCTGGCGCATAACGGCGAGATCAACACCATCCGCGCCAACCGGCGCTGGATGCAGGCGCGCGAATCGATCCTGCGCTCGCCCCTGCTGGACCTGGCCGACCTGGGCCCGCTGGTGCGCCAGACCGGTTCCGATTCGGAAAGCCTCGACAACGCGCTGGAAGTGCTCACCACCGGCGGCCTGGAACTGATCGCCGCGATGCGCGTGCTGGTGCCGCCGGCCTTCGCCGCGCGCGAAGGCATCGACGAAGACCTCGCCGCGTTCTACGAGTATTACGCCCTGCACAGCGAACCCTGGGACGGCCCTGCCGGGCTGGTGATGTGCGACGGCCACTACGCCGCCTGCACCCTGGACCGCAACGGCCTGCGCCCGGCGCGTTGGGCGCTGTCGGACGACAACCATCTGATCGTCGCGTCCGAAGCCGGCCTGTGGGACGTGCCGTCCGCGCGCGTGATCGCCAAGGGCCGCCTCGCCCCGGGCGAGATGATCGCGGTCGACTTCGCCAACCAGCGCCTGCTGCGCAATGCCGATATCGACGATATCAACCGTCGCCGCGCACCGTACCGCGACTGGCTGCGCGCGGGCGTGAGCTATCTGGAATCCGATCTGATCGACCCTTCGCTGGCGGCCGAACCGCTGCCGGCCGAGCAGTTGCGCTGCTACCAGAAGCTCTACGGCCTGTCGCGCGAGGAGCGCGAGTCGGTGCTCAAGGCGCTGGCCGAACTGGAGATGGAAGCCACCGGCTCGATGGGCGACGACACCCCGATCGCGGCGATGTCGCGCCAGGTGCGTCCGCTGTTCGACCGCTTCCGCCAGGCCTTCGCCCAGGTCACCAATCCGCCGATCGATCCCCTGCGCGAAAAGCTGGTGATGTCGCTGGTGACGCAGATCGGTGCGGAAGGCAATCCGTTCGAGCTGCAGCCGGAGAACGCCAAGCAGATCCTGATCAACTCGCCGGTGCTGTCCCAGCGCAAGCTGCGCCAGCTGCTGGCGCTGCCGCAGTTCACCGGCACGCCGCGCTTCGACCTGATGTATGCGCCGGAGGAAGGACTGGAAAGCGCGCTGCGCCGGCTGTGCAGCGAAGTGGAGCGGGCAGTGCGCGACGGTTGCGCGCTGGTCTTCCTCAGCGACCGCTACCCGGAGCGCGGCCTGCTGCCGATCCACTCGCTGCTGGCCACCGGCGCGGTGCATGCGCACCTGATCGATGCCGGCCTGCGATGTCAATGCAACATCCTCGTCGAGACCGCCACGCCGCGCGACCCGCACCAGTTCGCCTGCCTGATCGGCTACGGCGCCACCGCGATCTATCCGTGGCTGGCTTACCAGAGCCTGTTCGAACTGGGCCGCGAAGGGCATATCGCCAGCGATCGCATGGAAGTGGGCCGCAGCTACCGCCGCGGCATCCGCAAGGGTCTGCTGAAGATCCTGTCCAAGATGGGCATCTCCACCGTCGCCGGTTATCGCGGCGCGCAGCTGTTCGAGATCGTCGGCCTGGCGCCGGAGGTGGTGGCGCTGTGCTTCCCCGGCACGCCTTCGCGCATCGGCGGCGCCGGCTTCGCCGAGCTTGAGCACGACCAGCGCCTGCTCGCCGCGGAAGCCTGGAACGAAGCGCAATCGCTGCGTGCCGGCGGCCTGTACAAATACGTGCACGGCGGCGAGTACCACATGTACAACCCGGACGTGATCGCCAGCCTGCAGAAGGCGGTGCGCAGCGGCGAGGCGTCCGACTATCGCGCCTACGCCGACTTCGTCGATCGCCGCCCGCCGTCGGCGCTGCGCGACCTGCTGAGCCCGCAGCCGCTGCGCGAGGCGGTGTCGCTGGAAGAAGTGGAATCCGTGCAGAGCATCCTGTCGCGCTTCGATTCGGCCGGCATGTCGCTGGGCGCGCTGTCGCCGGAGGCGCACGAGGCGCTGGCGATCGGCATGAACCGCCTCGGCGCGCGCAGCAACTCGGGCGAGGGCGGCGAAGATCCGGCGCGCTACGGCACCGAGAAGATGTCCAAGATCAAGCAGGTCGCGTCCGGACGCTTCGGCGTCACCCCGGCCTACCTGGTCAATGCCGAAGTGCTGCAGATCAAGATCGCCCAGGGCGCCAAGCCGGGCGAGGGCGGCCAGCTGCCGGGCCACAAGGTGGACGCGACCATCGCGCGGCTGCGCTATGCCAAGCCCGGCATCGGCCTGATCTCGCCGCCGCCGCATCACGATATCTATTCGATCGAAGACCTGGCCGAGCTGATCCACGACCTCAAGGAGGTCAATCCGGCCGCGCTGGTCTCGGTGAAGCTGGTCAGCCATGCCGGCGTCGGCACCGTCGCCGCGGGCGTGGTGAAGGCCGGCGCGGACCTGATCACGGTCAGCGGTCACGACGGCGGCACCGGCGCCAGCCCGCTCACCTCGATCAAGTACGCCGGCACGCCGTGGGAACTGGGCCTGGCCGAGACCCAGCAGACCCTGCGCCGCAACGACCTGCGCGGCCGCGTGCGGCTGCAGACCGACGGCGGCCTGAAGACCGGCCTGGACGTGGTGAAGGCCGCGCTGCTGGGTGCGGAGAGCTTCGGCTTCGGCACCGGCCCGATGGTGGCGCTGGGCTGCAAATACCTGCGCATCTGCCACCTCAACAACTGCGCCACCGGCGTCGCCACCCAGCACGCGGTGCTGCGCAAGGAACACTTCATCGGCCTGCCCGAGATGGTGATGCACTACTTCCGCTTCGTGGCGGAAGACGTGCGCGAACATCTGGCGCGGCTGGGTGCGCGCAGCCTTGCCGAGATCATCGGCCGCAGCGACCTGCTGCAGCAGCTCGACGGCGCCACGCCGGTGCAGCACAAGCTGGACCTGCGCCCGCTGATCCACGGCGATGCGCTTGGCGCCGACGTCGACTTCGCCTGCGCCTTGCCGCGCAATCCGATGCGCGACGACGCGGCGCTGGCGACACGCATCGAGCATGACAGCCGCGACGCTGTGGCGAACGGCACGGGCGGCGAGTTCCGTTATCTGATCGCCAACACCGACCGCGCGATCGGCGCGCGCCTGTCCGGCGACGTGGCGCGCCGCTGGGGCGACCACGGCATGGATCAGCAGCCGGTGCTGCTGCGCCTGGAAGGCGCGGCCGGCCAAAGTCTTGGCGCGTGGAATGCCGGCGGCGTGCATATCGACCTGATCGGCGAAGCGAACGACGGCGTCGGCAAGGGCATGGCCGGCGGCCGCATCGTGGTGCGCCCGCCGCTGGACTCGCCATTTGCCAGCCAGGACGCCGCGATCATCGGCAACACCTGCCTGTATGGCGCCACCGATGGCGAACTGTTCGCCGCCGGCCGCGCGGGCGAGCGCTTCGCGGTGCGCAACTCCGGCGCGCTGGCGGTGGTGGAAGGCGCCGGCGACCACTGCTGCGAGTACATGACCGGCGGCGTGGTGGCGGTGCTGGGCAAGGTGGGCCTGAACTTCGGCGCGGGCATGACCGGCGGCTTCGCCTACGTGCTCGACCTGGAGCGCGATTTCGTGGACTGCTACAACCACGAGCTGGTGGACATCCTGCGCATCTCGCCGGAAGGCATGGAGCACTACATGCAGCACCTGCGCGGACTGGTGTCGCGCCATGTCGAGCTCACCGGCAGCGATTGGGGCCGGCAGATCCTGCGCGACTTCCGCGGCCTGCAATACAAGTTCTGGCTGGTGAAGCCGAAGGCCGCGAGCCTGGATGCGCTGGCGGAAGAACTGAGGAGTGCGGCGTGATGACCATGACGACGCTGCCGCCTGGAAGCGGAACCGGGAAACGCATCGTACGGAACGGGCGAAAACGCACGATCCGCACGGCTCTTCCTCGCTGATCCCTTCCACTTTTTGCAGACTCTTCCAGCCCCATGCCAGATAAGTCATTTCAATTCCTCCACGTCGAACGCCAGACGCCGCGCACCGTTCCGGTTGCGATCCGCGTGCTCGGCTACGGCGAGATCGCCGGCGACTTCGCGGCGCCGCAAGCGGCCGGCCAGGCGGAGCGCTGCATCGATTGCGGCAACCCGTACTGCGAACACGCCTGCCCGGTACATAACTACATTCCGAACTGGCTGAAGCTGGTGCAGGACGGCCGCATCCTCGAAGCCGCCACGCTGATGCACGAGACCAATCCGCTGCCGGAAATCTGCGGCCGCGTCTGTCCGCAGGACCGCCTGTGCGAAGGCTCGTGCACGCTGGAGCAGACCGATTTCGGCTCGGTCACCATCGGCAGCATCGAGCGCTGGGTCACCGACGAGGCGCTGCGCCAGGGCTGGCGCCCGGACCTTTCCCGCGTGCGCGAGACCGGCAAGCGCGTGGCCATCGTTGGCGCCGGTCCTGCCGGCCTGGCTTGCGCCGATCGCCTGCGCCGCGCCGGCATCGCCGCCGACGTCTACGACAGCCAGAACGAGATCGGCGGCCTGCTCACCTTCGGCATCCCGCCGTTCAAGCTGGACAAGGGCGTGGTGCGCACGCGCCGCGACGTGCTCGAAGGCATGGGCGTGCGCTTCCTGCTCGGCCGCGAGGTGGGGCGTGACGTGGAGTTCGGCCAGCTGCTGGACGACTACGACGCCGTCTTCGTCGGCACCGGCGCCTATACCTACGTGGATGCGGAACTTCCGGGCCGCGAGCTGCACGGCGTGCACGATGCGCTGCCGTTCCTGATCGCCAACACCGAGCGCCTGCTGCGCGACGAGCCGGCGCCGCACGCCTTCGATTTCCGCGGCAAGCATGTGGTGGTGCTCGGCGGTGGCGACACCGGCATGGACTGCAACCGCACCGCGATCCGCCTGGGCGCGGCCTCGGTCAGCTGCGTGTACCGCCGCGACGAGGCGAACATGCCCGGCTCCGCGCGCGAGGTGAAGTACAGCCGCGAGGAGGGCGTGGAGTTCCTGTTCCAGCGCCAGCCGCTGCAGATCCTGGGCGATGCCGAAGGCAAGGTGCGCGCGGTGCGGGTAATCGACACCACGCTGGTGAAGGACGGCCACGGCCGTGCGCGCCCGCAGAACGTGCCCGGCACCGAGGCGGAGCTTCCCGCCGACGTGGTGATCCAGTCCTTCGGCTTCCTGCCCAGCCCGCCCGATTGGCTGCGCTCGCACGGCGTGGCGCTGGATCGCTCCGGCCGCATCGTCACCGGTGCCGGCAGCAGCCTGCCGCAACAGACCAGCCATCCGCGCATCTTCGCCGGCGGCGACAACGTACGCGGTGCGGACCTGGTGGTGCGTGCGGTGTATGACGGCCGCGAAGCGGGTGGCTCGATCGCGCAGGCCTTGTTGGCCTGAGCCGGGGACCAGCACCAGAAAAATAAAGCGCCGCCCGGGAGGGCGGCGCTTTTTTCTTGTCGATGATTACTCGCGGGTTCTCCGCATTATCGAAAAGAATTGGAACGTTCTAAATAAGCCAATTAATCGAGAAATAGCGTTCCGCCTGATTGATCCTGATTATGTCGGGCGCTTTCAGGCACGCCTTATGCAAACTACATTGCTGCGCAAAAACTTGCGGCATCAATAACTTAGTTTGCGTTGTAATGGCCTTGTGAAGCGAACCTTAAAGTGCTTGACTCTCTTCCGAGCCCATTAAGCATGCACCCATCGCGGCGCATTCCCCCACCCGGCTGGTGGGCTCTCTGGCGCAATGCCATAACAAACAAAGAGAGGCCATCCCCATGAAGCGCAACCAGCTTGCACTGACATTGGTCGGTTTATTGTTTGCTCCGGTCGGGGCTGCTCTTGCTCAAGACGCAGCCACTCCACCCACGCCACCCACGCCGCCACCGCAGGAACAGGCCAAGCAACTGCAGACCATCACCGTGACCGGTTCGGCGGTGCCACGCATCGACGTGGAAACGCCATCGCCGGTCACCGTCATCTCCGCCCAACAGATCCAGCGCAGCGGCCTGACCACGGTTTCGGACGTGGTGCGGTCGATCTCCGCCGACAACAGCGGCTCGATCCCCAACGCCTTCGCCAACGGTTTCGCCGCAGGTTCTTCCGGCGTCGCGCTGCGCGGCCTGACGGTGAACTCCACCCTGGTGCTGGTCGACGGCCATCGCGCCGCCAACTATCCGGTGGCGGACGACGGCCAGCGCTCCTTCGTCGATCTCAACACCATTCCGCTGGCCGCGGTGGACCGCATCGAAGTGCTGAAGGACGGTGCGTCTTCGCTGTACGGCGCGGACGCCATCGCCGGCGTGGTCAACATCATCCTCAAGCCTAACTACAAGGGCGTCGAAGGCACGGTCGACATCGGCACCTCGCAACATGGCGGCGGTTTCACTCGCAAGGTGACCCTGCTGGCCGGCGGCGGCGACCTGGAGAAGGACGGCCACAACGCCTACGTCGCCATCCAGTACCAGAAGGACAACCCGATCTGGCTGCGCGACCGCAGCTTCCCGTTCAATACGCAGGACCTGCGCTCCATCGGCGGCCCCGACCTCAATGTCGGCCAGCCGGGACAGCGCACCGGTTCGGTGTACGGCTCGGTGACGCCCGGTTCGCTGACCCGGCCCGGCGACATCACCAGCGGCACGCCCAATGCGGGTGCGCTGGCGCAGCCGCTGCGCGCCTGCGGCGCCAACTCGATCGGTGTCACCGACGGCACCGGCAGCTACTGCGAACAGAACTTCCAGTCGCTGTACGGCCAGGTGCAGCCGTCGATGGAGCAGGGCGGCATTTATGGCCGCTTCACCGTCAAGCTCAACGACACCACCCGCGCCTATATCTCGGCCAGCTATTTCGAGGCCAAGACCTGGGTGCCGGGCCTGCCGCGGCAGATCCAGAACAGCACGCCGAACAACACCAACAACATCGCGTTGCCGCCGGGCAATCCGAGCAACCCGTTCCCGAACGACTACGCGCTGATCAACTACGCGTTCGGCGACATGGCCAACGGCTTCAACTACGACAACCACAATGCGCGGCTGGTCGGCGGCGTGTCCGGTGCGTTCGGCGACTGGAACTACGACGTCACCGCGGTGATCAACCACGACTGGCTGGACACCAAGCAGTACGGATACGTCAGCTACGCCGCGTTGCTCGATGCCGTCAACAACGGCACCTACAACTTCGCCAACCCGGCGGCGAACAGCAGTCGCGTGCGTGCGGCGCTGGCGCCCGGCTACAGCAAGACCTCCACCTCGGACCTGGACGAACTGGACCTGGCCGCCAACCGTTCGCTGTGGGATCTCTCCGGCGGCGCGCTCGGCTTCGCGGTCGGCGCGCAGTTCCGTCACGAGTCGATCGACGACCCCACGCTCAATCCCAACTTCGAGTTCCAGGGGCTGGGCAATGCGCAGACCAAGGGCAGCCGCAATGTGTCGGCGGGCTATGTGGAGTTCAACGCGCCGCTGCTCGAATCGCTCGAACTGGACCTGTCCGGCCGCCTGGACCACTACTCCGACGTGGGCACGCACTTCACGCCCAAGATCGGCTTCAAGTGGAAGCCGTTCGACTGGGTGGCGTTGCGCGGCACCTACTCCAAGGGCTTCCGTGCGCCGAGCTTCGCCGAGAACGGCTCCAGCTCGTCGCAGGGCTTCATCAACCATACCCCGCCGCCGGACTTCATCACCGCGCATGGCGGCGCCGGCAATGGCTACGTCAACCAGTACTCGCTGTCGCTGTTCACCCTGGCCAACAAGAACATCAAGCCGGAGAAGGCGCGCAACTACACCCTCGGCGTGCTGGTGCAGCCGACCAGCTGGCTGAACGTGTCGGTCGACTACTTCAACATCAAGAAGGAGAACGTGATCGGGCCGGCCGACGCCTCCTCGGCGCTGGCCAACTACTACGCCGGCCTGCCGCAGGCACCGGGCGTGGTGGTGATCGCGGACACGCCTGATCCGCTGCATCCGAACGCGCTGGCGCGTCCGGCGGAAATCGACAACCTGTACATCAACGCCAACTCGCTGAAGACCACCGGCGTGGATGTGGACCTGCAGGCGCACTTCGATTTCAGCCGCGACATGCACTACATCAGCCAGTTCAGCGGCACGCAGATCTTCAACTGGGCGCTGACCCTGCCCGACGGCACCAGGCAGCAGTTCGTCGGCACGCACGGGCCGTATCAGCTGTCGTCCGGTGCGGGCACGCCGCGGACGCGCATGTCCTGGTCCAACACCTTCGTGTGGGGGCCGGCCACGGTGACCGGCACGCTGTACCACGTGAGCGGCATGGCCAACTACGCGCTCGATGCGGGTTCCGATCCGAGCAACTGCCAGACGCCGATCCCGCTGAGCTGTCGGGTCGGTTCGTTTACCTATATGGATCTGACCGGCAGCTACCAGATCAACGACCACCTCGCGATCACCGCCTCGGTGATGAATCTGTTCGACCGCAAGCCGCCGTTCGATCCGGCCAACTACGCCGGTGGCGGCGCCAACTACAACCCCACGTACGCGCAGGCGGGCATGGTGGGGCGCTTCTACAACCTGGGCGTGAAGCTGAAGCTCTGAGTCAAGGGGAGTCCGGGGGCGGCGCGCCGGTTTCCGGCGCGCCGCTTTTTTATGCCCGACGAGGCCTGTGTTGTTCCCGCCCCGCGGCTGCGCGCGGTACGCTCTGCGTTCGATTCATGCCCGGGAAACACTGCAGATGCGCATCGGCCTGGCCGCCAATCAAGCCCATCACAGCCACGCGGAGTCCGCGCTGTTCCGCTGGCTGCGCGCCAGCCAGCAAGGCATCCGCGAGCTGGGCATCCGCCTGCATGCGGTGGGCCGCACCTACGACGCGATCGTGCGCGACGGCGTGCTCGGCGATTACGACGGTTTGCTGCGCTACCCCTACGGCCGCGAGGGCGGCCTGATGAAACTGGTGGCGGAGATCGTCGGCCTGCCGGCATCCGGACGTGCGCTCGATGGCGCGGTGTACCTGATGCATCCGGTCGATCCTTCCTCGATCTTCCCCGAGGCGATCGCGCTGAAGCGCCAATGCGTGATCCACCAGAAACCGTTTATCTCGACCGTGGCCTCGGCGCGCGACTGGGTGGAGCAGGAACGCATCCTGGCCGGGTTCGCGCCGGACCCGGGAGCGGATGCGCTGCACGCACTGGAAAGCCAGACGCTGGCGTTGATCGCGCACGATGCGATGAAGTCGCAGATGGTGGCCTACGCTGCCGAACACTTCGACGTGCTGTCGCGTTTCGCGCGCCGCATCGCCACCGGCACCACCGGCCAGCGGCTCAACGAACTGGCCTGGAGCCGCGGCTGGCCGCAGGACCAGGACTGGGTGCAGCGCTACCAGAGCGGCCCGATGGGCGGCGATGCGCAGATCGCCGACCTGGTGCTGGAGCGGCACTGCCAGCGCGCCTTGTTCTTCGAGGACCCGCACGTGGCGCGCCAGCACGAGGCCGATATCCAGCTGCTGGAGCGTGCCGTTACCACCGTCACCGACGACGCGGTGTGTATGACCTCGCCCGCCGTGGCGCGCCGCTGGGCCGAGGCGGTGCGCCGCCGTGCCGCGTTGCGGCCGTGCTGACGCCATGTGCCTGATCGCCTTCGCCTGGCAGGCCCATCCGCGCTGGCGCTTGCTGCTGGCCGGCAACCGCGATGAGTTCCACGCGCGCCCTAGCGCAGCGCTGGCGCGCTGGAACGACGGCACGATGATCGGCGGCCGCGATCTGGAAGCGGGTGGCACCTGGCTGGGCGTGACCGATGCGGGTCGCTGCTGCGTGGTGACCAATGTGCGCGACCCGCGCGATCCGCAGCTCGGTGCCTCGCGTGGATTGCTGGCCACGGATTACCTGACCGGCACGGCGGATGCCGCGACGCATGCGCAGCTCTTGCTGGCGAATGCGGCGGGCTATCGCCCCTTCAACCTGCTTACCTTCGATGCGGGCGCTGCGTTCTATCTGGGCAACCGCCCCGCGCCCAAGGCGCAGGCGGTGACGCCGGGCGTGCATGGTTTGTCGAATGCGGACTTCAATACGCCCTGGCCGAAGACGCGCGGCTTGATGCATCACCTGGAAAGCTGGCTCGCCACGCATGGCGACGGCGACGACTTCGCGCCGCTGTTCGCCGCACTCGCCGACGAGCATCGCGCACCCGACGAACAACTGCCCGACACCGGCGTAGGCCTGGAACGCGAACGCTGGCTGTCCTCGGCGTTTATCCGCGGCGAGCTGTACGGCACGCGGGCCAGCACGGTGGTGGCGCTGGGACACGATGGACGCGGCGTGATCGTGGAGCGGCGTTTCGGGCCGAACGGCAGCGAAGAGGGCGAGACGGCGATGAGCTTCGGCGGTAGGTTGGGGTGAGCCACAGGCGAACCCCAACCTACGTCACGCGTCAGGGAAGCTGCCGCCGACGTAGTACCAACGCCCATCCTCGCGCACGAAGCTGCTGATCTCGTGCATGCGCTGGGCCTTGCCGCCGCCATAGCGCAGCCGCGCGATGAATTCGACGGTAGCGCCGTCGCCTTCGCTCTCGTGCCGCTTCACGGTGAGCCCTAACCAGGTCGGCGCCGGCTGCTGCGCGCCCAGCTTGAGCGTGGCCGGCCGCGTGCTGGCGTGCCAGGTAGCAAGCAAATAGTCCTCGCGCTTCAGCACATAGGCGCTGTAGCGCGAACGCATCAGGGTTTCCGCCGTAGCCGCCGCCGCGCCTTCGTGCAGCGGCCCGCAGCAGCGCAGGTAGCCGGCGGGATTGCCGCAAGGGCAGGGAGTGAGCGTGTCGATGGCTTGCACGGAGAGATAAGGCGGCGCGTGGCGTGGACGATGGGACATCATGCCACCCGCAACCGGGCTTGGCACGGCGTGCCGGCCAAATGGACTAGGGCAGCACCTGGCCGCGGCGCCACACCAGGCAGCGATTGTTCGCGGGCATCGCGATGTCGGCCACCGCTTGGAAGCCGGCGCGCGCGGCCAATGCCTGCACCGCTTCGGCATCGCGGATGGCCATGTGCGCGCCGCGGTTCTTCAGCCACTGGTCGAACGCGGCGTTGCTGTCGCTGCTGTAGCGGCCGCCGTAGTTGAAGGGGCCGTAGATGACCAGCACGGCATCGTCGGAGGTGACGTCGGCCAGCCGCGCGAACAGGGTTTCGACTTCAGGCCAGCCCATGATGTGCAGCGTGTTGGCGCTGAATACCGCGTCGTAGCGGTGTGCCGGCCAGGCGCCGGCGACATCGAGCGTCAGCGGTGCAGGCGTGTTGGGCAGTGCGGCTTCGTCCAGCCAGAGATGGATGCCGGGCAGGTTCTCCACCCGGTCCGAGCATTGCCAGTTGAGCCATGGCATCGCCGCGGCGAAATGCACGGCGTGCTGTCCGGTGCCGCTACCGATCTCCAGCGCGTCGCGCTGGCCGGCGAAGTGTTCGCGCAGAACCGCGAGGATCGGCTCGCGGTTGCGTTCGCAGGACGGCGAGTTCGGTTTCTCCACCCGCTCAGGCGGGGCGGCCGCGCAGGATGCGCGCCGGCAGCATCAGCAAGGCGCCGAGAAAGGAGAACAGCGCATTCACCGTGATGCCGACCAGGCGCAGCGGCAGCGTCAGCAGCCACACGATGGGATACAGCACCAGCGCCAGCAGGGCGATCGGCCAGCAGAACACCAGCAGCAACAACCAGAGCAGGAAAGCGGCCATGGAGGCTTCCTCGCGGGAACGGGTAAAGGGTGCGGTCACTCTAGCGCGCTGCGTTGCGATGGGGGAGATGACTCCCTACACCCCTCGATCTACTTCTCAAACCTGACGTAGGTTGGGGTTCGCCTGCGGCTCACCCCAACCTACGCCGATCCATGGGCGCAAGAACGTGCGGGCTCAGTGCATCGGGTTCACGCCGATCCAGCGCAGATGCAGGTAGAAGGCGAACAAGGCCCAGGCCGCGACGCCGACGGCGACCGTCACCAGGGTTCCGCGCAGCGTGCCGGCCGGGTAGACCGTACCGTTGGCGCGGTCGCGCCGCCGCGACATCACGAAATCGACCACCGCCCACAGCAGGAACGCGCCGAACAGCACCACGTCGCGCAGCATGCCGGTGGCCAGCAGATGGCCGAAGGCCCAGAACTTCACGCCCATCAGCATCGGATGGCCGAGCCTGGCCTTGAAATGATTGCGCGGCACGTAGGCGGCGACGAACAGCACGAACGCCACCAGGGTGAACAACGCATTGAGATGGCGCAGCGCCATCGGCGGCACGTACAGCAGCACCGGTTCCAGGCCGGCGCGGCGGAAGCCGTAGATCAGCAGCACGAAGCCGGCGATGGAGACCAGCGAGTACAGGCCCTTCCAGCCCTTGTCGCCGAAGCGCGCTATCTGCCGCGTGCGCCAGCCGGGAGCGAGCATGCTTATGGAATGCACGCCCAGGAACAGCAACAGACCCAGGATCAGCAGTGTCATCGGGAACCCCTTCCGGATGGATGGCGCGAGTATAGAGCGCTAAGCGAGACGTACCGCCAGGGCGATGGTTTCGCCGTCCAGCGGCAGCATTTCCTGCATGCCGGATGGCACATGCCACACGTCGCCGGGTTGCAGTCGGCCCTCCGGCGTGACGAGTTCCGCCCGAACGGCATACACCAGGGCGACGCCGGCCAGCGCATGCACCCCCGCCTGCCAGGTTTCGATGCGTCCTTCGGCAACGCCACGCCGCAGCATCAGGTTGAAATCGCGGGTGGCGCCGCCGAGCAGCATGACGTCCACCGAAGCTTCGCCGGCAAACGCGAACGGCACATACGGATCATCCAGCCGATGCTCGCGTCCATCCGCAAAGCGCATGACGAAACCGGCGCCTTCCAGCAGCGCGATCTGCCGATCCACCCCGGGAAACGCGGAGAATGGCGCCGCGCTGTCCACCTCGGCCACGCTCACGCGCCAGCCGAAGTTGCTCATGTCCGCGCCCGGCGGATGGATGGCCAGCTCGCGCGTGCGCCCCATGCCGTTCTTCCACGGCGTCACCGCGATAGCGGCGCCGCGCACGATGCTCATGCCGCGCGCTCGATCGCCCGCGCAAACGGTGGCAGCGCATTGAGCATGCGTTCGCCGTAGCGCTTGGTCACCACGCGGCGGTCGAGCAGCACGATGCGGCCGTGGTCGGTCTCGGTGCGGATCAGGCGGCCGCAGTACTGCGTGAGCAGGCGCGTGGCGTCCGGCACGGTCACTTCGATGAATGGATTGCGCCCGCGCGATTCCAGCCACTCGGCATAGGTGGCGCCGACCGGATCGGTAGGCACCGCGAACGGCAGCTGGGTGATCACCACCGTCTCGCACAGCTTGCCGGGCAGGTCCAGGCCCTCGCCGAACGAGGCCAGGCCGAACAGCGTGCTGCCCTTGCCGGCTTCGATGTCGACGATGTGCTCGGCCACCAGTTGCGCCTTGCCCAGCGAGCCCTGCGCGCGCACCTTGCGCACGCATTCGATCGGCAGCTTCTGCAGCACGCGGTCGAGCTTGGCGCGCGAAGTGAACAGCACCAGGTTGCCTGCGCCCCAGTCGAGATGGGCGGCGAGCCAGTCGCTGATTTCCTGCGCATGTTCCTCGCGCGCGTCCGGCATGGCGCGCAGCGCCGGCACTTCCAGCCGCGCCTGCAGCGCCAGATTGAACGGCGAGGGCAGGCTGAGCGTGACCGCGCTGTCGGGCAGGCCCACGGCATCCGCAAAGGTGCGGAAATTGCCGCCCGCGCTGAGCGTGGCCGAGGTCATCACCACCGCGCTGGCGTTCTCCCACAGCACGCTGCGCAGCAGGCCGCCGGCAGAGACGGACGAGGCATGGCAGACCAGCTGCTGGTCGCCGGACAGCGTCACCCAGCGCGCCAGCGGCGGGCCGCCTTCGCGGTCCTCGCTGGACCAGGCGCGCCAGGTGCGCAGCTGGCGGTCGATGCGTTCCAGCGCCATGCCCAGCTCGCGCGACAGCGCTTCGTTGGTGGGGCCGCTCTCGGTCATCTCGAGCACGGCGCGGCGCACGGCGCCGATCCAGCGCTCGATCTCGCCGGTGAACACGTACAGCACGCGCGCGTGCTGCACCCAGGATTCCGGCAACTGGCCGAGCGAGCCGCGGTACATCGGCTCGTCGTCATTGGGCGAGGGCAGCCAGTGCAGGCGGATGTCTTTTTCCAGTTCTTCCAGCGCGTCGCTCAGCTCCTGCAGCTTCTCGTCGCCGGCGTCGAGCGAAAGCTTGCCGATCACTTCCTTGTCGGTCAGCGAATAGGCGGCGTGGATCTGCCGGCCCAGGCGGCTGAGCTGGCGCACGGTGGCGCTCATATGCACTTCGGCCGCGCCGCGGTCGATCGCCTTCGACGGCACGTGGTGGCCTTCGTCGAAGATGTACAGCACTTCATCGGGCTTGGGCAGGATCACGCCGCCGAAGCCGTCTTCCTCGCGCGGCATGGTGAGGTCGGCCAGCACCAGGTCCTGGTTGGCCACGATGATTTCCGCATCGCCCACCGCGCGGCGCGCGGCAAAGAACGGACAGGCCATGAACTGGCCGCATTTGCGGCCGGTGCAGCCGCCGGCGCTGGTGGTGATCATGGCGCGCAGCAGGTCGCCAGGGGTTTCCGGCGCGTTGTCCATGTCGCCGTCCCATTCGTGGCGGTCGAACGCGCCGACGAGCTTGTTCAGCAGCTGCTTGTCGCGTTCGGCCGGCGGCTTGGACCACAGCGCCAGGTCCGCCTCGAAACCAAGCCCCATCTGCGCCGTGTCCTGCAGGCTGTTGCTGGCCATGGCGAGATTGCGCGGGCACACATAACGGCCGCGCCCCTTGGCCAGCGCCACCTTGGCCTCGCGGCCGCTGAGCTTGAGGTACAGCGGGATGTCGCGCTGGACCAGCTGTTCTTGCAGCGCGATGGTGGCGGTGGCGATCAGCAGCTTCTTCTTCTGCGCGCGCGCCACTTCGACGCCGGCAATGAGGTAGGCCATCGACTTGCCGGTGCCGGTGGGCGCCTCGATCACCGCGGCACCGCCCTCCACTGCCAGCGCCTTGGCCACCTCGGCGATCATCTTTCCCTGCGACGCACGCGCGCGAAAGCCGGGCAGGCCTTCCTTCAGGCGCGCATACGAGGCGCGGATGGATTCCTTGGTTTCGTCGGTGAGCATGGGGCCGGCGGGAAGACTGCGATAGGCGCGGCCGGGAGATGGCTGGCGCGGTCCGGCCATTGTAAGGGCTGGAGGACGAGCGGGGAGATCGGCAGAAACATGCCCCTCAGCTCGTCATTCCGGCGCAGGCCGGAATCCAGTAGTGGAAGCGCTGGATTTCCGCGATAGCTTTGGATCGGCTTTTCGCGACCATCGAGCGATATCGCCACTGGATTCCGGCCTGCGCCGGAATGACTGTCCATGGGACGCGGATCCGCTCTTGCTCAGCTCTCCGCCGCGATGCGGCGCAGGCTTTCCTCGAACACTTCCGGCGGCTGGCCGCCCTGGATCAGGTAACGGTCGTTGACGATCACCGAGGGCACGGCGCGCACGCCTTGAGACTGGTAGAAGGCCTCCTGCGCGCGTACTTCGTCGGCGTAGCGGCCGTCTTCCAGCACCTGGCGCGCCGCATCGGCGTCGAGGCCCACCTGGGCAGCCGCGGCAACCAGCACCTCGCGGTTGCTGACATCGCGGCCATCGGTGAAATACGCCCCCAGCAGCGCGCGTTTCAGCTCGCCCTGGCGGCCCTGCGTCTCGGCCCAATGCAGCAGGCGGTGCGCATCGAAGGTGTTGTAGATGCGGCTGCGCTTATCCAGATTGAAAGTGAAACCCACATCGGCCCCGCGCTGGCGGATCGCCTCCTGGTTCTGCTTCATCTGCTCCGGCGTGCTGCCGTACTTGCGCGCCAGATGCTCGCCCACGTCCTCGCCTTCCGGTGCCAGCTGCGGGTTGAGCTCGAACGGTTGGAAGTGGACCTCCACCTGCACGTCGTCGCCGAGCCGGCGCAACGCCTCATCGAGCGAACCCAGGCCCACGGCACACCAGGGGCAGACCACGTCGGAAACGAAATCGATCTTGAGTTTGTTGGCCATGGCGGGCGTCCGAAAGTGAGAACGGACCAGAGATGCGGCCTGGATGCGCGCAATCAAGCCAGCGCCGCCTGCAGCAGGCGGCGCGTGCAGCGCTTACATTTTCCCCGCTTACATCTTCCCCATGAAATCCGGCTTGCCCAGCTCTACCCCCGCCACGCGCAGGATCGCGTACGCCGTGGTGCAGTGGAAGAACAGGTTCGGCAGCACGAAGTGCAGCAGGTAGGCCTGGCCTTCGAACTGCTGCTCGCCGTTGCGGGTCTTGATGGTGACGGTGCGCGATTCGCTGCCGTCGACCTGTTCGGTCTTGAAGCCCTTGATGTATTCCACGGCGCGTTCGATGCGCGCATAGAGCTGCTCGAAGCTGGTCTCGGTGTCTTCGAACTTCAGCGGCTCCACTGCGGCCAGGCGGGCGGTGCCGTTCTTGGCCATGTCGGTGGCGATCTGCACCTGGCGCACCAGCGGATGCATGTCGGGGATCAGGCGGGTCTGCAGCAGCACGTCGGAAGCAATGCCCTTGGCGTGCGCGTGCGCTTCGCCTTTCTTCAGCACGTGCTGCAGATTGGCCAGTGCGCGCAGGAACACCGGGACCGAGGCCTGGTACATGGAAAGCGTCATGAGGATGGCTCCGAGGAGTGGATGGGATCGGCATCGACCGGCTGCGTCGTGGCGACCGGCGACAGATCGTGGGGAACAACGGCGGCGCAGGGCGTGGGCTCTTCGTGCGGCACCCGCGAGGGGTCCGTCACGTGCCGCGCGGTGCGTGCGGCGATCGCCGTGCCGAGCACCAGCAGCGCGGCGGCGACCAGGAAGGCGAGGCCGGGCAGATGCAGCGGCGAGGACGGCATGATCGAGACGGAGAAGATCTGCGCGAACAGGGTCGGGCCGAAGATGCCGGCGAAGCTGCCGAGGCCGGTGATCGCGCCCTGCAGCCGGCCCTGCTCGGTGGCGTCGACCTGCTGCGTCATGATCGCCTGGATCGGCGGCCCGGACAGGCCCCACAGCGCCAACAGCGGGATGCCGATCAGGAACACCCAGCCCACGTTGGCCAGGCCCATCAGCAGGAAGGCGCCGATGCCGCACAGCATGCCGGCGACCAGCACCCGTCGTTCACCCCAGCGCGGCGTCAGCCGCCCGGTGAGGAAGGCCTGCACCGAGCCGTCGCAGGCGCCCACCAGCATCAGCACCAGGCCGACCGCCTGCGTGCCCCAGCCGTAGCGGTAGTCGGCGTAGAGCACGAAGGTGGTCTGCAGCACGTAGTGCGCCAGGTAGACCAGGAACATCACCGTGCCCAGCCTGAGCAGCACCGGGTCGCGGCGCAGCAGCTTCAGCGCGGCCAGCGGATGCGCGCTGTGCAGCTCGAAGCGCGCCGTGCGGTGCTCCTTCGGCAGCGATTCGGGCAGCACGAACAGGCCGTAGAGGAAGTTGCACAGCGCCAGGCCGGCGGCGACCCAGAACGGCAGGCGCAGATCGATCGCGCCGAGCACGCCGCCCACGCCCGGCCCCATGATGAAGCCCAGACCGAACGCGCCACCGAGCATGCCGAACGCGGCGGCGCGCTTCTCCTTCGGCGTGATGTCGGCGATATAGGCATTGGCGGTGGTGAAGCTGGCCGCGGTCATGCCCAGCACGATGCGTCCCAGCAACAGCAGCCACAGCGTGGGCGCCAGCGCCAGCACCACGAAATCCAGGGCCAGGCCGAGGTTGGAGATCAGGATCACCGGACGCCGGCCGAAGCGGTCGGACAGCGCGCCCTGGATCGGCGCGCAGATGAACTGCACCACGGCGAACACCGTGCTGAAGATGCCCACCCAGGACGCCGCCGCGGCGATGCCGCCGCCGGCAAGTTTTTCGATCAGGTGCGGCAGCGTGGGGATCACGATGCCGAAGGCCAGCATGTCCAGCAGGACGGTGACGAAGATAAAGGCTACCGCCGCGCGCCGCCGCGGCTCGGAGACTGTGGTGACAGGCTGGTCCATGGTCGGCCGGCAGGATGAAAGCGCGAACGATAGCGCAAGGCGCATGACGCGCGTTGTAGCGGCGCATCATGCGCCGGGTCGGCAGGCAACCCGGGAAAAACCCTCAGGCTGGCGGCGCCGCGAGTTCTTTCGCGTCCAGGTAGCCGTCGTGGTTGCGGTCCAGCTTGTGGAACTGGCGGCGCAGGTTGTCCTGGTGGCTGCGCAGGGTGATCGGCTTGCCGTGGCCGCCGGGGAGTTCCTCCGGCTCCAGCACGCCGTCGCCGTTGGTATCCATGCGGCGGAAGCCGGCGCTGAGGTAGTCGACGTATTCCTGCTCGCTGATCCGCCCGTCGCCGTTCGCGTCCATCAGCTTCAGGTACTCGGCCGGCGTGCCCGGATAGCCCTGGGCCGCGGCCAGCCACGGCAGGGCCAGCAGGGCCGCGACCAGGGCGGTGCGCATCAGCGCACGCCGCCGCGGATGCCGATGAACTGCAGGAATTCGGCGCGGGTGCGCGCGTCGTCGCGGAACGAACCCAGCATCTGGCTGGTGACCATCGACACCCCGCGCTTGTGCACGCCGCGGGTGGTCATGCATTCGTGGCTGGCGTCGATCACCACCGCCACGCCGGCGGGCTGCAGGTTTTCCTGGATGCACTGCGCGATCTGCGCGGTGAGCTTTTCCTGCACCTGGAAGCGGCGCGCATAGGCTTCCACCACGCGGGCCAGCTTGCTGATGCCGACCACGCGGTTGGTCGGCAGGTAGCCGACGTGGGCGCGGCCCACGATCGGCGCCATGTGGTGCTCGCAATGGCTTTCGAACTCGATGTCGCGCAGCACCACCATCTCGTCGTAGCCGGCCACTTCCTCGAAGGTGCGGCGCAGGTATTCGCCCGGATCGGTGAGATAGCCGGAGAACCAGTCACGGTAGGCCTTGACCACCCGCTTGGGCGTGTCGAGCAGGCCTTCGCGCGAGGGGTCCTCGCCGGCCCAGCGCAACAGCACGCGCACCGCCTCCTCGGCCTGCTCGGGGGTGACGTCGCTCGGGTGCTGGTCGCTCATGGGGGTTCCTTACGTGGCGCAGGGGTCAAGTGTAGCGCCAGCGTCAAGTGCCAGGCTTTTCAGGGGTCCGGGACGAAGCGGCCGGGGAACGGATCGGGGCGCACCGGGCGCGGGCGTTCGCAGGGGATCACGCACTGCGCGGCGAGATTGTTCCAGGTGTCGTAGTACAGCGTGACCACCTCGTCCGGCGAACTGGAGGCGCGTTCGAATTCCACTTCGGTGACGGCGGAGTTCTCGCGCTCGCCATGGCCGGTGCCCAGCGGTGCGCTGGCCTTGGCCGCGCGCTGCAGTTCGCCGCTCGCCGCCGGCGCGGCGGCCTGGTTCATGGCCCGGTCGGCCTCGTAGGCCGGCTCGTAGACCGGCGGCGGCAGCGGCTTGCGGCGGAACACGGCCACGCCGATCACGCCCACATTGTCCGGCCGCCCGGTCTTGGCGGCATAGCTCTGCCCAATATCGGTGAACACGAAATCGGCGACCTGGCTGAGGCTCTTGCGCCAGCCCAGCACATCGGTGTTCGCGCGCGGATCGAGCACATAGCCGGCCTGCGACCAGCCGGCGGTCTGCCCCGATACCGCGTTGACGCCATCCACCGACAGCACCGCCAGCAGATCGTCGCCGCTGCGGCTACGCAGGGTGACGCGGTAGCGGTGGCCGGGTTGGCCGGCGACGTAGTAGCGGCCCTGGTGCTGGTACACGGGCAGGCTGCGCTGGGTGTCGCGGTCGTACACGCTCAGGTCCAGCAGGCGACCCACGGCAGCGGCCGGGGCGGCGTGGGCGAGGCCGGCGGCGATGGCCAGCGCGATCAGCAGGGTTTTCATAGACGGGCTCCGGCATGCATCGCGGCTCGATGCGTGGGATGGAACGCCATGCCGGCGCCGATGGGGTTGATCGATGGCGTGCCGGCTCTTTATGGTCCCGGGTGACGATTCGAAAAGTGAGTACGCCATGACCCTGCGCATTTCCCGCAACACCAGGCTGTGCATGTCGCTGTCCGGCCGCCCTGGCAATTTCGGCACGCGTTTCCAGAACTATCTGTACGAGGCGCTCGGCCTGGACTACGTGTACAAGGCGTTCACCACGCGCGACCTGCCCGCGGCGATCGGCGGCATCCGCGCGCTGGGCATCCGCGGCTGCGCGGTCTCGATGCCGTTCAAGGAGGCCTGCATTCCACTGGTGGATTCGATCGATGCGTCGGCGAAGGCGATCGATTCGGTCAATACCATCGTCAACGATGACGGGCATCTGCATGCGTACAACACCGACTACATCGCAGTGGCGCGGCTGATCGCACAGCATCGGGTGCCGCCCGAACTCACGCTGGCCTTGCGCGGCAGCGGCGGGATGGCGAAGGCGGTGGCTTGCGCGTTGCGTGACAAGGGTTTCAAGCGCGGGCATATCGTGGCGCGCAACGAGCTCACGGGCCGGGCGTTGGCGGAGAGTTGCGGTTATGCGTGGGCGCCGGATATGCGTGGCGTCGAAGCGCAGTTGCTGATCAACGTTACGCCGATCGGGATGGAGGGGCCGGAGGTCGATGCACTGGCCTTCACCGAAGCGGAAGTGGAGCGCGCCAGCGTGGTGTTCGACGTGGTGGCCTTGCCGCCGGAGACGCCGTTGATCCGGCTGGCGCGTGCGAAGCGGAAAAAAGTGATCACCGGCGCGGAGGTGATCGTGTTGCAGGCGGTGGAGCAGTTCGTGCTGTATACGGGCGTGCGGCCGGAGGATCGGCTGATCGCGGAAGCGGCGGCGCACGCGCTGGCATAAGCGGCGGGTTCATCGCTCGGCGTAGGTTGGGGTGAGCGCAGCGAACCCCAACAATGCGATGCGCCCGGATGTACCTGTGTTGGGGTTCGCTGCGCTCACCCCAACCTACGTCTGCTCAATCGCCCGCCTCGTCCTCTTCTTCGATTTCACCGCTTGGCACATCGCCCAGCAACTGCTGCACCTGCTCCCCCGGCAGCGTCTCCACGTGCCGCAGCTTCCGCTCGATCGCACGCGTCCGCACCCCCGCCTGATCGATCACATTGCTCGCCTCGGTGAGCTTCTTGCGCGTCTTCTCCAGCACCCCGGCGAACTTGCCGAACTCGGTCTTCACCGCCGCCAGCAGCTGCCACACCTCGCTGCTGCGCTTCTCGATCGCCAGCGTGCGGAAACCCATCTGCAGGCTGTTGAGCAGGGCGGTGAGCGTGGTGGGGCCGGCGAGGGTGATGCGGTATTCGCGTTGCAGCAGGTCGGACAGGCCGGGGCGGCGGATCACTTCGGCGTACAGGCCTTCGGTCGGCAGGAACAGGATGGCGAAGTCGGTGCTGTGCGGCGGCGCGACGTATTTGCCGTGGATGCGCTTGGCCTCCTCGCGCACGCGCACTTCGAGCGCGCGGCCGGCGGCGAGTGCGGCGTCGGCGTCGGCGGCCTCCTGTGCGTCGAGCAGGCGCTGGTAGTCCTCCACCGGGAATTTCGCGTCGATCGGCAGCCAGACCGGCTGATCGTCCTGGCTGCCGGGCAGGCGGATGGCGTATTCCACGCGCTCGGCCGAGCCGGGCACGGTGGCGACGTTGGCGGCGTATTGCTCGGGAATCAGGATCTGTTCGAGCAGCGCGCCCAACTGCACTTCGCCGAAGGTGCCGCGCGTTTTCACATTGGTCAGCACGCGTTTGAGGTCGCCCACGCCGGTGGCCAGGCTCTGCATTTCGCCGAGGCCGCGCTGCACCGCTTCCAGCCGTTCGGAGACGAGCTGGAAGGATTGGCCCAGGCGTGTTTCCAGCGTGGTCTGCAGTTTTTCGTCGACGGTGGCGCGCATCTGTTCGAGCTTCGCCGCGTTGTCGTCCTGGATTGCCTTGAGCTTGCTCTCCAACGTGGCGCGCACTTCGCCCATCCGCTTTTCGTTGTCGGCGGTGAGCGCGGCCAGGCGCTGCTGCTGCTGTTCGCCGAAGCGGTTGAGGGCGAGGGTGAGTTCCTGGCGGCTGTGGCGCGCGTCCTCGGCGAGGCGCTGCGCCAGCGCCTGCAGGCCGGCGTCGGTGCGCTCGGTGAGCAGGGTCAGACGCTGGCCGAAGCCGTCGATGCGCTCGGCCTGATGCTGGCTCATGCCGCCGAGCTGTTCGCTCATATGCGCGCGGAAGCGGTCGAAGCTTTGCTGCAGTTCCTCGCGGCCGGTGCGCTGTTCCTCACGCAGGATGCGCTGCAGGCGTTCGCCGTCGTCTTTCAGCGCATCCAGCCGTGCGTGCAGGCCGCCGCCGTCGCGCGAACGCAGCAGCACGGCCAGCGAGGCCAGCGCGGCCAGGACGAGCAGGATCAGGACAAACAGCAGGACTTCGGTAAGCGACATGGCGGTTCCACACGGCAAGGCGCCAAGTGTACGCGCCCGCGTCTCATCCGCCGGGACCGCTCAGTGCGGGACCGGGGTGAGCTGCCAGTAATCCGCGGGAAAATGCAGCCGCAGCACGGCCAGCTCGTCCGAGGCGGCCGGCGGCGCGTAGGGCGTCGAGGTGCAGCCGCTGGCGATCTGGCGCGCGGCGGCGAGGCGCATGCGGCCGAACATGCCGCGGCCGGACTGCAGGTCGCCGACCACCTCCCTGCCGTTGGCCTCCACGTCTTCCTGACCCACCGAGATGCTGAAGCCGTCGGCCGAGATGCCGTCCGTGTAGCCGGCGGGAGCCGGCATGCCCGGCGGGCGCAGGCTGATGGTCATCTGCCTGCCGCAGCTGCCGACGCTCACCACCTGGATCGACGCCATCAGCGTGCGCAACAGTGTGTCTTCGACCGTGAGGAGGTCGCCGCCCGCCTGGCCGGCCGGCATGTCGATGCGGACCATGTAGGCGTAGATGCCGTGGTGGAACAGATAGGTGTGCGAGTCGACTTCGCCGTTCTGCGTCTTCATGCGCAGCGACATGACGCGTCCCGTCCAGCTGCTGCCGTCGCGCCGGCGCAGCGCGTAGTCGGTGGACTCGCCCCACTGCGTGACGGTGTACGCGCCTTTGTCTTCGGCGATGCCGACGTCGGCGCGGAACTTCGCCTCCATCGTAGCGACGCTGGCGCTGCCGCCGATGGGATAGATCAGCACGTCGGTGCTGAGCGAGGGCGCCACCGAATCGCTGAAGGTCAGCGCCACGCCGCCGGCGAGCTGGCCTTCGTCCCCGTGGTTCACGCTGCGCGTCAACGTGTATTCCGAGGTGTACTTCGGCACGATGATGTAGGTGTCTTCGATGGGGACGCGCTGCTTTGCGCCGGGATTGTCCTGGGCATGGACGGCGCACAACGACAGACAGGCGAGCGCGAAACTGGCGGCGATCCTGCGCATACGGTCGATTCCTCTTCGATCCTTAAGTTGTCCGCTGGCCGGCAGGCCTTACCAGACCCGGCAGAACACCGCTTTCAGATAACGCCCTTCCGGCACGTCGCTGCGCACCGGATGATCCGGGCCGGCGCCGCGCGTTTCCAGCACCTGGATCTCGCGGCCGGCGTTGAGCGCCACGCGGCGCAGCGTCTCCAGGAAATCCGCCTCGCTGACCAGGCCGGTGCACGAACAGGTCAGCAGCAGGCCGCCGGGCGGGATCACGTCCAGCGCGAGGCGGTTCATGGCGAAGTATTTCTTCAGCGCGTCGACCACGCGGTTGCGGTCGCGGGTGAGCTTGGCCGGGTCCAGCACCACGGCGTCGTACTGCTCGCCGCGCGCGACGGCTGCGCGCAGCCAGTCGAAGATGTCGGCCTGTTCGAACTGCGCCTGCACGCCGTTGGCGGCGGCATTGGCGCGCGCGACCTCGAGGATGCCCGCGTCCATGTCCACGCCGGTGGCTTCACGGGCACCGCCGGCCAGCGCATGCACCGCGAAGCCGCCGGCGTTGCAGCACAGGTCCAGCACGCGGCGGCCGCGCGCCAGTTCGGCGAAGCGGGCGCGGTTGCCGCGCTGGTCGGCGAAGAAGCCGGTCTTGTGGCCCAGGCCCGGCGCGGCGTGGAAGCGCAGGCCGTGCTCGCGCACTTCCACCGGTACGGGTGCTTCGGCGGAGCGGCA
Source organism: Dyella sp. 2RAB6 (assembly GCF_052115385.1). Taxonomy (NCBI): domain Bacteria; kingdom Pseudomonadati; phylum Pseudomonadota; class Gammaproteobacteria; order Lysobacterales; family Rhodanobacteraceae; genus Dyella; species Dyella sp. 2RAB6. Next base: position 153,316 of record NZ_JBFRGP010000005.1, read on the forward strand.
GTCGAAGGATTCCTGCTTCTGCACATGGCTTTCGGCGAACCAGTACAGGCGTGCGCCGGGGAAGTGGGCCAGCAGCGCGGCGTGGATCGCCTCGCGGAATTTCCACATGCCGGCGGCGAAGTACTCGATCACCAGGATGTCGGCGTAGCGGTCGACGATCAGGCCGGAGAGCCCGTCGCCTTCGCTGTGCACCACGCGCCAGGCGTCGGTGGTTTCATCCAGCGCCAGCCAGTTGCGGCGCAGCTCTACGGCGCGCGCGATGCGCGCGGCGATCCAGCCGGCGTCGATGGCTTCGTCCGGATCGCTGCTGAGCAGGCGCAGCGCAATGCGCGCATGGCCGTTCCAGAAAGCGCGGCCGACGAAGCGGTCCTTGGCGTCCAGCACCTCCACCACGCTGCCGGGCGGCAACCGCTCGGCGGGCTTGTGCACTTGCGCGGACCACACCCAGGGGTGGCCGGGCGTGCGGTCGGACTTCAGGCGGATGACGGGCAGGGCGGGGGAAGCGGGGCTGTTCATCCGCGCATGATACCGGCAGCGCCCCGCCTTCCTGCGAAAAAGCCGCTCAGCGCAGCCGCAGCGCCAGCCAGGACAGCAGCGCCAGCAGGTTGATGCCCAGCCGCGAAACGCCGGGCCCGGCCACCGCCAGCACGAAGCCCTGCGAGCCGATATGCCAGTCCAGGCCCAGGTGCGGCGAGGCCTGCAGGGTGGCGAAGATATTCACGAAGGCGCCGCAGTGCAGGCCGTAGCTCAGCACCGGCATGGCGATCAGCGGCAGCTGCAGCAGCTGGGCGATGCGCGAGAAGCTCACGCCGCGCTCGGTATTGCCCAGCAGCTCGAAGCCGGCCACCAGCACGAAGCCGTACAGCGCCAGCCCGATCACCGCCACGATCGAATCGTGCGTGCTGCCCAGCGGCAGCAGGTGGCGCAGCGTGACGACCAGGCCGTAGAAGCCGCCGGCGACTTCGAGGATGCCGATCAGGCGGAAAAGGAAGCTGCGCACGCGGGTGTTCCGTCGGCCAAAGAGCCGCAAGCTTAGCCGGACGGAACGGTAGTGCGTAGGTTGGGGTGAGCGGTAGCGAACCCCAACATGGGCGTCGCTAAGGTGCGGGTGTGTGTTGGGGTTCGCTGGCGCTCACCCCAACCTACGCCATCAGCACGCCGCGCGGTTCATCGAGGATCGCATGCGGCACGAAGCGCGCGCCGTCCTGCGTCACCAGCGAGCGGTCCTCGCGGATGCCCATGCCGCAGGCGCGGTCGGCGACCACCCAGCTGCCGATCAGCGGAAAGGCGCCGCCGATATCCGGCAGCGGATGCCAGGCCTGGCGGATGCACGGGCCGGCATACGGGCCGCCGGTTTCCACGCGCCGCCCGTCCGGCAGCTGCATCGTCACGTTGGCGCCCTCGCGCGAATGCAGCGGCTTGCGCACCCAGCCCGGCTGCAGCGCGGCGCCGTCGTCGAAGGCGGCCGGCAGCAGGTTGGGATGGCCGCGGTGCTTTTCCCACAGCAGCGGCAGGATGCCCTTGTTGCTGAGCAAGGCTTTCCACGGCGGCTCGATCAACTGCAGGCGCGAGCCGGGCAGGTGGCGGCCGAACTCCTCGCGGAACAGGTCCTCCAGCGGATACAGCTTGAACAGCGTGCCGATCACCCGGTCGTCCAGGTCGGTGAAGCGCCCGTCCGCGCTGATGCCGATATCTTCGATGGCGATCTCGGCGCTGTCGACGCCGGCCTGCAGCGCGCAGTCGCGCAGATAGGCGACGGTGCCCTGGTCCTCCGCTGATCCGCGCAGCGCGGCGAACAGGAACGGCCGCGCGATATCGCGGGCGATCGCGCCGAAGGCTTCGACCAGGGCTTCCTGCAGGGAATTGAACTGGTCGGCGCCCGCGGGCAGGCCGTTGTGGGCGAGCTGGTCTTCCAGCCATTCCCACTGGAAGAACGCGGCCTCGAACAGCGAGGTCGGCGTGTCGTAGTTCAGCTCGTAAAGCTTGGCCGGGCCTTGCCCGTTGTAGGCGAAGTCCAGGCGGCCATAGAGATGCGGCTGGCGTTCGCGCCAGCTGCGCGCGATCCACTCCCAGTACGGCTCAGGGATAGCCAGCCGGCGCAGCTGCTGTTCGCTGGCGACGATGCCGTCGACCAGGTCCAGCGCCATCGCGTGCAGTTCCTCGGTGGGCGCTTCGATATCGTCTTCGATCTGGCGCAGCGAGAAGGCGTAGTAGGCCGACTCGTCCCAGTACGGCTCGCCGTCGATGGTGTGGAAGACGAAGCCGCAGTCCTCGGCGCGAGCGCGCCAGTCCGGCCGCTCGCGGATGGCGATGCGGCGCATCAGCTGCCGGCCCGGCCGCGGAAGGAGGAGCCGAAGCCGCTGCGGCTCACCGTCACGGCGCGGTCGGGCGTGGCGCTGACCGGTACCATCGCGCGCGTGCCGCTGCTGTAGCCGCCGGTGCCGCCGCCCGCATTGCTGCTGCGCCGGTCGTTCGGATCCGGCTGCTGCCACTGGCCGGCGGCGTTGCGGAAGGCCGGCCCGCCGGTAAAGCCCGGCGTGACGCTACCGTTGCGCAGCATCTGCGAGACGAAGAAGCCGGCCACCATCGGCCCGAAGAAGGAATGGCCGCCGCTGTCGCGGCGTTCCTCGCAGCGGTCCCAGTCATAGGTGGCCGCGCATTCCTGGCGGTTGGCGAAGCGCGGGCCGCTCTCGGCGGCGTCGGTCTTGGCCTTGGCGGAGGCCTGTTCGCAGGTCACCCGGTCCTGGGTCTGCGCCACGCAGGCGTCTACCGAGGTGTACAGGCCCTCGCGGGTGGCCTCGTCGTCGCCGCAGGCGGTCAGGCAGAGCGGCACGCTGCTCATCAGCAGCAGGGCGGCGGTCCTTGAGCGTTTCATCGCAGCCTTCCTTGCGTTCTCGCAGGTGTCGAAGCGGCAAGCATGCACGCGCCGCGGGCGCGGCGGAAGTTCCGTCCGGCAAGTTCTTTCGGGGCGGCGCCACCGGGCGGTCACAATGCGACCCCCTTCATGACAAGCGGAAGTCGAGCCCTGACCTAGGGTTAGCCCCAGTAGGCGGCTCCCGCTGCCGGGCTTTCCAATAGCGCCTCCCCTGTTTCTTTCGCAAAGGCTTACGACCATGGCGATCCCGCGCGATCTCGGCATCCCGGCCTACACCCCGCCTCCTCCGCCGCCCCCGCCGCCGGAGAAGTACCGGGTGGAGCACGGCGACACGCTCGACGGCATCGCCAACAAGTTCGGCACCACGGTGGAAGCCTTGCACCAGGCCAATCCCGCGGTCTCCGGCGCGCGCATCATGCCCGGCGACATGCTGGCGATTCCCCCGGCGAACACCCCGGCCGTGGCCGGCGCGCCGGCGCTGGTGCCCACCCCGCAGCAGCAGGTGAACCGGGCGCTCAACAACTACGACCAGGCCGTCGCCGAGAACCGCAGCGCCGACCTGCCCGGCCTGCAGGGCAAGCTCGACCAGGCGGTCAACGACGAAGTGCAGGCGCGCGTGAAAGAGCCGGTGAACGACGGCCTCACCCCGCAGCAGCGCAAGCAATTGGGGGAACAGCCGCCCAGCATCGCCGAGCGCGAGAAATCCGCACGCACGGACATCCTGGCCCGCTACCAGGGCGATGCCGCGATCCAGCATGCGGTGGACCAGCAGGAGGCCGACAGCATCGTCGCCAGCAACGACCGCGCCGGCTACAGCTCGCCGAAGGACAAGCTGCTGGCGCTGGATACCTCGCTGAAAAACGCCAGTTCCGAGCAGGTGCGCAAGCTGGCAGAAGCGACACCGGGCTTCGCCAAGACCGTGCAGGACGCCGCCAACTGGGCCGCGCAGCCGTACAAGGAAGAGCAGCTCACCAACAGCAACCAGATCGAGCCGAAGGCCAAGCAGGCTGACGAATCCGCTGGCCGCTACGCCGAGCTGATGGCGGGCCTCAGCTCGCCGGCGGCGCGCGCTGCCATCGCGTCGCAGGGGCGCACGCAGATGGAGCAGCTCACCCACTTCGCTTTCATGTACGACAACGAGCAGCGCCACTCGGGCAACATCCTCACCAGCCTGTCCACCGTGGTGGGCACGCTGCGCCAGAGCGATCCGGGCGCGGCGCAGTCGCTGGCCGACGACCTGGCGGGCCAGCTGCCCGATCCGCGCATCGTCGCCGGCGGCATGAATACGCAGTCGATGCTTACCTCGATGGCGGCGCAGTCCGACGATCCCACGCTGGCGCTGAGCTTCGTCGACAAGGTCAGCCACGGCGGTTACGAACGCATCACCGGCCCCTGGGTCGAGCAGACCAAGGCCGAGCTGTTCAAGACGGTGGCGAACACGCATTACCGCGTGGACGGCGCCATCGACGGATACGTCAAGCTCACCGGCGAGCTCAACAGCCTGATCGCCAAGGAAGGCAAGTCGATGACCGCCGACCAGCTCAAGACGGCGATCGACAACTACAAAAAGATGAAGGGTCCGGACTGGGAAAAGCAGGTCGCCGACGCGCAGCAGCAGATCGCCGACGACGGCAAGCTGCTGCTCTCGCAGCAGGCCGCGCTGGCGCAGTGGGCGGCCAATCATCCCGGCGACCAGAAGGCAGTGAACGACACCCTGGGCAAGCTCCTCGGCAGCGACAACAACGCCGCGGCGATGCGCCTGGCGGTGCAGAACGACCCGACCATTCTCAAGGGCGAGCAGGGCCAGGCCCTGCTCAACCAGTGGGCGCAGTACGGCAAGGTCGCCGACCAGGCCGGGCGCAAGCTGACCCAGGAGCTGGGCACCAACTACGTCAAGGGCCGCCTCGACGACCTGCGCGAGCAGCTCGCCAAGAGCAACGACGTCGCCACCCGCAGCAAGGTGATCCAGCAGCTCGACGATCTGGGCAACAACAAGTCGCTGGCCGCGGTGCTGGGCTTCGACGGCGACAAGGTCGGCAGCCTGAAACAGGCCACCGACGTGCTGAAGAGCAACCTGTCCGACTTCGACGCGCTAGCCAAGGACGCCAAGACGCCGGACGCGCTGACTGAGTCGCTGAAGTCCGGCCTGAAGGACACCGACGGCAAGCTCGGCAAGATCAGGGGCTTCGACAACGGCACGGCGGTGAGCACGCTGTTCCGCGCCTTCAGCGTCGGCGCCGCGGGCCTGAGCCTGGCCAATGCCTTCGACAAGGTCGGCACTGGCAAGACCGGCACGGAGGAGTTGCGCAACGACATGTCGGCGCTGATCGGCGCCGCCGGCTTCAGCCAGAAGACCGCCGGCCTGGTGACCAGCGTGGGCTGGGCGCCGAAGGAAAGCCTGTGGGGCACGGTGGGGCAGCGTTCGGTGGATCACTGGGTGAACATCCTGTCCGGCGGCATCGATATCTGGAAATCGGTCGATGCCTTCGGCAAGGGTGACGGCACCGAGGGCGCGCTGTACGCCACCACCGGCGTGGGTTCGATCATGTGGGCTGCCGGCAACGCTGCCGCGGGCGGCGAGGGCATGCTCGGCGCGGCGCTGGCCGGCGGCGCGGAACTGGGCAGCTGGGCTGGCCCGATCGGCATCGGCCTGGTCGCGCTGGGCACGGTGGGCCTGATCGCCTACCAGAGCAAGAAGGACAACGATGCCGCCGTGCCGGGCCGCGAAGCCTTCCTGCAGGGCCTGGGCTACAACCAGAGCGCATCGCAGGCGCTGGGTGCATGGCACAGCAAGGACGACCAGCCGGCCGCCAATATGCTGATGCGCTACGGCGAACTGCACGGCATGAATGCGCAGCAGACCATGGCGTGGTTCAACGGCCTCGGCGCCGACCAGCAGAAGACGTTTGCCGGCGCGATGGTGTCGTCGCTGGATACGGTCGGCGGCGATCCGTCCAAGTTCCAGCGCACCGACCGCAACGATGGCAACTGGGACGACCTGGCCAACCACAACGGCCTGGTCGCCGGCAATGTCGATCACGGTCTGTTCGGCAGCGGCCCCGGCGTGCTGATGCGCGGCACGGTGATCGCGGGCAATCCGTTCCCGATCAACAGCGAGGAACAGCCGGCCTCGGCGCACCAGCTCGACGTGGTGTTGAAGAACGTGCTGGGAGTCGATCCGCCGCCGTATCGCTGAGGCTTTGCGATCGCTGGGCGCCGCTAGCCGGCGCCCAGACCATCAGCCAGTTCGTGCAGGTCGTCGACATGCTGTTCCCACCAACGCGTTTCGCCCGCGAACGGGAACGCAGCGGGAAAGGCCGGATCGTGCCAGCGCGCGGCGATCCAGCCGGCGTGGTGCAGCTGGCGCATGGCGCGCAGGGCGGGCACCAGGGCGAGTTCGAGGCGATCGAATTCGCGGAACTGTTCGTAGCCGGTGAGCAGCGCTTCCATGCTGGCCTCGTCGTTGGCGAGCATCCACAGGTCCTGCACCGCCGGGCCCATGCGGGCGTCATCGAAGTCGACGAAGTGCGGGCCGTCGTCGGTCCACAGCACATTGCCGGGATGGCAGTCGCCGTGCAGGCGCAGCTGGCGCACCGGGCCGATCGCCTCCATGCGCATCGCCACCGCTTCATCCACGTGCTGGGCGGCGACGCGGTAGCGCGATTGCACGTTGGAGGGCAGCAGCGGCGAGGCGAGCACGGCCTGCATCGGCTGCTCGATCAGGGTGGCGCGATCGATGCGGCCGCGATAAGCGAACGGTGCGCGCGCGCCGATCAGATGGATGCGCGCGATCAGCCGCCCCAGCCATTCGAGCTGGTCGGCGGATTCCAGCGATGGCGCGCGGCCGCCGCGGCGCGGGGTGAGCGCGTAGCGGAAGCCGGCGTGATGCAGCAGGGTGCGGCCGCCGAAGGCCAGCGCCGCGACCACGGGCAATTCGGCTTCGGCCAGCTCCTGCGCGAACGCGTGCTCTTCGAGGATCGCCGCATCGCTCCAGCGCTGCGGGCGATAGAACTTCGCGATGACCGGCTGCGCATCGTCGATGCCGACCTGCCACACGCGGTTCTCGTAGCTGTTGAGCGCGAGCAGGCGGCCATCGGGATAGAGGCCGCAGGCGGCGACGGCGTCGAGGACGTGGTCGGGGGAGAGGGTGGCGTAGGGGGCGTCTTGGGACATCGGGCGATTATCGCCGCCAATCGCACCACGTAGGTTGGGGTGAGCCGCAGGCGAAGCCCAACATGGCCGCTGCCAAGCTCACCACATCGTTGGGGTTCGCCTGCGGCTCATCCCAATCTGCGTCATTTCAGGCCCACCACCCGCGACGGAATCACCGCCATGGTGATGCGCGAGATGCACACCAGCTCGCCGGCTTCGGTCTCGATGCGGATCTCCCACACCTGCGTGCTGCGCCCGATATGCAGCTTGCGCGCGGTGCCCACCACGATGCCGCTGCGCACGCCGCGAATATGGTTGGCATTGATGTCCAGGCCCACCGCGGCCTCCTGCGCCGGATCCAGGGTCAGCATTGCCGCCGTGCTGCCCAGCGTCTCGGCCAACACCACCGAGGCGCCGCCGTGCAGCAGGCCGTAGGGCTGGTGGGTGCGGTGGTCGACCGGCATGGTGGCCTGCAGCCAGTCGTCGCCGACCGCGGTGAGGCGGATCCCCAGGGTCTCCATCATGGTGTTGGAGCTCCAGCCGTTGAGGCGGTCGAGGTTGGTGTCCTGCTTCCAGATGGCTGTCATGGTTGATACTCCCGGGTGAAGCCCGCATTGTCGGTCGACCGCTGTCGCCGCGACAATCGATTCCGTGTTCACCGTCACCCTCAAGCAGTCTGGCCGCCATTTCCCGGCCGAGCCCGGCGAAACCGTGCTGGAAGCCGCGCAGCGCGCCGGTATCGCGCTGCCGTATTCGTGCCGGGCGGGCGTCTGCGGCAGTTGCAAGGCGGTCCTGCTGGAGGGGCGTTGCGAGTATCCGCGCAATCCCCCGCTGGCCCTGAGCGGCACCTCGCCGGCCCAGCACGCGGTGCTGCTGTGCCAGGCGGTGCCCTGCGGCGACCTGCTGATCGCCGCGCGCGAAGTGACCTCGGTGGAAGACATCGCGCGCCGCCGGCTGGACGTGGTGGTGGCGGACAAGCACACGCTGGCCCCGGACGTGGTCGGCCTGCGCCTGCAGCCCGCGCCCGGCGAGACACGACTGAACTGGCTGCCGGGGCAGTACCTGGACGTGCTGCTGGACGACGGGCGGCGCCGTCCGTTTTCCATCGCCGGCGGGCCGCGCGCGGACGGTTCGATCGAAATGCACGTGCGCCACGTGGCCGGCGGCGGCTTCACCTCGTGGGTGGCCGAGGGCCTGCGCGTCGGCGACACGCTGCGCATCGAGGCGCCGCTGGGCACCTTCGTTCCGCGCGAGGATTCGGAGCGGCCGATGGTGTTCATGGCCGGCGGCACCGGCTTCGCGCCGGTGAAGGCGATCGTGGAGCACTTCGTCGCGCTGGGCACGCGCCGGCCGATGGAAATCTATTGGGGCGCGCGCAACGCGGCCGATCTGTACCTGATCGAGCTGGCGCGCGGCTGGGAACGCACGGCGCATGCGCTGCGCTTCCATCCGGTGCTGTCGGATCCGGAACAGGCCGCGGCCAGCGGCCTGCGCATGGCCCTGGTGCACGAGGCGGTGCTGGAGGATTTGCCGGACCTGTCCGGCCACGACGTCTATATGAGCGGGCCGCCGGCGATGATCGATGCGGGCCGCAAGCGCTTCCTCGAGGCGGGACTGCCGGAAGAGCGCCTGTACTACGACTCCTTCGAGTACGCGCCGGACGTGCTGGCGCAGATCCTGGCCGGCCGCGCCGGCCTGGCCCACGCCTGAGCGGGCTCCCAAACGAAAAAGCGCGCCCTCAGGCGCGCTATCGGACCGGCGGTTGCCGCGAGGGCCTTACTTGTTGCCCTTGGCCACCGGCAACTGCGCCTGCTGCCACGCCAGCACGCCGCCGCCCAGGGTGTAGACCTTGCCGAAGCCGGCCTTGATCAGGCGCTGCGCGGCCTTGTCCGTGCTGCGGCCGTCCTTGTCCATCAGCACTACCGGCAGTTCCTTGGCCTTGGCCAGGTCCTTCTGCTCGGGGTCGAACTGGCTCATGGCGACGTGGCGGGCGCCCGGCACGTGGGCCTTCTCGAAGTCGGCATAGGCGGACAGGTCGATCAGCAGCGGGCTTTCGCGGTTGATCAGCAGGGTGAGTCCGGCCGGCGTCAGCTCCTTGTACTTGCGCAGCAGGCGCATGAATTCCAGCACGATGATCGCCACCAGCAGGATCGCGAACAGCGCGGCGAGCGCGAGATGGTTGCCGATGAACTGGGGCAGTTTGTGCAGGAAATCGTTCATTCGAATGGGTTCCGCGGGTGCAGGTCAGCAGAGTGAACTGGCAATTATACGGGGTAAGCCCCTCTCCCGTCGGCGACCCGAAGGTAGTCCCGTGAGAGAGAGGGGCTGGGGTGAGGGTTCGGGCAGAGTGGGGCGTATCACTTCGCCCGTACCCTCATCCGGCTGCCGCCACCTTCTCCCAGAGGGAGAAGGGTTCCAGTTCGGGAACTGAGTCGAGGGTTACTGCGCCGCCGTGATATCCGGCAGCCCCGACATCAGCCACCAATGGTTGGTCGCCGGGTCGTAATGCCAGGTCTGGCGGTCGATCACGGTGCGCTCGGCCTGGGTGTTGTTGTTGACCATGCTGATCGCGACCACCTGGCGCACTTCGTTCTCCGCGCCGGGCGAGGGGCCGTTGCCGTCGTCGTAGCCGGTCACGCGGAACTGCTCGTAGCGCGACATCTGCAGCGGGCTCGGCGGGTGCTCGGCGCGCACCTTGGGGTCGACGAACTGCAGCGCATTGCCGAAATCGCCCCAGCGGACCACGCCGGCATAGGCGTTGAGCGTATTGGTCAGCGCCATGTTGCGCTTGTCGGAGGCGCAGCTCGAAAGCAGCAGGGTGAACAGCAGGGTAAACAGCAGGACAGCAAGGACGAGCAGGCGGCGCATGGCGCTTTCCCCCAAGGAAGACCCGCCCATTCTGCCGCAAGCGGCACAGCGGATGGGTTGCTTCAGTCCCTGCGTTTTGCGACGAAGCGCGCGCTCAGCGTGGCGGCTGGCTTGTCCGGCTGCTCGCCGGGCACGCGGCAGGCCACCTCGATGCGTGCGCGGCCGCGCGTGCGCAGGGTGTGGAAGAAGGCCTCCCAGTCCGCATGCGCGCCCAGCCGGGCCTCGCTGAGGAAGTCCTCCCACACCGGTGCCAGGTAGTGCACGCTCGATTCGGCGACGAACACATCGCAGTCGAAGCCGCGCCGGCGCAGCTCCAGCTCGACCAGGCCCCAGCCGCTGAGCGTCATCAGGCTGACCAGGCTGCCGCCGAAGGCGCACCCCTTGTCGTTGATGTTCGGCGGCAGCGGGGCGGCGATGGCCAGATGGTCCGTATCGTGGCTGTGCAGGCGCAGGTCCATGCTGTGCGCGAGGGGGATCGAGTCGCGGATGAAGGCGATCAGGTCCTGGGCGGACGAAGCAGTGATGCTCATACGAAGGATGCGATGTGGGGATGCGGGGGATGGGGAGCCGCCGAGTTTAGCGTGGCGGATGGGGCGGGGGGGATGGGCCGCAAGTCGCGGTCGCAAGAAGGCGCGTTCTTCATCGGCGCTCCCTCGCTACACTCCGGGCGTTCCCCTTCCTGGTCAGCCATGAGTCGAGCCCGCACCCAGCTTTCCTCTCCGCTTGCTGGCCGCGTGGTGGTGATCACCCGGCCCGCGGGCACCGCCACGGCGCTGGTGCGCCGGGTGCGCGCACTTGGCGGCGAGCCGCTGGTGCTGCCGGGCCTGTCGCTGCGCGGCGCCGAGGACCCGCCTGCGGTGGCGGCGGCGTTGCGCGCTGCGCTGCGTGACGAGGTGCTGGTCTTCACTAGTCCCGCCGCCGTGCGTTTCGCCGCGAAGCTGGCCCCGCTGCGTACGCGCGCCACGGTGCTGGCAGTGGGGCAGGGCACGGCGCGCGCGCTGCGCCGGCATGGCATCGCGGCGCTCGCGCCGCAGCGCCAGGACAGCGAAGGGCTGCTGCAGCAGCCGGCGCTGCGCGAGCTGGGCGGGCGCCGCGTGGCGCTGATCGGCGCACCGGGCGGGCGTGGCCTGCTGCGCGAACAATTCGCCGCGCGCGGCGCCGAGCTGCGCGAGCTGCACGTGTATCGCCGCGTGGCACCGCGGCTGTTGCGCCGGCATGTCGATGCGGTAACGGCACTGCCGCGCTCGGCACGCGTATTGCTCTCCAGCGCCGAGGCGCTGGAGCATCTGCACGCCTTGCTGCCGCCGCCCGCCTGGGCCCGGCTGTGCGCGGCCACCGCGGTGGCGAGCAGCGAACGGCTGGCCGCGGCGGCGCGGGCCGCGGGGTTCACGCGCGTGCGCATCGCTGCATCGGCGCTGGCGGCGGATCTGCTGGCCGAGGCCGCGCGGCGCTAGAAACGCACGCTTTTCACGCCCGTTTGATGCGAACCGGCGCACCTGGGCTGCTAGCATGGCGCGCATGAGCCAGGACAACGCCATGTCATCGAGCGGCGCGCCCGCGCCCGCCCCTTCCGCCGCGCCGCGCCGCGGCGGCACCGTCGCCCTTGCCACGCTGCTCGCGCTGGTCGCCCTCGGCGGCACCGGCTACGTGGGCTGGCGCCAGTACGTGCAGGAAACCGGCGTACGCGGCGCCACCCAGACCGCCGCCGGGCTGGAGACGCGTGTCGCCAACATGGAGCGCGCGCTCGAAGCGGTGGAGAACGAGCGCGGCCTGCTGCGCCAGCGCCTGGGCGACGCCGACCAGGTCAACCGTTCGCTGCGCGAGGAACTGCTCGGTCAGTCCGAGCGCACGCGCAATCTGGAAGACGCCGTCGCCAAGCTGTCGGACAAGACCTTGTCCGGCCACGACGGCATGCTGCTGGACGAAACCGAAACGCTGCTGCGCATGGGCAAGGAACGCTACGCGCTGTTCCACGACGCGCAGGGCGCCGCCGCGGCCTACGCGCTGGCCGACCAGACCCTCGCCGCGGTGAACGATGGCGCGTTCTCCGGCCTGCGCCAGAGCATCGGCGCCGAACGCGAAGCGCTCGCCAAGAGCCAGCCGGCCGGCCAGGCCGCGGCGCTCGATGCGCTCACCGAATTGCGCGCCGCCTCGGCGACGTGGCCATTGAAGCCGCTCGATCGTGCCGAAGGCGCGGTTGCCGACGACACCGCCTGGGCGCGCGTGCGCCGTTCGCTGGGCGACGTGATCCGCGTGCAGCGCACGAACAACGCGCCGTTGTCGGTCGCCGATGCACGCTTTGCACGCGAACTGGTCGGCCTGGACCTGGCCCAGGCGCAGGCCGCGCTGCTGGCCTATGACGCCGAGGGTTACGCGGCTGCGCTCAAGCGCGCCGACGCCAATCTCGCCGCGCAGTTCGACGCGAATGCGCCGGCGGTGCAACAGGCGCGCGCCAGGTTCAACGAACTGGAACGCCAACTCCCGGCCATCGCGCCGGTGCAGCTGGGTGCGGCGCTGGCCGAGCTGCGCAACCTGCGCGCGGTGCATGCGCTGCGTCCCGCCACTGCTGAAGCGAAGCCGGAAGCGAAGCCCGAAGCCGGGGCCAAGCCATGAACCTGTGGCGCTGGATCCTGCTGCTGGTGGCCGTCGCCGCGGTTGCCGCATTCGGCTGGCATTGGGTGGCCGCGGACCCGGGCTATGTGCTGGTGCAGCTGCGCGGCTGGCAGGCGGAGATGTCGGTGGTCGCTGCCGTGGTCGCGCTGCTGGTCATCTGGGGCCTGCTCGCGCTGGCCGTCCGGCTGCTGCGCTGGCCGTTCGGCGCGCTGTCGCGCCGCCATCGGCGGATCAGCCGGCAGCGCCTGGGCGATGGCCTGGTCGCGCTGATGGAAGGCCGCCACGGCGACGCCGAGCGCGATCTCAACCGCGCCTCGCGCCTGGACAGCCTGCGCGGCCCCGCGCTGCTCGCCTCCGCCGAAGCGGCTTCGCGCCGCGGCGAACACGGCCGCGCGCTGGAAGCGCTGGCCGAAGCCAGCCAGTCATCGCCGCGTGCAGCGCGCGTGCTGCGCGCCCGCGTGCTGCGGCGTGACGGCAAGGCCGCGGAAGCGCTGGCGCTGCTGGCGCCGGAAGCCGACGCCGGCACGCTCAGCCCTGGCGGCTGGCGCGAAATCGCGATTGCCGCGCTGGATAGCGGCGATTTCCGCCGCGCCCGCGAGGCGCTGGAGCCGCTGCAGAAAAGCGGCGCACTCGGCAGCAAGAACTACGCGGTGCTGGAAGGCCAGGTGCTGGCCGCCTCGCTGCGCGCCGCGCCGGACGGCGCCGCGCTCAATCAATTGTGGTCGCAGCTGCCGAAAGCCCAGCGCCGCGCGCCGGCCGCGATCGACGCCTATGCGCGCGCCGCGGCCGGCTACGGCATGGCGCTGGCGGCGATGGACGAAGTGGAATCGGCGCTGCGCCGCGACTGGTCGCCGCTGCTGATCGAAACCTACGGCGTGCTCGGCGACGACAGCCTCGACGCGCGCCTGCGCCGCGCCGAGGGCTGGCTCGACACGCATCCGAACGATCCGTACCTGCTGCTCACCCTGGGCCGCATGTGCGTGCGCCTGAAGCTGTGGAGCAAGGCGCACCCGTATCTGGAACGCTCGCTCGCGCTCAAGCCCACCGCCGAAGTGTGGGAAGCGCTGGGCGACGCCTACGCCGGCGAAGGCGACGACGCGCTGGCCAAGCAGTGCTACCGCAATGCGCTGGCCCTGCATCGCGGCGCCGCGGTGACGCCGCTGCCGCAGGACAAGCTGCGCGGCCCGCGGCTGGACACGCGTCCGGTCGCGGTCGAGGAACGCAGCGAACACGGCGTGCCGCGCCTGCCCCAGTAAGGCGCGGCTTCAGCCTTTCGACACCGCCCAGGTGAGGAAGGCCGCGTTGATCGTGGTCAGGGTCAGCGCCAGCAGGAACAGCACATCGGAAACCCGCTCCAGCCGGTGATTGCGGCTGAGGCTGCGCGTGCGCAGCGCCCAGTACGAGAGCAGGCAGGCCAGCAGGTAGAGGATGGTGTTGAGCGCCAGCAGGTCGTTGCCGATCAGGTCGATGCGGCGCATCGATACGGCGACGCGCAGGATGCCGATGACGGTGATGCACACGCCGACCATCGCGGCCGAGGCGGTGAAGATGTGGACGCAGATATCGTGGTCCAGCGGTTTCGTCTTGGGCGACCAGTTCATGACGGCAGCTTGCGAGTGGGGGCCAGCTGGAGACCGGCATTTCGCGTCCGCGGTTCGCGGACAGGTTCTTGCGTTCAGCGGGGAAACAAGTTCGAGCGCTCGTTGGGGTTCGCCGTTGGCTCACCCCAACCTACGACCGCGGGCCGGCTACAATTGCCGGATGGATGTCTCGCATTTGATCGACAAGCTCAATGACGCGCAGCGCGAAGCCGTCTGCGCGCAACCCGGGCACTATCTCGTGCTCGCCGGCGCCGGTTCCGGCAAGACCCGCGTGCTGACCCACCGCATCGGCTGGTTGACCCAGGTGCTGCAGGTGCCGCCGTGGGCGATCCTGGCGGTGACCTTCACCAACAAGGCCGCCGGCGAAATGCGCGGGCGCCTGGATGCCTTGATCGGCGCCGGCACGCAAGGCCTCACCGTCGGCACCTTCCACGGCATCGCGCATCGGCTGCTGCGCCGGCACTGGCGCGAGGCGGGACTGCCGGAAGGTTTCCAGATCCTCGACGCCGACGACCAGCAGCGCATCGTCAAGCGTGTGGTCGCGGGGCTGGGCCTGGACGAGGCGAAGTTCCCGCCGCGCCAGGCCACCTGGCAGATCAACAGCTGGAAGGACGAAGGCAAGCGTCCGGACAGCATCGAGCATCGCGATCATCCGGTGACGCGCGCCTTCGTGCAGATCTACCAGGCCTATGAAGAAGCCTGCCAGCGCGCCGGCCTGGTCGACTTCGCCGAGCTGCTGCTGCGCGCGCACGAGCTGTGGCTGAAGAACCCCGCGGTGCTGGAGCATTACCAGCAGCGCTGGCGTTATCTGCTGATCGACGAATTCCAGGACACCAACACGCTGCAGTACGCATGGATCCGCGTGCTCGCCGGCAGCGCGGGACAAGTGTTCGTGGTGGGCGACGACGACCAGGCCATCTACGGCTGGCGCGGCGCCAAGGTGGAGAACGTGCAGCAGTTCCTGCGCGATTTTCCCGGCGCCAGGACCATCAAGCTGGAACAGAACTACCGCTCCACTTCCACTATCCTCAAGGCCGCCAACGCGGTGATCGCGCGCAACGGCAGCCGCCTCGGCAAGCAGCTGTGGACGGACGGCGAGGACGGCGAGCGCATCGCGGTGTATGCCTCGTACAACGAGCAGGACGAGGCGCGCTATGTGATCGAGCGCATCCGCGAATACATCGCCGAACATGGCAACGCGCGCGACTGCGCCATCCTGTACCGCTCCAACGCGCAGTCGCGCAACTTCGAAGAGCAGCTGATCCAGCGCGACATCCCGTACCGCGTGTACGGCGGCCTGCGCTTCTTCGAGCGCGCGGAAATCAAGGACGCACTGGCCTACCTGCGCCTGTCCGCCAACCGTCACGACGACCCGGCCTTCGAGCGTGCGGTGAACACCCCGCCGCGCGGCATCGGCGACCGCACGCTGGACGCGCTGCGCAAGCGCGCGCGCGGCGAAGGCACGTCGATGTGGGAAGCGGCGTTGAACGAGTTGACCACCGGCCGCGAACTGGCCGGCCGTGCCAAGAACGCGGTGAAAGCCTTCCTGCAGATGATCGACGAGATGGCGCGCACCTTCGCGGGCAAGGCCGACGGCGACACGGAAGCGACCGCGCTGGCGCTGTCCGAGCAGATGGAACACGCCATCGCGCACACCGGCCTGCGCGACTTCTACGAGAAGGACAGCCGCGGCAATGCCGAGTCGCGGGTGGAGAACCTGGACGAGCTGGTCAACGTGGCCAGCCGCTTCGAGCCGACCGCGGAAGATATCGAAGCGGGCCTGAGCGAGTTGTCGGCTTTCCTCTCGCATGCGGCGCTGGAAGCCGGCGAAGGGCAGGGCGAATCGTGGGACGACTGCGTGCAGCTGATGACGCTGCATTCGGCCAAGGGCCTGGAGTTTCCGGTGGTGTTCCTGGTCGGCATGGAAGAAGGCCTGTTCCCCAGCCAGCGTTCGGTCGAGGACGAGGGCCGGCTGGAAGAGGAGCGCCGGCTTGCCTATGTCGGCATCACGCGTGCGCGCGAGCGGCTGGTGATCACCTATGCCGAGTCGCGCCGCATGCACGGCGTGGAGATGCTGGCGCGGCCGTCGCGCTTCCTGGCCGAGGTGCCGCCGGACCTGATCGACGAAGTGCGCCCGCGCGTGCAGGTGACGCGACCGTTGTATGCGGGACGTTTCGCCGAGCCGGCGGCGTCGCTGCAGGAGGATCTGCCGGTGAAGCTCGGCCAGCGCGTGAGCCATCCGAGCTTCGGCGAAGGCGTGGTGGTGAGCGCGGAAGGCAGCGGCGCGCATACGCGCCTGCAGATCAATTTCGAGGATGCGGGCAGCAAGTGGCTGGTGGCGGCGTACGCCAACCTCACGCCCTTGTAGCGGCGCCGGCGTAGGTTGGGGTGAGCGCAGCGAACCCCAACATTGGCAACGCCGGAACGCAGCGAACGTTGGGGTTCGCTGCGCTCACCCCAACCTACGTCCGACGTTTTCGCTTCAACCCTTGCGCACGAAGCCGCCGATCGCCAGCAGCGCACCGACCACGATCCCTGCAATCCCCATCCACGTCGGCACCGCCTTGTCATGCGTGGCGGTGATCTTCGCCGAGCCCAGCTGCACCAGCGTATCGGTCTGCTGGTAGGTGGCTTGTCCGGCCAGCACCCAGATACCGGCGGCGACCAGGACCAGGCCAAGAACGATCAGGACTGCGCGCATGTTGAAGCTCCTTTCGACACGATGCGCCGATCATAACCCCGCTCAGGAAATGCGGGCGAACAGCAGGCCGTGCGGCGGCAGGCGCAGCAGGCCGTGTTCGAGCGTGCCCTCGGCCAGGCCATGGCCATCGATGCGCTCGCCGGATACGGGCAGCGCCACTTCGACCAGCGACGGACCGAGATTGAACGCCGCCAGCACCGTCTGGCCCGCATGCGTGCGCGTGAAAGCCAGCACCGGCTCGGGCGTATCGAGGAAACGGATCTCGCCCCAGCGCAACTCGGCCTGTGCATGCCGCCATTGCATGAAGCCACGGAAACCGTGCAGCGCCGAGGCCGGATCGAGCTCCTGCCGCGACACCGCCAGGGCGCGATGGCCGGCCGGCACCGGCAGCCACGGCGCGCCGCTGCTGAAGCCGGCGTGGGCCGACTCGTCCCAGGGCATCGGCGTGCGGCAGCCGTCGCGGCCCTTGAAGGTGGGCCAGAAGGTGATGCCGTAAGGGTCCTGCATCGCTTCGTACGGCACGTCCGCTTCGGTCAGCGCCAGTTCTTCGCCCTGGTACACGCACACCGAGCCGCGCAGCGAACACACCATCGCGGTGAGCATGTTGGCCAGGCGCACCGACGCATCGCCGTTGCCCCAGCGACTGAGCACGCGCTCCACGTCATGGTTGGAGATGGCCCAGCACGGCCAGCCTTCGGTCATCTGCGCTTCGAGCTGCTCCACCGTGCCGCGGATATGCGCCGCGCTGAAATCGTTGGTGAGCAGTTCGAAGCTGTAACCCATGTGCAGGCGATGGCCGCTGGTGTATTCGGCCATGGTCGCCAGCGAGTCCTCCGACGAGATCTCGCCCAGCGCCGCAGCACCGGGATAGCGGTCGAGCAGCCCGCGCAGCTCTTCGAGAAACGCCAGGTTCTCCGGCTGCGTGTTGTTGTAATAGTGGTACTGGAACGCGTACGGGTTATCCGGACTGAAACCGCGGCCCACGCGCATCGCCTGCGGCTTGGGCGGGTTGTCGCGCAGCTGGCGGTCGTGGAAGCAGAAGTTGATCGCGTCCAGGCGCAGTCCGTCCACGCCCTTGTCCAGCCAGAACTGCACGTTGTCCAGCACCGCGCGCTGCACGTCGGGATGGTGGAAGTTGAGATCCGGCTGCGAAGTCAGGAAGTTGTGCAGGTAGTACTGCCCGCGCCGCGGCTCCCACTGCCAGGCCACGCCGCCGAACAGCGACATCCAGTTATTGGGCGGCGTGCCGTCGTCCCTCGCGTCGGCCCACACGTACCAGTCGGCCTTGGGGTTGTCGCGGCCGCTGCGGCTTTCCTTGAACCATGCGTGCTGGTCGGAGGTGTGGCTGAGCACCTGGTCGATCATCACCTTCAGGCCCAGCGCATGCGCCTTGGCCAGCAGGCGGTCGAAGTCTTCGATGCTGCCGAACAGCGGGTCCACCGCGCGGTAGTCGGCGATGTCGTAGCCGAAGTCGGCCATCGGCGAACGGAAGAACGGCGCGATCCAGATCGCATCCACCCCTAAGCCCGCGACGTAGTCCAGGCGCTCGACGATGCCGGGCAGGTCGCCCACGCCATCGCCATCGGTATCCAGGAAGCTGCGTGGGTAGATCTGGTAGATGACGGCTCCGCGCCACCAGGGTGTTTCACTCATGTCCCGTCGTCCCGAAGCTCTTTTCGCGCACACGGCGGCAAGCCGTTGCGCAGGTTGCGGGGCAGCTTAAAGGCAGCTCGTGGCGGCGACGGGTTTCATGCATACGTATTCAGGAAATGAGGATTTTGCAGCGCAGCAGCGCGCGTGCATGGCTTTGGCGCCGCGCGTCGGCTCATCGCTTGGATCGTGGCAAGTACGGAGTCGCGAGCGATCGATCGGCGCTGTCGAAGGTGCTTGCACAGATCGCACATGGCGTCTGCGCCGCAAGCTTTTTGTCACGACTGCACAAAAAAACCGACCTATGAATACGTATGCATAACTGCATCCCCCTCGGAAAGCCGGGCCTACCATGGCCGCCACGTGAAAGCGCGATTCACACGACAAGCCGGCCGCAACACCCGTGCGAGCCTGCACCGCAGTAACGATTCAAACCCTGGGGAGGGGACAAGGTGATCCTGAAACGCAACGTATTGGCCATGGCGCTGGCATCGGCCGGCTTGTGCTTCACCTTCGGCATCCAGGCGGCTCCGGCCGGCACGGATAACGGCACGCCCGCCGCGGCGCCGCCCGCCGCCGCGCCCGCCCAGGACGCAGCGTCCACCGACCAGGACGGCCGCAAGAAAAGCAGCGAAGAGCAGCTCGCCAAGAGCCTCGCCGGCATCACCGTGACCGGCTACAGCAACAGCGTGCAGAAGTCGATCGACTACCAGCGCTACGCCGACACCATCCAGAACGTGATCACCTCCGCCGATATCGGCGGCCTGCCCGACCAGTCGATCGCCGACGCGCTGACCCGCCTGCCGGGCGTGTCCGCCGAGCGCATCGCCGGCCAGGCCTCGCAGGTGAACATCCGCGGCCTGTCGGGCAACTTCATCCAGACCACGCTCAACGGCCGCGAGCAGCCGTCGACCAGCGGCAGCAACTACATCCAGTTCGACCAGTACCCGTCCGAGCTGATCAACATGGCCACGGTGTACAAGTCCACCCAGGCCTCGCTGATCACCGGCGGCGTGGGCGGCACCATCGGCATGCAGACGGCCAATCCGCTGGAAGCACCGAAGGAGCAGAACTTCAACGTCGATGCGCGCGGCAGCTACAACGACCGCGCCAACGACGTGGCCGGCGCCAGCTCGAAGGGCTATCGCCTGAGTGCGGCCTACCAGGGCAAGTTTCTCGACAACACCCTGGGTGTAGGCCTGGGCGTGGCGCAGATGTATCAGCCGCATGTGTCCGAGCAGTTCGTGGGCGAGGCCTCCGACGGCAACAAGTACACGCTGTCCGACGGCCGCCAGGCTTACCTGACCCAGGGCCTGCAGCTGCAGCAGAACGGCGGCAGCGAGCGCCGCACCGGCGAGATCGCCACCATCGTGTGGAAGCCCACCGATGAACTGACCCTCAGCGGCGACGCGTTCTACTCGAAGTTCAAGAACGCCTCGTTCGGCTACGGCTTCCGCACGCAGAACATCTACCAGAGCGGCGCCACCGTCACCAACGGCGTGCTCGGTCCGCACGGCACGCTGACCGGCGGCACGGTGACCGGCACCGGCGGCAACCAGCAGTTCTCCAACGAGACCACCGCCGACAACTACACCACGCGCACCAGCGTGTTCACCAGCGGCTTGAATCTGAAGTGGAACCACGGCAACTGGCACGTGAATTCGGATGTGTCGCTGTCGCGCGCCTCCAGCCATGAGATCAACGTGGACACCACGGCCGATCCGTACGTCGGCCTGGGCACCGCCAATCCGACGCTGGCGGCGCAGTCGGTCACCTATCAGCTGCGTGGCCGCCAGCTCGGCGACGTGGCCTACGGCAATCCGGGCCAGTACACCGACCTGGGCACGCTGGGCCTGTCGCGCTATGGCGTGTATCCCTACATCTACCACGACAAGATGAAGGCGTTCCGCAGCGACGTGAAGTACGACCTGCCCAACAGTTCGTTCCTGTCGGCGATCGAATTCGGTTTCTACGCGAACAACCACAACTACAACGCCGACCGCGAGGTCTACGTGTACGGTTCGGAGTGGGGCACCGACAAGAGCAAGGGCGGGCCGCTGAGCATTCCGGCCGGCGCGGCCAAGCTGACCTGCTGGAAGGGTGACTTCTCGCGCTATCCCTGCTTCATGCAGCTCAACGGCCCGGCGATCCTCGCCGCGCACGGCATCACCGCCAACCCGGTAAAGAACATCACCGACCAGAGCTGGTCGATGATCCAGAGCGGCCAGGTGAACGAGCAGACGCGCGACCTGTACTTCATGGCCGACATCGCCACCCAGTTGTTCGATCACGACCTGACCGGCAACATCGGCGTGCGTTACTCGCACCAGAAGCAGGACAGCTACGGCCTGCAGCAGGTCGGCAACGGCGCCGGCGTGCCGATTACCGATGGCAACGGCAATACCAGCCTCGACTACGCGCCGCTCACTGTCGGCAAGAAGTACTCCGACTGGCTGCCCTCGCTGAATCTGATCTACCACGTTACCGACAACGACCAGGCGCGCTTCTCCGCCGGCAAGGTGCTGGCCCGCCCGCCGATCAACCAGATGATGGCCGGTTCCGGTTCATGGGTGGACAACGGTCACTACAACGTATGGGGTGGCACCAGTCCGCTCCTCGATCCGCTGCGCGCCACCCAGTACGACGCCACCTTCGAACACTACTTCGACGACTCCACCGGCGTAATCAGCGGCGGCGTGTTCTTCAAGAAGATCAAGTCGTTCATCCAGGCGGTCACCTACAACAACTACGACTTCGCTTCGGCCGGCATCACCGTGCCGATCGACCCGACGACGCAGAAGCCGTATCTCAACGGCCAGTACCAGACGGCTTACAACGCCAAGGGCGGCCTGGTGCGCGGCGTGGAAGCGTCCTTCTCCAAGACCGGCTTCCTGCCGGGCATGTGGAAGGGCCTTGGCGTGCAGGCCAACGTGGCCTATACCGACAGCTCGGTCAGCAATCCGACCACGCTGGGCGGCCCGACCTCCTACATCGGCCTGCCGGGCCTGTCCAAGCGCGTGGCCAGCCTGGCGGTGTTCTACGACAACGGTCCGTTCTCGGCGCGCCTGTCCGGCAACTATCGCTCGAAGTTCGCCTCGGACACGCAGATGTCGGTGACTAACCAGATGGTGACCTTCGCCTCGGAGACGGTGTACGACCTCCAGGCCTCGTACGACGTCAACAAGCAGTGGCGCATCGTCTACCAGATGCTCAACCTCAGCGACCAGCCGACCAAGACTTACTTCGGCTCGGATCCATCGCAGACCGGGACCATCCAGTACTTCGGGCGCACCAGCTATCTGGGTGTGGAGTTCAAGCTGTAAGCGACGATCGGGAGAGTCGCGTGTTCATTTGCGCGCACTCTCCCGAGTGATTTTCTTCTCCCATTGGGAGAAGGTGCCGGCAGGCGGATGAGGGTGCGGCGAAGCCTCAACGTTGCGCGCTGGCCGAACCCTCACCCGCCTGCCGGCACCCTCTCCCGATGGGAGAGGGATTCCTTAGCCAGGCATCGAGGCTCGGCCTGGCGTACTGATTGGAGCAAGCCATGTCGTTTCGCGCACTAAGTCGTCTGACCGTTGCTTTTGTTCTCGCGCTTGGCGCCAGTGTCGTGCACGCCGCCGACTCCACCCCGCTCGCCACCGCTCCCACCACACCGAAAAGCCAGGGCTCCGGCGTGTGGTACGAGATCTTCGTGCGCGCCTGGTACGACACCAACGGCGACGGCATCGGCGACCTCAACGGCGTGACTGCCAAGCTCGACTACCTGCAGTCGCTCGGCGTCAGCGGGATCTGGCTGATGCCGATCAATCCCTCGCCCAGCTATCACGGCTACGACGTCACCGACTACCAGGGTATCAACCCGCAGTACGGCAACATGGCCGATTTCGAGCGCCTGCTGAGCGAAGCGCACAAGCGCGGCATCGAGGTGATCATCGACCTGGTGATCAACCACAGCAGCGACCAGCATCCGTGGTTCAAGTCCGCACTCGATCCGAAAAGCCCGTACCGCCATTGGTATACCTGGGCTGGCAAGGACACCGACCTGAAGGCGATCAGCGCGGTGGATGGCCCGGCCTGGCATGCCAATGGCAAGCAGCATTACCTGGGTGACTTCACTGGTGCGATGCCGGACCTCAACTACGACGAACCGGCAGTGCGCCGCGA
The DNA here is from genome assembly GCF_052115385.1 of Dyella sp. 2RAB6. NCBI lineage: Bacteria > Pseudomonadati > Pseudomonadota > Gammaproteobacteria > Lysobacterales > Rhodanobacteraceae > Dyella > Dyella sp. 2RAB6. The sequence goes on from NZ_JBFRGP010000005.1 coordinate 175,940, forward strand.
GATGATCTCGATCGGCAAGTTCTGGCTCGACAAGGGTGTGGCCGGTTTCCGCCTCGATGCCGCGCGGCATATCTACGACGACTTGAAGAGCGACAACGGCCAGCCGGCGGTGATCCGCAAGAACGCCCAGTGGTGGAGCGAATTCCGCCAGGGGCTGCGGCAGGCGCAGCCGGATGTGTATCTGGTCGGCGAGGTGTCGGCGAAGCAGCCGGGCGAACTGGCGCCTTATCTGCCGGCGCTCGGCTCGGTGTTCGACTTCCCGCTGGCGGAACAGTTGATTGCCAGCGCGAAGCAGGAACAGGCCGGCAAGCTGCCGGCGTTGCTGACGGAGACCTATGCCGCGTTCAACGCCGCCGCGGGCAACGGCTACACCGACGCACCGTTCCTCACCAATCACGACCAGGAACGCGTGCTCAGCCAGCTCGGCGGCAACCTGCGCCATATGCGCACCGCCGCGGCGCTGCTGCTGACCCTGCCGGGCCGGCCGTACATCTACTACGGCGAGGAGCTGGGCATGCTCGGCCGCAAGCCGGACGAGAACCTGCGCGAACCGATGCGCTGGCAGCGCACGGCGGCGGCGCCGGGCGACAGCCGCTGGAAGTCGTACAGCGAGAAGCAGGGCGGCGAGGTGTCGGTGCAGGCCGAGCAGGACAAGGCGGACTCGTTGCTCAATCTGTATCGCACGCTGATCCACTGGCGTGTGGAAGTGCCGGCTCTGCGCGATGGAAGTCTGCGCGTGGTCGCCACCGGCAAGCCCGCGCTGGTGGCCTATGAGCGCGCTACGGCCGACAGCCGTGCGCTGGTGGTGCACAACCTTTCGGGCCAGCCGGGCAGCTTCAAGCTCGATGCGGATAGCGCCAAGGTGTTCTCCGCCATTCGCTTGCATACCGTGCCGGGCGCGACGCTGGCCAACGGCGAACTCAGCTTGCCTGCGTATGCCACGGTGGTGCTGCAGTGAGCATGCGCCACCGCGCGTTGACTCTTGCCTTGCTTGGAGCGTTCGCGATGACGGTGGCGGCTCAACCCGCGGACGATGCGCGGCAAGTGAAAACGTCAGCAGCGTTCCAGCTGGCGCAGGGCACGGTGACGGTGCACTACCTCTCGCCGGATATCGCCAGGCTGTCGTTCGTGCCGAAAGATGGCGCGAAGGCGGCGTCCACGGTGGTAGTCGATCCCGCACTCGATGACCATGCGCCCTCCGGAAGCGATGCCAACCCGGCTTTGCGCTGGATGCTGCGCGACGGCAGCCTGGTCGCGCTGCGCGATGGCCATGAACTGTTGAGCGTCGAGCTTGCCGCGCTGGGGCGTGGCGAAGTGCAGGCCGGCCATGCCGCGGCCGATCCGCTGTACGGCATCCACGGCTACGGTGCCTTCGAGCGCGCCGACGCTGGCCTGCAGCGCGCCGGCAAGCAGATGGCCAAGGCGGGCGAGCAAGGGTTTGCCGGTGCGCCGTTCGTGTGGAGCACGGCCGGTTACGGCCTGCTTGCCGATGCCGAGGGCGCGAGCTTCGAATTGGATGGCGGCAGTGTTCGCGCGCGTGGCCGAAACGGGCAGGCGATCCACACTGTGTATGTGTTCCTGGGTCCGCCCAAGGCCGTGTTCGCGGCATTGGCGCGGGTGAGCGGGCGTTCGCCGTTGTTCCCGAAATGGGCCATGGGCTTCACCAACAGCCAGTGGGGCATCGACCAGCGCGAGTTGCTGCAATTGGTGGATACCTATCGCACCAAGCACATCCCGATCGACAACTTCACCCTGGATTTCGACTGGAAGGCCTGGGGCGCCGATCAGTACGGTGAGTTTCGCTGGAACCCCGACAAGTTTCCCGGCGGTGCCAACGGCAGCCTGAAAACGGCGCTCGAGGCGAAAGGCATGCACCTGACCGGTATCATGAAGCCGCGCCTGCATGTGGATACGATCGAAGGCCGCTACGCCACCGAGCACGGCCTGTGGTCGGCGCAGAGCAAGCCGGCGCCGGATTATTTCTCGCACAAGGCCGTGCGCGATCTGGACTTCGACCTGCCGGCGGCGCGCGCCTGGTTCTTCAACGACACGCTGAAGCACTCCTTCGATACCGGCATGGCCGGCTGGTGGAACGACGAGGCCGACACGCTCGACAGCGACACACAGTTCCTCAACATGCAGCGTGCGCTGTACGAGGGGCAGCGCGCCTATAGCGACCATCGCGTATGGTCGATCAATCGCAACTTCTACCTGGGCGCGCAGCGTTACGCCTATGGACTGTGGTCCGGCGATATCGCCACCGGCTTCGCCAGCATGAAGGCGCAACGCCAGCGCATGCTCAGCGCGATCAATGCCGGCGCCATGCAGTGGGGCATGGATGGCGGCGGCTTCCAGAAAAGCAGCAAGCAAGCCGATCCGGTAACCGGCGGACTGACGCCGGAGAACTACGCGCGCTGGATCCAGTTCGGTGCGTTCACGCCGATCTTCCGCGTGCATGGCGAGCTGGGCATCAAGCGCCAGCCATGGGTATATGGGCCGGTGGCGGAGAAGGCTGCAGCCGCAGCGATCCGCCTGCGCTATGCGCTGCTTCCGTATATCTACAGCTACGAATACCAGCGCCGCACCACAGGTGTGGGCCTGGTGCGGCCGCTGTTGTTCGACTGGCCGGGCGACACGAACGTGCGCGAGGACGTGGATGCCTGGATGTTTGGCGATTATTTGTTGGTGTCGCCGGTGGTGGATCAGGGACAGCCCACGAAAGACATCTATCTGCCGGCGGGACATTGGTTCGACTACGCCAGCGGCAAGGCCTACGCAGGCGGGCAGAAGATCCATTACGCGCTCGACGCGAAGACCTGGACGGATATCCCGCTGTTCGTGCGCGACGGTGCGATCGTGCCGATGCAGGCGCCGATGGATTACGTGGGGCAGCAGCCGCTGCGCGAAGCCGAGCTGGAAGTGTTTCCGTCCGGGCAGCGCACCAGCTTCCCCTATTACGACGATGACGGCGCGACCTACGCGTACGAGCACGGCGACTATTTCCTGCAGACGCTGGCTGTGCAGCGCGCGGAGCAGGGCGTGAACTTCGAAACCGCCGCGCCGCAAGGAAGCTTCAAGCCCGCACTGGCCTGGTACCTGGTGAAGATGCACGGCATCGCTGCAGCTGCGGTGAGCGAGGACGGCAAGCCTTTGAGCGATGCAGGAAGCGAAGAGGCATTGCGCAAGAGCGACGGCGCGGGCTGGGCGCGCGGCAGCGACCGCTTCGGTCCGGTGACCTGGGTGCGCGTGCCGGCCGGGCAGGCAAAGCACATCGCGCTGCGCTGAATGCGTAGGTTGGGGTGAGCCGCAGGCGAACCCCAACATGGCGCGGCGTTGGGGTTCGCCTGCTGCTCACCCCAACCTACGCCGTTCCGCCGCGCGATGGCATTCAAGTGAAAGGGGGTTGTTCCATCCACCGATGAGAGGGGCAACATGATGCGTTCGATCGAAGCGATGCACCGTTCCAGACTCGGCCTTGCATTGGCCTGCGCCCTGCTGGCCCTGCCCTTGGCGGCACAGGCGGCCAGCAACGACAACAACGTCGAATGGGCCGGCCTGTTCCACGACCAGGGGCCGCTGTTCGTCGACCACCCCGAGCCCACGGCCGCACAGACCGTCACGCTCACCTTCCGCACCTACAAGAGCGATATCACCAGCGCCAATATCAAGTACTACGACAGCGCCGACGGCACCTTCCACTGGGTGGCGATGCACTGGGCGTCGAACGACCCGACCGGCACCTTCGACTATTGGCAGGGCACCGTGCCGGCCAGCTCGTCCGAGAAGTACTACCGCTTCCAGCTCAACGACGGCAGCGCGACCGCCTGGTACAACGCGGCGGGCACCAGCAGCAGCGAACCTTCGTCCGGCGACTTCTACCTGATCCCCGGTTTCAAGACGCCGGACTGGATGAAGAACGGCGTGATCTACCAGATCTTCCCGGACCGCTTCTACAACGGCGACAGCAGCAACGACGTGCAGACCGGCCAGTACAGCTACGGTGGGCAAGCCACCCAGAAAGTCGCCTGGGGCGGCAGCGTGTTCGCCACCGGCAGCGGTTCCAACAACCTGGTGTTCTTCGGCGGCGACCTGGCTGGCGTGGACCAGAAGCTGGGCTATATCAAGCAGACGCTGGGCGCGAACATCGTCTATCTCAACCCGGTGTTCACTTCGCCGACCAATCACAAGTACGACACCGAGGACTACTACCACGTCGATCCGGCGTTCGGCAGCAACACCACGCTGCAGGCGCTGATCGCCGACGTGCATGCCAGCAGCAACGGGCCGAGGGGCTATGTGATGCTGGACGGCGTGTTCAATCACACCGGCGATACCAGCCAGTGGTTCGATCGCTATAACTGGTGGAGCACGCAGGGCGCGTATGAGTCCACCTCCAGCCAGTGGTACGGCTACTACACGTTCCAGCAGTGGCCGAACAGCTATTCGAGCTTTTATGGCTATTCGACCATGCCCAAGCTCGATTACGCCGCCAGCGGCTCGGCCGTGCGCAACCAGATCTATGGCAGCGCCAGCTCGGTGGTGAAGAGCTGGCTCGCTTCGCCCTACGGCATCGACGGTTGGCGCCTGGACGCGCCGCAATATATCGACGCCGGTGGCAACAACGGCAGCGACGCCACCAATCACCAGATCATGGCCGAGCTGCGCACGGCGGTGAAATCGGTGAATGCGAACGCGGAGATCCTCGGCGAGTTCTGGGGCAATGCCAACCCGTGGACCGGCAACGGCAAGGAATGGGATAGCGCGCTGAATTACGACGGCTTCACCCAGCCGGTCTCGGAATGGATCACCGGCCTGGATTACAGCGGCAATGCGGCCTCGATCCCCGCCAGTCAGTTCGACAGCTGGCTGCACGGCACGCGTGCCAACTATCCGGGCAACGTGCAGCAGAGCATGGCCAACTTCCTCAACAGCCACGATATCCAGCGCTTCGGCCAGCGTGCCGGCGGGGATATCTGGAAGACCTATCTGGCGCTGATCTTCCAGATGACTTACGTGGGCACACCGACGATTTTCTACGGCGACGAGTACGGCATGCAGGGCGGCAACGATCCGGACAATCGCCGCACGTTCGACTGGAGCCAGGGCACCACTACCAATGCGGCGGTGGCGCTGACGCAGAAGCTGATCGGCATCCGCAACCAGTACGCGGCCTTGCGCACCGGTTCGTTCATGAGTCTGCTTACCGACGACGGCAACAAGCTGTATGCGTATGGCCGCTTCGATGCCAGCCATCGCATTGCGGTGGCACTTAACAATGACAGCGCCGCTCATTCGGTCACGGTTCCGGTTTGGCAGCTCAGCATGGCGAACGGAAGTACCGTCACCGATCTTCTCAGCGGCAACACGTACACGGTGAGCGGCGGCAACGTGGTGGTGTCCGTCAACGGGCATTACGGCGCGATCCTCGCGCAATGACCAGAGACCGATGACGATGCAGAGCAAGTGCAAGGTGTCCGCATGCTGACGGTGGTACTGCTGGCCGGTGTGCTTTCCGCCAGCGCGGGAGCGGCGGACCGCTGGCGCGATGGCGTGCATTGGCAGGACAAGGAGGCGGCCATCGCGGCCGCCTCCGACGGCAGCTATGTGCTGCGCGGCCCCTTCGGCGAACGCCTTATCGGCAAGCAGAAGCTGGTGGCGCACACCGCCAGCCCGCTGTTCGATGGGCTGTTCGCCATGGCGCAGGACGACTTGCGCCTGGATTCGGTGCAGGCGATTCGCGACGACGCCTTCGATCGTGGCAAGGCGATTCCCTGCGCCTGCTTCGAGACGGGTGAGAAATGGCATTACGTATGGACGCGCGACCTGTCGTACGCGGTGGATCTCTCGCTGTGGCGTCTTGATCCCGTGCGGGCGAAAGCCTCGTTGCGCTTCAAGCTTTCCGATGTGCGCGCACCGGGCGTGCCGAACGGGCTGTACGCGATGCAGGACACCGGCTCCGGCGGCAGCTGGCCGATCAGCACCGATCGCGTGGTGTGGTTCCTGGGCGCGCGGCATCTGCTGGACGATCCGGTATTCGCCGACGAGACCTGGCGCGCGCTGCTGGATACGCTGGCGCAGGACCGGCGCTACGTTTTCGATGAAACGTTGGGGCTGTATCGCGGCGAGACCTCGTTCCTGGATTGGCGCGAGCAGACGTATCCACAGTGGACGAAAAACAACGTGGCTTTCATCGGCCAGTCGTTCTCGCTGTCCACCAACGTGCTGCACTACGAAGCGCTGCGCCTGGCCGCGAAGCTGGCGCCGCGGCGCGGCGGATCGGCCGCCACTTACGAGGCTCAGGCCGGGGCGCTGAAGAAGTCGATCAATACGCACTTCTGGCGTGCCGACCGCGGCATGTACATGAGCTACATCGGCGGCGCGGATCATCCGGTGCCGTACGAGGCCTACGACCTGCTCGGCCTGTCGCTGGCCATCACCAGCGGCGTGGCCAGCCCGGAGCAGGCGCGCTCCGCGCTGGCGGCGTATCCGACATGGCCTGCCGGCAGTCCAGTGATCTGGCCCGAACGCAAGGACCAGCCGATCTATCACAACCGCGCGATCTGGCCGTTTGTGAGCGCCTATGCGCTGCGCGCCGCGCGCACCGTGAACGATCCGGCGCGGATCGAGCACGAGTTGCGCTCGCTGATGCGTGGCGCCGCGCTGGCCGGATCGAACATGGAGAATTTCGAGCTGGCCACGCAGGCCGTGCATGTCGACGAAGGTGCGCTCAGCGGGCCGGTGGTCGATTCGCCGCGGCAGCTGTGGTCGGTGGGCGCTTATCTGGACATGGTGATCCAGGGCGTGTTCGGCCTGGGCGACGATGGCAAGCTCACGCCCAAGTTGCCGGTGGCGCTGGTGCCGATGCTGTTCGGCGACGGGCAGCGGATCAGCCTGGCGCTGGGCGGGCAGGAGATCGTGCTGGTACGGCCGGCGACGCTGGACGGCAACTTGCTGGTGAGCGGCAGCGAGAAGCGCGAAGGCAAGCGCATCCAGATCGCACTGAAAGCGGTGCAGGTGGATGCGCCGCCGCTGCGCCAGGACGCGCCGCTGAATGCGCCGGCCACGCCGGAGGCGCCCAAAGTAACGGCCGACGGCAAGCGCTGGCAGATCCAGGCGGATGGCGAGCTGATCTTGTACGTCAACGGCACGCGCCGCGGCGCCGTGCGCGACGCTGTGCTCGATCGCACCGCCGCGCAGCAATGCTTCAGCGTGACGCGCGTCGACGCGCATGGCATCGAATCGCTGCACAGCCCCAGCGTATGCAAGGGCGAGGAAGCGCGCGTCGGCGGCACCTGGCCGCGCAGCTGGACGGCGCCATCCAGCGGCCGCTTCCAATTGTCGCTGGAGTACGCCAACGATCACGGCCCGATCAACACCGGCATTACCGCCAACGTGCAGATCGCCAGCGTCAGTTGCGAAGGCGCTCCGGCGCAGCCGGTGGTGCTGGTACTGCCGCACAGCGTGGGGCGGCAGCGCTCCACCAGCGGCAGCTTCGCGGCGAAGCAGGGGCAGCATTGCAGCGTGGAACTCGCGCCGGGCTTCAATATGTCGTACCTCAGCCACTTCGCCCATTACACCGGCGGGCAGGGTGGCGAGGGCGGGCCGCTCAACCGGGCCGAGGTCGGCGATATGCTGATCGCTCCTCTGGCGCCCGGAAGCACCGCCCCATGACGAGCAGGACGATTGGAAAACCCGCGCTGTCGTTCTGGCAGATCTGGAACATGTGCTTCGGCTTTCTCGGCATCCAGTTCGGCTTCGCGCTGCAGAACGCCAATGTCAGCCGCATCTTCCAGACCCTCGGCGCCGAGGTGGGCGACATCCCCATGCTGTGGGTGGCCGCGCCGCTGTCGGGGCTGATCGTGCAGCCGATCGTCGGCTATCTGTCGGACCGCACCTGGACGCCGCTGGGCCGGCGCCGGCCGTACTTCCTGGTCGGCGCGGTGCTGGCCACGCTGGGCCTGCTGTGGATGCCCAACGCGCCCGCGCTGTGGGTGGCGGCGGGGTTGCTGTGGATCCTGGATGCCTCGATCAATATCTCGATGGAGCCGTTCCGCGCCTTCGTCGGCGACCAGCTGCCGCCGCGCCAGCGGCCGCTGGGCTATGCGATGCAGAGCTTCTTTATCGGCCTGGGCGCAGTGGTGGCCTCGGCGTTGCCGTGGATCCTGGAGCGCCTGGGCGTCAGCAATGCGCCGGGGGTCAGCGGCATTCCGGATACGGTGCGCTACGCGTTCTATGCCGGCGGCGCCGTGCTGCTCGGCTCGGTGCTGTGGACGGTGTGCTCCACCCGCGAATATCCACCGGAGGAATTGACCGCGTTCGACAGCGCCCCGGTGGAGGAAACGGTGGTCGATCGCCCCGCCGCCTCCCGCTGGGGGCTGCGCTGGCTGGCCGCGGGCGTGGCGCTCACCCTGGTGGTGGCGGCCTTAAGGCTGGAGAAGGAGCTGTACCTGCTGACCGGCGGCATGAGCCTGTTCGGCCTGGCGCTGCTCTGGCTGGGCCGCACGGCCAGCCGCGGGCCGACGGCGCAGGTGCTGGGCGATCTGTTCGGCATGCCCGAGGCGATGCGCCGGCTGGCCTGGGTGCAGCTGTTTTCCTGGTTCGCGCTGTTCGCGATGTGGATGTACACCACCGCCGGCGTGACCCAGCTGCATTTCGGCAGCAGCGATCCGCGTTCGGCCGCCTATAACGAGGGTGCCAACTGGGTGGGCGTGCTGTTCGCCGCCTACAACGGTTTTGCCGCGATCGCGGCGATCGTGATTCCGTGGATGGTGCGGCGCTGGGGCATCCGCATCAGCCACCTGGTCAATGTGTGGCTGGGCGGCGCGGGCTTCTTGTCCATGCTGCTGATCCACGACCCGCGCTGGCTGCTGCTGTCGATGGTCGGCGTGGGCTTCGCCTGGGCCTCGATCCTGTCGCTGCCCTATGCGCTGCTGTCGGACAACCTGCCGGCGCACAAGATGGGCCTGTACATGGGCATCTTCAATTTCTTCATCGTGATTCCACAGCTGCTGGCGGCGAGTGTGCTGGGCTTGCTGCTGCGGGCGTTCTTCCACAGCCAGGCGATCGATGCGCTGGTGCTGGGCGGGGGGAGCCTGTTCGTGTCGGGGTTGTGCGTGTTGCGGGTGCGCGAGCCAGGTGCGGCGTAGTCAGCGTTCGCGCAGGCTGGATTTCCGCACCACCAGTTTCACCGGCAGCATGGCGCTCTCGGCCGGCTCGTCGCGAATCAGCCGTAGCAGATTGTCGACCAGCGCCTCGCCGGCCTGGCGCGTGTCCTGCCGCACGGTGGTCAACTGCGGGTTGACGAAGCTGGCCATCGGGATGTCGTCGAAACCGGCCACGGCGACGTCGCCGGGGATGCTCCGGCCCTGGTCGGCCAGGGCCCGCATGGCGCCGATGGCGATCAGGTCGCTGGCGGCGAATACCGCATCGAACTGCGCACCGCGGGCCAGCAGCGTTTCCAGCGCGGTATAGCCGGACTGCTCGGTGCTTTCGCCGTTGACCTGCAGGGCCGGATCGACGGTGAGGCCGGATTTCTCCAGCACGTCGGCATAGCCGCGATAGCGGTCGAAGAATTCGGGGTAGTGGCTGGAGGCGTCGCCGAGGAAGGCGATGCGGCGGCAGCCTTGCGCCAGCAGATGGGTGGTGACGTCCTGGCCGCCGCGGAAGTTGTCGCAGCCGATCGAGACATCCGGCTGGTCCGGCAGCACCGCGCCCCAGCGCACGCAGTGGGTGCCTTGGGCCACCAGTTTTTCCAGCTTGTCGCGATAGGCCAGGTAATCGCCATAGCCGAGCAGCAGGATGCCGTCGGCCTTGCGGGTGTCCGCGTAGTCGGCATGCCAGTCGTGCGAGAGCTGCTGGAACGAGACCAGCAGGTCGTAGCCGCGCTGGGCGCAGGCGCGGGTGATCGAGCCGAGCATCGACAGGAAGAACGGGTTGATGTGCGAGTCGTCCGCGGTGGGGTCCTCGAACAGCAGCAGGGCCAGCGTGCCGGAGTGGCGGGTGCGCAGGTTGGAGGCGTTCTTGTCGACCTTGTACTTGAGCTGGGTGGCCGCCTCCTCGATGCGCAGGCGCGTCTCCTCGCTCACCAGCGGGCTGCCGCGCAGGGCGCGCGACACCGTGGACTGGGAGACGCCCGCCAGGTGGGCGATATCGAAGGAAGTGGCTTTGCCTTTCTTCTGCACGTGGCGCGACCTTTCGCTTGCCCGGCGGAGGCATGGGCCGGGTCAGGCGGGGATGCTAGCGGCTTTGGGCTTTCGGCGTCTTTTCGGCGGGGGTAAAAAAACGCGCCTGAAAAAGAAAGCCCCGAGGGCTAGGGGGGAGCCCTCGGGGCGTGGCTGCGGATCCCAGGGGAAGGTCCGCCTTGCCGATGGCTCATCCAGGGAGGTGAGTGAGCCGCGGACGCCGTTGCGTGCGTCCGTGTCTATAGAACGTCCGAGCGAGGAAAAGTTGCAGCAAGATTCCGAAAAAAATTCATTGGCGGTTCATTTGGAAATTCCAAATGCCGCGCAAGCTCAGTGCGCCTCGTCCCAGTTCGCGCCCACGCCGGCCTCGACCAGCAGCGGCACGCGCAATGGCGCGGCGCCGGACATGCGCTCGACCACTGCGGCGCGCACTTCCTCCACCGCGTCCTCGCGCACCTCGAACACCAGTTCGTCGTGCACCTGCATCAGCATGTGTGCGTCGTCGCGTCCCTTCAGCCAGGCGGCCATGGCAATCATGGCGCGCTTGATGATGTCGGCCGCGCTGCCCTGCATCGGCGCGTTCACTGCCGCGCGTTCGGCGCCGGCGCGCAGCGCCTGGTTGCGGTTGGTGAGGTTCTCCAGGTACAGGCGGCGGCCGAAGATGGTCTCGACATAGCCGTCGCGGTGCGCCTGTTCGCGGGTGGCATCCATGAAGGCATGCACGCCGGGGTAGCGGGCGAAATAGCGCGCCATGTAGTCACTCGCCTCGCCGCGATCCACGCCGAGCTGGCGCGCCAGGCCGAACGCGCTCATGCCGTACATCAGGCCGAAGTTGATCGCCTTGGCCGCACGGCGCTGGTTGGCGCTGACTGCTTCCGGCGCCAGCCCGAATACTTCCGCAGCGGTGGCGCGATGCACGTCGCCGCCTTCCTGGAACGCGCGCAGCAGACCTTCGTCGCCGGACAGGTGGGCCATGATGCGCAGCTCGATCTGCGAGTAATCCGCCGCAAGCACCTTCCAGCCCGGCGGCGCGATAAAGGCCTGGCGGATGCGCCGGCCTTCCTCGGTGCGCACCGGGATGTTCTGCAGATTGGGATCGGACGAGGACACGCGCCCCGTCGCCACCGCGCCCTGGTGATAGCTGGTGTGCACGCGGCCGGTGCGCGGGTTGACGATCTCGGCCAGCTTCTCGGTGTACGTCGAACGCAGCTTGGCCAGGCCGCGGTAGTCGAGGATCAGGCGCGGCAACGGATGCTCGTCGGCGATCGCTTCCAGCGCTTCTTCGTTGGTCGACGGCTGGCCGGTCGGCGTGCGCAGCTTGGCCGGCAGGCCCAGTTCGTCGAACAGCACGTTCTGCAGCTGCTTGGGCGAGTCCAGGCTGAAGTCGTGGCCGGCCGCTTTCCACGCCTGCTGCTGCAGCTCGAGCATGCGCTTGCCGAGTTGCTGGCTCTGCAGGCGCAGGCTGGATACGTCGATCAGCACGCCGTGCTGCTCCATGCCGGCGAGCACCGGTACCAGCGGGATCTCGATGTCCTCGTACACGCCGAGCAGCTTCGGCACGGTCTGCAGCAGCGGCCACAGCGCGTGGTGCAGGCGCAGGGTGATGTCGGCGTCTTCGGCGGCGTAGCGGCAGGCGGTGTCGATGTCCACCTGCGAGAAGGAAATCTGCTTGGCGCCCTTGCCGGCCACTTCCTCGTACTTCACCGTTTCGTAGCCGAGGTATTTGCGCGCCAGCGAATCCATGTCGTGGCGCGTGGCGGTGGCGTTCCACACGTACGACTCCAGCATGGAGTCGTGCTTGAGCCCCTGCAGCACGATGCCGTAGTGCGAAAGAATATTGATGTCGTACTTGGCGTGCTGGCCGAGCTTGGGGCGTGCGGGGTCTTCGAAGATCGGCTTGAGCCTCGCCAGCACTTCATCGCGCGGCAGCTGCGTGGGCGCGCCGGGATAGTCATGGGTCAGCGGCACGTAGCAGGCTTCGCCGGTCTCGACCGAGAGGCTCAGGCCGACGATCTCCGCGCGCATCGAATCGATGCTGGTGGTCTCGGTGTCGAAGGCGATCAGCTCGGCCGTGCGCAGCTTGTCGAGCCAGGCGTCGAGTTGCGCTTCGGTGGTGACCAGTTCGTAGCGGCCCGGGCCGCTGAGATCGCCTGCGGGCTGCACGGCGGCGGCGACAGGCGTGGTGGCGGCCGGTGCGGATGCGGCGGCGGATTCGCCGCTGTCCATGTCTTTCAGCGCGGCCTTGAACTCGTAGCGGGTATACAGCTCGCGCAGTTGCCCGGTGTCGCGCTCGCGCAGCTTCAGCTCTTCCACGCCCTGCTCGAGCGGCACGTCCAGCTTGATGGTGACCAGCTCGCGCGACAGCGGCAGCTGCGGCAGCGCCGCGCGCAGGCTCTCGCCGATCTTGCCGCCGACCTTGTCGGCATTGGCGATCACGCCGTCGAGGGAACCGTATTCGGCCAGCCACTTGGCGGCGGTCTTGGGGCCGCACTTGGGCACGCCGGGGACGTTGTCCACCGAGTCGCCGACCAGGGTGAGGTAATCGATGATCTGCGTGGGCGCCACGCCGAACTTCTCCATCACACCGGCGTCGTCCATGGTGGTGTTGGTCATGGTGTTGACCAGGGTGATGCCGGGACGCACCAGCTGGGCGAGGTCCTTGTCGCCGGTGGAGATCTCCACTTCGATGCCGCGCGCGTGCGCCTGCTCGGTCAGCGTGCCGATCACGTCGTCGGCTTCCACGCCGCTCACGCGCAGGATCGGAAAACCCAGTGCGCCGACGATCGCCAGCATCGGCTCGACCTGGGCGCGCAGCTCGTCCGGCATCGGCGGGCGGTTGGCCTTGTACTGGTCGTAGAGCGCATCGCGAAACGTGGGGCCGGGCGCGTCGCTGACGAAAGCCACGTAGGCGGGCTTCGCCTTCAGCGTGGCGCGCAGCATGTTGACCACGCCGAACAGCGCGCCGGTGGGCTCGCCCTGCGCATTGGTCAGCGGAGGCAGCGCGTGGAAGGCGCGGTAGAGATACGAAGAGCCGTCGATGAGGATGAGCTTGGACATGGACGCCACGGAAGCCTGGGAAGGGAAGGCCAGCCGCGCGCCATGCGGGCGGTCGCCGGCCGAAGGAAAGGGCGGAGTGTAGCGCCGATGCGCCGTGTTGCCGCGCTTCACGGCGCAGCACGAGGCCGCTGCTATGCTCGGGGCTTCGCGAGGAGATCCGATATGAAGCCTGCCGCCTTGTTCATTGCCCTGGGTGTCGTTGCCGCCGCGCCGGTGTTCGCGCAGTCCGCCCAGTCCCTGCCGCCGGCGCCGCCGCCGCCGGGGATGAACGACCCGGGCGTCAAGGTGACCCTGCCGCCCAAGCCGGCCACCGCGGAGAGTTCGCCCAAGGCGCCTGCCGCGAAACCCGCCGCCAAGAACGGCGAGGAACCGAAATTGACCGAGTGCACCAAGGACGACAACACCATCCAGGAATACCGCCGCAGCGGTGCGCTGTACCAGGTGGTGGTGAAGCCGAAGTTCGGTCCCGAGCAGGTCTATCTGGTCGATCCCAAGGGCAACTACAGCCAGGTCAGCCAGAGCGGTCCGCGCGAACCGGTCAAGCCGGTGATGTACAAGGTGCTGGAATGGGGCAAGAGCCGTCCCGCCGAGGACCAGCCTTCCTGCAGCCCGTAAGTCCGGCATGAACCTGCGCGAGAGCTGGCTGCTGTTTGCGCTCGGCTCGGCGTTCTTCGCCGCGCTGACCGCGCTGTTCGGCAAGCTCGGCGTCGCGGGGATCAATTCCAACCTCGCCACCTTCATTCGCACCGTGGTGATCCTGCTGGTGACGGCCGGCATCCTGAGCCTGCGCAGCGAATGGGCGCGGCCGGCGGGGCTGTCGTGGCAGACGTGGCTGTTCCTGGTGCTGTCCGGCATCGCCACCGGCTTGTCGTGGCTGTGCTATTACCGCGCGCTGCAGCTGGGGCCGGTGAGCAAGGTGGCGCCGATCGACAAGCTCAGCGTGGCGTTCGTGATCGTGCTGGGTTTGCTGGTGCTGGGCGAAAAGCCGAGCTGGCCGATGCTGGTGGGTGGCGGGTTGATCCTGGTCGGGGCGCTGGTGATCGCGATCTTCTGAAATACCTGTCAACGCATGGCGTAGGTTGGGGTGAGCCGCAGGCGAACCCCAACGGTGCAAAACGTGTGCAGCGCCCATGTTGGGGTTCGCCTGCGGCTCACCCCAACCTACGCATTACGCATCCAGTTCCGGGTAATGCCGGAAGATGCCCATCTCGTTGAACGCAAGGCGCCGCGGCGAAGCCAGATACGCCGCGAGGCGCGGCCGTTCGGCGACGCGCTCGCTCAATCCGCTCAGCAACGGCAGCTTCCTGCGCATGCGCTTCATCGCGGCAGGGAACGCGTAGGAAAGCCCGCTCATCACCTGGAACAGCGAAAGGTCGACATACGAGTGGCGGCCCAGTGCGTAATGGCCGCCGGCCTTGTCCAGCACCTCTTCGAAATAGCCGAGATACTTCGGCATGCGGTGCGTGCGGAAATCCTCCGCACGCAGCTTCGCGGCCGCTCGTTGATCCTCGTAATAGAGGCCGCTGGCGATGGGATGGTGGGTGTCGTGCGCCTCTACCACGAGGTCGGAGAGGGTCAGCTCCAACTGGTGCGCGTACAGGCGCGCCGCTTCACTGTTCGGCACCAGCGCATGGCGCGGCCCCAGCCAACGGAGGATTTCCGCGGTCTGCGCAATCACCAGCCGCCCGGCCTTGAGGAACGGCGGCGCGAACGGCCGTGCACCGGGCCGCTCGCCGCGCAGGAACGGCATCATCGCGTCGTCGCCTTGCTCGCGTGCGACATCGACGTAATCCGCGCCGGCATCTTCCAGCGCCAGGCGCACGAATTCGCCGCGGCCCTGGATGCCGCTCCAGTAATAGAGCTGGTAGCGCATGGCGTGCTCCTGCGGGGAAACGCCGACGCTAGGCGCGCGCGGCTCAATGGGGCGTGATCTTCCGGCGCGTGTCGGCCAGCGTCGCCGCGGTGTCGCGGATGCGTTCCCACACCAGCGCCGCCACCGGCGACAGCGAGCGATGGCGGCGGCGGATCAAGGTGACGGCGCGATGCACCACCGGCACCAGCGGCCGCGCCACCAGCGCGCCGGGCGCCGGCAACGACAACTGCGGCGCGACGCTTACGCCGAGGCCTGCCTCGACCATGCGGAACGCGGTGAGCGTGTGGCCGGCCTGCTGCGCCACCTCGGGCTCGATGCGTTGCGCGGCGAGCTGGCGGTCGATCAGGCGGCGGCTGCCGGAGGTCTGGTCGAGCAGCACCAGCGGCTGGCCCTTGAGCTTCTTCCACGGCACCTCGGCCAGTGCGGCGAACGGATGGTCGGCGCGGCAGACCAGCACGAACGGGTCGTCCAGGATGGTTTCCGTATCGAAGGATTCGCGGTCCGCCGGTTCGATGGCCAGGCCGAAATCCACTTCGCCGCTGCGCACGCTGTCCAGCACCAGGGTCTGCGCCTGGTCGTGCAGTTGCACGGTGAGCTGCGGATAGTCGCGCGCACAGGCCGCGATGCTGGCTGGCATCAGCCCCGCCGACAGCGTGGGCACCGAGGCCACGCGCACCTTGCCGCGCCGCCGCTCGCTTTCCGAATGCACGTGGGCGAGCACGCCTTCCAGTTCGTCCAGCACGCGCTCTACCGCACCTTGCAGATAACGGCCGGCTTCGGTGGGCACGACTTCGCGCGTGTTGCGGTCGAACAGGCGCACGTCCAGTTCGGCTTCGAGTTCGGCGATATGCCGACTGATCGCCGGCTGGGTCAGGTGCAGGCTCTCGGCGGCGCGCCGGAAGTGCTGCAGGCGGGCCACGGCGAGGAAGGCGCGGAGCTGGCGCAGGCTGACATTCATGCGCTTATCGTATCAGTGAATAATATAAAACGATTTGATTTATCAATGGCCGGGCGCTGCAATAGCCGCCATTCCTGCCCGGCCCGGCCTCCGCCATGTCCTTCCGCCGTTTTCTCCCCGACCGCTTCACCTGCGCGCTGATCGTCACCGTGGCGCTGGCCACGCTGCTGCCCTGCCGCGGCGGCGCCGCCAGCGTGTTCGAAGTGCTGACCGACGTGGCGATCGCGCTGCTGTTCTTCCTGCACGGCGCCAAGCTGTCGCGCGAGGCGGTGGTGGCCGGCGCCACCCACTGGCGGCTGCACCTGACCGTGCTGGCCAGCACCTTCGCGCTGTTCCCGCTGCTGGGCCTGCTGCTGCGTCCGCTGCTGGCGCCGCTGGTGACGCCGGAGCTGTACCTGGGCGTGCTGTTCCTGTGCGCGCTGCCGTCGACGGTGCAGTCGTCGATCGCCTTTACCTCGATCGCGCGCGGCAACGTCGCCGCGGCGATCTGCGCGGCCTCGGCCTCCAGCCTGCTCGGCATCGTGGTCACGCCGCTGCTGGTGGGCCTGATGCTGGAATCGCACGGCCAGGGCGGCATGTCCTGGAATGCGATCGGCTCGATCACCTTGCAGCTGTTCGTGCCGTTCGTGGCCGGCCAGATCGCGCAGCGCTGGATCGGCGGCTGGGTGGCGCGGCATCGCGGCCTGGTGTCCTACGTGGACCAGGGTTCGATCCTGCTGGTGGTGTACACCGCGTTCAGCGCGGCGGTGCTGCAGGGCCTGTGGAAACAGGTGCCGCTGCCGGTGCTGGGCGGCCTGCTGGTGGTGAACGCGGTGCTGCTGGCGATCGCGCTGCTGATCACGCGCTATGGCGCACGTGCGCTCGGCTTCGACCGCGCGGACGAGATCACCATCGTGTTCTGCGGCTCGAAGAAGAGCCTCGCCAGCGGCGTGCCGATGGCCAAGGTGCTGTTCGCCAGCCATCCGCTGGGCGCGATCGTGCTGCCGATCATGCTGTTCCACCAGATCCAGCTGATGACCTGCGCGGTGCTGGCGCGGCGCTATGCGGCGCGATCAGAGGAATGGAAGGGTGCCGCGGAAACGCGACCCTCGGCGTAGGTTGGGGTGAGCCGAAGGCGAACCCCAACGTTGTGGTGCGCTTGAAGGTGGCGATGTTGGGGTTCGCCGTTGGCTCACCCCAACCTACGGATGCGCGGGTTCAGTGGCGGAAGTGGCGCATCCCGGTGAACACCATCGCCATGCCGTGCTCGTCGGCGGCCGCGATCACCTCGGCGTCGCGCATCGAGCCGCCCGGCTGGATCACTGCGGTAATGCCGGCCTGCGCCGCCGCATCGATACCGTCGCGGAACGGGAAGAACGCATCGGAGGCCATCACCGAGCCGCGCACTTCCAGCTTCTCGTCGGCCGCCTTGATGCCGGCGATGCGCGCGCTGTACACGCGGCTCATCTGGCCGGCGCCGATGCCGATGGTCTGGCGGTTGCGCGCGTAGACAATGGCGTTGCTCTTGACGTACTTGGCCACCTTCCAGGCGAAGATCAGGTCGTGCACTTCGGCCTCGGTCGGCGCACGCCTGGTAGCCACTTTCAGATCCTCGGCGGTGACCATGCCGCGGTCGGCGGTCTGGATCAGCAGGCCCGAACCCACGCGGCGTACGTCGCTGCCTGGATGGGGGTTGCGCAGATCGCCGTCGGCCGGCGGCGGGATCAGCAGCACGCGCACATTGCCCTTCTTGGCGAAGGCCCGCAGCGCGTCTTCCGCGTACGCCGGCGCCAGCACCACTTCCACGAACTGGCGCTCGACGATGGCGCGCGCGGTGGCGCCGTCCAGCTCGCGGTTGAAGGCGATGATGCCGCCGAAGGCCGAGGTCGGGTCGGTCTGGTAGGCCAGGTCGTAGGCGCGGCCCACGCCTTCCAGGCTCACCGCCACGCCGCAGGGGTTGGCGTGCTTGACGATCACGCAGGCCGGCTTGGTGAAGCTGCGCACGCATTCCCACGCCGCGTCGGCGTCGGCGATGTTGTTGAACGACAGTTCCTTGCCCTGGAGCTGGCGGAACGTGGCCAGCGTGCCCGGCGCCGGATACAGGTCGCGGTAGAACGCGGCGTGCTGGTGCGGATTCTCGCCGTAGCGCAGATCCATCAGCTTGACGAAGCGGCCATTGGCCTGGGCCGAGAACAGGTCCTTGCTGGCGATCGCATCCTGCGTCTCGTTGAGATGGATCGACGACAGGTAATCGCTGATCGCAGCGTCGTAGTTGGAGACGCGATTGAACGCGGCCACCGCCAGCTTGAAGCGCGTGGCGCGCGACAGGCCGCCGTGCTGCTCGATCTCCTGCAGCGCTGCTTCGTACTGGTCGGGCGAGGTGAGCACGCCGACGTCGTTCCAGTTCTTCGCTGCCGAGCGCAGCATCGCCGGGCCGCCGATATCGATGTTCTCGATGGCCTGCTCCAGCGTGCAGTCCGCGCGGGCGACGGTGGCCTCGAACGGATACAGGTTCAGCACCAGCAGGTCGATCGGTGCGATCTCCAGCTGCGCCATCACCGCGTCGTCGGTGCCGCGGCGGCCGAGCAGGCCGCCATGCACCTTCGGGTGCAGCGTCTTCACGCGGCCGTCCATGATTTCCGGGAAACCGGTCAGCTCGCTCACGTCCTGCACCGGCAGGCCGGCCTCGCGGATCGCCTTGGCGCTGCCGCCGGTGGACAGCAGCTCGACGCCCCTGGCCGACAGGCGGCGGGCGAGGTCGATCAGGCCGTGTTTGTCGGAGACGCTGAGCAGGGCGCGGCGGATCGGCGCCGTGGAAGCTGCGGACATGGGGCGGGTTCCTGCGGGAAAGACGCAATTATAGCGCCGCGGGTCCCCGGGTTGGCGCGCTCAGCGGCGCAGCACCAGGTGCAGCAGGGGGAATGGACGTCCGCTTGCGTCCAGCTCCGAGCGGCCGATGCGCACGAAGCCGTAGCGCTCGTAAAACCGCGTGGCGCCGGGGTTCTGCTCGTTCACGTCGACCGTCCATGGCACGCGCGGATCGGCCGAAATCACCGTATCCAGCAGCAGCCGGCCGATGCCGCGCTGGTGCAGCGAGGGGTCGACGAACAGCGCTTCGATATGCCGCTCCGAGAGGCCGACGAAGCCGGCCACGCGGCCGTCGAGCTCGGCGACCTGGACGTTTAGATGTCCAAAGATGCCGGGCAGGAAGCCGCGGAAGAACACGATGTCTGCTTCGGTGAGGAAATCATGCGTGGCGCGTACCGCCGCTTCCCACAGCGTGACGATCGCAGCGTGGTCGGCATCGGTGATGGGGCGGATCAGAGCGGCAGCGGACATCCTGGTCCCTGGATGCGGCATCGCGCCGCGTCGAACTTCAGAGGTCGACCTTCAGAGCAGGCCGTGGGCGGCGAGCTTCTTGCGCAGCGTGGCGCGATTGATGCCGAGCGCGGCGGCGGCGCGGCTCTGGTTGCCGTCGTGCCAGGCCAGCACTTCGCGCAGCAGCGGACCTTCCACTTCGCGGATGACGAGCGCATGCAGACCTTCCGCGCATTCCGTGTCGCCGATATCGGCGAGATAGCGACGGACGGTGCGGGTAACGCATTCGCTCAACGCGCTCTGCGACGAGGACTCCTTGGCGGCCTCGGCAGCAGGCAGTCTGACGGCGTTCACGGACATCTCCCTCACATGACTACGCGGCGACTGCATGGGTCGCCACATGTTGCTTTGGCTGGTACCGCGGGCGGCGGCTCGCATGGAACGCCGAATGCAGCAGTCGAAGGGGTGAGAGTTTACCCCTGTGACCGAAGAATTTTAAGTGCTGATTTTCTGGCGGACGGTCCGGCTCATTCGAAACCGATCTCGAAAGCCACCGCCTTGTTGCCCGGATCTTCGACTTCCAGCACCAGGGCGGCGTTGTCGCCGGCCGGCAAGCCGCGCGTGGCCACCGCACCATCGCCCAGGTATTCGGACGGACGCAGGCGGCGCATGGCGAGGCGCTTGCCGTCGACGTCGGACAAGGTCACCACCACCACCGGCCAGGGCTGGTCGAACGTCGCGTCGTTGTGCACGGTGGCGCTGATCAGCAACGCGCCGGGCACCGAAGGGTGGGCTTGCACGTCGCGCGCCAGCAGGCGCAGGCGCGCGGTGTCCTGCACCAGCGGCAGGCGACAGCCGAAACCTTCGCAGAGCTGGCGCAGCACGGGGCCGGTGCTGGCATCGGCGACCAGTTCCTCGCGCTTGGCCCAGGCCAGCTGCGCGCACAACAGCAGCAACAGGATCAGGCACGCGACCAGCCAAGGCCAGCGGCGCACGCCGCTGCGCCGCGCTTCGCGCGCGAAGCGTGGCGAGAAGGTCAGTTGCGTGAAGTCTTCGCCGGCGCCAGGTGTGACGGACTCGGCCGCGAATGCCGGCGCTTCGGGGCGCGGCCGGTAGACCGCCGACTCCACCCGCGGCGGCGCGCCCGGCACGCTGCGCTCAGGCAGGCGCTGGAACGGTTCCGGCGGCAATTGGCCGCTGAGATTGTCCAGCGCGTCGAACGGGGTCTGGCAATGCCCGCACACGACCCGGCCGCGCGCCTGCGCAAGGGTTTCCGCATCCATCGAGAACACGGTCAGGCAGTCGGGGCATTGGGCGTACATGCGGCAAGTAGAGTCGGTCGCGCGGCGACCTGTAAAGGGTAATGGCAAAAGGCGGCTTGAATGTGCAACGTCGTCGGCGCTTTGCCGCGTGCAGGTTGGGGTGAGTGCAAGCGAACCCCAACAGAGCCATCGACCGTGCCTTCGTTGGGGTTCGCTTGCGCTCACCCCAACCTGCGCGGACGTTTCAGACGGCGCGGCGGCGTCCGCTGATGCGCACCCAGTCCTCGCGCGTGTCCACGCGCAGTTCCTCGAACCATTCGGCGTAGCGCTCGAGCAGTTCGTCTTGCTGGCCCTTGAGGATGCCCGAGATCGCGAACGGCGCGCCGTGCTTGGCCGCTGCGGCAAAGGTCGGGGCCAGTTCCGCCAGCGGGCCGGCCAGGATATTGGCGATGAAGACGTCGGCGGGCGACGCGTCATGATCTTCCGGCAGAAACAATGCCAGCCGCTCGGCCACCTGGTTGCGCTCCGCATTGTCGGCCGACGCGGTCAATGCCTGCGGGTCGTTGTCCACGCCCACCGCGCTGGCCGCGCCGAGCTTGAGCGCGGCGATGGCGAGGATGCCCGAGCCGCAGCCGTAGTCGACCAGGGTACGGCCCTGCAGCGCCTGCGCATCCAGCCATTCCAGGCACAGCGCCGTGGTGGGATGGGTGCCGCTGCCGAAGGCGAGGCCGGGATCGAGGCGCACCACCACGGCCTGGTCATTCGCCGGCGGTTCGATGTTCCACGGATAGATCCACAGCCGGCGGCCGAACTGCATCGGCTTGAAGGTATCCATCCATGCGCGTTCCCAGTCCTGGTCGGCGACGTCGCGGTATTGCACCTGGTCCGGTTCCAGCCATGGCAGCAATTCGCTCAGCGCCTCGGTGAGGCCGCGCCGGTCGGTGTGCTCGTCGAACAGCGCATTCATGACGATGGTCGGCCACAGCGGCAGCTCGCCCACGCCCGGCTCGAAGATCGCCTGCTCGTCCGGCGTTTCCGCATCGGCATCCTGCAGGGTCACGGACAGCGCGCCGATATCGTCGAGCGCTTCTTCCACGCGCGGCTGGTGTTCGGAGCGGACGGTGAGGGTCAGTTCGAGAAAGGGCATGGATCGCAACGTAATGATGGAGCCGTAGGAGTCGGCTCTCAGGTATGAGAAGCGCTAGTGAGTGCCTCGACATAAAGCCCCTCTCCCTCCGGGAGAGGGGTGAGGGTACGGGCGCAGTGGAGCGCACCACTTCGCCCGTACCCTCATCCGCCTGCCGGCACCTTCCTCGCTCCTCAAAGGCGGGCACATCCCTGTGCCCTCCCCGCGTGCTCCCGGAGGGAGAAGGGTTCCCAGCATCGGAGGTCAGTGTTGCTGCTGTTCCTTCTGCTCCGCCATGCGCTTCTCCAGATAGTGGATGTTCTGTCCACCATGCTGGAAGCCGGCGTCGGCCATGATGCGCTGCTGCAGCGGGATATTGCACTTCACGCCTTCGATCACCGTCTCGGCCAGGGCCAGGCGCATGCGCGCGATGGCGGTCTCGCGGTCCGGGCCGTGCACGATCAGCTTGCCGATCATCGAATCGTAGTTCGGCGGGATCTTGTAGCCGTCGTACAGATGCGTGTCGACGCGCACGCCGGGGCCGCCCGGCGCTTCGAAGCGCTTCACGGTGCCGGGCGAGGGCAGGAAGTTGTCCGGATCCTCGGCGTTGATGCGGCATTCGATCGCGTGGCCGTGGATCTTGATGTCTTCCTGGCGGATCGACAGCTTCTCGCCGCCGGCGATCAGCAGCTGCTCGCGCACCAGGTCGATGCCGGTGATCAGCTCGGTCACCGGATGCTCCACCTGGATGCGGGTGTTCATCTCGATAAAGTAGAAGCGCCCGTTCTCGTACAGGAACTCGAAGGTGCCGGCGCCGCGATAGCCGATACGCAGGCAGGCGTCGACGCAGACCTTGCCGATCTGTTCGCGCTGTTCCGGCGTGATGCCCGGCGCCGGTGCTTCTTCCACCACCTTCTGGTGGCGGCGCTGCATCGAGCAGTCGCGCTCGCCCAGGTGGATGGCGTGGCCCTGGCCGTCGGCCAGTACCTGGATCTCCACGTGGCGCGGGTTCTCCAGGAACTTCTCCATGTACACCTGATCGTTGCCGAAGGCCGCCTTGGCCTCCTGCTTGGTCATGGTGACGGCATTGCCCAGGTGCGCCTCGGTGCGCACCACGCGCATGCCGCGGCCGCCGCCGCCGCCGGCGGCCTTGATGATCACCGGGTAGCCGATCTCGCGCGCGATGCGGATGTTCTCGTCCACCTCGTCGCCGAGCGGGCCGCCGGAGCCGGGCACGCAGGGCACGCCCGCGGCCTTCATGGCGCGGATCGCTTCGACCTTGTCGCCCATCAGGCGGATCACGTCCGCGGTCGGGCCGATGAAGATGAAGCCCGACTGTTCGACCTGTTCGGCGAAGTCGGCGCGCTCGGACAGAAAGCCGTAACCCGGGTGGATGGCCTGGGCGTCGGTGATTTCCGCCGCGGCGATGATGCGCGGGATATTGAGGTAACTGTCGACCGACGGCGCCGGGCCGATGCAGATCGACTCGTCGGCCAGGCCGACGTGCTTGAGGTTGCGGTCCGCGGTGGAATGCACCGCGACCGTCTTGATGCCGAGGCTATGGCAGGCGCGCAGCACGCGCAGCGCGATCTCCCCTCGGTTGGCGATGACTACTTTTTCCAGCATGGGCATGGTCGTCGGCCGCTCAGGCGATCACGAACATGGGCTGGTCGAATTCCACCGGCTGGCCGTTGTCGACCAGGATGGCCTGCACCGTGCCGCCGACGTCGGCTTCGATCTGGTTGAACATCTTCATGGCTTCGATGATGCCCAGCGTCTCGCCGGCCTTGACCTGCTGGCCGATCTTGACGAAGGCGGCCGCACCGGGGGTGGCCGAGGCGTAGAAGGTGCCGACCATGGGCGCCTTCACCACGTGGCCGGCCGGCAGCGTGCTGACCGGGGCGGCTTCGGCGACGGGCGCCGGGGCGGCGACCGGGGCGGCCTGCATCACCGGCGCCATGACCGGGGCAGCGACGTTCATGGTTCCCTTGGGCACGCGCGAGAGGCGCACGACTTCCTCGCCTTCCTTGATCTCGAGCTCGGCGAGGTTGGATTCCTCGAGCAGGTCGATCAGTTTCTTGATCTTGCGCAGGTCCATCGGTCAAACCTTTTCGTTGGTGCCGCCGTGGCGGCAGGGAAGAGAAAACCGGTGCGGCGGCCGCTCAGGCGGCAGACCGTTCCAGGCGGCTGAGGGCCGCTTCCAGGGCCAGCCGGTAGCTGTCCGCGCCGAAGCCGCAGATCACGCCCACGGCGATGTCGGCCAGGTAGGAGTGGCGGCGGAACGGTTCGCGGGCGTGCACGTTGGACAGGTGCACTTCGACGAACGGGATCGCCACCGCCGCCAGCGCGTCGCGCAGCGCGATGCTGGTGTGGGTGAAGGCGCCGGGGTTGAACAGGATCGTCGCCACCTGCTCGTCGCGGGCCTGGTGGATGCGGCCGATCAGCTCGTGCTCGGCATTGGACTGGAACCAGGCCAGTTCGTGGCCCGCAGCCTGGGCGCGGGCGGCGAGGGCGGCGTTGATGTCGGCCAGGGTGGCGTGGCCATAGATGTCCGGCTCGCGCGCGCCCAGCAGATTGAGATTGGGTCCGTGCAGGACCAGGATCTTCGCCACGCCGAAACCTTCACGGGACCGGGCAGGGCCCGGCGACCGGCGGGAGTGTGCGCGCAGTCGGCAATGTTGTCTAGTTCGGCGCAGATCGGCGATGTTCGGCGGAGAAGTTCACGTTAAAACGTGCGGCGCCGTATTGCTGCCGGAATGGCCTCAGGGCGCGGCCGGCGCTGCCAGCCAACGCTCCAGGGTGGCCGCGTCCAGGGCGCCGCGGCGCGTGTCGAGGATGCGGCCGTCCGCATCCAGCAGCACGCTGTAAGGCAGGACTTCGCCGATATTGCCCAGCCGCAGCGAGGTGCTGGGGCTGTCGAGGCGGCCGATCAGGATGGGATAGCCGACCGGATGAGCGGCCAGGAATTCGCGTGCCCGCGCCGGTTCGTCCATGGCGATGCCGACGACGATCGCGCCCTGATCGCCGAACTTCGCCTGCGCTCTGGCCAGCGCCGGCATCTCGTCCAGGCAGGGGCCGCACCAGCTGGCCCAGAAGTTGAGCAGCACGCGGCGGCCGTGGAACTCGGACAGCCGGTGCTGCTTGCCGTCCAGGCCCGGCAGGGCCAGGTCCGGCCGTACATCGCCGACCTTCGCCACTTCCACGCCGGCCGGTGCGTGCGCTTGCCGGCTGGCGTGCTGCAGCCAGCCGCCCAGCGCGGCGACCAGCACCGCCGCGCCGAGGATCAACCAATTGCTGCGGCTGAGCATTACTTGGCCGCCTCGGTCAGTGCTTCATCGACCAGCGAGGAGGTCAGCACCGTCGGCAGCTTGCGGCCTTCTCCGCCGTTCTTCGGAAACACCACGTACAGCGGCACGCCCGGGGTGTGGTACTGCTGCAGGAAGGCGGTAATGTCCGGGTCCTCGTTGGTCCAGTCGCCCTTCATATAGACGGCGCCGGTGCGCTTGAGCAGGTCGCGGAAGGCGTCGGTGGCGAGCACCGCGTGTTCGTTGGCCTTGCAGGTGATGCACCAGTCGGCGGTCATGTCGACGAAGACCGGGGTGCCGGCCTTGCGCAGTTCGGCCAGCCTGGCGGGGGTAAAGGCGACCGTGCCTTCAGCAGCGGCGGCGGCTACCGGGGCCGGCAGGTGGGCCAGGTAATACAGCGGCGCCAGCGCCAGCAGCAGCGGCAGCACCGTCAGGATGCGCGCGCCGGTGCTGCGATAGCGGGCGCGTTCGAACCACCACAGCGCCATCGCCAGCATCACGCTCGCCACCAGCAGCAGGCCCACGGCGTCGGCGCCGCGCTGGTTGGCCAGCACCCAGGCCAGCCAGGCGGCTGCCAGGTACATCGGGAAGGCCAGCACCTGCTTGAGCGTGTCCATCCACGCGCCGGGCCGTGGCAACAGGCGCGCCAGCGCCGGCACATAGCCCACGGCGAGGAAGGGCAGGGCCAACCCCAGGCCCAGCATCACGAAGACCAGCATCGCCTGCGCGGTCGGCGCGGCCAGCGCATAGGCCAATGCGCTACCCATGAACGGCGCGGTGCAGGGACTGGCCACCACCACCGCCAGCACGCCGGTGAAGAAGTCGCCGACCAGGCCGGCGCGGCTGGCCAGCCCGCTGCCGGTATTGCCCAGCGAGGCACCGAACTGCACCACGCCGGACATCGACAGCGCCACCGCCAGCATCACCAGCGACAGCGTCGCCACCACCAGCGGCTTCTGCAGCTGCGCGCCCCAGGCCGCCTTCAGCGACAGGATCACCAGGCCCAGCACCACGAAACTCACCAGCACGCCGGCGGTATAGGCCAGCGCATGGCGGCGCCGGTGCGCCGGGCTTTCGCCGCTTTCGATCAGGCCGACCGCCTTGATCGACAGCACCGGCAGCACGCACGGCATCAGGTTCAGCACCAGGCCGCCGCCCAGGGCGAGCAGCAGCGCGGCCCACAGGCTTACGTCCAAGGTGGCGGCGGGGCGCGCTTCCGGCGCGGGGCCGGCCACGGCCTCGCCGGTGGCGACGGCGCCGCCGGCCAGGTCCACGCTCACCGCGCGGGACATCAGCGGGTAGCACAGCCCACCGTCCTGGCAGCCCTGGAAGCTGGCTTCGATCGCGACCTGCTTGAGCTTCGAGGTGTCGCCTTCGATCGCCACCGGCAGCTCGACCTGGTCGAAGTACACGGTGACGTTGCCGAAGTGCGGATCCTGCTTGACGGTGCCCTGCGGCCACTGCGGCTGGCCGAGCTTGAGGCCGGCGGCATTCAGATGCAGCGAGGTCTGGTCGCGATACAGGTAATAGCCCTTGGGCATGGTCCAGCGCAGCAGCAGCTGGTTCGGCGCGCGGGCCAGGGCTTCGAAGCGGAAGGCCTGTTCGGCCGGCAGCGCCGCGGCGTCGGTGCCGGGCGTGCTCGCGGAGGTGCCACCAAGTTGGGCCAGGGCGGAGCCGAGCGTCTGCGGCGCGGCCGTGTCGGCCTGCGCGGTGCCGGCGGGCAGCGCCAGGTCGAGCTGTTCGGTATGCGGCGGATAGCAGATCTTCGGCTCGACTTCGTGGCAGCCCTGGTAGCGCACGGCGATCTTCAGCCGCTGCGTGCCCGGCGCCACGGTGTAGGGCACGCTGGCTTCCACTTCGTGGTGGTAGATCTCCACGTCGCCGAGGTATTCGTCGTGATGCTTGGCGCCGTCGGGCAGCCTGGCTTCGCCGGCGGTGACGCCGTCGGCGCCGGTGAACTTCATGCGGCCGCGATAGAGGTAGTAGTCCGGTGCGATATCCCAGTGCAGCTTCAGCACACCCGGGGTGGAGGCGTCGGCCTTCAGCTTGTAGGCCTCGGTCACCGGCAGGATGTTGTCGTCGTCCTGCGCCCAGGCGCTGGACATGCCCGACAGCAGCAAGGCCAGCAGTAGCCAGGCGAGGGCGATGAAGCGCGCCGTCGGTCGGATGAAGCGGATCGGTTGCATTGCGGCTCCAGCGAAGGGAGTGCCCGGCGCGGGGACGCGGGCGATCTCGGATTATGGCGCAGCCAGCCCGCGAGGCGCCGGCTGCGGGGAGACAGTCAGAGGGTCAGGCTTGTTCCGGCGCCGCGGCGGCGATCGTGCGCGGGCGGACCAGGCCGGTGGTCAGCGCCACGCCGAGCAGGATCACCACGCAGCCGCCGGCCATGGCCAGGGTGACCGGCTCGCCCAGGAACAGCAGGCCCCACAGCACGCCGAACACCGGAATCAGGTACAGCACCGCCAGCGTGCGGGTGGAACCGATGCGCGCCATCAGGCGGTAGAACAGGACGTAAGCCAGCGAGGTACAGGCCGCGGCCAGGCCGAACATGGCGAACCAGGCCTGCGTGCCCGGCATCTTCGCCGGCCACAGCACGATGGTGAGCGGCAGCAGCACGGCCGCGGCGACGAGCTGGCTGCCCGTCGCCACCGCCAGCGGCGACACCCCGCGCAGGCGGCGCTGGCCGTAATGCGCGCCGAAGGCGTAGCAGACATTGGCGGCGACGCAGGCGGCCATGGCCCAGGCCGAACCGCTGCCATGGCCGAAACCGACGCTGCCGGCGATCAGCCACACCACGCCGGCGAAACCCACGGTCAGGCCAAGCGTGCGGGTGCCGTCCAGCTTCTCGCCCAGCCACAGCCAGCCCGACAGCGCCACCAGCAGCGGCCCGATCGCGTCGGAAATGGCCGACACGCCGGACGGCAAGCTGGTCGCCGCGTACGAGAACAGCACGAACGGCAGCGCCGAATTGCTCATGCCCACCACCGCGATCGGCCGCCAGTGCCGACGCATCTCCGCCAGCCGTTCGCGCGAGGCCAGCAGCGGCAGCGAGCACAGCGCCGCACCGATCGCGCGCAGCCCGGCCAAGGCCATGGCGCCGAACTGGTCCGCGCCCATGCGCATGAACAGGAACGACGCGCCCCACAGGGCACCGAGCGACAACAGGGCGATGAGATCGGACTTCTTCATGGCGTGGGGCTCATGCGGGAAGGTGTGGAAGTTGAAGCCCCTCTCCCTCCGGGAGAGGGGTTGGGGTGAGGGTACGGGCGGAGTGAAGTGCACCACTTCGCCCGTACCCTCATCCGGCTGCCGCCACCTTCTCCCGGAGGGAGAGGGATTCCTGGACGGCGCTGGTCGATCAGTTGGCGGCGGTAGGCGACTTGCCCTGGCCGAACAGCACCTGGCGCTCGGCTTCCGTCAGCGCCTGCTTCGGTGCGTAGGCGTTTTCCACGCCTTCGTAGGTGCGCACCGTGGCGGGGCGTTCGGCCATCGTGCGGAACCAGCGCGCGAGATTCGGAAAGTCGGCCAGCTCCTGGCCATGCGCTTCGTGCGGCACGATCCACGGATAGCAGGCGATATCGGCGATGGAGAATTCGCCCGCGATGAATTCGCGGCCTTCGAGCTGGCGATCCAGCACGCCGTACAGGCGGCGGACTTCGCGGGTGTAGCGGTCGATGGCGTAGGGCACCTGCTCCGTCGCATACACATTGAAGTGCCCGATCTGCCCGGCCATCGGGCCGAGGCCCGCCATCTGCCAGAACAGCCACTGCAGCACCTCGGTGCGACCGCGCAGGTCGGCAGGGATCAGGCGGCCGGTCTTCTCGGCCAGGTAGAGCATGATCGCGCCCGACTCGAACATGGTCAGCGGCGCGCCGCCGTCGGCGGGCTCGTGGTCGACGATCGCCGGGATCTTGTTGTTCGGCGAAATGGCCAGGAACTGCGGCTTGAACTGCTCGCCCTTGCTCAGGCTGACCGGAACCAGCCGGTACGGGATGCCGGCCTCTTCCAGGAACAGGCGGGCCTTCAGGCCATTGGGGGTGGCGGCGTAGTAGAGCTCGAGCATGGCGGCGATCCGGTGGCTAAGGACGATGGGTGCAGGCTAGGGGGTCGGATGGTCTGGCAAAAGGACCACAATGCGACAATTATTGGGGTCCACTTAAGCGGGGCGCGCCATGGATCATCCCTTCGAAGACCATCCGTTCGAGTTCTGGCTGGAACTGCCGGGCAAGGGCTCCCGCCAGCGGCAGGCCGCGCTGCATGCGCAATTGCGCGCGGCGATCCTGGACGGACGCCTGAAAGCCGGCCTGCGCCTCCCCGCCACGCGCGAACTGGCGCAGGCGCTGAAGCTGTCGCGCAACACCGTGGTGGCGGCCTACGACCTGCTGCTGAGCGAGGGTTACGTGGTCGCGCGGCGCGGTGCCGGCAACTATGTGGCCGACCTGATGGAACGCCGCGCCCGTGCGCGCTCCACCACGGCCGAGGCCGGTGGCGACCGGCGGCTGGCGCCGTATTGGCGCGAGGCGCATCCGCCGACACCATCGCCGCCGCCGGGTGCGTTCGCCCACGATTTCCGCCTCGGCGTGCCGGATACGCGGCAGTTTCCGTTCGAGGTCTGGCGCCGCCTGTCGGCGCGTGCCCTACGTGGCATTTCGCGGCTGCCGTCGATGTCGGGCCAGTCGCGCGGGCGCCAGGTGTTGCGCGAGGCGATCGCGCAGCACGTGTCGTTTGCCCGCGCGGTGGCCTGCGATCCGGACGACGTGATGGTGACCAGCGGCGCGCAGCAGGCCTTCGATCTGCTGGCGCGCGTGCTGGTGACGCCGGGCCGCACCGTGGTGGCGGTGGAGGACCCCGGCTATACGCCGCTGCGCGCCGCATTCGCTGCGGTGGGCGCCAAGGTGGTGCCGGTGCCGGTCGACGACGAAGGCATCGTGGTGGAGCACATTCCCGCCGAGGCGCGGGTGATCTACGTGACGCCGTCGCATCAGTTTCCGCTGGGCATGTCGATGTCGCCGCGCCGCCGCGCGGAACTGCTGGCGCTGGCCGCGGCGCGCGGCGCCACCGTGATCGAGGACGACTACGACGGCGAATTCCGCTACGGCGGCCGCCCGCTGGACGCGCTGCAGACGCTCGATCGCGAAGGCTCGGTCTGCTACGTCGGCACCTTCTCCAAATGTCTGTTCCCCGCGCTGCGCATCGGCTACGTGGTGGCGCCGCCGTGGCTGCTGCCGGCGCTGGCGGCGGCGAAGGAACTGGCCGACTGGCATTGCGACGTGCCCGCGCAGGACACCTTGGCAGCGTTCATCGCGGAGGAACACCTGGCGCGCCACGTGCGGCGGATGCGCAATATCTATGCGGAGCGGCGCGAGGCCTTGCTCGATGCCCTGGCGCGGCACGGGTTGGAGGCCTGGCCTTCTGACGCGGGGCTGCATCTGTCCGCCAAGCTGCCACCCAAAGTGCGCACCGATGTGCTGGTCGAGCAGGTGGCCGGGCAGGGCGTGCGCATCGAGGGATTGGATGGCTATACGTTCGGACCCGTCAGCTCGAACGGGCTGGCGCTGGGCTACGGCCTGATCGAGGCCTCGCGCATGGAGGAAGCGGTGCGCCAGATCGCCAGACGGCTGCCGGGCTGAGCAAAGTGGTCCCGTAAAATTGCCAGGAAGTGGCCCTTAAAGCCGGACCACAGGGAGCGGAGCATGGCCTCCACTCTCACCCTGGGATCCTCCCCGCCATGCATCGCCTCCTCCTTTGCTGTTTCCTCCTGCTGGGCCTGGCCGCCGCGCCCGCCTGGGCGCAATCCGGCCAGCAGCGCGCCGAAGCGGCCGGCAAGAGCCTGGTCGGTACGCCGGCGCCGCACGTCGTCCTGAAGACCATCGACGGCAAGACCATCGATCTGGCCAGCCTGGTCGGCAAGCAGGCCATCTACCTCAAGTTCTGGGCCACCTGGTGCGTGCCCTGCCGCGAGCAGATGCCGCATTTGAAGAAGACCTACGAGGAAGCCGGCCCCGACCTGGCGGTGATCGCCATCAGCGTCGGCTTCGACGAGACCATCGATGACGTGCGCAAGTACCGCGACGAGATGGGCCTGAAGATGCCGCTGGTGTTCGACGATGGCTCGCTGGGCGAGGCTTTCCATCTGCGCGTGACGCCGCAGCACGTGGTGATCGGGCGCGACGGTCGCATTCTGTATGTCGGCCATGAGGCGAACGCCAAGCTGGACGCCGCGCTGCAGGCCGCGCGCAGCAGCACCGGCGTGGCCGCCGCCGGCGCGGTAGCGCCGAAAGACGAAGCGCATTACGACACCGGCGACCGCGTGCCCGCGTTCGACGCCGCCCTGCTGGACGGCAAGCATCTGTCGCTGCCGCAGGCGGGCAAGCCGACGGCGCTGGTGTTCCTGTCGCCCTGGTGCGAGTCCTACCTGGCGACCAGCCGGCCGGAGCTGTCCAAGAGCTGCCGTGCGATGCGCGAACAGGTCACCGCGCTGTCCGCGCACGATACGAAGCTGCGCTGGGTCGGCGTCGCCTCCGGCCTGTGGGCCGCCCGCGACGAGCTGGCCAAGTACCGCGACGAGCACCGCATCGGCATGCCGCTGACCTTGGACGATTCCGGCGCGCTGTTCCGCCGCTTCCGCGTGACGCACGTGCCGACGGTGCTGCTGTTCGATGCGCAGGGGCGCATCACCGCCCGCGTCGAACAGGCTGGCGCGCCGCTGGACCAGGCGCTCAAGACCTTGACCGCACACTGATGGTGGCCGCCATGTCTGTCCTGTTTCGCTATGCCTTCGCGCTTGGGCTGGCCGCCGGCAGCGTCATGCCGGCGCTAGCCGCCGAGGAACACCCGCTGCTCACCGCGCCGCTGACCCAGGCGCCGGGCAAGCAGCTGATCGCGCTGACCGTGACCTTCGCGCCTGGCCAGCAATCCAAGCCGCATCACCACGAGGCCGACGCCTTCGTTTACATGTTGTCGGGCCGGGTGCGCAGCCAGGTCGACAGCGAGCCGGCGCGGGAATACGGCCCCGGCGAGAGCTGGTTCGAACCGGCCGGGGCGCATCACGTGGGCACCGCCAATGTCAGCGGCACCGAGCCGGCGACGTTTCTGGTGGTGTTCGTGGCCAAGCCGGACGCCCGGCTGACCGTGCCGGATCAGGCCGCGCCAGTTGAGCCCCGCACACCGGCCCGGACCCAGTCCAGATAGGCATCGTGGCCGCGCTCCACGGGCACCGCGATCAGCTCCGGCAGCGCGTAGGGGTGCAGTTCCAGCAGGCGCGTCTTCAGGGCATCGAAGCGCGCCGCGGTGGTCTTGATGAGCAGCAATTCCTCGACATCGGTGCAGACCTTGCCCTCCCAGCGGTAGGTCGAGCGCACTCCCGGCAGGCGGTTGATGCAGGTGGCCAGCCCTTCTTCCACCAGGGTTTTGGCGAATCCGGCGGACTTGGGGGAGTCCGGATAGGTGCAGTAGCAGAGCAGGACGGGGTCGGTCATGGCGGGGAGCCTAGCGCGGCGCCCCCTGCCACCACATGCCCCGCCGCCCCTTGAAAGCCCCGGCGGGTTTCCCCATTAGCCTCTCAGCTTCGGAACAAAGCCTCTTTGCGGGGGATTCCTGCGCCGCTAGTATTGGCACTCGCTCACCCGGAGTGCTAACAGCGCGGCAGGTGCCGTTCCGGGGACACCTCTTTCGATCCACTCAAACCCAAGCTGGAGCCCATCACCATGAGCAAGCTGCGTCCGCTGCACGACCGCGTCATCGTCAAGCGTCTCGAAGAAGAGCGCGTCTCCGCCGGCGGCATCGTCATCCCCGACAGCGCCACCGAGAAGCCGACCCGCGGCAAGGTCATCGCCGCCGGCGCTGGCCGCATCCTGGAAGACGGCAAGGTCCGCCCGATGTCGGTCAACGAAGGCGACGTGGTGCTGTTCGGCAAGTACGCCGGCCAGGAAATCAAGATCGACGGCGAAGAGCTGGTCTTCCTGAAGGAAGACGACATCGTTGCGGTGATCGAAGGCTAAGCAGCCTCTCCCGCTTCTCTTCCCTCTCCTCATTCAAGCATTCAAAGGAATAAAGACATGGCTGCAAAAGAAGTCCGTTTCGGCGAAGACGTCCGCGCCCGCATGCTCAAGGGTGTCAACACCCTGGCCAACGCGGTCAAGGTGACCCTGGGCCCGAAGGGCCGCAACGTGGTGCTGGAAAAGAGCTTCGGCGTTCCGACCGTGACCAAGGACGGCGTCTCCGTCGCCAAGGAAATCGAGCTGGCCGACAAGTACGAGAACATCGGCGCGCAGATCGTCAAGGAAGCCGCTTCCAAGACCTCCGACGTGGCCGGTGACGGCACCACCACCGCCACCGTGCTGGCCCAGGCGTTCATCCAGGACGGCCTGAAGGCGGTCGCCGCCGGCATGAACCCGATGGACCTGAAGCGCGGCATCGACAAGGCCGTGATCGCCGCCGTGGAAGAGCTCAAGAAGCTCTCCAACCCGACCGCCGACGACAAGGCGATCGCCCAGGTCGGCACCATCTCCGCCAACTCCGACGCGGTCATCGGCGAAATCATCGCCACCGCCATGAAGAAGGTCGGCAAGGAAGGCGTGATCACCGTCGAGGAAGGCTCGGGCCTGGACAACGAGCTGGACGTGGTCGAAGGCATGCAGTTCGACCGCGGCTACCTGTCGCCGTACTTCATCAACAACCAGCAGTCGCAGCAGGTCGAACTGGATGACCCCTTCATCCTGCTGTACGACAAGAAGATCTCCAACGTGCGCGAGCTGCTGCCGATCCTCGAGGGCGTGGCCAAGGCCGGCAAGCCGCTGCTGATCGTCGCCGAGGAAGTGGAAGGCGAGGCGCTGGCGACCCTGGTGGTCAACACCATCCGCGGCATCGTGAAGGTCGCCGCCGTGAAGGCCCCGGGCTTCGGCGACCGCCGCAAGGCGATGCTGGAAGACATGGCCATCCTGACCAACGGCCAGGTCATTTCCGAGGAAGTGGGCCTGCAGCTTGAGAAGGCCACCATCCAGGACCTGGGCCGCGCGAAGAAGATCGTGGTCACCAAGGAAAACACCACGATCATCGACGGCGCCGGCGAAGCCGAGAAGATCCAGTCGCGCATCGGCCAGATCAAGGCGCAGATCGAGGAGACCTCCTCCGACTACGACCGCGAGAAGCTGCAGGAGCGCGTGGCCAAGCTGGCCGGCGGCGTGGCCGTGATCAAGGTCGGCGCAGCCACCGAAGTGGAAATGAAGGAAAAGAAGGCCCGCGTCGAAGACGCCCTGCACGCCACCCGTGCGGCCGTCGAAGAAGGCGTGGTGCCGGGCGGCGGTGTCGCCCTGATCCGTGCGCTGAAGGCCGTGGTCGGCCTTAAGGGCGCCAACGAAGACCAGAACCACGGCATCAAGATCACCATCAGTGCACTGGAAGCCCCGCTGCGCGCGATCGTGGCCAATGCCGGCGAAGAGCCCTCCGTCATCGCCAACAAGGTGAAGGAAGGCCAGGGCAACTTCGGCTACAACGCCGCCACCGGCGAGTTCGGCGACATGATCGCCTTCGGCATCCTGGACCCGACCAAGGTCACCCGTTCGGCGCTGCAGTACGCCGCCTCGGTGGCCGGCTCGATCATCACGACCGAAGCGGCCGTGACCGAGCTGCCGAAGAAGGAAGAAGGCCATTCGCACGGTGCGGGTGGTGGCATGGGCGGCATGGGCGGCATGGATTTCTGATCCGTTCCACCCCGGTTGCTTGTTTGGAGAAAACCCCGCCTTGTGCGGGGTTTTCTTTTTTTACGCCATGGTTCCTCGAGCTGCCGGCCCTGCAGCAGGAAAGCGGGGATGCCGTCTGATTTCGCCATGGCAGGTATGCCCCGGGCCGACCGGGTTTCCTATCATTGGCTGCCTTGCATATAGCGCCAAAGCGTCCCTATATTGCAGTCTGCGTTTAATATGGAAAGAAAATCCACCTATATGCAAGTCAGCCTTGTATGAACAACCCTGACAGCCGCACCCCGGCCGACGAACGGCGTCAGCGCGCCGGGCGCTACATCGCCCAGCCCCGCGGTTACCGCGCTTTTCATCCGAACCCTTTGCCACCCCAGCCGCCGCTGCAACTGGAGGGTGAGCTGCAGGCGTTGTTGTCACTGGCCGACCGGGCGCTCGGTCGCCTTGACGGTTCGATCCAGACCTTGCCCAACCCCGACTTGTTCGTCTTCATGTACGTGCGCAAGGAGGCGGTGCTCTCCAGTCAGATCGAAGGCACGCAGAGCTCGCTACAGGACCTTTTGGCCGCCGAAGCCCACATCCTGGCGCCGGATCGGCCGCGCGATGTCGATGAAGTGGTCAACTACGTCAGCGCCATGAACTACGGCCTGGCCCGACTCGGGGAGCTGCCGGTTTCGGTGCGCCTGATTCGCGAAATCCACGAGCGCCTGTTGCAAGGCGTGCGCGGCATGCGACTGACGCCTGGTGAACTGCGTCATTCGCAGAACTGGATCGGCTCCGCGGGATGCACCTTGAGCGAAGCCAGCTTCGTTCCGCCGCCGCCCCACGAAGTGCCGATCGCGCTCGGTGCACTGGAAACCTTCCTGCACGCCGAGAGCGATTTACCGCCATTGATTCAAATCGGCCTGGCCCACGCACAGTTCGAAACCATCCATCCTTTCCTCGATGGCAATGGACGCGTTGGCCGCCTGCTCATCACGTTTCTGCTGTGCCAGCGGGAGATCCTGGGCAAGCCCGTGCTGTACCTCTCGCACTTCTTCAAGCAGCACCGCACCGAATACTACGAACGCCTGCAATCCGTGCGCGACACGGGTGATTGGGAAAGCTGGCTGGCGTTCTTCCTGCGCGGCGTGGTGAGTGTCAGCCGCGAGGCGACGGAGACGGCGCGACGCATCCTTCTGCTGCGCGAGGATCATCGCGCCAAGGTTACCGAGGGGCTGGGACGCGCCGCCGGCAATGGCCACAAGCTATTGGAATACCTGTATCGGCGCCCGATCGTTTCAGTGGCCGACGTGCAGACCCTGACTGCCACGACCTACACCGCGGCCAACAACCTGGTTTCGCGGCTGGTTGCGCAGGGCATCCTTGCGGAGGCCACGGGCTATCGGCGCAATCGGTTGTTCCACTATCAGGCCTATATCGAGCTGTTCGGTGAATCCAGGGATGCGGAGGCGGCGGCAAGATGATTGAGTGACATGACCGCCGTGGACTTTCGCTTGGTCTGTCCGCTGCATCGACACCAGAAAATCCCCGCCGAGACGGTTTTCTTTTCGCGCAAAAGAAAACCCCGGGAGTCCACCTCCCGGGGTTGGTTCGCACGCGTCGCGCCCTTGGCGCCGCGTCGCTCTATCGCTTACTTGCCGCCGGCTTGTGCCTTGGCGTCGGTCTTCGCGCCGACCGCGGCGCCGGCAACCGGCGTTTCGACCTTCGCATCGGCCTTCACCGAGGTGGCGCCTTCCGCGCCGGCAGCGGCGTCGGTAGTGGCCGACTCGGTGGTCTTCGCCGCCTTGTGGCCGGCGTGCTTGGCCTTGTGCGCGGCCTTCTTCACGGTGTCGCCCGCGCTGGTCGCGGTGTCGCTGGTCTTGGTGGCGGCCGCGTCGGCCGTCTTGGTGGCGTCCTGCACGGCAGCGCCGGCGTTGACGCTCGCGTCGGCCTTGGCGGCGGCCTGGGCCTGGGCGAAGGCGGGGGCAGCCAGCACGCTGGCGGAAAGGACGAGAGCAGCAAGCAGGGTCTTACGCATGGGGTAAACCTCCGATGTGATTGCCGCGACGCAACGTGCCGCGGTGGAATCACGCTAGAGGCGGATTACCTGCTGAATCCTGAATTTTTTCGGGCGTCGCAGGTTTGCTTAAGCCGGCGGACATCTCGCTGAATCGCTGGTACGTGTTGGTAAAAAACACGTTCCGCGCACTCTTGTTTTTCTTCGCGCTGCTAGTGGGAATGCGCTTTGCGCGGGATTACTGATGCGCGCCTTCGGTCGCCGCGGCGGGCGGCGCGCCTTCCTGCGCGAAGCCGGTGTGTTCCGTCAAGGCATTCGCGCGCGGCAGCATCCGGTCGAGTTTTCCCTTCAGCCGCAGCAGCGCGACGCTTTCCATGGCCGCATCGGTGTGCTGCTCGGCGCCGTCCTCCGCTTGCGGCGGCGCGCCCGGCGCGCGGGTGAGCGCGGCGAGCTGCGGAGCCAGCACCTGGGTCAATGCGAAGTAGGCATCGTCATGGATGCCGGCCTGTTCCAGCACCTTGCCCGGCAGCATCCACGAGGCGAGATCCTCGCGCTGCGGCTGCACCTGATTGCGCGGATCGACCAGCAGCCAGGTGCCCGGTTCGCTCAGCATGTCCTTGCCGTCGACGAAGCCGAGCGTTTCGAACGCGCCGCTGAGGCCGGGCAGATGGTCGCCGTAGAACAGCAGCAGGGTCGGGCGATCGCGCTGCGCCAGCAGGCTGGCGAGGCGGCCCAGTTCCTCGTCCGCGTGTTGCATGTGATAGAGGTAGTTGCGCAGCTCGGTCTTGTCTTCGTCGGCGAGGCCGTCCGGTACCGGGATCGCATGGCGCTTGACCGCATCGGCCGGCGCCACATCGTAGGGGCCGTGCGCCTCGATGCTGATCGCGAACAGAAACTGCGGCGGGCCGGCGTCTTTCAGCTGGGCCATGATCTCGTCGGTCATCGCGCGGTCGGCCATGTACTGGCCGTCCAGGTCCTTGGCGTTGACGAAGCCGCCCTGCGAGACGAAGCGGTCGAAGCCGATCGCGCGGAAGGCCGTGCTGCGGTTCCAGAACGCCGGGTTGTTGCCGTGGATCGCCACCGTCTGGTAGCCGTGCGAACGCAGCGTGCGCACCACGCCCGGCACCACCTTGGTGTTGAGCTGCAGATACGGGAACTGCAGGTCGTCGAAGTAGCGCAGCGACAGGCCGGTCAGCACTTCGAACTCGGTGCGGATGGTGCCGCCGCCGAAGGTCGGCACGTGCAGTGCGCCGCTGTAGCCCTGCTGCGCGAGGCGATGCAGGTTGGGCGTCAGGTCGTGATACTCGAAGCCCTTGATGATGGCCGGATCGAAGAAGGATTCGCTCTGCACCACCACGATGTCCGGCATGGCGCCGGTATCGCCCGGCGCCGTGCGCATGCGTTCGCGCAGGGCGCTGTCGGCCTGGCCGATCAACTGCATCGCTGCATTAGGGTCGGCCTTCTTGCGCTGCTGGCCGAAGTGCAGGTGGAACATCATCAGCGAACTGACCAGCCCGGAATGCTGCGCGGTGGAGGAGGCCGACCACGGCTCCATCCACAGCGTCTCGCCGTCGTAGAAGCGGCCCCAGGCCGGCGCGCCGCCGAGCAGTGAACCGAGCACCAGCAGCACCGAGGCACCGGCCAGCAAGCGCTTGCCGCGGGTACGGCGCGGGAACAGCGGCAGCTCCTTGCGCCAGGCCAGCACCACCAGCGCGATGCCCGCGGCAAGCGCCAGATACGGCCACGGCGTCGCAGGCAGATAGCCGCCAAGCAGGTGCAGGCCGCCCTTGCGCAGCTGGCCGACCATGCGGAAATCGGCCGGCATCAGCGGCGTGCCCAGCTGTTTCACCTTCAGCGCATTGACGCCGTACAGCACGCCCTGCAGCAGGAAGGCCAGGCCGAACGACAGCAGCGGCCGCCGGCTCAGCACCATCAGCAGCACCGCCAGGAGCAGCCCCGGCAACGCATTGGCCAGCAGGTACAGCGGCTGCTGGAACAGCTGCTGCGGCGCGACACCTTCGCCGCCGTCCAGCCAGCCGGTGAACAACACGAAGGCCGCGGCCAGCACCAGCGGGAGGGCGACGCGTCGGGCCAGGCTTGGCCTGGCGGCTTGATTGAGAGGCTTGCTCATGGCAGTCCTTGGGGGAGTGCGCTGTCATGGCTCGGACATCGGAATGTAACGATATCGGCGTGAACCAGGTGTTCGGCGCCCGTGGCGTTTGCGTACTTTTCGAGCAGTGGCAACGTGATGGCGCAGCAGCGGGTGCACGGGCCTCATCCGTGCAGGTTTTCGCGGTCATCTGCCGGTCATCTTGGCGCCACGCCAGCGGGCGCAGACGGCGCACCGGCGCCAAGGGCACAATGTCCGGATGCAGCCCAAGGAATCCCCGGCGCTACGCGCCCTGATCGACGACCGCTACGCAGAACTGGCCGCGCGCTGCCGCCTGGCCGGTGTTGCGCTGCACGACGACGCCGGCGTGGCGGAGCGCATCCGCCGCGCCCTGCTGGCCAGCGATTTCGCCTACGACATCTGGTTCCGCCAGCCGCAGCTGCTGGCGCCGCAGGGGTTGGAACGCCTGCGTGCCGGCGGCGACGCCAGCACGCGCATCGAGGCGCTGAAGCTGGACCCGGACGAAGCCGTCTGCATGGCTGCGCTGCGCCGCTTCCGCCATGCCGAAGCGCTGCGGCTGGTGTTCCGCGACGTCAACGGACTGGACGAACTGCCCGAAACATTGTCCGCCACCAGCGTGCTGTACGAGGTGCTGCTCGGCGCCGCGCTGGGCTGGTCCGAACGCGCGCTCGCCGCGCGCTACGGCCACAGCCGCGACCACGACGGCGCACTGCAGCGCATGGTGGTGGTCGGCTTCGGCAAGCTCGGCGGCACCGAACTGAATTTCTCCTCCGATATCGACCTGGTGCTGGCCTATCCGCACGGCGGCCAGAGCGACGGCCCGCGGCCGCTCGACAACAGCGAATACTTCGTGCGCATGGGCCGCCAGCTGGTGCGCCTGCTGGCCGAGCCGACCGTCGACGGCATCTGCGCGCGCGTGGACTTGCGCCTGCGCCCGTTCGGCAATGCGGGACGCCTGGCGCTGCCATTCAGCGCGATGGAGCAGTACTACCAGAGCGAAGGCCGCGACTGGGAACGCTACGCCTGGATCAAGGCGCGCCCCGTGGCCGGCGACCGCAACGCCGGCAAGCAGCTGCAGGAATTGCTGCGCCCGTTCGTGTATCGCAAGTACCTGGACTACACCGCCTTCGCCGGCCTGCGCGAGATGAAGGCGCTGATCGACGCCGAGGTGGCGCGCAAGGACCTGGCCGACAATCTCAAGCTCGGTCCCGGCGGCATCCGCGAGGTCGAATTCATCGTGCAGCTGACCCAGCTGATCCGCGGCGGCCGCGAACCCAGCCTGCGCGTGCGCGGCCTGCTGCCGGCGCTGACTGCCTGTGAGGCGCGCGGGCATATCGCCGCCTCGCGCGCGAAGGCGCTGCGCGAGGCCTATGTGTTCCTGCGCCGGGTCGAGAACCGCGTGCAGATGCTGCGCGATGCGCAGACCCACGATATCCCCGCGGATGCACTGAGCCGCGAGCGCATCGCGCTCGGCCTGGGCCATGCCTCGTGGGAAGAGCTGGCGGCGGAGCTTGCCCGCCACCGCGCCGTGGTCAGCGAGGAATTCGCCGAAGTACTGGTGCCGCAGGGCGGCCGCACCGCGAGCGTGCCGGCGGAAGACGTGGCGCTGTGGCGGCGCGTGTGCGCCGAGGAAATCGATCCCGGCATGCTCGAAGCGGCGGGTTTCCAGCCCGGCGCCGACGCTGCCGAAGCGTTGCTGAAACTGCCGCAGGCCGCCGCGGTGCGTGCGATGCCGCCGCGTTCGCGCGAACAGCTCGACCGCCTGATGCCGCAGCTGCTGGCGCTGGCGCGCGACAGCGCGGCGCCGGTGCCGGGCCTGCTGCGCCTGTGCCGGCTGGTGCAGACGGTGGCGCGCCGCTCCTCGTATCTGGCCCTGCTGGAAGAACAGCCGGCGGCGCGGCGCCGCCTGGCGGAACTGTTCGCACGCAGCGCCTTCCTGGCCGAGCGCGTGATCGCGCAGCCGCTGCTGCTGGACGACGTGCTCGATCCGCGCATCGACCAATTGCCGTTGAAGCGCGCCGATATCAGCGCGGAAATCAGTCGCGTGCTCGGCACGCTGGACGAGCGCGAGGCGGAAGCGGAGCTGGAGCGCATCAACGAATTCAAGGCCAGCACCGCGTTCCGTCTGGGCCTGGCCTTCAACGACGGCCGCGCCGACGCCGTCGCCACCGCGCGCCGCCTGGGTGCGCTGGCCGAGTCGGTGGTGATCGCGGTAACGGCCTTGGCCGAGCGCGAACTCACCGAACAGCACGGCCGCTTGCCGGGCGAGGGCAGCGGCTTCGCGGTGCTGGGCTACGGCAGCCTGGGCGGCGAGGAACTGGGCTTCGCCTCGGACCTGGACCTGGTCTTCGTCTACGACACGCGCCGCGCGCATGTCATGAGCGACGGCGCGCGCCCGATCGAAGGCTCGCGCTGGTACCAGCGCCTGGCGCAGCGGGCGATGAACTGGCTCACCGTGCTCACCCGCGCCGGCCGCCTGTACGAAGTGGATACGCGCCTGCGTCCGGACGGTTCCAAAGGCCTGCTGGTGAGCAGCCTGGAAGCGTTCGCCGAATACCAGCGCAGCCGCGCCTGGACGTGGGAACACCAGGCGCTGCTGCGCGCGCGCCCGGTGGCTGGCGATGCGGCGCTCAATGCCGAGCTGCTCGAGGTGCGCCGCGAGATCCTCGCCGTGCCGCGCGAGCGCGCCCGCGTGCTGGCCGACGTCAGCGACATGCGCCGGCGCTGGCGCGCCGAGCGCGAGCGCTCCGACGAGCGCCTGTTCGACCTGAAGCAGGGCCCCGGCGGCCTGCTCGATATCGAATTCGCGCTGCAGGGCCTGGTGCTGGCGCATGCGGCGGAGCGGCCATCGCTGCTGGCGTCCACCGCGAACGCGGCCTTGATCGAAGCCTGCCGCGCGGCTGGCCTGCTCGATACGGCGCAGGCCGAGGTGTTCGCGCGGGCGCATGGCGAGCTGCTGCGCCGCGCGCTCGCCTGCACGCTGGACCTGCGTTCGCGCATCGCGCCGCGCGAGCCCGCACTGGAAAGCCTCAGCGAAGAAGTACGGCGCGTCACGGCGGAACTGGGCTTCGCCTTCGACTGGACGTAGACGTAGGTTGGGGTGAGCCGCAGGCGAACCCCAACATGGCGGTGCATCCGGATGTGGCGATGTTGGGGTTCGCCTGCGGCTCACCCCAACCTGCGCCCAGTTACGTCCGGTTATGCGCGGCTCGCGTTGCGCGCCGCGATGCGCTGGCGCACCGTCTCGGCGATCGCGCGCGTTTCGCGCAGCGGCGTCTGCCGTGCGCTGATGTCGTCATCGAGATCGTGCAACAGCCCTGCCTCGCGCAGCGCCCGATGGAACCTGGCGAACTTGCCCGGCAACGGTGCGCGCACCAGGGTCTGCACCGGACAGCCGACGGCGCAGGCTTCCGACAGCATGTTGATCGAGTCCGGCGTCACCACCAGGCGATCGGCCCAGCCCATCGTGGCGGGGTAGGGATTGGCGCCGTCTTCCTCATTGCTCCACACCACACCAGGGATGCCGGCGAGGCGCTCGCGCAGTATCGCGACGACCGGCGCCGGCGTGCGCCGCGAGGCGAGCACCAGCAGGCTGCCGCCATCGCGCCGCTGCTGCGCCACCAATTGGGTGGCCAGCGCCTCGGCGTAGGCCGCATCGATCGGGATGCCCTTGCGCGGGCCACCCACCAGCACGGCCACGCGCGGCTGCGGCAGATCGCCGAAGGCGGGGCAGACTTCGCGGCCTTCGGCCAGCCAGGCCTCGTCGACCGGATTGAGCGAGCCCAGCGGACGCAGCACGTTCGGCCCGTCCAGGCCGTCGTGGCGCGGCGCGATCACGGTGTCCCACAGCAACGGATCGAGGCGCGGGTCCAGTATCTGCACGGCATAGCTGCCGCCTTCGGACAATTCGCGCACCAGCCGCGTGTAGTACGCCGCCGTGCGGCCGCAGCCTACGACCACCGCCGGCCACGGCGGCACCACGATGCCCCGGCGCTGCGGCGCGGGCAGGGCGAAGCGCCCGCCCGGCAGCAGCCGCGGCGCGAACCACGACCACGGCGGGCGCAGGCCCAGCACCAGATGGCGGAACGGCAGGCCCAGCGCTTCGGCCAGAGCCAGGGCCTGGCGGTCGTTGCCGGCACGGCCGTCGGTGACCACCCAGCATTCGCCGTGCAGCCTGGTCATGTGAGGCACGGGCCCGTGATTGTTTCGATTCTCGCCACAGTACGTTCTGTCCGGCCCAGTCCTGTTCGCCCCTGCGTGCCCGTACACTTCGGGGTCACGGCGCCGATCGGCGCATTTCTTCGAAGGATACCCATGAGCGAGTTGCTTTCCGAGGCCGCCCTCAACCAGCTGTTCCGCGAGGCGCGCACCTACAACGCCTTCCTGGACAAGCCGGTGAGCGACGAACTGCTGCGCCAGGTCTACGAGCTGGCCAAGTTCGGTCCGACCAGCGCCAATTCCTCGCCGGCGCGGATCGTGTTCGTGAAGTCGGCCGAGGCCAAGGCGAAGCTGGAGCCGTTCCTGTCCGAAGGCAACCGCGCCAAGACCATGAAGGCGCCGGTCACCGCCATCGTGGCGATGGACCACGAGTTCTACGAGCACCTGCCCAAGCTGTTCCCGCACGCCGATGCGCGCAGCTGGTTCGTCGGCAACCAGCCCTCGATCGAGACCACCGCGTTCCGCAACGGCACCTTGCAGGGCGCCTACCTGATCATGGCGGCGCGCGCGGTGGGGCTGGACTGCGGCCCGATGTCCGGCTTCGACAA
This sequence comes from Dyella sp. 2RAB6, assembly GCF_052115385.1. NCBI lineage: Bacteria > Pseudomonadati > Pseudomonadota > Gammaproteobacteria > Lysobacterales > Rhodanobacteraceae > Dyella > Dyella sp. 2RAB6. The sequence continues at coordinate 219,590 of NZ_JBFRGP010000005.1, forward strand.
TGCCGGCGTCGACCAGGCATTTTTCGCCGACACGCCGAACATCAAGTCCAACTTCCTGATCAATCTCGGTTACGGCGATGCCAGCCGCGACCTGTTCCCGCGCAGCCCGCGCCTGTCGTTCGAAGAGGCGTGCCGGATCGCCTGAGCGCGATGCGTCCGCCTTCATACCGCAGCCCCTCTTCCACGGAGATCTACCCATGCGTGCACTTCGTTATCTCGTTCTCGCCAGCCTGATGGGCGCCGCCGTCACCGCGCAGGCTGACCCGGTCACCTACAAGCTCGACCCGGGCCACACCAACGTGCTGTTCAGCTGGAACCACTTCGGCTTCTCCAACCCGACCGCGAACCTGGGCCTGGGCGAAGGCACCCTGGTGTTCGACGAGAAGGACGCCGCGAAGTCCTCGGTCGACGTGACCCTGCCGCTGGCCAACCTGGACACCCACGTGTCCAAGCTCGACGAGCACCTGAAGAAGCCGGATTTCTTCGACGCCGACAAGTTCGCCAACATCACCTTCAAGAGCACCAAGGTGCAGTCGCTCGGCGGCGGCAAGTACAAGGTGACCGGCGACCTGACCGTGCACGGCGTGACCAAGCCGGTGGTGCTGGACGCCAAGCTCAACAAGAGCGGCGTGCACCCGATGCTGAAGGTGCAGACCGTGGGCTTCGACGCCACCACCACGGTGAAGCGCTCGGACTTCGGCATGGGCGCCTACGTGCCGAACGTCAGCGACGAGATCAAGATCCGCATCACCACCGAGGCTTCGGTGCCGAAGGCGGATTGATTTTCGCGGGCGCTGATCGCGGCGCCCGTGGAAACGAAAAAGCCCGCGCCGTGATGGCGCGGGCTTTTTTTGTCTGGTGCTGTCGGGCGTTCAGTTCTTGCTGACGCCTTCGTTCTTCAGCGACTCCAGCTTGCTCAGGTCGACGCTGTTGACGGCGTCCTTGAGCTGGTCGATCTCCGCGTTGCCGCTGGCCTTCACCGAGAAGCGCTGGCCGACCACCACGGTGTATTCGCCGCTCTTGCTGGTCTTGTCCCAGGCTTCGTGCACCAGGCGGCCGTCCTTGCTGTAGGTCTTCTCGTAGCCGTTGTCGGTCTGCTGTTCGGACTCGGCAGCGAACGCGTTGGCCACCGCCATCATGCCCTTCATGCTGCCGGTGTCGGAGACTTCCAGCTCGATGTTGTGGTTGCCGTCGCCGTACTGGCCGTGCGCGACGGTGATCTGCACGCCCACACCCGCACTGCGTTCGGCCGACAGGCTCTGGCGCTTGAGGCCGGCGGCGCTGTCGGGCAGGAAGGCCTTGATCTGGTCGGCGGAGAGCGACTGCACGTTGCCCTCGTTACCCATCATCTTGCTCATCGCGGCCTGCTGGGCGGCGGTGTCGCCGGACTTCTGCGCGGCTTCGAGCTCCTTGCTCGCCTGCTCGGCGCGCTGGCCCATGGCGGCCAGCTTGCCGGCGGCGCTGTCCTTGTCGACGGTGATACTGCCGTTGTCACCGCCCAAGGTGACGTGGCCGCCGCTCATGGCGGCGCCGGTCAGCGCTGCGGTGCCGACCACGCCGGCCACGACCATGCCGACGATCCAGCCCAGCACGACGCCGATCACGATGCTCACGGCCGTATAACCGGGCGTTTTCTCGGTGGGGCTGCGCATGGTGGCCGACAGGCCCAGGTACAGCAGGTAGATCGAGTAGATGCCGCCGGCCACGGCGATCAGCCAGCCGATCCAGGGCAGGATCACCGCCACGCCGGCGACCCAGCTGGCGGTCCAGGCGTAGGCCACGGTCTTCAGGGCCTGCACCGGATCCTTCTGGCCACCGAAGGTGGGCGCCAGCGCGTTGACGATCAGCGACATCACATAGACCAGCACCAGCGACAGCAGGTACTGCAGCACCATGCCGGCCAGGCCCGAGCCGAACGGTGCGCGCCAGGTCACGCCCAGCATGCTGATGCCGATCAGGCTGTTCTTGATGAAGCCCGCGATCGCCGGCAGTGCGGCGACGATCAGGATGTAATTCGTATACAGGCCCTGGACGGTGGCCGGCTCGGCGGCGATGACCGGCCATTCGGTCTTGGGCGTGGTGAGGATCGCGCGCGCGCGCGCCATGATCTTTCCAAAATCCATTCGGTGTTCCCCTTCAAGCTGGATGGTGCGGCGGTGGACCGCCGGGACGATGATGGAGCCGTCCTATGACAGCTGCCCCATAACGATCGGCATAGAGCCGGTTCACAGCGTGTTCTTCCCTGTCCCGCCGCGCTGGCCGGGCGGTGCAGCCTGCTACCATTGCCGGCCCGATGTCCAGTCTGGAGCTTGCCCCCCATGCCGCGTTCCCCCGCCGAGCCCGTACGGCAGATTTTGGCCAATGCCGAAAATCGTTATGAAGTGACGCGCAAGGACCTCCCATTGTCCTGCCCGCTGCCGGGCATGGCGCTGTGGAACTCGCATCCGAAGGTGTACCTGCCGGTGGTCGAAGATGGCGGCGAGTCCACCTGCCCCTACTGCGGCGCGCGTTACGTCCTGAACGACTGAGCCGGCCGGAGCCAGGCAAGGCTCCGCCTCGAATGAACGGCGGTAATCGGCACGATTGCTGCTTGTCCCCAAGGATGAAGGCTTTACTCGAACCGTCCATGTCCGCCGTTGCCGCGCCAGTCCGGTCGCTGACCGTCGTCCAGCTGATCCCGGCCCTGCAGTCCGGCGGGGCCGAGCGGTCGGCGTTGGAAGTCGCGCGCGCGCTGGTGCAGGCCGGTCACCGCTCGGTGGTGATCTCCGCCGGTGGACGCCTGGCCGGCCAGCTGCAGGCCGAAGGCAGCGAGCACATCGCCCTGGATATCGGCCGCAAGTCGCTGCGCACCCTGCTGCGGGTGGGCGCACTGCGCCGCGTGCTGGCGCAGCTGAAACCGGACATCGTGCACGCCCGCTCGCGCCTGCCGGCCTGGCTGGGCTGGTGGGCGATCAAGGGGCTGGAGCGGCGCCCGCATTTCGTCACCACCGTGCACGGACTCAATACACCCGGGCGCTACAGCTCGATCCTGCTGCGCGGCGAGCGCGTGATCGCGGTCTCGCAGACCCTGCGCGACTACGTGCTCAGCCACTACCGCTGGTTGGAGCCGTCGCGGGTGCGGGTGATCCCGCGCGGCATCGACCCGGAGGCGTTTCCCTACGGCCATCGCCCGGACGATGCCTGGCAGAAGGCGTTCTTTACCGAATTCCCGCGCCTGGCCGGCGCGCCGCTGCTGACCCTGCCGGGCCGCGGCACGCGCCTGAAGGGCCATCACGACGCGGTCGAGCTGATCGCCGAACTCAAGCGCCGCGGCATCGATGCGCGCCTGCTGCTGCTGGGCGTGATCGAGCCGGGTCGCGAAGCCTATGTGGCCGAGCTGCGCGAGCTGATCAGTGCGCGCGGCATCGAGTCCCAGGTGGTGCTTACCCCGCCGCGCAACGACGTGCGCGACATCTACGCGGTGTCGGCGCTGGTGCTGCAGCTGTCCAACCGGCCCGAATCCTTCGGCCGCACCGTGGTCGAGGCGCTGTCGCTGTGCCGTCCCGTGCTGGGCTATGCCCACGGCGGCGTGGGCGAGCTGCTGGCCGAGCTGTATCCGGCCGGCCGCGTGCCGGTGGGCGACCGCGAGCGCCTGGTGGAGCGAGCGGCCGAGCTGCTGCGCGTGGCGCCGCCGATCCCGATGCTGCAGAGCTATCGCCTGTCCGACATGCAGCAGGCCACGCTGGCGCTGTACGAGGAAGTGGTCGCCAGCTGAGCGGCCCGCTCGCTCGTCATCCCGGCGCAGGCCGGAATCCAGCAACGAGGCGCCACGTGAAGATGCCGGCGCCACAAAGCCTGCTCTGGAGTTTGCCGCGACCATCCGACGATAACGTCCATGGATTCCGGCCTGCGCCGGAATGACGAGCGGGGGTTCGACACCCCTCAGGCGACGGGGTGGGCAGTCCCCTACAATGCCCCGGCTTTCTCCACCGGGTTCCCGCATGCCTGTCCTCCCCGCGCTCAAGGCCGCCCTGCGCTCACCGCTGTTGCCGTTCTGGCTGGTGATCGCGCTGCTGCCGTTCGGGCGCAGTTCGGAGCTGGGCACCGCCCTGTGCCTGCTTGGCGTGATCCTGCTGTTCGCGCGGCAGCCGCAGGCGCTGGGCGAGCATCGCGGTGCGCAGCTGCTGCTGTGGCTGCTGGGGGCGTATATCGGCGCCGCGCTGCTGTCCTGCTTCGGGGCGGTGGCGCCGGGCAAGAGCTGGTCGACGGTGGCGGCGCTGCTGCGCTATGTGCCGCTGGGGCTGTACGCCTGCTTCGCGATCCGGCGCGAGAAGAAACTCGAAGCGCTTTATCTCGCCGTCGCCGCCGTGCTCGCCGTGTGGGTGCTCGATGCCTGGGTGCAGGCGCTGACCGGCTGGAGCCTGGGCGGGCATGCCGAGGAAGAGCGCGTGTCGGGCATCTTCGGCGCCGCCAATCTCAAGCTCGGACCGTCGCTGGCGGTGCTGGCACCGTTTGCATTGTGGGCGGCGCGCTGGCGCTGGGGGCGGCTCGGACTGGTGCTGGCCGGGCTGGCTTTGCTGGGGCCGGTACTGCTGTCGGGGTCGCGCGCCTCTTGGCTCACTTATGCGCTGGTGGTGCTGGCCTTCGCCTGGCGCGAGGCGGCTTCGGCGAAACGATTCGCGCTGATCTGCTGCGCCGGTGCGCTGATTGCCGTGGCGGCCGGCGGGCTGGCGTGGAAGACCTCGGAACGTTTCCACGCGCGCATGGAAAAAACCATGCTGGCCCTGCAGGGCTCCGGCCAGGCAGTGGATACGGCGCTGAGCGGACGGCTGGATATCTGGCGCACCAGCTGGTGGATGTTCGAGGCGCATCCGGTCAACGGCGTCGGCGTGCGCGGCTATCGCTATGCCTACCGGCAGGTGGCGCCGGCGGACGATCACTTCGTGGCGACCGGCGAAAACTGCGGCGCGGGCGAGGGCGCCTGCCATGCGCATCAGCTGGTGCTGGAAGTGCTCAGCGAAACTGGCGCCATCGGACTCGCGCTGTGGCTGGCTGCCGCCGTGCTCGCCTTGCGCCGCTGGCGCGCGGTGGGGCCGGCCGCGCGCCAGCGGGCGTTTCCCGCCACGGTGGCGCTGGGGGTGATGCTGTTCCCGCTCAACACGCACCTGGCGTTCTATTCGGCCTGGTGGGGGCTGTTGTTCGCCTGGGTGCTCGGCCTGTGGTGCGCCAGCCTGTATGTGGTCGCGGAGGACGCCGATGGCGCATGAGCCCCTTTCGGTGGTGGTGACGGCCTTCAACAGCGCCGCCACGCTCGACGCCTGCCTGGCCAGCGTGCGCTGGGCCGACGAGCTGGTGGTGCTGGATTCGGGTTCGACCGACGCCACGCTGGCCATCGCCGCGCACTACGGCGCGCGCATCGAGTCGCAGCCCTTCGCCGGCTACAGCGCGCAGAAGCAGGCGGCGATCGATCTCGCGCGGCACGACTGGGTGCTGTTGCTCGACTCCGACGAGGCAATGCCGGCGAGCGCCGCCGAGACGATCCGGCGCCTGCTGGAGCAGCCCGCACACGCCGGCTACCTGCTATGGCGCCGCGAATGGATCTTCTGGCAATGGCAATCGCCGCGCAGCCGCCTCAATCACTATGTGCGCCTGTTCGACCGCCGCCGCGCGCGCATGAGCGGCCACCGCGTGCATGAGGAAGTCGCGGTGGACGGCAGCGTCGGCGTGCTGGATCTGGTGATGGATCACTACGGCGAGCGCGATATCGCCGGCCGCGTGGACAAGGCCAACCGCTATTCCAGCCTGCAGGTGGCCGACCTCGCCGGCCGCGGCGCGCGGGGCTTGCGCCTGCGCATGCTCACCAACGCGTGGGCCGCGTTCTTCCGCTATTACCTGCTGCGCGGGCATTACCGTTCGGGCTGGGCCGGCCTTATCGCCGCGCGCATCCACGCGTTCTACGCGTTCCTGAAATACGCCAAGCTGTATGAGGCGACACGGGTCGCGTCCACGCAGACGCGCATCCCCGAGTCGGACCGCAACGACGTTTAGCCGTCTATTTAAGCGGCGCGTTCCAGCGGCCAGGCGTGGCCGCGCAGCGCGGTGACCAGCAGGCCGCAGGCTTCGCGCCGCAGCGCCTCGCGCTTGCGGAAGGCGGAACGGTGCTTGCTCTCCACCTGGGTCTCGTCGCGCAGCGGCTCCTGCGCGGGCAGTGCGTAGAAGCCGTCGGTGAGCGGCTCGCCCTGGCATTCCTGCCAGAACGCGTCGTAGTCGGCCTTGATCTTGTCCGCCTCGCCGGCGAACGGATGCGCCAGGTTGGCCACGCCGCGCACGCGCTCGATGCCGTATTCGGCGGCGAAGGCCAGCAGCAGCGAGAACAGCAGGTTCTTCGGGCGCAGGCCGTGGCATTGCTTGGTGAGTTCGCGCACCGCCTCGCGGCCCAGTTCCGCCGACGCACCCTGCATGCAGCCGATCAGCAGGGCACTGCCTTCGTCAGCCACGGTGAACACCGCGGAAGACAGCACCTGCTCGGCGCTATTGGTCAGGCACAGTGCCACTTCGCCTTCGCGGCTGCGGCCGGTGGGGCGGCGCAGTTCGATGCGCAGCTCGCTGCCGTCCTTGAGCAGCAGCGTGCCGATGCGATGGCGGCCATGCAGATAGACGCCGTCGGCCATGTCCTCGGGCAGTTGCACGAACACGAAGCGGAAATGGTCCGCCGCAATCTCCATCCGACGAGCGCGGCCGAACTGGCGATTGATGTAGTGGTGATGCCAGCGTTCGAGCAGGCGCGGATCGTGCTCGAGGATCGCGGTAAGCCGCGGCGAGCCATACACGAATTGCAGCCACGCCGATTGCTGCCGCGCCATGCGGGCGCAGCGCAGCAGGTATTTCAGCCCGGAGGCAATGCGTTTGGGCGCGGCACCGCGCCAGTCATGACGAAAGCGGAGTGAGCGCAAGAATAAACGAATGGGCATAGCGCACAAGATGAGGAAAAACGCGCTTGCCTTGTACTGGAATATTCTGTCTTGGGCCTGTCGCAGCTCAGTAAACTTCTGGGCTATGCGGCGGGCGCGTCTTGAAGCGCTTGTGCACCCACAGGTATTGCTCGGGTGCTTCGCGCACCATCTGCTCGATGCAGGCATTGACGCGCGCGGTATCGATCGCGGCGTCGCTGCCGGGGAAATCCTGCAACGGCGCGCCCAGGCGCAGCGCATAGCCGCCGCCGTCGGGCAGGCGGCGATGGAAGAACGGCATCACCAGTGCGCCGGACAATCGCGCCAGGTGATGCGTCGCCGTGATGGTCGCCGCCGGCACGCCGAAGAACGGCACGAACACGTTGTCCTTGCTGCGCATGTCCTGGTCGGGCGCGTACCAGAGCGTGCCGCCGTTGCGCAGATACTTCACCGTGCCGCGGATGTCGTCCTTGTCGAACATGGCGCCGGCGTAGTCCAGCCGCGCGCGCAGCACGGCCCATTCGAACACCGCCGAATCCATGCGCCGGTACATGCCGGCAATGCGGATATGCCGCGAGACCAGCCGCGCGCACAGCTCCAGGTGCGAAAAGTGGCCGCCGACCAGCAGCACGCCCTTGCCCTGCGCGTGTGCCGCTTCGAGATGCTCCAGGCCTTCCAGCGTCACCGGCACGCGCTCGATGGCGCGCTCGGTGCCCATCCAGCCCAGCGCGAACTCCATCATCATCAGGCCGATGTCGCGCAGGTGCGCGTTCACCAGCTCGGCCTGCTCCGGCGCGGACAGCTCCGGAAAGCACAGCGCGATATTCACCTCGGCGATATGCCGGCGGCGCGAGGGGAAGTGCTGGATCAGCACACCGAGGCCGCGGCCCACGGCCAGCAGCGCGCGGCGCGGCAGGCGCGCCACCAGTTTCAGGATGCCTACGCCCAGCCACGCCGGCCATTGGACCGGCGAGAGCAGCTTGGCGTGGAAGGAGGGACGAAGTGTGCCGGGCATGAGGCCGGCGATTGTAGCAAGAGCGCGGGCCGCGCCCGCCCCGTCGCCCGGCCCATCGCCCGCCCTGCGCGGGGGCACTGGCTATACTGCCGCGCCTGCCTTGCCGAGCCCCGCCGTTGCGCTATCTCTACACCCTCGCGATGTACCTGGTGACCCCGATCATCGTGATGCGGCTGCTGGCGCGCGGCGTGCGCTACCGCGACTACCACCGGCGCTGGCGCGAGCGCTTCGGCTTCTACCGCGGCCCGAACCTGCGCGGCAGCGTGTGGGTGCACGCCGTATCGGTGGGCGAGGTGAATGCGGCGGAGCCGCTGATCAAGGCCCTGCGCGAGGCCTACGTCAATGCGCCGCTGGTGGTGACCACGGTGACGCCCACCGGCTCCGAGCGCGTGCGCCAGCTGTTCGGCGACAGCGTGTACCACGTCTACCTGCCGTACGACCTGCCGTTCGCCGTGTCACGTTTCATGCAGCGGATGCGGCCGCGGCTGGCGATCATCGTGGAGACGGAGATCTGGCCGAATCTCTATTTCGCCTGCAAGAAGCGCGGCATCCCGCTGATGATCGTCAATGCGCGCCTGTCCGAGCGTTCGCTGCGCGGCTACCGGCCGCTGCAGGGCCTGGTGCGCTCCGCCTTGAGCTGCGTGCGGCAGATCGCGGCGCAGTCGCGCACCGACGCGGCGCGCTACCGGCTGCTGGGCGTGGAGCCGGCGCGCATCGTGGTCAGCGGCAATCTGAAGTTCGATATGCCGGTGCCGTACGCCGCCGTGCAGGCCGGCGAGGAGCTGCGCCGGAAATGGGGACACCTGCGCCCGGTGTGGATCGCCGGCAGCACGCACGAAGGCGAGGAGCTGCCGGTGCTGGAAGCGCACCTGCGGGTGCTCAAGCGCTTGCCGGATGCCTTGCTGCTGATCGCGCCACGCCATCCCGAGCGCTTCAAGGCGGTGGAAAGCGCGGCGCGCAGCCTGGGTTTCAGCGTGGCCACGCGCAGCGCGGACCGCGTGCCCACCGCCGCGCACCAGGTGTTCGTGATCGACGCCATGGGTGAGTTGATGCAGTTCTACGCCGCGGCCGACCTGGCCTTCGTCGGTGGCAGCCTGGTGCCGATCGGCGGGCACAACGTGCTGGAGCCGGCGGCGCTGTCGCGGCCGGTGCTGGTGGGGCCGCACACCTTCAATTTCGAAGAGATCACCCTGACCCTGATCGGCGAAGACGCCGCGGTACGCCTCAACGACGCCAAGGAACTGGGCGGCGCCGTGCTGCAACTGCTGCGCGACGCGGATCGGCGCAAGAGCATGGGCATGCGCGCCAGGGTGGTGTTCGACAGCGAACGCGGTGCGGTGCAGCGGGTGATGGAGCTGATCGACAAGCAACTGCAGGAATGAGCCCCGGCTTCGCCGCATGAAAAAGGCCGGGCAATGCCCGGCCTTTTCGTTTGGCGCCTGTCGAACCGGCTTACTGCAGCAGCGTGTTGACCGCTTCGAGGTCCGGCATGTCGATGGTGCCGGCGGCCTGCTTCAGCTGCAGCTTGTTGAGGATGAAGCCGTGGCGGGCCTGCGAGTAGCTGCTCTGCGCCTGGGTCAGGGTCTGGATCGCGTTGAGCACGTTGAGCATGGTCTGCGTGCCCACGTCGAAGCCGGCGCGGGTGGCTTCCAGCGCCTTCTGGCCGGACTCCACCGAGGCGCGGTTCGCCTGCACCTGCAGGATGCCGGCGCCGACCGAGCGGTAGTAGTTCAGCGTGTCGCGGGAGACCTGGCGGCGGGTGGATTCCAGCGAATCCTTGGCCGAGTCGCGGTCGTAGATGCTCTGGCGCACGCGCGACTGGGTGGCGCCGCCGGAGAAGATCGGCACCGACAGGCTCAGGCCGGCGGTGGTACCCCAGCGGCCGTTGCCGGGGCTGCCCACGCCGCCGTTCTCGCCCCAGGCGGTGGTCTGCCCGCGGGTCACGGTGGCATTGATGGTCGGCAGGTGGCCGGCGCGCGCAGCGCTGATGCTGTGGTCGGCGGCTTCGACGGTGTACTGCTGCGAGAGCACGTTCGGGTTGTGCTTCAGCGCCTCGTCCACCCACACGTTGGGGTCGGACGGCGAGGGCGCATCCATCGGCAGGTCGTCGCGCAGCTTCTTCAGCTCGCCGACCGGCTGGCCGGTGATCTGGCGCAGCGCTTCCTTGGAGTCGTTGAGCGTGTTCTCGGCGGCGATGGTCTGCGCCTTGGCCAGCTCGTAGTACGACTTGGCCTGGTACACGTCGGTGATCGCGGCCAGGCCGACCTTGAAGCGCTGGTCCGCCTGCTCGTACGACTGGCGGTAGGCTTCTTCGTTGGCCTTGTTGAAGGTCAGCGAGTCCTGCGCGGTGAGCACGCCGAAGTAGGCCTGGGTCACGCGCACGAACAGGTTCTGCAGCGCGGCCTGGTACAGCTGTTCCTGTGCGTCGGACTGCGAGCGGGCGGTCTTCAGGCCGGCCCACTTGCTCAGATCGAGCACGCTCTGGCTCAGCGTGGCGTTCTCGCCGCGGCTGCGCGAATGGCCGCCCTGGGTGTCCACGCTGTTGTTGCCGCTGTACTGGTTGAAGGTCAACCCGGCGCTGAGCTGCGGCAGCAGCAGTGCACGCGCCTGCGTAACGCCCTCGCCGGTGGACATGCGGGTCGCGTCGGACTGCGCCAGCACCGGATCGTTAGCGCGGGCTTCTCGGTATGCATCCAGCAAATCCTCGCTGTGACCGGACAACGGAAGCGCCGTCAGGGCCAGGGCGAGGGTCAGAAGCTTCAAACGCATGGGTTGCCTCGTGGGGAATGGAAGTCTGAAAAATTCGGGAGTCAGAATACGAACTTGCGCGGCGGCTCGGCGTGCACCAGGTAGGGCAGGTCGGTCTCGAGGATGTTCTCCTCGCGATAGCGGCCTTCGCCCTCATGGGTCAGCAGCACCATCTGCTGCACCGGCGACTCGCCGCGCACCGCCAGCAGGCGGCCGCCCGGCTTGAGCCAGCCGAGGAAACGCTGGGGAATCTCATACACCGCGCCGGTTACCACCAGCGCATCGAACTGCCCCGCAGGCTGCCAGGCGTTGACCGCCTCGCCAGTGGCCAGCGTCACATTGTCGATACCGGCCTGCGCGATGCGCTGCGTGGCGGCGGCGATGAAATCGGCGTGGATGTCCACGCTGGTGACATGGCCGGACAGGCTGGCCATGCATGCAGTGAGGAAGCCCGAGCCCGTGCCGATCTCCAGCACGTGTTCGTCTTCCTTCAGTTCCAGCGCCTGCAGCACGCGGCCTTCCAGCACCGGCTTGAGCATGTTTTCGCCGTGGCCGATCGGCAGGCCGACGTCGGCATAGGCGAGCGCGCGGTGTTCCGGGGCGACGAACTGATCACGATGCAGGCGGCCGAGCACGTCGAGCACGCGCGCGTCCAGCACCTCCCAGGGGCGCACCTGGTTTTCCACCATGTTCTGCCGCGCCTGTTCGAAGTTCATCGCCATGATCAGCCTACGTCCCGTGCAAAGTCGAAAAAAGGTCAGAAAGGATAAGCGCTTAGACCAGTCCCGACAATGTTCAAAAGCCTGGAGCTTGCCTGCTTCCCCACGAAGTGCCGGAAGTCATCGCGACGAGCTGACGGAAGTCATGCGCAGCGCGGTGTCCGCGGACACTTACGCCGTCAGACGACGGTTATCCGCCCGCTTGGCGGCGATGTCCACCGGCAGGCGTGCGAATGCATCTTCGACGGCCTGGCCGAGCGCCGCATCCAGCAAGCGGATGCGCGGCAGCAGCGCCGGCTGCCGGCGGCTTTCCGCCGCCACCGCCAGCCATGCCAGCCAGCGCGCCATGCGATGGCGCTCGGGGGCATTCAACGCGGCCAGCGCGACGCGCACGGCAAAAGCGCGGCGGCGCGCAAGCGCCTGGCCGTGCTCCACCCACGCCGCGAGGATGCGCTGCGCATGGCGATAAGGGCCGCTGAGATTGAGTTCTGCGATAGTAGTGGTCATGGGTCGGCCGTTCAGGACGGCGGTGGAAAATAAGTAAACCGGCGCGTATACTAAACCCCGGTTATCCCTTTGTGAAGGTGTAAAACGGCATGAACACGATCGCGCAAACCAAGCCCCAGGGTCCTGGCCGCCCGAAGGACATGGAGAAGCGCGCCGCGATCCTGGAAGCCGCCAAGAGCCTGTTCGTGCGCAACGCCTTCGCCGGCACCAGCATGGACGCCGTCGCCGCCGAGGCGGGCGTTTCCAAGCTCACCGTCTACAGCCACTTCGGCGACAAGGACAACCTGTTCCGTGAGGTGATCCGCGCGCACATCCAGGACCTGCTGCCGGAAGACACCTACCAGTACGACCCGGCCACGGAGATCAGCGAGCTGCTCATGAATGTCGCCATGACGCATGCCCACATCGACTGCGACCCGAAGAACGTCGGCACCTTCCGCGCCATCCTCAGCGACTGTCGCCAGGGCAATCCGCGCTACGGCAAGCTGCTCTGGGAAGAAGGCCCCACCCGCACGCACAAGCTGATGGAACGCCTGCTGGAACAGGCGGTTGACGATGGCAAGCTGGAGATCGAGAACGTCGCCCAGGCCAGCGTGCAGTTCCTCGCCCTGATCAAGGGCGACCTCGTCCTGCGCCGCATGTTCGGCTGCGACGGCTGCCAGGACGCCTTCGCCAACGAGATGGAAGCGAACGCCCGCGCCGGCGTGTCGACCTTCCTGCGCGCCTACCTGCCGCGCTGAATCCCACGCTTCTTCACGCTGCGTACTCGCCCGTATCGGGCGATTCGTGCTTGAATATCAACCTTCTGGAAGCGGGGGTGCCGACCACGGTCGGCTGAGAGAGTCCCTTCGAACCTGATCCGGTTAGCACCGGTGTAGGGAGCTTCGCCGCACGATTCCAAGCCTGATAAACCCAGGCAATTCGTGCCTCCGGCGCCGCCGCTTCGTGTTTCCCCGCCTCACGAAGGACGCCACGCCGATGAATGCCCAGCCCAACGATCTCGCGCGCGCCGCGCAGGAACTCTCCGAGGCCGTCACCCGGCCGATCCCCGGTTCGCGGAAGATCCACGTGCAGGGCAGCCGCCCCGACCTCCGCGTGCCGCTGCGCGAAATCTGCCAGGCCAGGACGCCCACCTTGTTCGGCGGCGAAGACAACCCGCCCATCACCATCTACGACACCTCCGGCCCGTACACCGACCCGGACTACCAGGTCGACCTCGCCGCCGGCCTGCCGACCTTGCGCGCGGCCTGGATCGAAGAGCGCGGCGACGTCGAGCGCCTCACCGGCCTCAGCTCCGACTTCGGCCGCCAGCGCGCCGACGACGCCAAGCTCGACCCGATCCGTTTCCGCCACCACCTGCGCCAGCCGCTGCGCGCCAAGGCCGGCGCCAACGTCACGCAGATGCACTACGCGCGCCGCGGCATCGTCACGCCGGAGATGGAATACATCGCCATCCGCGAGAACCAGAAGCTCGAAGCCCTGGCCCAGAGCGCGCTGCGCAACCAGCATCCCGGAGAATCCTTCGGCGCCGCGCTGCCGCGCCTGATCACGCCGGAATTCGTGCGCGACGAAGTGGCCCGCGGCCGCGCCATCATTCCCGCCAACATCAATCACCCGGAAAGCGAGCCGATGATCATCGGCCGCAACTTCCTCACCAAGATCAACGCCAACATCGGCAACAGCGCGGTGTCCTCCGGCATTGCCGAGGAAGTGGAGAAGCTGGTGTGGTCGATCCGCTGGGGTGGCGACACCGTGATGGACCTGTCCACCGGCAAGAACATCCACGAAACCCGCGAGTGGATCATCCGCAACTCGCCGGTGCCGATCGGCACGGTGCCGATCTACCAGGCGCTGGAGAAGGTCGGCGGCGTCGCCGAGGAACTCACCTGGCAGCTGTTCCGCGACACCCTGGTCGAACAGGCCGAGCAAGGGGTGGACTACTTCACCATTCACGCCGGCGTGCTGCTGCGCTTCGTGCCGCTTACCGCCAAGCGCGTCACCGGCATCGTTTCGCGCGGCGGCTCGATCATGGCCAAGTGGTGCCTGGCGCATCACCGCGAGAATTTCCTCTACACGCACTTCGAGGAAATCTGCGAAATCATGAAGGCGTACGACGTCTCCTTCAGCCTCGGCGACGGCCTGCGCCCGGGCTGCGTGGCCGACGCCAACGACGCCGCCCAGTTCGGCGAGCTGGACACCCTGGGCGAGCTGACCCAGATCGCCTGGAAGCACGACGTGCAGACCATGATCGAAGGCCCCGGCCACGTGCCGATGCACCTGATCAAGGAAAACATGGAGCGCCAGCTGGAGAAGTGCCACGAGGCGCCGTTCTACACCCTGGGGCCGCTGACCACCGACATCGCGCCGGGCTACGACCACATCACCTCGGCCATCGGCGCGGCGATGATCGGCTGGTTCGGCACCGCCATGCTCTGCTACGTCACGCCGAAGGAGCACCTGGGCCTGCCGAACAAGCAGGACGTGCGCGACGGCATCATCGCCTACAAGATCGCCGCCCACGCGGCCGACCTGGCCAAGGGCCACCCGGGCGCGCAGGTGCGCGACAACGCGTTGTCCAAGGCGCGCTTCGAGTTCCGCTGGGACGACCAGTTCAACCTCGGCCTGGATCCGGAGAAGGCCAAGGAATTCCACGACGAGACCATGCCGAAGGACGCGCACAAGTCCGCGCACTTCTGCTCGATGTGCGGGCCCAAGTTCTGTTCGATGAAGATCACCCAGGACGTGCGCGACTACGCCGCCGAGCACGGCGTCGACGAGACGGCCGCGCTGGACGAGGGCATGGCCGAGAAGGCCGCCGAGTTCCGCGAGCAAGGCTCGGAGGTCTACCACCGCGCCTGAGGCAGGGCGCCGTTCCGTACCGACTCAAAGCCGCGCGTCCCGTGACGCGCGGCTTTTTTTACGGCGCCGCGCTGTCTCGCTGCGTCATCCCGCGCTACCTTTAGCGCGTTCATGCCCCGACCGGAGCCCGAGGAAATCCACCGATGCAAGCGACGGACCCGACCGCCAGGCCGAACCACGCCGTCTTGAGCGTGGCTCTGGTCGCGCTGGCCCTGCCCCTGCTGATCGCCTGCATCGCCCTGTGGTGGTGGGATCGCGAGCCGAACCTGGTCAATCCCTCGACGCCGCCGCGCACCGAGCAGGTGGCGATGAAGCGGCCGATGACCCCGGGTGCCGCCACCACCATCAGCGTGATCCGCGCGGTGCAGGGCCTGGCCGGCAAGCATGCGCATCCGTTGCGCGGCCACCACCACCCGCAAGGTGCGGACATGCAGGACACGCCCGGCTGGGAGCGCGGCTCGCTGATGGCCTCGCGCGATCTGCTGCACGCCCTGCGTGAGGACTTCGCGCGGCCGAAGGCGCCGCTGATGGAAGACAAGGATCTGGCAGCCGCCGACGCGCTGCTGGAGGGCCGCCCGGGCCACCTGCCGCTGCGCAGCGCCGAGAGCCAGTACCGCAAGGCGGCCGATCATCTGCTCGACTATCTCGATCGCCTGACCGACGACGATCCGGACAACGCGCATTTCTATCTCAGCGCCGGCGCGCTGGCCGATTACCTGGAGCTGGTCTCCGACCGTCTCGACGCGCTGCAGGAGCGCCTGGCCGCCGGCATGATCCCGCCGCACCCGGGCGAATTCACCCCGCCGCGCTGGCCCATCGTCGCCTCCGCCCTGGCCATGCGCCGCGGCGGCCTGCCGTGGCGCCACGCCGACGAGACGCTGTACGAAACGCGCGGCTACACCACCACGCTGCTCACCCAGATGAAGGCGTTCCAGCACGACTTCGGCCCGACCCTGAAGAGCGAGCAGGCCAGGCAGGACTTGCGCGAGGCCATCCACGAGCTGGAAGCGCTGCAGTCCGGCCCGGCCAATCCGCTGGCGCTGGACGGCGCGCCGATGGTGCGCCTGCCCGAACACGCGCAGGCGCTGGCCGACGCGGTCGAGCGCATCGACGATGCGGTGTTCGACCTGTGCGAGGAACTACGCAAGAGCTGACCCACGGCCCGGCGTAGGTTGGGGTGAGCCGCAGGCGAACCCCAACGATGCGACGACCCGCACGCCTGTTGGGGTTCGCCTGCGGCTCACCCCAACCTACGTCGGCGTCATGGTCTCCGCGACGTAATCCAGGAAACAGCGGATCCGCGACGCCAGCTGCGTGTTGCGGTAGTACACCGCGTTGATCGGCTGGCGCACATCCAGCGTGTCGCGCGCCAGCACCTGCACCAGCCGTCCGTCGGACTGGTCCTGTGCGGTGAGGTAGTCGGCCAGGCAGGCGATGCCGTCGCCGGCCAGCGCGAGCTGGCGCAGGGTCTCGCCGCTGGAGGCGAGCAGGGTGGGCACGATGCGCAGCGCATCGCCCTGGGCGTGGCGCAGCGGCCAGTCGTTCAAGGTCTCGGTGAAGGTGAAGCCCAGCAGGCTGTGCCGCGACAGGTCGCGCACGTGGCGCGGCTGGCCGCGCTGCTTCAGATACGCCGGACTGGCCAGCACACGCAGGCGGCTCAGGCCGAGCGGGCGCGCATGCAGGGTCGAATCGCGCAGCGCGCCGATGCGGATCGCCACGTCGGTGCGCTGCTCCAGCAGATCGATGATCTGGTCGCTGGTATTCAATTCCAGCTCGATCTCCGGAAAGCGCGCGCGGAAGCCGCCGACCAGCGGCACGACCACATGCAGCATGAAGGGCGCGGCCGCGTTCACGCGCAGGCGTCCGGCCGGCTTCTGCCGGCGCGCGGTCATCTCGTCCTCGGCGTCCTCCACCGAGCCGACGATCTGGCGCGCGCGATCGAGAAAGAAGCGGCCTTCCTCGGTCAGTTCCAGCCGACGCGTGGTGCGGCGGAGCAGGGTGGTGTCCAGCTTGCCTTCCAGGCGGCTCAGCGAGCGGCTGATGCCGGAGACGGTCTGGCCCAGTTGTTCGGCGGCGGCGGTGATCGAGCCGGTATCCACCACCGTCACGAAAGTCTGCAGTTCGTCCAGGCTCGTCTTCATGCGGGGCCGGTCTTCATTATTGCTTCCGAGGCAAGACTCTTTCGCTGTTTAGCAGGTTTTTCTGAAAGAGTCCTGTGCCGACACTAGGTGCCTTCCTTGAAGCTTCGGAGCGCAACCATGCCTCTTGCCCTGCTGGCGCTGACCATCAGCGCCTTCGCCATCGGCACGACGGAATTCGTCATCGTCGGCCTGATCCCCACCATCGCCGGCGACCTCGGCGTCGACCTGCCATCCGCGGGACTGCTGGTCAGCCTGTACGCGCTGGGCGTTGCAGTCGGCGCGCCGCTGCTTACCGCACTCACCGGCCGCGTGCCGCGCAAGGCGCTGCTGCTGTCGCTGATGGTGCTGTTCACCATCGGCAACCTGCTGGCGTGGAAAGCGCCCGGTTACGAAGCGCTGGTGATCGCGCGCGTGCTCACCGGCCTCGCCCACGGCGTGTTCTTCTCGATCGGCTCGACCATCGCCACCAGCCTGGTGCCGAAGGAAAAAGCCGCCAGCGCGATCGCCATCATGTTCACCGGCCTCACCGTCGCCCTGGTCACCGGCGTGCCGCTGGGCACCTTCATCGGCCAGCACCTGGGTTGGCAGGCCACCTTCCTGGCGGTGTCCGCGCTGGGTGTGATCGCCTTCCTCGGCAGCCTGGCCTTCGTGCCGCGCGATATCCCGCACAAGGCACCGGCCTCGTTGCTGCAGCAGGCGGCCGTGCTGCGCCAGCCGCGGCTGCTGCTGGTCTATGCGATGACCGCGGTGGGCTACGGCGGCTCCTTCGTTGCCTTCACCTTTCTCGCGCCGATCCTGCAAAGCGTCACCGGTTTCAGCCAGGGCGCGGTGAGCCTGGTGCTGCTGGTCTATGGCGTGTCGGTGGCGGTGGGCAACCTGTGGGGCGGCAAGCTGGCCGATCGCCGCGGGCCGATCGGCGCGCTGAAAATCATCTTCCTCGGCCTGGCCGCCGTACTCGCCGTACTTAGCTTCACCGCGCACGTGCCGTGGCTGGCGCTGTTGACCGTTCTGGCCTGGGGCGCCGTCGCGTTCGGCAATGTGCCGGGCTTGCAGGTCTACGTGGTGCGGCAGGCCGAGCGCTATGCGCCGCAGGCGGTGGACGTGGCTTCGGGCCTGAATATCGCCGCGTTCAATCTCGGTATCGCCGGTGGCGCCTGGGGCGGCGGCTTGATCGTCGCCCGCTTCGGCCTTATCCACACCACGTGGATCGGCGCGCTGGTGGTATTGGGCGCGCTGGCGCTGACCGCATGGAGCGGACGCCTGGATCGCCGCGACCCTCAGTTCGCCGCCAGCGCAAACCGCGCTTCCGCTTATGCCGGCGGCCATTGATTTGCTTTCCCCTTACGGAGTCACCCCATGAGCATCCCCGCCTTCGGCCTCGGCACCTTCCGCCTCAAAGGCCAGACCGTCATCGACTCGGTGCGCGACGCGCTCGACGTCGGCTACCGCGCCATCGACACCGCGCAGATCTACGACAACGAAGCGGACGTCGGCCAGGCGCTGGCCGACAGCAAGCTGCCGCGCAACGAGCTGTTCATCACCACCAAGATCTGGACCGACCACCTCTCGCGCGAGCGCCTGATCCCCAGCCTGCGCGAAAGCCTCAAGCGCCTGCGCACCGAGCATGTCGACCTCACCCTGATCCATTGGCCCTCGCCCAAGGGCGCGGCGCCGCTGCGCGAATCGCTCGACGCATTGCGCGAAGCGCAAGCGGAAGGGCTGACCAGGCAGTTCGGCG
Organism: Dyella sp. 2RAB6; assembly: GCF_052115385.1. Classification (NCBI taxonomy): domain Bacteria; kingdom Pseudomonadati; phylum Pseudomonadota; class Gammaproteobacteria; order Lysobacterales; family Rhodanobacteraceae; genus Dyella; species Dyella sp. 2RAB6. Next base: position 238,246 of record NZ_JBFRGP010000005.1, read on the forward strand.
TTTCGAACTTCACGATCGACCTGCTGCGCCAGAGCATCGAGCTGGCCGGCGCCGGCAACATCGCCACCAACCAGGTGGAGATCCATCCCTATCTTCAGAACCGCAAGCTGGCCGAATTCGCCAAGGCGCAGGGCATCCATCTCACCTCGTACATGACCCTGGCCTACGGCAAGGTGCTGCAGGACCCGGTGATCGTGGACATCGCCAGGCGCCATGGCGCCACGCCCGCGCAGGTGGCGCTGGCCTGGGCGCTGCGGTTGGGTTACTCGGTGATTCCGTCTTGCCAATCCGGCGAGCCTGGCGCCGGTGTGGGACTGAAACGAGACTGAGCCCCTCTCCCGTCGGGAGAGGGGTTGGGGTGAGGGTACGGGCGGAGCGCAAGAGTGATGTGCACCGCTCCGGCCGGACCCTCATCCGGCTGCCGCCACCTTCTCCCGGAGGGAGAAGGCATCCAGTTTGAAAAACTGAGGCGGATTACTGCGCCACCCCCCGCGGCGACAACAACGCCTCCTGCCCGATCCTCCGCAGGAAATCCACGCGAATCCGATCCGCCACCGCAGCCACCACCGCCGCGCCGTCATCCGCCGGATCGACATGCACGCGGAACGGTCGCTTGCCGAACGGCAGGTTGACGATGTCGACCATCGCATCGGCCACCGTGGCCACATCCGCATCCGCCGGTTCGCACGCGGCCAGCCCGCGCAGGATCTCGTCTTCGAAACCCTTGTACGGACCTTCCGTGTACTGCGCCGCGCGCACCTGGTCGGCCGGCGTGCCGGAATGCGCGAAGTGGTTGGTGCCCTTGGTGAACGCGCCGGGCACCATGATCGACGTCTCGATACCCCAGCGCGCCAGCTCGCCCGCATAGCTCACCGCCACCGAATCCATCGCCGCCTTGGCGGCGAAGTAGGGTGCCAGATAAGGCGGCGTGCCCCCGCGCGTGCTGCTGCTGGAAACCCACAGCAACAGTCCCTTGCCCTGCTTGCGCAGCTGCGGCAGCGCGGCGCGGTTGACGCGCTGCGTGCCGAGCACGTTCACGTCGTAGAGCTGGGCGAACTGTTCCGGCGTAAACGCTTCGGCCGGGCCGAACACCATATGGCCGGCGTTGTGCACCACCACGTCCAGGTGGCCGTGCGCGGCGACGATCTGCGCGATGGCGGCGTCGGCGGAGTCCTGCGCCTGGACGTCCAATTCAAGCGTGTGCAAATCCACGCCATGCTCCTTCGCATAGGCGTCCGCTGCTGCCACCTGCGGCGCATTGCGCCCCTTGATGTCGCGCATGCTGGCGTAGACGGTGTGGCCGGCGCGGGCCATGGCGCGGGCGGCGAGGGCGCCGAAACCGCTGGAGGCGCCGGTGATCAGGATGATCTGCTGCATGGGGGTTTCTCCTCGATGCTGGATGTGGGGTGTCAGACCATGCCGCCGTTCACGCGCAGCACCTGCGCGTTGACCCAGGCGCCATCCGGGCCGGCCAGGAAGGCCACGGCGCGCGCGATGTCTTCGGGCGTGCCCAGGCGCTCCATCGGCGCGAGGTTGGCGATCTGGGCGATCTGCTGTTCGCTCTTGCCCTGGTAGAACAGCTCGGTGCCGACCGGGCCGGGAGCGATCGCGTTGACCGCGACGTTGCGGCCGCGCAACTCATTGGCCAGCACATGCACCAGCCCTTCCACACCCGCCTTCGAGGCGATGTACGGACCGTAGGTGGGGAAGGCCTTGCCGATCACGCTGGTGGACAGCGCGATGATCCGGCCACCCGACGGCACCCGCTGCGCCGCCTCGCCCAGCACCACGAAGGCGCCGCGCAGATTGGTGCGGAGCAGGCGGTCGAACTGCGCCAGGTCGCCGCCGGCGATCGGCAGGTTGCTCATGATGCCGGCGCTGTGCACCACCACGTCGACCGCGCCGGTGAGCTGTGCGGCGGCCTCGAACACGCCGCGCATATCGTCCGGTTCGGCCACGTCGCCCTGCATCGCGACGGCGCGGCCGCCGGCCTGTTCGATCTCCTTCACCACCTGGTTGGCGGTGTCGGGGTTGCCGGCGTAATGCACGGCGATGGCAAAGCCGTCGGCGGCGAGGCGCAAGGCGATGGCACGGCCGATGCCGCCCGAGGCGCCGGTGACCAGGGCTGTCTGATGCTGCTGACTCATGGGAATGCTCTCCGAGGGTGGTTGGCGGCCCGCGACCGGGCCGGGGGTTTGGCGTGGGAGCATTCTTTTGTTTTGACGGGCGCGGATAAATCGCCTGAAACTGGCATATCTATTCAATTGAATTGAATAATCAGTCCCATGGACCGCCTGGACGCCATGCGCCTGTTCACCCGCATCGTCGAGCTCGGCAGCTTCTCCCGCGCCGCCGACGAGCGCGGCCTGCCGCGCGCCACGGCCACCTACGCCATCAAGGCCATGGAAGCCCGCCTGGGCACGCGCCTGCTCGAACGCACCACCCGCCAGGTACGCCCCACCCTGGACGGCCAGGCCTACTACGAGCGCTGCGTGCACCTGCTGGCGGAGCTGGAAGACGCCGAATCCGCACTCGGCCACAGCGCCGCCAACCCGCGCGGCACCCTGCGCCTGGACCTGCACGGCGCGCACGCCACCCATATCGTGCTGCCGCGGATCAACGAATTCCGCATGCGCTATCCGCACATCGAGCTGAAGATCAGCAGTGGCGACCGCCTGGTCGACCTGGTGCGCGAAGGCATCGACTGCGTGATCCGCGCCGGCACGCCGAAGGATTCCAGCCTGGTCGCGCGGCGGCTGGCGACGATGCCCGAGGCGATCTGCGCCAGCCCGGACTATCTGGCGCGCCACGGCGTGCCGGCGCATCCGGACGATCTGCTGCGCCACCAGGCGGTGGGTTTCTTCGCCAGCGGGCGCGACAGCACCTATCCATTCGAGCTGCTGGTGGATGGGCAGTTGCGCGAATACCAGCTCGCCGACTGGCTGTCGGTCAACGATGCTTCGAGTTATCTCGTCGCCGCGCAGCAGGGCTGCGGCTTGATCCAGCTGCCGCGCTATCGCGTGCAGGAGCATCTGGACGACGGCAGCCTGGTCGAGGTGCTTGCCAGCTGGCATTCGCCGGGGCTGCCGGTGTCCGCGATGTATCCGTACCACCGGCAGCTGTCGCCGCGCGTACGGGTGTTCGTCGATTGGGCGGCGATGTTGTATCGCGAGAAATTTGGAGAAGCGGGCTGATGTCGCACGATTGGTTTTTCTGCGCCGAGGGCGACGCTTCGTTGCGCGAGCCGATGCATCCACGCGAACGGTTCGACGTGCTCGATCGCCTGGAATGGCTGCTCGAAAGTGGCGTCGACCCGGCACTACTCGCACGCGCCGAAGCGCTGCGTGGCGAACTCGAAGACATCAATCGCCGCCTTTACGAAGCGCTCCGCCTGGGTATCCATGCGGGTAGCCACGTCTTCGCGCCATGGATCGATGCGTTGGAAATCGCGCCGGCAGGCGACGGCTACGACTATCGCGACGACCTGCTCAGTGGCGTGCTCGCACTGGACGAACCGGACGAGGTAGCGCCGCTGCCACCGGAGATGGTGTTCTACCAGCCCACCCCGGCGCGCCACATCTTCGAGCTGATCCGCCGCACTGCGTTGGACGAGCACGATGTGGTGATGGATCTCGGCTCCGGCCTCGGCATCGTGCCCTTGCTGGTCGCGATGACCACCGCGGCGCGCGCGGTCGGTATCGAACGCGAGCAGGCCTATGTGGATGCGGCGCGGCGGTGCGCGCAAAAACTGGGCGTTGTGCGTGCATCGTTCGAATGCCGCGATGCACGCGAGGCGGACTTCTCCGCAGCGACGCTGTTCTATCTCTACACGCCATTTACCGGCGTGGTGATGCGCAATGTACTGAACGCGATCCGGCACGAAGCCACCCGGCGTCCCTTGCGCATCGCGACCTTCGGTCCCTGCACCAAGGTGGTGGCGGCCGAATCGTGGCTGCATGCGGACGGCGCGACCCGCGCGGAAAGCCTCGCGCTGTTCCGAGCGGGTTGAGCGCCCCCAAGCCGTCATTCCGGCGCAGGCCGGAATCCAGTGGCGTCATGGCCCGATTGTCGTGACACCGCCGATGCGCTTTGCTCTGCGATAGTCGAACGCTTCCGTGACTGGATTCCGGCCTGCGCCGGAATGACGGCTTTGGGATAGCTTCCGCCAGTCATGGCTAGCCCATATGCCAGAAGTACCACGACGAACGCGTGCACCAGCGCATACCATCGCCCCACCCTGGGGAGCCAACGGTACCTTGCCATGAAGCGTCCGCTGTTCGCCTTGTTCGCGCTGCTGCTGCCGGTCTGTGCATCGGCCGCAGAAGCGCCTTCGACGGTGCATCCCTGGACACCGGTCGGCGTGTCCAGCGACCTGTTCGAATCCCACCCCGCCTTCGACCCGCGCACGGGCGATCTCTATTTCGTGCGCAGCTCCAAGGAGTTCAAAGGCTGGCGCATCCTTGCCTCGCATTGCGACGGCAAGCAGTGGTCGGCGCCGCTGCCTGCGCCGTTCGCGGCGCCGGGCGCGGAGGCGGACCCCTGGTTCACGCCGGACGGACGCAGCGTGTACTTCATCTCGACTCGCGCCACCGGCAACCAGAAGAGCAAGGACCTGGACATCTGGCGCGCGGATCGCGCTGCGGACGGTCGCTGGCAGGCGCCGGTGCGTTTGCCGGAGCCGGTGAATTCCGGCGAGGCCGAGTGGTTCCCGCGGATGGCGCCGGATGGCTGGCTGTATTTCGGTTCGAATCGCGCGGGTGGGATGGGCAAGAACGATATCTGGCGTGCGAAGGAAACCCGTCCCGGCCAGTGGACGGTGGAGAACGCGGGCCCGGCTATCAACAGCGCGGGCGACGAGTACGAACCGCTGCCGTCACCGGATGGCAAGCGAATGATCGTGATGGCCGATGGCGGCCTGTACCAATCGCGCTGGGATGGCCACCAGTGGACGAAGAAAGAAAAGCTCGGCCCCGAAGTGAACGTCAACGGCAGCGAGATCGGCGCGCTGTTTTCACCCAGCGGCAAGTCGCTGCTGTTCGCGCGCGATACGGGCGAGCCGAACTCCGGCGAGTTCTTCGTGTGGCAGCCGGATGGCAAGGAGAACTGGCCGCCGGTTTGCGGTGCCGCCAAGCACCCGTAGACGAAACGAGCGATCGCTCAACCGACCTCACCAAGCCGCTGGCGACGGCGCCACATCGCGGCGAGCAGCGCCTCGAGCATCAGCAGCACCAAGACGACAGCGATCCCGGCCTGCGCCGGATCGCTCACGTGGCGCTGCAAGGCAAAGCCCATGCCGAGGAACGTGCCGTTCCACAACGCATTGCCCAGCGCAGTGGCGGTAAGAAAGCTGCGCGGACGGACTTCGAGCACACCGGCGATCAGCGGCACGCACAGACGCACGACAGGGATCACCTGGCCAAGCAGCACCAGCACGAACGGCCGGCGCCGGCAGCGCGCCACCAGCATCGCGTAGCGCGCGGCATCCAGTCCGGCGCGACGGCCGGCGCGGACCACCAGCGCTTCGGTACGGTGCTGCCCCAGGGCGCGGCCCAACGCGTACCAGCACGCCGACGCCAGCGTCGAGCCGAGGCTGGACGCGAGCAGCGCCGCGACTAACTGCGCGGCATCGGACATGTGCATGCCGATGCCCATGTAGAGCACATAGGAGGGAAACACCGGCACCAGCTTCTCCGCAAACGCGGCCATGCAGATACCGGTGAATCCGCCGTGCAGCAGCCAGGCAAGCCAGTGCTCCATGGTGGCCTCAGGCGAAGCTGGCGGCCGGGCGCATGCGCCGGCGGATGCAGTACACGGTGGCCGGCGGCAGGTTGCGCAGCACCAGGCCGACACGGCTGGCCTCGAGCTGCAGGTCGTCGAGCAGCACTGCGGGCACGGGGCAGGCCAGGCCATAGGTGAACTGGTACAGCGCACCGTCGCCGCACAGGCTGGCGAAGGCGCCGGCCAGGATGCGCAGGCGGCTGTCCAGGCCGAGATTGCGCATGGGCAGGCCGCTGACGATGGCACCCGCGGCGAAGCGCTCCGCACGCGCCCAGCTGCTGAAACCGCCGGCATCCATGGCCAGCACATGGGCGCGAGGGAAGCGTTCGCGCAGACGCGCGGCGAAGGCTTCGTCGCGTTCGACCAGCACCAGGTTGCCCTCGCGCACGCCGCGCTTGAGCAGCGCCCGGGTGAACACGCCGGTACCCGCGCCGAACTCGGCGATGCGCCCGCTCCGTGCATGGATGCGGCGCGTGATCAGTTCCGCCAGCGCGTGGCCGGACGGTGCGATGGCGCCGACGTAACGCGGATCGGCGAACCAGCGGCGGAGGAAATGCACGGCATCGTGGGTCATGGAGGAGCTTCGTCGGTGGGGGGACGAGCCTCATCATCCGCACGAAGCTGGCGGCTACATGGCGGGCGGCGGGAAGTCGATGCGGAAGCACGCGCCGCCGCCGGGTTCGTCGCGCACCGCGATGCGCGCGCCATGGCGCTGCACGATCTCCTGCACCAGATGCAGGCCCAGCCCGGCGCCGCCGGCCTGCGGGCGCAGGCGGTGGAAGGGTTCGAAGATGCGCTCGCGATCCGCCGCGGCAATGCCCTCGCCCTGGTCGGCCACTTCCAGCGCATGTGGCGCGGGTATGCGCAGCGCGATGGTGCCGTGCCGGCCGCCATGCTGGATCGCGTTCTGCACCAGATTGGTCACGACGCGCTCCAGCGCGGCGCGATCGCCATCCACCAGCACGCTGTCGGTCTGCCGTTCCAGCGCGAGCGCGTAACCCGCGGCGATCGCCAGCGGCGCCAGATCGGCAGCGACCTGGCCGGCGAGCGCGGCCAGGTCCACCGGAGCGAAAGCGGCGTCCTGCTGGCGCAGGCGCTGCGCATCCAGCATCTGCTCGGCCAGGGTGGCCAGGCGCGCGACATCCTCCAGCAACTGCGTGCGCGGCGCGCTGTCGGCAAGTCCTTCCAGGCGCGCCTGCAGGATCGCGATCGGCGTGCGCAGCTCGTGCGCCGCATCCAGCAGAAAGCGTTGCTGCTGCGCATAGCCTTCGTCGAGGCGGGCCAGCGCAGCGTTGACCGCATGCACCAGCGGCGCCACTTCCGCCGGCACCTGTTCGGCCGGCAGGCGCACGCCGCGGCGGTCGACGTCGATGCGCGCGGCATCGGCGGCGGCGCGGTCGAGGCCACGCAGCGCCCGGCGCACCACCAGCGGCGTGACCAGCAAGGTGACCAGCGCCATCAGGCCGGCGGCCGGCAGCCCGAACGCGGCCAGCGTCAGTAGCGCCGCTTTGGCGAGTTGGCCCGCCGACAGCGGGCCGCCTGGACCGGTCATGATCTGCACCGCGCCAGCGGCTGTATCCATGCGCTTTATGCGCGCCGTCGGGCGCGCGGGATCGCCGAGGTTCCAGCCCAGCCTGGCCTGCCCGATCTCGTCCAGGGCGTGGCCGATGCGCGCGAATTCCGGCGGCACCCGGCCTTCGCTCAGCCAGTGACCCTGCGCGTCGTGGACGGAGAACCACAGGTGCGGCACCTCGGCGCGCAGTGCGGTGAGCGCGGGTGTCTGGCGCAGCACGAGCTGTCCGTCAACCCCATGCGCGACCGCATCACCCAGCACCTCCAGGACGCGGTCTTCGGTTTCCAGCGCCAGCGAATCGCCGCGCGACCACGACCAGCCGAGCAGGATCAGCAGCAGCGCCGCGAGCAGGGCGACCTGCAACGCCACCAGGCGCCGCACCAGCCGCCAGCGCAACGTGCCGCGCGTGCTCACGCCGGGACCTCGCGCAACAGATAGCCGACGCCGCGGATGCCATGAATTTCCAGTCCGGCCGGCGCCAGCTTGCCGCGCAGGCGCGACACGTGCGTGTCCAGTGCATTCGGTTGCACCGCATCGTCGAAGCCGAATACCGCTTGTTCCAGTGCACTGCGCAATACGGTGCGGCCGTGGCGCTGCAGCAGCGCTTCGAGCACCAGCAGCTCGCGTCGCGGCAGCAGCAAGGGCTCGCCTTCGATGCTGGCTTCGCGATGGTGCGGATCGAAACACAGGCGGCCCAGCTGCAGCGATTCGGCGGCCACCTGGCCGGGGCGGCGCAACACCGCGCGCAGGCGGGCCAGCAATTCCTCCACGGCGAAGGGTTTGGCCAGGTAGTCGTCGGCGCCGTGATCGAGCCCGCTCACGCGGTCTTCCAGTCCACCGCGCGCGGTCAGCACGATCACCGGCGTGTCGATCCGCCGGGCGCGCAGCTGCGGCAGCAGCTCCAGGCCATCGCCGTCGGGGAGCTGGCGGTCCAGCAGCACGGCATCGTGCACGCCGGTCGCCAGTGCGGCGCGGGCTGCGGCCAGCGTGGGCACGTGGTCCACTACGGCGTGATGGCGCGCCAGCGCCGCCGCGAGTGCGGCGGCCAGCTCGGTTTCGTCTTCGACCAGGAGTATGCGCACGCGTCCCTCGCAGCGGCCCGGCACCAGCCTGGCGCACGAACATGGCGGCTACCTTGCGTAGCCGCCGCGATCGGACGCAAGTGCCAGCCGGCGCTCAGCGCGCGGGCGCGGAGCGGCGTCCGATCACCTGGCTGGTGGTGTGCGTCTCGCGCAGGCGCCGCGCATGCGCCGCCAGCAGGTCGCCGCGGGTGATGAAGCCGACCATGCGATGGCCACCGTCCGCGCTCAGCACGATCAGGCGGCCGACATTCGCCTCGACCATGTGGTCGGCTGCTTCGCGCAGGCTGTGGTCTTCGCGCACTGCGAGCGCGGGACGCTTGACCAGTTCGCCCACCGTGCGCTCGCCGGCGATCTGGCGATCGAGCAGGTCGCGGCGCGTGACTACGCCGCGCAGCGCGCCTTGAGCATCCACTACGGGGAAGCCCTGGTGCTGCGCCTGTACGCCGCCGACTTCGAGCCATGCACGCGTCGCATCCAGCGTCTGCTCGGCCGGCAGCGTCACCACCTCGCGCGAGCAGGCGTCGCGCACCAGGATGCGGTCGAGGTAGTCGGCCGCGTAGTCGGACGGCACGCGCACGCCGCGGCGGGCGATCTTCTCGGTCATGATGGTATTGCGCATCAGCAGGCCGGAGATCAGATAGGCCGCGGCGCAGCCGGCCAGCAAGGGCAGCAGGCCGTGCGGTTCCTGGGTGGTCTCGAAGGCGAACACCACCGAGGTGAGGAAGGCGCGCGAGGCGCCGGCGAAGATCGCCGCCATGCACACCAGCGCCGCCATGCGCGGATCCACGTGTAGCCAGGGCAGGTAGGTGACGGCCAGAGTGCCGAACACGCCGCCGAGTGCGCCGCCGATGGTGAACAGCGGCGCCAGCGTACCGCCGGAGGTGCCGCTGCCCAGCGAGATCGACCACGACACCAGCTTCAGCAGGCATAGCGCCAGCATCGCGCCCAGGGTGAGCTGGCCGCCGAGCACCGCGCTGATATTGGTATAGCCCACGCCCAGCGTGCTCGGCAGCACGTAGCCGACGATGCCGGTGACCACCGCGCCCAGCGCCGGCCACCACATCCAGTGGATCGGCAGCTTCTCGAAACCGTCTTCGATCGCATAGACCATGCGCGTGATGCCGACGCTGAGCGCGCCGATGATCAGGCCCAGCACCAGATAGGCCAGCAGCGCCGGCATATCCGGCGCGGCCAGCGCGGGCATGGCGAACATCGCGCCGCTGCCTTCCAGCGCGAAGCGCACGCCGGTGCCTACTGCCGCGGCGAACGCCACCGGGATCAGCGAACGCGCGCGGCGCTCGAACAACAGCAGCTCCAGCGCCAGCAGCACCGCCGACATCGGCGCGTTGAACACCGCCGCCATGCCGGCCGCGGCGCCGGCGGCGAGCAGCGTCTTGCGCTCTTCCGCGGTGACGTGCAGCAGCTGGCCGACCAGCGAACCGAGGGCACCGCCGGTGGCAATGATCGGGCCTTCCGCGCCGAACGGGCCACCGGTGCCGATGGCGATTGCCGAGGACACCGGCTTCAGCCAGGTGATGCGCGGCGGAATGCGGCTTTCGTTGAGCAGCACCTGCTCCATCGCTTCGGGAATGCCGTGGCCACGGATCGCGCGCGAACCGAAGCGCGCCATCAGACCGACGATCAGGCCGCCGATCACCGGCACGGCGATCACCCACAGGCCCAGCTGGTTATCCGCGGGGCTGGAGAACTCGAAGCTCCAGCGACCGTAGAAGGCGAGATTGGTGACCAGCCCGATCAGCGCGGTAAGCGCGCGCGCCACCAGTGCGACGACGGCGCCCAGCAGCATGGCCAGCGCGCCGATCCACACCACGCGGGTGCTGAGCGGCCGGAACCGGCGCGGCATATGGGCATCGGCGAGCGACGGGTCCAACGAAGGGGCGAGCGGAAGCGCCGCACGCGAGTGCGGTTCTTGAGGCGTATGCATGAAGAGAAAACCCTGGGAGGCGTGCAGCCGTGCAAGGTTACGCAAAACGGAGGCGCGTAGCTGGCTGGAAAATGAACAGGGTTGGGCGCGGCTTGTTCAGCCCATCATTCCGGCGCAGGCCGGAATCCAGTAACGACACCACCTGATTGTCGCGAAAGCTCAAACCTGTGCTTTTCGGCACCACGCGCCGATGGCGGCTCATCGTTACTGGATTCCGGCCTGCGCCGGAATGACGGGCTAGGGCCGCGCCGCTATGCATGCTTCTAATGCGCCACCGGCAACTCCCCCGTGACCTTGCCGTTCTCATCCAGCGTCTGCACTTTCGGCGTGCCATCCGCGGCCACCATCAGCAACAGGCGTGGGCGGCCTTGCGCATCCATCATGCCCAGCCCGACCGTGCCGTCCTGGCCGCGGCCCATCGACATGCGCGTCTTCGACTTGCCACCGTGCGAGGCAAAGAACGCTTCGATGCGCTTGGCCTGTTCCTCCGGCGGCAGGTTCTTGATCTGGTTCTGCAACTGGATCAGCTCCAGGATGGGGAAGGGCGGCCGGTCGATCAGGGTGATGCGGTTGCTGTGCGAATCGCCTTCGTGGCTGGAGTCCAGGGTCAGGGTCTGGTCCTGTTCGTAGGCATCGAAAGACAGGTGGCCGTAGCTTTGTTTGGTCCCATCGGCGCTCTTCTCGCCGCCGAAGATCAGCCCGCCGTTTTCCGTGCCTTCGTCATTGAGGAAGATCATCCCGGCGGATTGGCGGCTGGGGTGCGGGTATTCCTTGTTCTTGATGTAGATACCCGGCGCCTTGTCGGTATTGGACACCACCAGGCGCAAGGTGCCGTCCGGTTCGCGGATATTGATGCGCTGGACGTCGAGCTGTTCGATCGAAAGCTTTTTCGGCGCGTCGACGAAGCCGCTCAACACGGTGACGGCGAATACGGCGGTGAGCACGCCGGAGTAGATCATGAGGAAGCGCTGGCTGGCGGACATCGTGGGCTCCGGAAATGAAAAGGGCGGGACCACCATCGTGTGGTCCCGCCCGCAAGGGAAACGTGATACCTGCCGCGTCGAAAGACGATGGTCTTCTCAGAAGTGGATCACGGTCCGGATCGACTTGCCCTCATGCATCAGGTCGAACGCCTCGTTGATGCGTTCCAGCGGCAGCGTATGCGTGATGAACGGATCGAGCTGGATCTCGCCCTTCATCGCCTGCTCCACCATGCCTGGCAGCTGGGTGCGGCCCTTGACGCCGCCGAACGCGCTGCCGCGCCACACGCGGCCGGTGACCAGTTGGAACGGGCGCGTGCGGATTTCCTGGCCGGCGCCGGCGACGCCGATGATCACGCTCTCGCCCCAACCCTTGTGGCAGCACTCCAGCGCGGCGCGCATCACGTCCACGTTGCCGATGCATTCGAAGCTGAACTCGACACCGCCGTCGGTCATCTCCACGATCACTTCCTGCACCGGCCTGGTGTGGTCCTTCGGATTCACGCAGTCGGTGGCGCCCATCGCGCGCGCCAGCTCGAACTTCGCAGGGTTGGTGTCGATGCCGATGATGCGGCCGGCCTTGGCCTGCACCGCACCCTGGATCACCGCCAGGCCGATGCCGCCCAGGCCGAACACGGCAACCGTGTCGCCCGGCTTCACCTTGGCCGTGTTGTGTACGGCGCCGATGCCGGTGGTGACGCCGCAGCCGAGCAGGCAGACCTTTTCCAGCGGCGCCTGCGGGTTCACCACGGCCAGTGAGATCTCCGGCACCACGGTGTATTCGCTGAAGGTGCTGGTGCCCATGTAGTGATAGACCGGCTCGCCTTTGTAGGAGAAGCGCGTGCTGCCGTCCGGCATCAAGCCCTTGCCCTGGGTGGCGCGCACGGCCTGGCACAGGTTGGTCTTGCCGGACAGGCAGAATTTGCACTGGCGGCATTCGGCCGTGTACAGCGGAATCACGTGGTCGCCGGGCTTGACGCTGGTGACGGCTGCGCCCACTTCGACCACGATGCCGCCGCCTTCGTGGCCGAGCACCGCGGGGAAGATGCCTTCCGGATCGTCGCCGGACAGCGTGAAAGCGTCCGTGTGGCAAACACCGGTATGCGTGATGCGGACCAGCACTTCGCCCTGGCGCGGCGGCGCGACGTCGATCTCGACGATCTGCAACGGCTGGCCCGGCCCGAAGGCGACGGCGGCGCGTGATTTCATGGATGTCTCTCCAGCAAACGACAAGAAGAAAAGGAATGGCGGGCGCGATGCCTGCCTACTTCAGATAAGAGCGGACCAGCTCGGTCATCTCGCGCACGCGTTCGGCGCGGCGTTCTTCGGAGCTGGCCGGCGCGCCGAATTCCTCGCGGATATGCGCCTCCATCACCTCGGCCATCAGGCCGTTGACCGCGCCGCGCACGGCGGCGATCTGCTGCATCACCGGTGCGCAGTCGGCGCCGGCTTCGAGCGCGCGCTCCAGCGCTTCCAGCTGGCCGCGGATGCGGCGCACGCGGCCGAGGACGCGCTTTTTCTCGGCGAGGGAGTGGGGCATGCTCGGGGTCTGGTATCTATACTGGGGTAGAGTATCTGCAGCGGCGTGGCGGAGGTCAACACGGCGCGGATCTTTTCTATTTTGGAAAAGCTGCCTCCTTTGCTGGCTGCTATTTGGCTGCAAATCGAAAAGCTAGGATCTCCGTCATCGACCAGCCGTATGCTGCGGCGGCGACTGACAAGGTTGATCCCATGCTTCGCTCCCTCCGCGCATTTTCCGCCGCTGCCGTTGTTTTGCTCGCCGCCAGCGCGCATGCCGAACCCGCGCTGCTGCAGCCGCATGCCCTGATCGTCGACGGCAGCCTGCCGAAAGCACAGGCCGAGGCGCAGATGCTGGCCGCGCGTCGCTACGACACGTTCTGGCATACCGGCGACGAAACGCTGGCCAAGGCTGCGCTGGCGCCGGACTTCACCGACCGCACGCCGCCACCGGGCCGCGCGCAGGGGCTGGCCTGTCCGCTGGCCGCGTCGAAGCTGATGCGCGCAGCCATTCCGGACCTGAGCTGCGAGATCGAGCAGATGCTGGTGGCGGGCGACCGCGTAGTCACGCACCTGCATTTCCGCGGGCATTTCACCGGGCACTTCAAGGGCAGCCAGGGCCGGGGCCAAGCGATCGATTTCATCGCCACCGATATCTATCGCGTGGCCGATGGGCGCATCACCGACAACTGGCATCTGGAAGACAACCTCATCTTGTTGCAACAGCTGGCTCAGCTGCCTGCGCCGGGGAAGTCTTCCTGAGCGCTGCATGCACCTCTTTGCAACACCTCCTGCGACAGGATGGCCGTTGCTGCACATCCCATCACCCGCTGATTTCCCTTCCGAGGCAAGCCCATGCATATCGATCTTTCCGGCAAGAACGCCCTGGTCACCGCTTCCACCGCCGGCATCGGCCTGGCGATCGCCACCGGGCTCGCGCAGGCGGGCGCTAACGTGATCATCAACGGCCGCCGTGCGGACACGGTGCAGCAGGTGGTCGACAAGCTGCGCAAGCAATTGCATGGCGCCAATGTCGAAGGCGCGGCGGCCGACCTGTCCACCGCGGAGGGTGCCAAGGCGCTGACCGATGCGGTACCCAGCGTGGACATCCTGGTCAATAACGCCGGCATCTTCGGGCTGAAACCGTTTTTCGATATCGACGACGCGGAATGGGAGCGTTATTTCCAGACCAATGTGATGTCTGGCGTGCGCCTGACGCGGCACTACATGCGCGCGATGATGGAGCGCGGCTGGGGTCGCGTGGTGTTCATCTCGTCCGAGTCCGGCCTGAATATCCCGGTGGACATGGTGCAGTACGGCTTCACCAAGACCGCACAGCTGTCGATCGCGCGCGGCCTGGCGAAAGTGGCCGCGGGCAGCGGCGTCACCGTCAACAGCGTGCTGCCGGGGCCGACGCTGTCGGATGGTTTCAAGGACCTGGTGCGCGAGCAGGCCGAGCGCGAAGGCAAGAGCTACGAGCAGCTCGGCGACGAGTTCGTGCGCGCGCATCGCTCCAGCTCGATCATCCAGCGCATCGCCAGCACGGAAGAAGTAGCGAACATGGTGGTGTACACCTGCTCGGCGCAGGCCTCGGCGACCACCGGTGCGGCGCTGCGCGTGGATGGTGGCGTGGTCGATACGATCTGAGGCTTGCTTTGTTCCCAACAAAAAACGCCCCGCGATGCGGGGCGTTTTTCTACAAGCGAAAGCAGTCGATCAAGCCTGCTTTTCGGCCTTGTAGCGCTCGATGCCGTTGACGATCTCGGCCTTCGCGTCCTCGGCGCCGCCCCAGCCTTCGAGCTTCACCCACTTGCCCTTCTCCAGGTCCTTGTAGTGCTCGAAGAAGTGGCCGATGCGCTCCAGCCAGTGGCCGGAGACTTCCTTGATGTCCTTGATGTGTGAGTAGCCGTTGAAGATCTTGGCCACCGGCACCACCAGCAGCTTCTCGTCGGCGCCGGCTTCGTCCGTCATCTTCAGCATGCCGACCGGATGGCAGCGGATCACCGAGCCCGGCACCAGCGGCAGCGGCAGGATCACCAGCGCGTCCAGCGGGTCGCCGTCGCCGCCCAGGGTGCCCGGCACGTAGCCGTAGTTGCAGGGGTAGCGCATCGGCGTGGAAAGGATGCGGTCGACGAAGATCGCGCCGCTTTCCTTCTCCACCTCGTACTTGACCGGCTCGGAATCCTTGGGGATTTCGATGATGACGTTGATTTCGTTCGGCACGTCGCGGCCGGCGGAGACGAGATGCAGACCCATGGGGATTCCTTGACTTTGAAAGGCTTGGGGAGAGCTCGCAAGCATACGGCAAAGGCTGCTGCGTCGCAGCAGGCCGGGCCGGCGGATTCAGGGCGGCGTCAGTGCCGCGGCCCGCTCAGCGCTGATAGGGCCGCTCGCGCAACCACTTGGTGGCAATCCATTTTTCGCCCTTGAGCACGGGCAGGCCGGCATGCAGCGAACTCTGGTCGCCGGTGTCGTAGGCGAAATAGACGGCCGAACCGCACAGCGCGGTGACGGTGAGGCCGGCGGCCGGGAAGCCGGTGCCGCCGCCTTCCTCGGGCGTGTTGAGATACATCACGATGCTGGCGATGCGCTGGCCGCCGCGCGCGGTGACCGCGGTAAAGCCCGGCTGGGTGGGATCGAACCAGTCGAAATGCGGTTCGTACTCCTGGCCGGGCAGATAGTGCAGCACCTGCAGGCCTTCGCCGTGTTCGGCCGGCAAGTCGACCAGGCTGGCGATGCGCTGCTCGATGCGTTCGATCAGCGGCGTCTCGCCAAGGCGGAAGAACATGCCGTTGCTGGTGCGGCGCTCGTCGGTCTGGTGGCGGCCCGCCTCGTCCACGGTCAGCGAGCGGGCCAGGCGCGGCGAGGCGAGCCCGATCAGCTCCGCGCATTCGCCGTCGGTGAGCAGGCCGTCGAGCACGCGCAGCACGGGGCTGTCGAGACTGGTGCTGACGCGTACCGGGTGGCCGTCCGCGATGCTGGAAGGCGCAGCTGGGTGCGTGGTGCGTTTCGCGCCGGCGCGCGGAAGCGTGGCATTCAACGCGGCCAGCGGCACGCCGAGCACTTCGGACACGGCGCGGTGGCACTGCTGCTGGTCGTAGCCGGCTTCCTGCATCAGCTTGACCACCTCCAGCGGCGTATGGCCGCCGCGGGCAGTGGCGAGGATCCAGTCGCGCAGTTCGGGGCGGGTCTTGTGGAAGGATTTCATGCGATATCGGCCGGCCGGGGCGGTGGGTAGCTTGGGGTGAGCGTAGCGAACCCCAACGTGGCGATGACCGTGCAAGGCCCGTTGGGGTTCGCCTGCGGCTACCCCCAACCTACTTCAGATGCTCCCACAGATAGGTGTAGCCGAGCGCATTCATGAAGGCCGACTGCTTGTTGTCCGCCGCCGCGCCATGGCCGCCTTCGATGTTCTCGTAGAAGGCCGCGTCGTAGCCGAGCCCGGCCAGCTTCGCGTACATCTTGCGCGCATGCACCGGGCCGACGCGGTCGTCGCGGGTGGAGGTGGTGAACAGCACCGGCGGATACTTCTGCCCGGCCCTGGCATTGGTGTACGGCGAGAAGGTCTTGATCCAGGCCCATTCCTCCGGCTTGTCCGGATCGCCGTACTCGGCCATCCACGAGGCGCCGGCGGAGAGGTGCGTGTAGCGCTGCATGTCCAGCAGCGCGACCTGGCTGACGATGGCGCCGTATAGCTGCGGATACAGCGTGAGCATGTTGCCCATCAGCAGGCCGCCATTGCTGCCGCCCATCGCGCCCAGATGCGCGGGCGAGGTGATGCCGCGCTTGAACAGGTCCTGCGAGACCGCCGCGAAATCCTCGTAGGCGCGCAGGCGCTCGGCCTTCAGCGCGGCCTTGTGCCAGCGCGGACCGTACTCGCCGCCGCCGCGGATATTGGCGATCACGTACACGCCGCCCTGGTCCAGCCAGGCGCGGCCCACGCTGCCGCTGTAGGCCGGCTGCAGCGAGATCTCGAAGCCGCCGTAGCCGTACTGCAGGGTGGGGTTCTTGCCGTCGGCCTTGAGGTCCTTCGAGGCGATCTCGAAGTAGGGCACGCGCGTGCCGTCCCTGGACGCGACGAAATGCTGGCTCACGCGGTACTTCGAAGCATCGAAGAAGGCGGGGCTGTGCTTGATCGCGCGCGGCTCGCCTTGGCCCAGGGCGCCGGTGTACAGTGTGGTCGGCTGCAGGAAGCCGCTGACGGTGAGGAAGTAATCGTCGCTGTCGTCCGCATCGATGCCGGCGGCGCCGATGGTGGACAGTTCCGGCGCGCCGCCGAGGCTTTCGCGCTTCCACGCGCCGGCCTGCGGCGTAAGCACTTCCAGCCGGTTCACCACGTTGTCCATCACGTTGAGGATCAGGTGATGGCGCGTCCACGAATGCGCATCCAGCGCGGTGCTGTCGGTGGGCTCGAACAGCACGGTCAGCGGCCGCTTGCCGTCCTTGTACTTGCCGGCCATGTAGTCGTCGAAGTGGGCGGCGAGCAGCGAGCCGGATTTGTAAGTCTTGCCGCCGAGCGCCCAGTCGCTGCGCGGGGTGATCAGCAGCCATTCGCGCTGCACGTCGGTGCTGGCGTCATTGGGCACGTCGATGCGCGCGAGCTTGCCGTCCTTGCCGCGCAGGAAGGTCTCGCTGTCGTAGAAGGCGAGCTGGCGATGCACGAAGTCGCGCTCGAAACCGGGCGTGTGATCGCGCTCGGCCGAGATGCTCATGTCCTCGTGCTTGCCTTCGTACACGGTAGCGGCGGCGGACAGGGGCGTGCCTCGTTTCCATTCCTTGACGATGCGCGGGTAGCTGGAAGCGGTCATCGAGCCGGGGCCGAAATCGGTGGCCACGTACAGCGTGTCCTGGTCCTTCCAGGTGACCTGGGTCTTGGCCTCGGGCAACGCGAAGCCGTCCTTCACGAACTGCCTGGAGGCAAGATCGAACTCGCGCACCACGTCGGCATCGGCGCCGCCGCGCGAGAGCATCAGCAGGCAGCGCCGGTTGGCGGGCTTGAGGCAGTCGGCGCCGTGCCACACCCAGTTTTCCTGCTCTGCCTTGGACAGCGCGTCGAGGTCGAGCACGGTCTCCCACGCGGGCTGCTCCTTGGCGTACTCGGCGGGCGAGGTGCGTCGCCACAGGCCGCGCGGATGTTCCTTGTCGCGCCAGAAGTTGTAGTAGTGGTCGCCGATCTTCGCCACGAACGGAATGCGTGCGTTGGAGTCGAGCACTTCCAGGAGGCGTGCGTCGAGCTGTTTGAACTCGGCCGTGTCCGCGTACTTCTTCACCGTCTCGGCATTGTGCTGGCGCACCCAGTCGAGCTGTTTCGCGCCGTCGATGTCTTCCAGCCACAGGTTGGCATCGGCGGTGGCTGGGGGCGTGGCGGCGTGGACGATGCCGGTCATGGAAAGGACCATCAAGAGGGAAAGGGAAAGCTTGTTCACCGGAATTCCTTGTGGGGGACGCGGTCGGGCCATTCAAGCAGGTCGGGACGGAACGGGGAACCGGTCCGCCCCACAAAAAAAAGCCGCCGGTGGATACCGGCGGCACTCGGGGAGACCCGAGGCCTCGGCGCCATGCCTGGCGCCGGGCTCGGTTGTTGTGTAATGCCTGTGCTTAGAAGTCGTAGCGCGCCGTGATGCGGAAGTAGCGCGGGTCCGACACGTTCAGCTCACGCAGGTACAGCTGGTTCGGCGTGTTACGCGAGCTGGTCTCGTAGCGATAGTTGTAGGCCGTGGCCACCTGGCGGTTCAGCACGTTGATCACGTCCAGCTGCAGCGTGAAGTCCTTCAGCCATGCCGGCTGGTAGGCCACGTTGAGGTTCAGCTGGTAGGTCCACGGGGCCGAGCCGTGCGAGCCGCGCGGCGAGAAGGCGTAGTCGGCCGACGGCGCGACGTAGCCCGCGCTGCCCGGCGCGGTGCCCGAGCCGGACAGGCCGCAGAACCAGTAGGCCGCACCGCTGTACAGGCCCTTGTCGGCCGTCGGGTAGTGGCTGGTGCAGTTCTTCGGACGGCCCGAGGCGGCGACCAGCGTCGCGCCGAAACGCCATTCCTCGGTGGCCTGGAAGTAGCCGTAGGCCTTGATCTGGTGCTTGCGGTTGTTCGGCAGCAGGCCGTTGGAGCCGACCATCAGCTGCGGCAGATCCCAGTCCTGGGTGGTCGACACGTCGGCCTGGCCGCCGTTGCCGGTATCCAGGTCGGAGGCCAGCTGGCCCTCGGTGTTGCCGTAGTTGCGCGAGTAGGTGTAGTCGATGCGGCCGTACCACTTGTCCGCGAACGGATGCTCCAGGAACAGGTCAAGCGCGTAGTACTTGCGCTTGAGTTCGGGCAGGCCCAGCTGCTCGCGGCTGTAGTGGACTTCCTTGAAGCTGCCGTCAGTCTGTTCTTCCAGGAAGGTGTTGCCGGTGCCGGGATTGAACAGGAAGCAGCGGCCGCCCAGTGCGGGGGCGCAGGTGTCGTCGATCGCGCTGCGCAGCTTGCGGTAGGTCAGCTTGGCGCCCCAGTTGTAGGTCGGGCTCAGCTGCTGCTCCAGGCCGGCGATGTACTCGTCCTGGAAGTGCGACTTCAGGCCCTTGGCCGCCACGGTGCGCGGATCGGGTGCGTCGCCGCATTCCAGATTGGCGGAGATGGCATTGGTGTTGCCGCAGGTGTAGCCCTTGCTGTGGTCGACCGCGACCGGGGTGAGGCCGGTCGGCGCACCGGTCTTCGGATCGACGCCGGTGTAGGTGTAGTACTCGTTGGTGATCAGCGAGCCGGAAGCGCCGCGCACCGCGACGTTGTTCGGCATGGCCAGGTGGTAGCGGCCGGCGTTGGCGAACAGCTTCAGCGAGGAATCGCCGAACACGTCCCACGCCGCGCCGATGCGCGGGGCCAGCTGGTGGCGCTGGCGCGCGTAGGGCTGGCCGGCGCCGTTGTAGTTGGTGAACTGCTCGTTGCGCAGGCCGAGCGAGACCAGCCAGCGATCGGTGATCTGCCAGCGGTCTTCGATGAACTGCGCCTGCTGATCGGTCTTCACCTTGGCGTTCTGCGTGTTGTAGGCGCGCGAGACGTAGTAACCCTTGGTGCCCAGGCCGCCGGCCGAGCCCGGCGAGGCGACGCCGTGGCTGGCGTCGATGCCGATGTTCGGGTTGGCCTGCCAGCCGTAGATCCAGGCGTAGTCGCCGGGATAGGCCGAACCGGTGAGCGACTCGGCCGTCTGTGCGTCGTAGCCCGCGCGCAGGGTGTGGTCGCCGAGGCGGTACTCGATATCCAGACGCCAGCCGTGGGTCTTGTCGTTGGCGCCCGGCAGCAGCAGCGAGGAAACCGCGCCCTGCTGGCAGGCGCCGTAGTTCAGGCCCGGAGCCTGGCTGGTCGCGGTGGAGGAGATGTACGGGCAGCTCGGGTCATAGCCGAACGGCTGCTGCAGATGCTCGAGATTCTGCTTGCCGACCAGCGCCGACACGGTCAGGTCGTCGGTGATGTAGCTGGTGTACTTGGCGATGTAGAGGCGGCTGCTGTCTTTCTGGTGCACGCCGCCGTTCTTGACCGCGCCGTGCGAGGAGTCGTTGTAGTTGAACGAGTAGCGGCTGGAGTCGTAGACGATGTTGTCCTGGACGCCGGTGAATTCCAGGATATTGCTGTCGGTGATGTTCCAGTCGATCTTCGCCGTCCAGCGCGGCATCTTGTAGGTGTAGTCGTTCCAGCCGGTCTTGGCGGTGGTGCTCGACGAGTTGGAGAACGAGGCAACCGAGTTGCCGTCCTGCTTGGTCATCTCGCCGTCGACGTAGAAGAACAGCTTGTCCTTGATCAGCGGGCCGCTGAAGTAGGCGCCGTAGGTGTTGTACGAGTACTGGTTCTTGTTGCGGTACCAGTACAGCGTGCCGTCGGTGGGCGTCGCCTTGCCCGGGCCGTAGTAGCCGGTATTCGGGAAGTAGTTGTTGCGCGGATTGGCGCGCAGCGCTTCCGGACGCAGGATGGCGTAGACGCCGCCCTTCCACTGGTTGGAGCCGCGCTTGGTGACGATATTGATCACGCCGCCGGTGGAGCGGCCGAACTCGGCGCCGTAGCCGCCGGTGAGCACCTGCTCCTGGTCGATCGCGTCGAACGGCAGGGTGGTGGCGCCCAGCGACTGCAGCGGGTTGGTCACCGCGTAGCCGTTGATGTAGTACGCGTTCTCCGAGGAAGCGGCGCCGCCGAAGCTCGGGATGTTGCCGAAGCCGGTGGTGCTGTAGCTGGAGTTCTCCACCACGCCCGGGGCGAGCAGGGCGGCGGCGCCGACGCTGCGCCCGATCGGCAGCTTGTTGAGCTGCTCGGAGGTGAGCACGGTGCGCGTGTCGACCGAGGACACGTCGATCGCCGGCAGCGCAGTGGCGATGACGGAGACGCCTTCAAGGTTCTTCGCATCGTTGGCCGCGCCCGCCGCGCCGAAGGACACTTCGGCACCGCTGGCGATGGCGACCACGATGTTGTCGCGGCTGCTGACGGTGCTGCCGTTGTTCTGCAGGGTCACCTTGTACTTGCCCACCGGCAGGGTGGAGAAGCGGTAGCGGCCGCTGTCGTCGACGCTGACGGTGCGGCTGAAGCCGTTCTCGGTGTTCTCGGCGACGACGGTGGTGCCTTGCTTGGCGGCCACCTGGCCGAAGATCGAGCCGGTGGTATTGGACTGCGCGAGCGCGCCGGTGCTGGCGAACGCGAGGCCCATGGCGAGCGTCAGTGCGGAATAACGCAGCGAACGGGACGCCGAAAAAGTGGTGATGGTCATTACAACAGACTCCCCCAGGAGATGATTCGAAAAGCGCGGTTCATGGGTTGCCGCGCGGTCAAGAAGAAAGGCATCCCGGGTGCGACAGGCCGCAAGAACCTGCTCCGGTCCCTCCCCAGGAACCAGAAATGCGCGTCGGGATTGCGTTTTTCCCCTGGCCGGATGACTTCCGGCCTACTTCGGTTCTAGCGAAGACTTACGAAAGGGTCAACATGTTCGTAACAAAAAACGTCTAGGTATTTTTCACAGTGCTTTGACGTCAATGGTTTGCAACGACATGCGCTGCCGTAGGGCCTTGCGTGGCGATCGCTGAAACTTACGGCGAACTTGCTATCCGCTTGCGTGAATGTGACGGCCAAAGAAAAAGCGGCCCGTGCGGGCCGCTTTCTGGTCTGGACGTCCAGAATTTGGACGTCTAAATGCGTGCCGGATTCAGAGCAGCGGAATCAGCAGCAGCGCCACGATGTTGATGATCTTGATCAGCGGGTTCACCGCCGGGCCGGCGGTGTCCTTGTAAGGATCGCCCACGGTGTCGCCGGTGACGGCGGCCTTGTGCGCATCCGAACCCTTGCCGCCGTGGTGGCCGTCCTCGATGTACTTCTTGGCGTTATCCCAGGCGCCGCCGCCGGTGGTCATCGAGATGGCCACGAACAGGCCGGTGACGATGGTGCCGATCAGCACGCCGCCCAGCGCCTGCGCGCCGGCCTCGGCGCCGCCCAGCCACTTGAAGCCGAACACCACCAGCACCGGCACCAGCACCGGCAGCAGCGAGGGCACCAGCATTTCCTTGATCGCCGACTTGGTCAGCATGTCCACCGCGCGCGAGTAGTCCGGCTTGGTGGTGCCTTCCATGATGCCCTTGATCTCGCGGAACTGGCGGCGCACCTCTTCCACCACTGAGCCCGCCGCGCGGCCCACGGCTTCCATCGCCATCGCGCCGAACAGGTAGGGGATCAGGCCGCCGATCAGCAGGCCGATGATCACGTAGTGGTTGGACAGGTCGAAGCGGAAGTCGCTGATCCCGAGATGCTGGCTGAGGTTGTGCGTGTAGTCGGCGAACAGCACCAGCGCGGCCAGGCCGGCCGAGCCGATCGCATAACCCTTGGTCACCGCCTTGGTGGTGTTGCCCACCGCGTCGAGCGGGTCGGTGACGCCGCGCACTTCCGGCGGCAGCTCGGCCATCTCGGCGATGCCGCCGGCGTTGTCGGTGATCGGGCCGTAGGCGTCCAGCGCCACCACCATGCCGGTCATGCTGAGCATGGCCGTGGCGGCGATGGCGATGCCGTACAGGCCGGCCAGCGCGAACGCGCCCCAGATCGCCGCGCACACCGCCAGTACCGGCAGCGCGGTGGACTTCATCGACACGCCGATGCCCGCGATGATGTTGGTGGCATGGCCGGTGGTGGAAGCCTGCGCCACGTGGCGCACCGGGGCATATTCGGTGGCGGTGTAGTACTCGGTGATCACCACCATCGCGCCGGTCAGGGCCAGGCCGATCAGCGCGCAGCCGTAGAGCTTGCCGACGCCAAACGCCGACTCGGCCATCAGCTGGCTGGTGATCGGCCAGAACATGATTGCCGCGAGCACGGCGGAGACCGCCACGCCGGCATATAGCGCATTCATGATCTTGCCGCCCGGGCGCGAGCGCACGAAGAAGGTGCCGACCACCGAGGCGAGGATCGAGGCGCCGCCCAGCAGCAGCGGAAACAGCACGCCGTTGGCGCCGGTCTGCTCGGCCATCACGCCGCCCAGCAGCATGGTCGCGATCAGGGTCA
Organism: Dyella sp. 2RAB6; assembly: GCF_052115385.1. Lineage (NCBI taxonomy): Bacteria > Pseudomonadati > Pseudomonadota > Gammaproteobacteria > Lysobacterales > Rhodanobacteraceae > Dyella > Dyella sp. 2RAB6. The sequence goes on from NZ_JBFRGP010000005.1 coordinate 261,618, forward strand.
CCGCGTAGGTTTCGAACAGGTCGGCGGCCATGCCGGCGCAGTCGCCCACGTTGTCGCCCACGTTGTCGGCGATCACCGCCGGGTTGCGCGGGTCGTCCTCGGGAATACCGGCTTCGACCTTGCCGACCAGGTCGGCGCCGACGTCCGCGCCCTTGGTGAAGATGCCGCCGCCCAGGCGCGCGAAGATCGAGATCAGCGAAGAGCCGAAGGCCAGGCCGACCAGCGCATGCAGGGCATGCATGCTCTCGTAGCCGAGATGGCGCAGTACCGCGTAGTACGCGGCCACGCCCATCAACGCCAGGCCGACCACCAGCATGCCGGTGATCGCACCGCCGCGGAACGCCACGTTGAGCGCCGAGGCCAGCCCTTCGCGTGCCGCTTCGGCGGTGCGCACATTGGCGCGTACCGAGACGTTCATGCCGATATAGCCGGTGGCGCCGGACAGCACCGCGCCGATGGCGAAACCGATTGCCGTGCCCCAGTCCAGGGCCAGGCCGACGACGAAGAACAGCACCAGGCCGACGGCACCGATGGTGGCGTACTGTCGGTTGAGATAGGCCCGTGCACCTTGCTGGATCGCCGCGGCGATCTCCTGCATGCGCTCGTTGCCCGGTGATTTCGCCAAAATCCAGCGCACCGAGAGCGCGCCATACAGAACTGCCACGACCGCACATGCAAGCACGATCCACAAGCCATACTGCTGCAGCATCGAAGCCTCCCCATCCCGGTTGTAGTGACCGCCCTTTGCGGGCGGGTCCGGCGAGTATAGGCAGAGGTCGGCGGGGCTTATGTTGTGCGACGCAACGCATATGCCGATGCGGTGTGTGCGGGCCGCGCATGAGCGCAAGAAAAAGGCGGTGTCCGTAGACACCGCCTTCACCTGCTCCGCGTGGTGGCTGCTTAGTTGAGCACCATGTCCAGGATGATGCCGGTACCCACGGCCACCAGCAGATAGCCGCCGTCATCGCGCACCCAGTGATAGCCGTACGGCGGCGAGCGCAGGCGGTAGTAGCGGTAGTCGTTCACCACATAGACCGGACCGTAGTAGCGCTCGCCGCGCGCCCAGCGATGGTGAGGGCGATAGTGGCCGCCGTAGTAGCGGCGGTCGTCGTGCCAGCCGCGGTCCGGGCCACGCCAGTGGTCGCGGCGGTCCCAGTCACGGCGGCCGCCATCCCGATGGCTCCAGTCCCGGCGCTCCCAGTTGCCGTGTCCGCGGTCGCGGTCGTAGTGGCCATGGCGGTCGCCGCGATCGCCGCGATCGTGCTCGCGGCCGTGGTCGTTGTCGGCCAGCGCGACGCCGCTGCCGGCCAGCAGCAGGCCGGCGATCAGGGCCAGCTTGCCGAGGAACTGTTTGGTCAGAGTCTTCATATGCGCTCCTCCCGACGGACTGCCGTCGTTATGAAAGATCGTAGAAAGCTGCGTCTGAACGCCGGGGCTTATCCGTCACAGGACCTTCATCTGGCGGTCAGCCGTGTCACCCTGGCGACACCGTTGTTATATCGAATTGAAATAATTGATTTAAAACAAGATTTTTCCTAAAGCGCTGCATCGTCCGGCCGATGCAGGGGCCATCCCCCGCTCCCCAAGCAAAGGTCACCCATGCGTTTTCCCCTGACCCTGGCCCGCCCCCGGTGGGCAGCGTCGCCTGCGCTTTCCCTGCGTGCCCGCCTGATCCTGCGGCTGGGCGGCCTGTTGCTGCTGATGCTGCTGGTCGGCAGCGCCGCGGTATGGGCGCTGCTGCATGCCGACCGGCGCATGGGCGCGTTGGTCGCCGACGCGCTCAGTCCCGTCTCTGACGTAGGCCGTATCCAGAACGACTACAACGACAGCCTCAATGCTCTGACCCATGCCGGCCTCACGCGCCTGCCCTCGGCGCTGGACGAGGCCAAGACCTTGATCCAGTCCAATCGTGTCGATATCGAGCGGACCTGGAAGCATCTGCAAGCCAGCGGCCTGGCGCGCCAGGAAGCGCAATTGCTCGGTGTGACCGACGCCCACCGCAAGGCGGCCGAACAAATAGTCGACGAGGCGATCAAGCAACTGGAGGCCGAGCAATACGACATCGCCCAGGTGCAGATCGCCTCGGATGTGCAGCCGGCCTTCGTGCCGCTGCATGCCGACTTCGCCAATCTGTTCGCCAAAGCTTTGCAGGCGGGCGATGCCGCGGCTGCGGACGCGCATCGGGAAAGCCGGCGCGCGCTGGCGGTGCTGCTCGCCGTGCTGCTGTCGGGGCTGGGCGCGGCGGCGCTGGTCGACAGCTTGCTGATCCGCACCGTCACCCGCTCGCTGGGCCAGGCGGTGACGGTGACGCAGCGCATTGCCGACGGCGAGCTTGGCCACGCCATCGAGCCCGGCCATCACGACGAGATAGGCAGCTTGCTGCGCGCGCTGCAGCGCATGGACCGGCGCCTGGCCGTGGTCGTCCGCCAGGTGCAGCAGAACGCCGCCGGCGTGACACACGCGGCCGATCGCCTGGCCCATGGCAATGACACCTTGCGCCAGCGCACCCAGGCGCAGGCGGAAAGCCTCGCCGGCACCGGCGCCTCGATGAGCCAGGTCACCGATGCCGTGCGCCGCAATGCCGACAGCGCGGCTTTGGCCGATCGCCTCGCCGCCGCCGCACGGCTGCAGGCCGAGGACGGCAGCGGACTGGTGGCGCAGACGATGCGCTCGGTCGATGCCATCGATGCGGCCAACCGACGCATGACCGATATCGTCGGCGCGATCGACACGCTGGCCTTCCAGACGCGCCTGCTGGCGCTCAATGCGACAGTGGAGGCCGCACACGCCGGCGAGCACGGCCGCAGCTTCGCAGTGGTCGCCGACAAGGTGCGCCAGCTGGCCCAGCGCAGCGCCGAGGCGGCGCGCGATATCCGGCATCTGATCGAAGACAGCCGAAGCACGGTCGAGGCCGGCGCGGTCCTGGCCGACCGTTCGGCCCAGGTGCTGGAGCGCATCGTGGAGAGTGCAGTGGAAGTGTCCCGCACGGTGGCCGCGATCAGCACCAACAGCCGCGGCCAGTCCGACGGCATCGGGGCGATCGGCGGCGCCGTGCGCCATATGGATGAGACGACCCGCCAGAACGCGGCCCTGGTCGAGGAGGTGGCGGGCGCCGGCGCGGCCCTGCGCGAGCAGGCGGACGGCCTGCGCCGGCTGGTCGGGTTCTTTCGCTTTGCTGGCGAAATGGCCGATGCGGAAGCGTGACGCGGCTCGCGCGTCCTTGCCGAAAGGCGTACTGGCGCCCGCAAGACCTTGTGGCAAGCTGCGGCCCATGAAGCGGACAGCGAAAGGCTTTGCGCGCAGGTGGACGGGACGGCTGGCGCTGTCCTGCCTGCTGCTGCTCATGCTCTTGCCTTGGGCGGCGCAGGCGCTGCCACCGCCCGAACGGCTGGAATGGCATGGCCGTACCTATGCGGTGCTGGGCGACCCGCTGGCGCAGCGCTACGCCGGGCGCGACCGTCCGCGCTTCATGCCGGCGCCGCTGCACACGGCGACCGACGAGGAGCGTGGCTATTCCGGCCGCTGGCGCCTGGAGGACGACCGCCTCTACCTGGTGGATATCGACAGCTGGCTTTGCATCGACGCGGCCGTCTATGCCGGCGAATGCCACCGCGTCACCTTGCCGGAACTGTTCGGCGTAGCGCCGGGCAAGCCGGTGTTCGCCGACTGGTACAGCGGCGAGCTGGTGCTGCCGCCGGATGCGCTATCGTCGCGTGCCAGGGAGCGGACCATCCGCATCACGTTGAAGGCGGGCAAGGTGACACGGATCGAGACGGTCGACGAGGCACAGCCGGCGGCAAGGGATCACTGAGTGTTCTTGCGCGTCATCGGCGTGATGGCCGTACTGGTGGTGCTGCTCTATCTGGCTTTCGCCGCCGCGCTGTACTTCAACCAGCGCTGCATGATCTACCACCCTGAGTTCAGCTGGCGCGTCGCGCATGCGCCGGATATCGCGCTGGTCAATCAGGGCGTGACCTTGCGTGGCTGGGTGGTGAACCCCGGCAAGCCGCGTGCGCTGCTGTATTTCGGCGGCAACGGCGAGCGCGTCGAGGATGCGCGCGAAGAGCTGGCGCGCTGGTTTCCCGAACGCACCGTCTATCTGCTGCCGTATCGCGGTTATGCCGCCAGCGATGGCGAGCCTGGCGAGCAGGCTTTGGTTGCCGACGCGCTGGCGTGGTTAGATCGCGTGGCAAAAGATCATGCTGCCGTGGCGGTGCTGGGGCGCAGCTTGGGTAGTGGCGTCGCGGTGCAGCTGGCGGCGCGGCGGCCGGTCGAGCGGCTGGCGCTGGTTACGCCGTTCGACAGCCTGGTGCGTGTCGCACAGGGTTTCTATCCGTGGTTTCCGGTGGACTGGCTGGCGCGCGACCGCTTCGATTCCTGGCGCTACGCGCCACAGGTCCATTGCCCGGCGCTGATCGTGCGAGCAGGGCAGGACGAGCTGGTGCCGGCCGAGCGCACCGCTGCGCTGGCGGCCAGCTTCGCCACGCCGCCGCTGCAGCAGGTCGTGCCCGAGGCGGGGCATAACGATATCCAGGACTATCTGGAGTACCGAGCTGGCCTCACGCGCTTTTTTCCGTAGCGCGCTCGATTCAACTCAAATTGATTTGAAGAAGCCCGTCGGCTCGCTGATTGGAAGAAACACACTCAATTCAATTTGATTTGAAGAAGCGTGTTGAGTTGAAGAAACACACTCAACTCAAATTGATTGAAGAAACTTCGCGTCGAAGAACCGCTCAACTCAAATTGAATAACCAATCGCGCAGTGCCGCGAGCGCCGGATCGTGCTCCGCCGCCTGCGGATACACCAACTGGTAGTCCAACCCATCCAGCTGAGGCCCGAACGGCTGCACCAGTGTCCCGCGCGCCAGCTCGTCCGCAACCAGCGCGGTGTTGAGCAAGGCCACGCCCTGGCCGGCGATCGCCGCATCAATGGCGTGCGTCTCGTCGCTGAAGGTGACACCGCGGGCAGCGTCCAAGGTGCGCAAACCGGCCGCACGCTGCCACGCCATCCAGTCCGGCGGCTCACGAAAACTCGGTTGCCATTGGAAATGCAGCAGCGGATGACGCGCGAGATCCCTGGTCGTGCGCAATTTCAGCGCGGGGCTGCACATCGGTGCAAAGCGCGTGTGCAGCAGCGGTTCGTTACGCAAGTCGCGATACGGTCCCTTGCCATAGCGGATCGCCGCATCAATCTGCTGCGCAGCGAAATCCACCGGCTGCGTGGACGCATGCAGGCGCAGGTCCAGTTCGGGATGGCTGGACTGGAACGCCGCCAGCCGCGGCACCAGCAGACGCGCGACGAAGGCTGGTGTGGCGGAGACGGTGAGCATGCGCCGCCGCTTCGGCCGCAGCAGTGGTGCGACGGCGGCCGCCATCAGGTCGAAACTCTCGCGCAGCGCGGGAAACAGCAGGCGTCCTTCCGCCGTCAGCGTCACCTTGCGTACCTGCCGCTCGAACAGCGTGACGCCGAGCAGGCGTTCGAGCTGGCGGATCTGATGGCTCACCGCGGTGGCGGTGACGGAGAGTTCTTCCGCGGCCATGCGGAAACTCTGATGGCGCGCGGCGGCTTCGAACGCGCGCAGCGCACCCAGCGGCGGCAGGCGGCGGGCGATAGATGAATTTGATTCACGCATCGGGTGAGAAACTATCGTTTTTAAGCGGTAGTAAGGCTGCATAGCATGCGCTTCATTCTCCATCACGTGAATGGAGTTCATGCATGGGAAGCTTTATGACCGCCCTGCTGCACCTCGACGCCAGTGCCCGCCCCGGCCGCTCCGATCTCCACGCCCATGGCTCGCACACACGCCGCTTGAGCGCCCGTTTCACCGCCCGCTGGCATGCCGCGCGTACCACGGACAGCTTGCTTTACCGCGACATCGGCCAGAATCCTCCCGCCCACGTCGATGGCGCCTGGATCCATGCCGCGTTCACCCCGGAACCGGCGCGCGCACCGTGGATGCACCAGCGCCTCGCCGAAAGCGACGCACTGGTGAACGAGCTGATCGCCGCCGACCTGATCGTCGCCGGCGTGCCCATGTACAACTTCGGCGTGCCAAGCGGCTTCAAGGCTTACATCGACAATATCGTGCGGGTAGGGCGCAGCTTCGGCTTCGACCGCGCACGCGCCGGCGAACCTTATTGGCCGCTGCTGGACGAACGCCCCCGGACCCTGGTGCTGCTGGGTTCGCGCGGCGACTACGGCTACGGCCCCGGTGGTCGCATCGAAGCGATGAATCACGTCGAGCCCGCCGTGCGCACCGCCTTCGCGTACATCGGCATCACCGACGTACGCAGCGCGGCGGTGGAGTACGACGAATTCGGCGGCGACCGCCTGGCCGCCTCGCTGCGCACAGCAGAGGCGGCCGTCGATGCGCTGGTGGACACGCTGCTGGCCGAACGCGCAGCGCGCGCCGGCCAGCAGCTCGTCATGGCTTGAAGGCGGGCAACTGCTTGGCCACGGCCAGGTTCTTGAGCTGCACGTACTTCGGCAACCCGTCCTTGCCATAGGGCAGCGGCGCCTCGCCCTGGATCAACGGGGCGAGGTAGCGCCGCGCGGCGGCGGTGATGCCGAAACCGTCGCGGGTAAGGAAGGACGCCGGCATCTTCTTCTCGCGGTTGGCGACCTTGCTCAGCGGAGCGGACTCGATCTTCCAGCGATACGGCACGTCCGCCGTGCGCACGATCACCGGCATCACCGCATTCTGGCCGGCCAGCGCGTACTCCACCCCGGCCTTGCCCACCGCATAGGCCTGGTCGGCGTCGGTCTTGGAGGCGAGATGGCGGGCCGAGCGCTGCAGATAATCCGGCAACGCCCAGTGGTACTTGTAGCCGAGCTTTTCCTTGACCAGCGCGGCCAGCACCGGCGCCACACCGCCGAGCTGCGCATGGCCGAAGGCGTCGCGCCCGCCGGCCTCGGCGAGGAATTGGCCCTCAGCGTTGCGAATGCCTTCGGAAGCCACCACCGTGCACCAGCCCACGCGCTCGACCGTGGCCTTCACCTTGGCCAGGAAGGCCGCCTCGTCGAACACCCGCTCCGGGAACAGGATCAGATGTGGCGGCGCGTCGGCACTGTTACCGGCCAAGCCAGCAGCTGCGGCGATCCAGCCGGCGTGGCGGCCCATCACTTCCAGGATGAACACCTTGGTCGAGGTGTCGGCCATCGAGGCCACGTCGAGGCTGGCTTCGAGCGTAGCGACGGCGGTGTACTTCGCCACCGAGCCGAAGCCGGGGCAGCAGTCGGTGACGGCCAGGTCGTTGTCCACCGTCTTGGGCACGCCGATGCAGCGGATGTCGTAGCCCAGCGCTTTGCCGATCTGCGAGATCTTCAGCGCCGTGTCGGCCGAGTCGTTGCCGCCGTTGTAGAGGAACCAGCGGATGTCGTGCGCACGCAGCACCTCGATCAGGCGCTCGTACTCGGCGCGGTTGGCTTCCAGCGACTTGAGCTTGTAGCGGCAGGAGCCGAATGCGCCGCCGGGCGTGTGGCGCAGGGCCGCGATGGCGGCTGCGGTTTCCTTCGAGGTGTCGATCAGTTCCTCGCGCAGCGCGCCGAGGATGCCGTTGCGCGCGGCATACACCTGCACGCCCTTGGCGCGGGCGGCCTCGATCACGCCGGCGGCGGTGGCATTGATCACCGCGGTCACGCCGCCGGACTGGGCATACAAAAGGCGGCCGGCGGGGGATCGAGACGAACGCTTCATGAGCTAGCTCCTAGGATGATCGTGCAGTGCGGCAATCGTACGCGGGTGGGAGAACGCTTTTACAACAGTGACTTGGCGCAAATGAGAGCGCCATCTCGTTTGACGGCACCCCCCGCAGACGTTAACGTGACTGTCAATTTTCTTTTTTCCGACGGCTGGCGGCAGCGTGCCGCAGCAACCCGGAACCCTTGGAGCATTATGCGACTCGTCCTTCTTGGCCCGCCCGGCTCGGGCAAAGGTACCCAGGCTGCGCGCCTCAAGGTTGAACTCGGCGTGCCGCACATTTCCACCGGCGACATGCTGCGCGCGGCCGTGGCCGCCGGCACGCCGACCGGCCTGAAAGCCAAGGCGGTGATGGACGCGGGCAAGCTGGTGTCCGACGACATCCTGCTGGCCATGCTGGAAGAACGCCTGTCGCAGGACGACGTGAAGAACGGCTTCATCCTCGACGGCTATCCGCGCAACGTGGCCCAGGCCGAAGCGCTGGGCCACCTGCTGGTCAAGATCGGCCAGCCGCTGGACGCGGTGGTGAAGCTGGACGTGCCCGACGAAGCGATCATCGGCCGCGTCGAGATCCGCTTCAAAGCCGAGCACCGCAAGGACGACGACCCGGTGGTCGTGCGCGACCGCCTGAAGGTCTACGCCGAGCAGACCGCGCCGGTGGCGGATTTCTTCGCCAAGCGCGGCCAGCTGCAGGTGGTCGATGGCGTCGGCGAACTCGACGAAGTCACCGCACGCGTCAAGCGCGCTCTCGCGCAGGAATCGGCAGCCGCCAACGGCTGATCCGGACACGGGCCGCCACGAGCGGCCCGTTCTTCATCCGGCTTCTCTCTTTTCGTGACGGCCACCCGCCGCGCCACGCGTTCGACAGGTTCTCCATGCGTCTGCACATCCTCGGCATCTGCGGCACCTTCATGGGCGGCGTCGCCGCACTGGCACGCGAGCTCGGCCTGCCGGTCGAGGGTTCCGATGCCAACGTCTACCCGCCGATGAGCGACCAGCTGCGGGCGCTGGGCATCACCTTGATGCAGGGTTATACGGCCGAACATCTGCAGGCCTCGCCGGGGCGCGAGCAGCCGGACCTGATCGTGGTCGGCAACGCGATGACGCGGGGCAACCCAGCCATCGAATACATGCTCGACCAACAACTGCGCTACGTCTCCGGCCCGCAATGGCTGGGCGAAACGCTGCTGGCCGGGCGCGAAGTGCTGGCCGTCGCCGGCACTCACGGCAAGACCACCACCACCAGCCTGCTGGCGCACCTGCTGGAAAGCGCGGGGCTGGCGCCAGGCTTCCTGGTCGGCGGCGTGCCGGGCAATTTCGGCATCTCAGCGCGGCTGGGCGGCGGCAAGCCGTTCGTGATCGAGGCAGACGAGTACGACAGCGCGTTCTTCGACAAGCGCTCCAAGTTCGTGCACTACCGCCCGCGCATCGCCATCCTCAACAACCTCGAATACGACCACGCCGACATTTTCCCCGACGTCGCCGCGATCCAGCGTCAGTTCCATCACCTGGTGCGCACCGTGCCCGGCAACGGCCGCCTGATCGTCAACGCGCATGACGAGCGCCTCGCCGAAGTGCTGGCGATGGGTTGCTGGACGCCGGTTGAAAGCTTCGGCATCGGGCAGGGCGACTGGCAGGCCGAGCTGATCGAAGCGGACGGTTCGGCCTTCGCCGTGCGCCGCAGCGGCGAACGGCTGGGCGAAGTGCGCTGGCCGCTGCTGGGCAATCACAGCGTGATGAACGCGCTGGCCGCACTCGCCGCCGCGACGGCGGCCGGCGCCGATCCGCGCGCGCTGCTGCCGGCCTTCGCCAGCTTCGAAAGCGTCAAGCGGCGCATGGAGCTGGTGGGCGATGTGGCGGGCGTGCGCGTGTACGACGATTTCGCCCATCACCCGACCGCGATCGCCACCACCCTGGCGGGCCTGCGCGCCAAGGTGGGCAAGGCACGCATCCTGGTGGCGCTGGAGCCGCGCTCCAATTCGATGCGCCTGGGTGCGCATGCCGAAGGGCTGGCGCCGTCGCTGGCCGATGCGGATGGCGTGGTGTTCCTGCATCGCCCCGAGCTGCCGTGGGACGCCAAGCGCGTCACCGGGGCGCTGCAAGGCCGCGGCGCCACCGTGCCGAGTGTCGACGCACTGGTGTCCTCGCTGCGCGCGCAGGTGCGCGACGGCGACCACGTGGTGTTCATGTCTAACGGCGGTTTCGAGAACGCGCCGCGCCGTTTCGTCGAGGCGTTGCGCAGCTGAGCGTCAGCCCAGCGGCGCGTCGAACCGCGGCGCCCGCCGCTGGTACTCGCGCTGCGCGGCATACCACACGCCGCCGCCGAAACTGATCGTCACCGTGCCCAGCGCCAGCGCGCCCCAGGCCAGGCCGAGCGCGCCGAGCAGCCAGTAGCCGCCCCAGTACGCCGCCATCGCGCCGAAGATCAGCACCAGGTTCACCGCCCCGCGGCCGAAGCTGCCTTCCGGCCCGATCAGATGCACGGCCAGCGCCACCAGGCTGGCCGATGCAGCCACGATGGCGGCGGTGAGCAGCATGCGCGCCGGCTCCGCCGCATGCGCGAGCACACTGCCCAGCAAGGTATAGGTGAGCGCGGTCAGCACGCTCACCGGCACCAGCAGCACCAGCGCGTCGACGATGATCTTCTGGTATTCGCCGCGTGTGGCCGGCGCCAGGGTCAGATAGAGATCGGCCAGGTTCGGCCGCATGCGCAACATCCCGCGGCCGAGCTGCGGGAAGCGCGCCATGGTGAGCAGGATGGCGTAGGCGCCGATCACCGCCGCATCGAAATGCTGGCGATGCATCACCGCCAGGAAATAGATCGCCACCATGCCGGCTACCAGCACCAGGCGCAGGGCGATCGCCTGCGGATTGTCGTGCGGCAGCAGCAGGCGCCGCACCAGCGCGAGGCGGCCAGCCGCGCTGGCATGGCGGCGATACGCCTGCAGGCTGCGTTCCAGCGCGCGCTCCGCGGCGCGGTCGAACAGTTCGCCGAGCCAGCGATTCCAGCGGCCGCGCCGCGCTGGCGTGTCGTCCAGCGCCGACTGGCTGCTGCGGCCGATGCTCGCGTTCTCCAGCGGCGAGGTCGGCGTGTCGGCATCCTGCACGCGCAGCAGCGGCGTCAACGCGTAGTAGATCAGCAGCGCGGCGCACAGCAGCAGCAAGGGTGCGGTCAACGGCGAAGCGACTGCCACCGCGACCACCTGCGAGGCGAGCCGCGGCATCCAGCCGGCCGCGATGAAGACCGCCCAGATCGCCAGGCTGACGCGCCGCCCGCAGCCCAGCGCCAGGCCCAGCGACGCGACCACGAACAAGCCGGCGATGATCAGCGCGCCATGCGGCGGTCCGGCCAGCACCAGCAGCACGCCCGGCAGCAGCACCCACTGCACCACGCCGGCCACGCCCAGCCAGGCCAGCCGCGAGCGGAAATCGGGCAGCAGAAAACTTTCCGGCCGGCACACGCCGCGCAGCACCTGGCCCAGGCCGATGTGCCAGAACCACGAGGCGAAGGCGACGAAGCCCATGCCGACATAGGCCACCCGCGCATCCAGCATCGCGATCAAGGCCAGCACCAGTCCGGTCAGGCACATCAGCATGGCCAGCACCGCCAGTACCGGCATGCGCGTCCACAACTGCAGCCACAGTTGCCAGACCGCTCTCATGCGAGTTCCACGAACAGGTCTTCGAGCGAGGGCGTTTCGATGCGCAAGGCGGCGCCGGCCTCGTCGGCCAATGCGCGCAGCGTCGCCAGATCGACATCTTCGAGCAGCATCTGCAATTCCGCACCGGCCACGCTGGCTTTCAGCAGCCCGGCCACGGTGGGCGTTTGCGGCCAGCCTTCGGCACGCGTCAGCACCGCGCGCACGAAGCGCTCGCGCAGTTCCGCCAGCGGACGGGTGAACTGGATGCGGCCATCGCGCAGCAAGGCGATATCGGCGCCGGCGCGTTCCAGGTCGGCGGTGATGTGGGTGGAGAAGATCACCGTCTTGCCGGGGTGGCGCATCAGCTCCAGCAATTCCGTCATGAACGCGCGCCGGGCCTGCGGGTCGAGGCTGGCGACGGGTTCGTCCAGCACCAGCAGGTCCGGCTGCGGCGCGATCGCGCGCACGATCGCCAGCTTCTGGCGCTGGCCCTGCGAGAGCTGGCCGATCTTCTGCTTCGGATCCAGCTCCCAGCTTTGCAGCAGGCGCGCCGTCAGTGCGTGGTCCCACTTCGCGTAGAACGCCGCGGTGAAATCCAGATAGGCGCGCACCTTCATCCACGGAAACAGATCGAAGGTCTGCGGCACGAAGCCGATCCGATGCATGCGCTCGCCGCCGGGCTCGGTCATCGGCGCGCCGAGCAGTTGCACTTCGCCATGGTCGATCGGCGACAGCCCGAGCAGGCAGCGCAGCAGGGTGGTCTTGCCGGCGCCGTTGCGGCCGAGCAGGCCGATCACGCGGCCGGCCGGCACCGTCCAGTCCACGCCGCACAGCACGTCGCGTTTGTCGAAGGCTTTGACCAGGCCTTGCACGTGCAGTACCGGTGCGGCGGGCAAGCCGACGGGGTCGACGAGGGTGAGGGGCAGTTCGGCGGTGGACATCCGGCTGATTCCTGAGGGGACGGGCTCTTCGCGGGTCCGAACACTGTGCGGTGCGGGGCATGCCGCCGTCCAGTGATGGCAACTGGCTACACTCTTTCCCCATGTCCATGCCGCTGCCAGACGAACTGCCGCTGTTCCCGCTCTCGACCGTGCTCTATCCGGGCGGGCATCTGCAGTTGCGGGTGTTCGAGCGGCGCTACCTGGACATGGTGCGCGACTGCTCGCGCCGCGGCACCGGCTTCGGCGTGTGCCTGATCCTCAAGGGCCAGGAAGTGGGCGAGCCGGCAATGCCCGCGGCGGTCGGCACGCTGGCGCGGATCATCGACTTCAGCCATGGCGACGACGGCCTGCTCGGCATCGTCGCGCAGGGCGAGCAGCGTTTCCGCGTGACGCGCACGCGCGTGCGTTCCGACGGGCTCGTGACCGGCCAGGTGGAACACTGGCCGGCCGAACGCCGCGCCACCGTGCCGGTGGAGTTCGCCCTGTTGCAGACCATCCTCGGCCGCCTGCTCGAACATATGGCGCCGCAATGGCGCCATGCCACCACGGCCGATTACGACGACGCGAGCTGGCTCGGCTTGCGCCTGGCCGAGCTGCTGCCGCTGGAGCTGGAAGAGCAGCAGCGCATGCTGGAGCTGACCGATCCGCTGCATCGCCTGGCCGAGCTGCAGCACATCCTGCCGCGCTTCCAGAAAGCGTGATCGGGCAAGCCTGATCCAGCAGGTCTGATCGAACAAGCGTAAGCGTTTAAAACTTGCCCGATGCTCCGCGCGCTTTGCGCCCGCGTTGGCGGCTCCTACACTGGGTGTTTTCCAGCAGGAAGGCATGCCATGGCCAGCTTGAAAGGCAAGACCTTATTCATCACCGGCGCCTCGCGCGGCATCGGCCTGGCGATCGCGCTGCGCGCCGCGCGCGATGGCGCGAATGTCGCCATCGCGGCCAAGAGCAGCGTGCTGAACCCGAAACTGCCCGGCACCATTCACAGCGCAGCCGCCGAAGTGGATGCCGCCGGCGGCAAGGGGCTGGCGCTGAAGTGCGATATCCGCGAAGAGGACGAGGTGAAAGCGGCCGTCGCCGCCACCGTCGAAGCGTTCGGCGGCATCGATATCCTGGTCAACAACGCCAGCGCGATCTGGCTGGCCGGCGCGCTGGACACGCCGATGAAGCGCTTCGACCTGATGCAGCAGGTGAATGCGCGCGGCTCCTTCCTGTGCGCACAGGCGTGCCTGCCGCATCTGCTGAAGTCCGCCAACCCGCACATCCTCACACTCGCGCCGCCGCCGTCGCTCGATCCGACATGGTGGGCGCCGCACACCGGCTACACGCTGGCGAAGATGGGCATGAGCTTCGTTACGCTCGGCCTGGCCGGCGAGTTCGGCCCGCAAGGCGTGGCGGTGAACGCGCTGTGGCCGCGCACCATCATCGCCACCGACGCGTTGAACATGATTCCCGGCATCGACCTGCCCCGCTGCCGCAAGCCGGAGATCGTGGCCGACGCCGCGCATGCGGTGCTGGTGCGGCCGGCGGCGGGCTTCCATGGGCGCTTCCTGATCGACGAAGAAGTGCTGCGCGAAGCGGGTGTCACCGATTTCGCGCCGTATGCGGTGGACCCGTCGAAGTCGCTGCTGCTCGATTTGTTTCTGGATTGAAGAGGAACACCCATGAAGTACCTGCACAGCATGGTCCGCGTGCGCGACGTCGACGCCAGCCTGCGTTTCTTCTGCGAAGGCCTGGGCCTCAAGGAAACGCGCCGGATGGAAAGCGCCGCCGGCAAGTTCACCCTGATCTACCTCGCCGCACCGGCTTCGCCGGAAGCGGAAGTGGAGTTGACCTACAACTGGGGCTCCGAGGAGGATTACGGTAGCGCGCGCAATTTCGGGCACCTCGCGTTCGAGGTCGATGACATCTACCGGACCTGCCAGCACCTGCAGGATCTGGGCTACACCATCCATCGCCCGCCGCGTGACGGCCACATGGCGTTCGTGCGCTCGCCGGACCTGATCTCGATCGAACTGCTGCAGCGCGACGGCCATCTGCCGCCGCAGGAGCCGTGGGCCTCGATGGCCAATACCGGCGTCTGGTAAGCGTTTTTCCGCGGTGCGGGCCGCGTGCCCGCTCCCCCATCTGGCTGACCCTGCGCCGTCCATTCGGCCGGTGCCCATGGCGCGCACGAACCTATAACGTGTCAGGCATATCACACTTCTGTAGCAACCCCGGGGGAAGGGACTGCGGAACGTGACCGCAGGGTGCGGCTGGGAGACCGCGCCACGTCCGAGACCGGTGACGGGGGATAGGCCCATGGCTGTGAGCAAGGCAGACGCCAAGCGCTGCGTCGTGTGGTTCGGCCAGCCCAGCGCCACCGAGCGGATGCGCCTGAACCGGGCCGGCTGGTACGTACGCGTCGCCGACGCCGCTGCGGTGGGCGGCATCGGCACCCGCGGCGGCAATACCGTGGTGGCGATGGCGGATCTGCGCGAAGCCGATGCCGCGAGCATGACCGCGATGGCGCTGGTGATGGATGCGCACCCGGGCCTGCCCTGGCTGGCGCTGATGCCGGCCGAGATGCCGGCCGGCGAGCCGGTGCTGGGCGGCATGATCGATACCTGCGTCGACGTGTTCACCGCACCGGTCGACGTCGACCGGCTGCTCGATTCCCTGGGTTATCTGGGCGGCGACATCGCCGCGGTGGAACCGGACGACCTCGGCATCACCGGTCACAGCAAGGCCACGCGGGCGGTGATCGCCAGCGTGCGCAAGTACGCGCCGGTGGATCTGCCGGTGCTGATTACCGGCGAAACCGGCACCGGCAAGGAAGTGGCGGCGCGTGCGCTGCACAGCCTGTCGCGGCGCGCCGGGCGGCCGTTCGCGGCGATCAACTGCGGCGCGCTGCCGCCGAACCTGGTGCAGTCCGAACTGTTTGGCCATGAGCGCGGCGCGTTCACCGGTGCCAATGCGCGCCGGCTGGGACATTTCGAAACCGCAGCCGGCGGCACGGTCTTTCTCGACGAAGTGGGCGACCTGCCGGCCGATGCGCAGACCAGCCTGCTGCGCTTCCTGCAGGAAGGCACGCTGGAGCGCGTGGGCAGCAGCCAGTCGATCACGCTCGATGTGCGCGTGCTGGCGGCCACCCATGTGGATCTGGAGCGGGCGGTGGAGCAGGGGCGCTTCCGCGAAGACCTGTACTACCGCCTCAATGTGCTGCGTCTCCATATGCCCGCCCTGCGCGAGCGCGAGGACGACGTGGTGCTGCTGGCCCAGCATTTCCTCGACGCGTTCCGCGAGCACCACGGCAGCCATGCACGCACTTTCAGCAGTGCGGCGCGGCAGGCCATGCGCCACTTCGGCTGGCCCGGCAATGTGCGCGAGCTGCTCAACCGCGTGCAACGCGCGGCGGTGGTGGCCGAGGATGCGCTGATCACGCCGGAAGACCTGGACCTGGCCCACGTCTCGCAGATGCCTTCGGGCCGCGCGACGCTCGGCGGCGCGCGCGTGGCGGCCGAGCGCGAGGCGGTGATCAGCTGCCTGCGCGAATGCCATTTCAACGTGAGCGAATGCGCGCGGCGGCTGAAGGTCTCGCGCGTCACCATCTATCGCCTGTGCAAGAAGCATGGGCTGGCGTTGGAGCAGTTGCGCTGATCGCAGCTCGTCATTCCGGCGTCGCGCCGTAGGTTGGGGTGAGCGCAGCGAACCCCAACAAGGCCGCATCCAGACGTCTCGCACTGTTGGGGTTCGCCTTTGGCTCACCCCAACCTGCGTCTATGTCCGGAATGCCGGCAAGAAGAGACGGAGGGCCCCCGACCTACAGGGGTCGGTCGGGGGCCTCCGTTGGTGCCCGGCCACAGGGATCGCCGGGTTACCGCCCGCGTCGCCACCTGAGAGATGGCTTTGAACTGGGTCGATGATTCATAGGGCAAGTCGCGTGCCAGCTTCTCCGACGGTGTCGGGTCAAGGAAATTCAACGACTTGCGAAAACGCTCCCGGGAGCAGGTGTAACGCCGCCGTTGCACTTGTTGTGGCGCGTGGCGCGGCGGAATGGCCTGTGGCAAGGCGCCGTGTCCCGGCGGCGGGGTGTAACAGCGCCGTGCCGCTGTAACGCCCGGGCGAACAACGCCCGCGCACGGCGCGTGGAAATGCGCGGTCGCTGGTTCTACGATGCAGGGCGCCCCGCTCCCTGGCGGGCGCATTCCCCACTCAACCATTCGATGGTGTTGCCCGAATGGCAACGCCTGGAGTCCCTTCATGCACGCGCAGGATTCATCGTCGTCCCTGATCGATCTCGGCAAGCGCTACTGGCTGCCGGTGTACCGACCGCGCGAGGTCGTACTGGATCACGGCAAGGGTGCGCGCGTGTGGGACACCGAGGGGCGCGACTACGTGGACCTGGGCGCCGGCATCGCGGTGAACGCGCTGGGCCACCAGGATCCGGACCTGCTTGAGGCGCTGGTGACCCAGGCGCACAAGCTCTGGCACAGCAGCAACGTGTTCTACACCGAGCCGCCGCTGCGCCTGGCCGAGGAGCTGGTGCAGGCGTCGGGCTTTGCCGAGCGCGTCTTCTTGTGCAATTCCGGCACCGAGGCGAACGAGGCGGCGATCAAGCTGGTGCGCAAATGGGCGGCCTCCAAGGGCCGCGCGCCGGAGCAGCGGGTGATCCTGACTTTCCGCGGCTCCTTCCACGGGCGCACCCTGGCCGCGGTGACCGCCACCGCGCAGCCGAAGTACCAGGAGCATTACGAGCCGCTGCCGGGCGGTTTCCGCTATCTGGATTTCAACGACGTCGCCGGCCTGGAAGCGGCCTTCGCCCAGGGCGACGTGGCCGCCGTGATGCTGGAGCCGGTGCAGGGCGAGGGCGGCGTGGTGCCGGCGTCGCCGGCCTTCATGCGCCGCGCGCGCGAGCTGTGCGACGCGCACGAAGCGCTGCTGGTGCTGGACGAGATCCAGTGCGGCATGGGCCGCACCGGCAGCTTGTTCGCCCACGCGCAGGACAGCGTGACGCCGGACATCGTCACCCTGGCCAAGGCGCTGGGTTGCGGTTTCCCGGTCGGCGCCCTGCTGGCCGGCCCCAGGGTGGCCGAGGTGATGCAGTACGGCGCCCACGGCACCACCTTCGGCGGCAATCCGATGGCGGCCGCGGTGGCGCGCGTGGCCTTGCGCAAGCTGGGTTCCGCCGAGCTGATGGCGAATGTTGCGAAGCAGGCGCAGGCGCTGCGCGACGGGCTGGCGGCGATCGATGCGCAGTTGAAGCTGTTTGACGGTGTGCGCGGCCGCGGCTTGATGATCGGCGCGGTGCTGGCGGAGGCTTACAAGGGGCGCGCGGGCGAAGTGCTCGATCACGCTGCCGCGCATGGGCTGCTGCTGTTGCAGGCCGGCCCGGATGTGCTGCGCTTCGTGCCGCCGCTGAACATCACGGACGCGGAGCTGGCCGATGGCCTGTCGCGTCTGCGTGCGGCGCTGGCCGACTTCGTCGCCAAGCGCTGATCGATGCGCGTCGTGAGCGGGCGCCGCGTGCGAACGCGGCGCCCGTTTCGTTTCAGGCGCGGGAAGTGCGCAGGGTCTGGCGGGCGGCTTCGAGTGTGGCCGCGATGTCCTCGTCGCTATGCGCGCTGGACAGGAAGCCGGCCTCGAACGCCGACGGCGCCAGGTACACGCCGCGCTCCAGCATGCCGTGGAAGAAGCGGTTGAACGCGGCGGTGTCGGCCGCGGTGGCCTGGGCGTAGCTCTCGACCTTCTCCTTGGTGAAGAACAGGCCGAACATGCCGCCCACGCGGTTGGTGCTGAACGGCACGCCTTCGCCGTCGGCCACTGCCTGGAAGCCGTCGGCCAGCAGGCGGGTGCGCGCGGCGAGGCGGTCGTAGAAGCCCGGTTCCTGGATCAGCTCCAGCATGGCCAGGCCCGCCGCCATCGCCACCGGATTGCCGCTCAGCGTGCCGGCCTGGTAGATCGGGCCGGCGGGGGCCACTTGTTCCATCAGCTCGCGCTGGCCGCCGT
Source organism: Dyella sp. 2RAB6 (assembly GCF_052115385.1). Lineage (NCBI taxonomy): Bacteria > Pseudomonadati > Pseudomonadota > Gammaproteobacteria > Lysobacterales > Rhodanobacteraceae > Dyella > Dyella sp. 2RAB6. The sequence continues at coordinate 279,885 of NZ_JBFRGP010000005.1, forward strand.
AGGCGCCCACCGGCATGCCGCCGCCGATGATCTTGCCGAAGGTGCTCAGGTCCGGCGTGATGCCGTAATGCGCCTGCGCGCCGCCCAGCGCCACGCGGAAGCCGGTCATCACCTCGTCGAAGATCAGCAGCGCGCCGTGGCGCGTACACAGCTCGCGCAGGCCCTGCAGATAGCCGTCCTTCGGGGCGATGCAGTTCATGTTGCCGGCGACCGGCTCGATGATCAGGCCGGCGATATCGTCGCCGTGCTCGGCGAACAGCGCCTCGGCAGCGGCCAGGTCGTTATAGGCGAGGGTGAGCGTGAGGTCCGCCGCCGCTTTCGGCACGCCGAGCGAGGTGGGCACGCCGAAGGTGAGCGCGCCGGAGCCGGCCTTCACCAGGAAGCTGTCGCCGTGGCCGTGGTAGCAGCCCTCGAACTTCACGATCTTGTTGCGGCCGGTGGCGCCGCGGGCCACGCGGATCGCCGACATGGTGGCTTCGGTGCCGGAATTGACCATGCGCACCATCTCCACCGAGGGCACCAGGCGGGTGATGGTCTCGGCCATGGTGACCTCGGCCGGGCAGGGCGTGCCGAACGAAAGGCCGTCCTTGATCGCACGCTCGACCGCTTCGCGCACGCGCGGGTGGTTGTGGCCGACGATCATCGGGCCCCATGAACCCACGTAGTCGATATAGCGCTTGCCTTCCACGTCCCACAGATAGGCGCCGTCCGCGCGCGCGGTGAAGAACGGCTCGCCGCCGACCGATTTGAAAGCACGCACGGGCGAGTTCACGCCGCCGGGCATCAGTTGCTTGGCGCGCTGGAAGAGTTCGTGGTTGGTCATCGCGGGGTTCCGGCAGCAGAGGGGTACAGATCGGTGAAGGTTTGCGCGGCGGCGCGCACGTCGGCGGCGCCGAACAGGGCGGAGATCACCGCCAGATAGTCGGCGCCGGCGTCCACCAGAGAGCCGGCATTGTCCGGCGTGATGCCGCCGATCGCCACACGGGGCAGGCCCAGCGCGGCGCTCTGCCGCAGCAGCTCGGGCGCGGCGCGGCGGGCCAGCGGTTTGGTCGGCGAGGGGAAGAACGCGCCGAAGGCGAGGTAGTCCGCGCCGCCGGCGGCCAGGTCATGCGCGCGCTCGAGCGAGTCGTAGCAGGAGACGCCGATGATCGCCTGCGCGCCCAGCGCCGCGCGGGCGGCGGCGAGCGCGGGATCGTGCTCGCCCAGGTGCACGCCGTCGGCCTGGATGGCGACTGCCAGTTGGATATCGTCATTGATGATCAGCGGCACGCCGTGGCTGGCGCAGAGCTGCCGCAAGGCGGTGGCTTCGGCCTGGCGGCGGGCGTGGTCGGCGGTCTTGTCGCGGTACTGGACCAGGCGGGCTCCGCCGTCCAGCGCCTGGGCCACGGCGGCCAGGAGATCGTCGCGGGGGCCGTCGGTAATGGCGTAGAGGCCGGGGGATCTGAGCTTCGGATGCATGGATATCGTGGTGGATTGCCGCCGTACGCTTCCGCACGGCCGGCCGAGTTGCGAGAATGCGCCTCTTGTTCACTTTTCAAGCAGCGCGATAACGATGAGTCAGGGCTCCCCCAACAAGAAATGGATGTGTGTGGTCTGCGGCTTTATCTATGACGAAGCCGAGGGCGTACCGGATGAAGCGATCGAGCCCGGCACCCGCTGGGAAGACGTGCCCGATACCTGGACCTGCCCGGACTGCGGTGCGACCAAGGCCGACTTCGAAATGGTCGAGGTCGACTGAAGCTGTTCCCGCTCCTGCCAGCGCGCGGCCCGAATTTGCCACTCCATTGACCGGGCCGCGTGTTCTGATGCTCCCGCGTCCCTCGCAGAGGGGCGCATTAGTTGGGAGCCTCACATGCAACAGTTCGTACCGTTCGAAGACGATTGGGATGCCCTGGAACAGCTGCAGCCCGCGCCACTGATTCCCTTCCGCATCGGCGTGCCCTGCGCACACGATCTGGCCGCAACGGCCGATCACTCCACCTTGCCGACGGTTCCTTCCACCACCAGTTCGTCGCCCGGGGTCGCATAGATGCGGCCGGCGGTGCCCGCGGGCAGCTCCAGCACATAGCGGGCTGGAGCGTTGCTCGGATAGGTGGCGCACGGGTCCGCCTTGCACGGCGGCACGTCGAGCTGCATCGAGACCAGCTTGCGCTCGGCATCGAAGTAAAGGATGTCGAGCGGGATGAGCGTGTTCTTCATCCAGAACGAGCGTTGATCCGTATCCGGGAACACGAACAGCATGCTGTGATCGGCGGCCAGCGAGGTACGCATCATCAGGCCGCGCGCGCGCGTGGCGTCGGTGGTGGCGAATTCGGTGGAGAAGCGCTTGCCGTGCAGCGTCACGCTGGGCGGTGGCGAAGGCGCCGCGGCGGCACATGCGGCGATGGCGAACAACAGCGGCACTACTAGCAGGCTTTTCATCGCTACCTCGAGTCCTTCTATAGGTGAGTGGATGCGCGCGAGTGTAGCGGGCCGCCGATTGTCATCTTTCGGAAAAATTTTCCGCGCAACCCCTTCACAGAGTCGTGGATGGACGATATGATTCTCGCCCCTTCGACGAGACGCCTTCGACGCGGGGTTCCACGGCAACACCAGCAGCAAGAAATACTTCGCAGCAGGTGTTGACGGACCGGAAAGACGATGTAGAATGGGCGGCTCACCCGGGACGAAACGTCTCGGGGCAATTCGGAAGAACGGGTTGCAAGTGATTGATCTTTGACAGTGTGCGCAGGTGACTTGTGTG
>NZ_JBFRGP010000006.1:0-248833 GCF_052115385.1 Dyella sp. 2RAB6
GCGCGGGTCAGCGAATTCCATCAGGGCCAGCAGGCATAAGGCCTGCAACTACAGGCCGAATACATAACTGCAACCGTGTCCTGTTGCTTCATCACACAGCCAAGGATCTTGCCAAACGGGAGGCGTCCATACATGACGTATGATCTGGCTTAGCCATGATCGACTCCAAGTCAGTTGGTGATGGTTAGCGGGTCGTAGGAGCGCCTAACTCCTGCGGCCCGCGCTTCTCACAGCATTGCTGCCATGGTTACCCGCGACGCGCCAAAAACACTACGCGGGTAACAGCTACCAAAGTAGCAAGACGACTCAGCCGCTGTCTTTAGGTGAAATCCGATATTGCGCCGCAAGTGAAACCCTTCTCCCTCCGGGAGCACGCGGGGAGCGCACAGGGATGTGCGCGGCTCTCCTCGCTCATCAAAGCCGGGCACATCCCTGTGCCCTCTTCGCGTGGAGGAGCGAGGAAGGTGGCGGCAGCCGGATGAGGGTACGGCCGGAGTCAGACGCACCACTCCGCCCGTACCCTCACCCCAACCCCTCTCCCGGAGGGAGAGGCTTCTGCATTGCCGTGATACTCAGCGCGCTGATCGCAGCGACGCTACCTGTCGGCAAGCCACGCATCGAGTTCCGCACGCGTCGGCATGCCGCCCTGCGCGCCAAGACGCGTCACCGACAGTGCGGCGGCGGCGCAAGCCTTGCGCACCGCCTGCGGCAGTCCTTCGTGCAGGAATACGGCGAGCGCGCCGTTGAAGGTGTCGCCGGCGCCGGTGGTGTCGACCACGTCGACCGCAAAGCCGGGCTGGTGCGCGGGTTCGCCGTCTTCGCGATACCAGGCGCCTTCGCCGCCGCGGGTCAGCACTACGGGGCTCGGCGCCTGGCGCATCAGCGCGCGGAAATCCTGGTGGGCATCCGCGCCGAGCAGGATCGCCAGCTCGTGCTGGTTGGGGGTGACGTAGCGCGCGAGCTTCAACCATTCGACCGGCAATAGCTGCGCCGGCGCGGGATTGAGGATGACCGGCACGCCGAGGCGATGGCCCAGGCGCAAGGTGGCTTCGACGCTTTCCAGCGGGATCTCCATCTGCACCAGCACGGCGTCGGCGCGGGCGATCGCGTCGCTGGCCGCTTCGATCTGCGCCGGCGTCACCCGTGCATTGGCCGCCGGCACCACGATGATTTCGTTCTCGCCGCCGGCCACGGTGATCGAGGCCGTGCCGCTGCCGCAGTCGTCGATGCGGCGCACGTGGTCTAGGGCGATGCCTTCGCGCGCGAGGCCGTCGTAAAGCTGCTGGCCGAAGGCGTCGTTGCCCAATGCGCCGACCAAGGTGACCTCGGCGCCCAGCCGCGCGGCGGCCACCGCCTGGTTGGCGCCCTTGCCGCCGGGGACGATGAGGAAGCGTTCGCCCAGCACGGTCTCGCCCGGCCCGGCGAAGCGCGCGGCCAGCGTGACCAGGTCCATATTGATGCTGCCGACCACGACGACGCGCGCCATACCTGCTCCGGAACTCGGTGGGGGAAATCGCCGCCGAGCATACGGGATGGCGCGCGCCGCGGTGGAATCCGCTCAGTGGCTTGCGTCAGGCATCGGCTTGGAGGGTTCGGGCGTGCCCTGCTTTTCCTGGCGCTTCTCGATCGCGCGTTCCTTCAGCGCGAGATAGCGCTGGCGCTGGCTGTCGCTCAGCACGGACTGAAGCTGGCGGTCGCCGTCTTCCATGATGGCGCGCGCCTGGTCGCGGCGGTCCGGCCCTTTCGCGCCGCCACTGCGCAGCGCCTGCATCTTCTGCTGCTGGGTCTGCAGGATGGTGGCGACCTGGGCCTGCTGCTGGGCATTGAGATCGAGGTGCTTGGCCAGCTTCTGCGCGCGTTCCTGCGGGTCCGGCGGGCGGCGCTGGCCGTGCATGGCCTGGCCGTCGGGCGGCGGCGTGCCGTTGTTGTCCTGGGCGTGGGCGCCGAAGGCGGCGGCCAGGGTGAGAGCGATCAGGCACAAGCGGGTCTTCACGGGCGCAGCTCCGGGTGGATTGCGCCAGGGAACGGCCCCCGGGGCGCAGGCGTTGACTTGAAAGGTGCGGGCCGGGCCCGAACATCGCTGTGCATTGCTGCCCGAGGAATCCCCCCATGATCGAACTCCACTACTGGCCCACGCCGAACGGCCACAAGATCACCCTCTTCCTGGAAGAGACCGGCCTGCCCTATGCGATCAAGCCGGTGAACATCGGCAAGGGCGACCAGTTCAAGCCGGACTTCCTCGCCATCGCGCCCAACAACCGCATGCCGGCGATCGTCGATACGGCACCGGTCGATGGCGGCAAGCTGCTGAGCATTTTCGAGTCCGGCGCGATCCTCCAATACCTGGCGGAGAAGACCGGCCGCTTCCTGCCCGCCGACACGCGCGAGCGCTACAAGGTGCTGCAATGGCTGTTCTGGCAGGTCGGCGGGCTGGGGCCGATGCTGGGGCAGAACCACCATTTCAATCGCTATGCGGCGGAGAAGATCCCCTACGCGATCGACCGCTACGTCAACGAGACGCGCCGCCTGTACGGCGTGCTCGACAAGCAGCTCGACGGCCGCGCGTTTATCGCGGGCAAGGACTACAGCATCGCCGACATGGCCTGCTATCCGTGGATCGTCTCGCACGAGGCGCAGGGCATGTCGCTGGAGGATTTCCCGCATTTGAAGGCCTGGTTCCAGGCCATCGCCGAGCGCCCGGCCACCCGGAAAGCCTATGAAATAGGCGATTCCATCAAGGGCCGCTTCGACCTGACCCAGGACGAAGACGCGCGCAAGCTGCTGTTCGGCCAAGGCGCAAAACGCTGAGGCACAGGCGTCGCATCCGAGCGGATGCGGCGCTTTTTCCTAGGAAAAGGCTGGCTTCGCGCAGCATGACGCGTTCTAATCCGCGCTTGTTCTTGCGCCCCAGTTGCAGTCCAAGGAAGTACCCATGCGCGCTCTTCTGTTCGCCGCCCTGACGATGGTGACCCTGCCGACCATGGCCGAAAAGCTCACCATCGAACGCATCTTCGACGGCGGCAGCCTCGCCGGCCCCGCCCCGCGCGGCCTGCAGATTTCGCCGGACGGCAGCCGCATCACCTTCCTGCGCGCGCGGCCGGACGACCAGTTCCAGCTCGACCTGTGGGAATACCGGCCCAAGGACAACAGCACGCGCATGCTGGTCGATTCGCGCAAGCTGGAGCCGCAGGGCGAGCAGCTGTCGGATGCGGAGAAGGCCCGCCGCGAGCGCGCCCGCACCGCCGGGCTGCGCGGCATCCTCAGTTATCAGTGGTCGCCGGACGGCAAGCAGCTGCTGTTCCCGATCGGCGGCAAGCTTTACCTGTACGACCTGGCCGCGACGAAGCCGGCGCCGCGCGCGCTGGATACCGGTGGCGATGCGATCGATCCGAAGATCTCGCCCAAGGGCCGCTACGTTTCCTATGTGCGCGACCAGAACCTGTGGGCGATCGACCTGGAAAGCGGCGATGCGCGCCAGCTCACCCGCGACGGCGGCGGCACCGTGCACAACGGCGAGGCCGAGTTCGTCGCGCAGGAAGAAATGGGCCGCAGCAGCGGCTACTGGTGGGCGCCGGACGACAGCGCGATCGCCTTCGAGCGCTACGACGAGGCCAAGGTGCCGGTGGTCAAGCGCACCGAGGTGTATGCCGACCGCACCGACGTGATCGAACAGCGCTATCCGGCTGCGGGCGACCCCAATGTCGCGGTGAAGCTGGGCCTGGTCGCACCGGCCGGCGGCGCGCCGCGCTGGGTCGACCTGGGCAAGGACGCGGACATCTACCTGGTGCGTGTGAACTGGCTGCCGGACGGCAAGCACCTCAGTTACCAGCGCATGCCGCGCAGCCAGCAGAAGCTGGAGCTGCGCCTGGTCGACGCCAAGACGCTGGCGCAGCGCAGCCTGCTGACCGATACCAGCGATACCTGGATCAACCTCAACGACGACCTGCGCTTCCTCAAGGACGGCAAGAGCTTCCTGTGGGGCAGCGAGCGCAGCGGCTTTCATCATCTGTATCTGTACGGGATCGACGGCAAGCTGAAGCACCCGGTGAGCCAGGGCGACTGGCAGATCGATGGCGTGCTGGCGGTGGACGAGCATGCCGGCACGGTCTACGTCGGCTCCAACCGCGACTTCGTGCCGGACCACCAGATCTATGCGCTGAAGCTCGACGGTAGCAGCGCCGATGCGCCGGTGCGCATCAGCAAGGGCGACGGCAGCCACGTCGCCGAGTTCGCGCCCAATGCCGCGTTCTACCTGGACACCTATTCCAGCGCCGACACGCCGCCGCAGGTGAGCGTGCACAAGCCGGACGGCAGCTTCCTGAGCTGGATCGAACAGAACAAGCTCGATGAGAAGCATCCGTTCTGGCCCTACCGCGCCAGCCTGATCAAGCCGGAATTCGGCACGCTGAAAAGCGCCGACGGCCAGACCCTGTACTACCGCCTGTACAAGCCGGCCGGGTTCGATCCGAGCAAGAAGTACCCGGTGTTCGACACCTACTACGGCGGCCCGCACGCCCAGCTGGTGGCCAACGGCTGGGGCGACTACTTCAACCAGTACATGGCCAACCAGGGCTATGTGGTGTTCACCCTGGACAACCGCGGCATGGCCCGGCGCGGGCGCAAGTTCGAAGACCCGATCTACCGGCAGCTCGGCGCCGCCGAAGTGGACGACCAGCTGGCCGGCATCGACTGGCTGAAGGCGCAGCCGTGGGTGGATGGACGCCGCATCGGTGTGTTCGGCTGGAGCTACGGCGGCTACATGACCACCATGCTGCTGTCCAAGGCCTCGAAGGAGATCGCCGGCGGCGTGGCGGTGGCACCGGTTACCGATTGGCGCCTGTACGACACCTTCTATACCGAGCGCTACCTCGGCCGTCCGCAGGACAACGAAGCCGGCTACACGCGCAGCAGCCCGTTCGCCTGGCTCGACGGCCTGACCAGCAAGCTGTACCTGGTGCACGGCATGGCCGACGACAACGTGCTCTTCGTCAATTCGACCAAGCTGATGGCCGAGCTGCAGAAGCGCGGCACGCAATTCCAGTTCATGGCGTATCCCGGCGCCAAGCACGGCTTGAACCTGCCGGGGCAGCGCAGCCATGTGTTCCATTTGATCGCGAACTTCTTCGACCGCGAGATCAAGGGTGCCGCCGCACCCGCGGCGCAGAAGCCGGCGGCCGCGGCGTCGGTCGCGCCCTGATCCAATAAAAAGAAAAGCCCGCCGATCGGCGGGCTTTTTCATTTCAGGGTTGTGCGGGCCTTACTTGCTGATGCTGGGGCCGCGAATCGGCGCGGCACGCACCTTGCCGTCCACTTCCACATTGATCACTCCGGGCTGCGCGCGGAAGCGCACCATGCCCTCTTCCGCCGACATGCCTTCCGGCAGCTGCACCACGATGGCCGGCGCCCAGCCGAGATCGCGCACGTAAGTGGCACCGGCTGCGTCGCAGGCGACACGCATGGTTTCGAGCGGCGTGCCCTCGCGGAAGCTAACGATCAGCTGCACGCGCGTGGCGGCGTGGGGCTCGGTGGGGGCGGTGGTGTCGGTATCGGTGTCGGCCATGACGATGGATCTCCCTGGCAGGTTGGCGGCGCAGGCGGCGCTGCCTGCGCCCAGCAGTATCAAGCTTGCAAAGTACAGCTTGCGGCGGTCCTGCATGGCGTCATCCATCACGCAATGAAGACGGCCGCGCCGCCGTCACTGTGCGTGGCCGCCTACGCCCGAATCGCCCTGTTCCAGCGGCGGCGCCGTGCCGGCCACGGCCAGCAGGGCCTGCGCGTAGCCGTCCTCGATGCTGACGGTGGACACCTCGTCCCACGAGAAGAACGAGGCCTCGCGCAGCCATTCGGCGTCGGGGCTGATCTCCTGCATGTAGAAGCCGTCGTCCTCGAAGGAGATCAGCTTGCCGATGTAGCAGACCTCGGCCTCGTCCTCGCTGTCGACGTGCACGCCGATCACCGGCGCCTGCTTGGCGGCGGCTTGCACCACTTCGCGGATGTCGTCCAGCGGGAAGCCGCGCGGGGGGCGCGGCAGCAGCTGCTTCATGGCCAGGGCTTTCTCCATGAAGGGCGCGTGTTTGTCAGGCGCCTCCAGTTCGGAGATATCGCGGTGCCGCATGATGTACATGCCGTCGTAGGTGACGCTGTCACCCACCACCCAGAGCAGGAAGAATTCGCGGCCGACTCCGCCCACATAGCCGCAGAAGCTGCCGTGTTCGAGTTCGCCGCGCCATAGACGGATCAGCTGTTGCTGCTGCTGCGCTTCGCGCAGCTGAGCGCGCTGGCCCGTCGTCTTAAGTTCGATCACCTTTCCCATACACCACGAATTTTATCAGCGGGGGTCTTTCCCCATGTTTACAGGATGTAACGGCTCAGGTCCTCGTCCTTGACCAGGCTCGCCAGATTTTTATCGACATATTCGGCGTCAATCAGATACTTTTCGCCGGATTTGTCAGCAGCTTCGAAGGAGATTTTTTCCAGAAGCCGCTCCATCACGGTGTGCAGGCGGCGGGCGCCGATGTTTTCGGTGCGTTCGTTCACCTGGAAAGCGACCTCGGCCAGGCGGTTCACCCCCGACTCCGTGAATTCGATCGTCACGCCCTCGGTGCCCAGCAGGGCGACGTATTGCTTGGTCAGCGCGTTATGCGGTTCGCGCAGGATGCGCTGGAAGTCGTCGACCGACAGTGCGGACAGTTCCACCCGGATCGGCAGGCGGCCCTGCAGCTCCGGGATCAGGTCCGAGGGCTTGGCCAGCGAGAACGCGCCCGAGGCGATGAACAGCATGTGGTCGGTCTTGATCGGGCCGTACTTGGTCGACACGGTGGAACCTTCCACCAGCGGCAGCAGGTCGCGCTGCACGCCTTCGCGGCTGACGCCGGCGCCGCCCCATTCGGAGCGCTGGGCGATCTTGTCGATCTCGTCGATGAAGACGATGCCGTTCTGCTCGGCGACGTAGACCGCCTGTGCGCGGACCTCGTCGTCGTTGAGCAGCTTGCCGGCTTCCTCGTCGATCAGCAGCGGGCGGGCGACCTTGATCGCCAGCTTGCGCTTCTGCGACTTGGCGCCGCCGATGTTCTGGAACATCTGGCGCAGCTGCTGGCCCATTTCCTCCATGCCGGGCGGCGACATGATCTCCACGCCGACGTTCATGGCGAAATCCAGCTCGATCTCGCGCTCGTCCAGCGCGCCTTCGCGTAGCTGCTTGCGCAGCTTCTGGCGGGTGTCGTTCTCGAGCGCGGGCGCCTGCTCCTGGTCGTGGCTCCAGTCGGTCGGCGACTGGCGGCGCGGCAGCAGGGCGTCGAGGATGCGGTCTTCGGCGCGGTCTTCCGCCTGTGAGCGCACACGCTTGACCGCCTGCTCGCGGGTGAGCTTGTAGGACACGTCGGCCAGGTCGCGGACGATCGACTCCACGTCCTTGCCCACATAGCCCACCTCGGTGAACTTGGTCGCTTCGACCTTCACGAACGGCGCATTGGCCAGCGAGGCCAGGCGGCGCGCGATCTCGGTCTTGCCGACGCCGGTGGGGCCGATCATCAGGATGTTCTTCGGCGTCACTTCGTCGCGCAGGTTCGGGTCCAGCTGCATGCGGCGCCAGCGGTTGCGCAGCGCGATCGCCACGGCGCGCTTGGCGTCGTGCTGGCCGATGATATAGCGGTCGAGTTCGTTGACGATTTCGCGGGGAGTGAGTTCGGACATGGCTTAGGCTCGGGAATCGGGGGATCGGAAACGCGTAGCGGGGGCGCCGGCGTCAGAGCTCTTCGATCGTCGTGTTGTGATTGGTGTAGATGCAGATGTCGCCGGCGATCTTCAGCGCCCGCTCGACGATCTGCCGCGCGTCCAGCTCGGTGCTCTCCATCAGCGCCAGCGCGGCGGACTGCGCATACGGGCCGCCGGAACCGATCGCGATCAGGCCGTGCTCGGGTTCGAGCACGTCGCCGTTGCCGGAGATCAGCAGCGAGGCGTCGCGGTCGGCCACGGCCAGCATCGCTTCCAGGCGACCCAGGCGGCGGTCGGTGCGCCATTCCTTGGCCATCTCCACCGCGCCCCGGGTGAGGTTGCCGCTGTGCTTGGCCAGCTTTTCCTCGAACAGCTCGAACAGGGTGAAGGCATCGGCGGTGGCGCCGGCGAAACCGGCCAGCACGTCGCCCTTGCCGAGGCGGCGGATCTTGCGCGCATTGGCCTTCATCACCGTATTGCCCAGGGTGACCTGGCCATCGCCGCCGATCACGACGCGGCCGTTGCGGCGGACGGAAATGATGGTGGTGGCGTGGAACGATTCCATGGCGTGCTACCTGCGGATACGGATCACAGGATGTGGGGAGAGCGCGGCCCAAACCCAAGCCCATGACCTTGGTCCATGCCGTCAGCCATGACCTCGGAACGCGGGAGGTTGCTGCCGCGCAGCATCCGGTTCTGCGACTTTTTGCGATTGACAGCAGCCTTCACACGCTTTTTACTGCGGAAGAGGGGTTCCGCCGCATGAACTTGTGGCGGGCGAGAGGGAGGATGGTGTCTCACGGGGAAAACGGTCCCGCAGGACCGTGCGAGACACCTCAAATCGCCGCACCGAACCGGGCAGTCGTGCCGACATTTCTATCTGGCTAGGAATTTGGATCGATCCATATTCTGTAGTTCGGAATTTAGATCGATTCAAATCCCTAAGGGGCTGATTTCTAAGCCCTCGCCGGCGGCAGTGATCGTCTGCTCCCGTCCCGGCGGTACGGGCGCGACCCCTCGAAGTCCGGTTTTCCGCCCGCGTGGGCGGCCGGGTTCCGCCCCGCAAGGGGTGTCATGGGGAGATCACAACCAATGTCGAGCAGTAGCAATTCGAGCAGTCGATCGTTGCGCGGTCCGCTGCGTCTGAGCGTGCTGGCCCTGGCTCTGGGGGGGTGTTTCGTCGGTACCGTGGCGGTGGCGCAGTCCAATGCCTCGGGCGCCATCTTCGGTCGCACCGAAGCCGCACCGGGCACGACGGTGCATGTCGAGAATCCTTCCACCGGCATCAGCCGCGACGTCGCGGTGGATGCGGATGGCCGCTACCGCGCCGGCTCGCTGCCGGTGGGCGTGTACAAGGTGACGGTGCAGCGCAACGGCCAGGCCGTGGACAGCCGCGACGCCGTCCAGGTCAACGTCGGCACCAGCACCGAAGTGAGCTTCGCCGCCGCCGCGAACAGTTCGGCCAAGAACCTCGAAGGCGTCAGCGTGGTGGCCAGCGCGGTGCCGGCGATCGATGTGTCCTCGGTGGATACGCGCACCGTGCTCAACGCCGAGCAGCTGCGCCGCCTGCCGATGCCGCAGACGGTGAACGCCGCGGTGCTGCTGGCGCCCGGCGCGGTGAACGCCGATGCGCGCTACGGCAATGCGGTCTCGCTGGGCGGTTCCTCCGCCGCGGAGAACCAGTACTACGTCAACGGCTTCCCGGTGACCAATCCGCTGACCGGCCTGGGTGCGACCAGCCTGCCGTTCAACTCGATCGAGCAGGAACAGGTGTTCACCGGCGGCTACGGCGCCGAGTACGGCCGTTCCACCGGCGGCGTGGTCAATATCGTGAGCAAGCGCGGCACCAACGAGTGGAAGGGTGGCATGCAGGTGCTCTACACGCCGGCCGGCCTGCGCGAAACCGAGCAGCCCACCTACCGCCCCGGCGACGGCGCGCAGATCAGCGGCCGCGACAAGCACTCGGCCAAGCTGTGGGAAACCACCTACGCGGCTTATCTCGGCGGTGCGCTGATCCAGGACAAGCTGTTCTTCTTCGGTGCGGCCGAACGCATCAAGTCGGAGAACGACACCTACACGCTCAGCAAGAACACCACCCGCTCGTACAACACCAACAAGACCAACCGCTGGCTGGCCAAAGTCGACTGGAACATCACCGACAACCACATCATCGAGCTGACCGGCCTGAGCGACACCGCGTCCACCTACGCCGACCAGTTCGTCTACGACGGCGTCAACGACGTCCAGTACGGCCACAAGGGCTGGCGCAGCCAGAAGAACCAGGGCACGGCCGGCTCCTCGCCCGGCGGCCAGGTCTATGTGGGCCGCTACACCGGCTACATCACCGACAACCTCACCGTCGATGCGCTGTACGGCAAGGAGCGCACCGACCACGTCGACCTCACCTCGGGTTCGAGCTGCACCTATTTCCAGGACAACCGCGACAGCGTGCCACCGTCGCAGCGTCTGCAGGGCTGCAATATCTCCAGCGGCATCGCCGCGCCGGGCGCGTACGACGAAACCAACGGCTGGCATCTGAACCTGGAATACCGCCTGGGCAGCCACGACGTGCGCGCGGGCGTCGACCACTACAACGTCACCTCGCTCAACGGTTCGGACACTTCCGGCGGCGTGGGCTGGTTCTACTTCGACAATCCGCCCAGCGGCGTGATCGAGTCGCGCGGCAACCTGGCGGTGCCGCCGGGACATACCGGCATCGTCGAGCGCTACATCTTCCGCGCCATCGGCCAGGCCAAGGTGCGCCAGCAAGCGCAGTACATCGAAGACCACTGGCAGGTCACCGATCGCTGGCTGGCCTATGTCGGCCTGCGCAACGAGCAGTTCGAGAACCTCAACGCCAACAACGAAGTGTTCGCCAAGCAGCGCCACCAGCTGGCGCCGCGCCTGGGCCTGTCGTGGGACGTGATGGGCGATTCCAGCCTGAAGATCTACGCCAACGCCGGCCGCTACCACCTGGCGATTCCGAACAACGTCGCCGTGCGCGGCGCTTCCGGCTCGCTGTACGAAACCCAGTGGGGCACCTACGACGGCGCGGTCAACACCAATGGCACGCCGCCGGGCTGGCAGCCGATCGAGAACGTGGTCTACGCCAACGGCGCCAATGGCACGCCGCCCGATCCGCGTTCGATCTCGGCGCAGAACCTCAAGGCCTATTACCAGGACGAGTACATCCTCGGCTTCGACCAGCAGTTCGCCGACCATTGGACCTTCGGCGCGAAGGTGCGCTACCGCAAGCTGCGCAGCATCATCGACGACTGGTGCGACGACCGCCCGTTCATCAAGTGGGCCGCCGACCACGGCGTGAACTACGCCAACCCGTCGCCGGCCTGCTACATCATCAACCCGGGTGCGTCCAACCGCTTCCTGATCGACCTGGACGGCGACGGCAAGCTGGAAGACATCAAGCTCAGCAAGAACGACATCGGCCTGCCCGAAGCCAAGCGCAAGTACTACGCGCTGGACGCATACCTGGAGCATCGCTTCGACGGCAAATGGTACGGCCGTCTCGATTACACCTTCTCGCGCAGCTACGGCAATTCCGAGGGCCTGCTGAAATCCGACATCGGCCAGCTCGATCCGTCGGTGACCCAGGACTGGGACCACAAGGAACTGATGATCGGCTCGAACGGCCCCGAGGCCAACGACCGCACGCACCAGATCCGCGCCTACGGCTACTACCAGGTCAACGCGGAGTGGCTGGTCAGCGCCAACGTGCTGATCCAGTCCGGCCGTCCGAAGAACTGCATCGGCGTGTATCCCGGCGATATCCCGGCGGAGATGAACTACGGCGCCTCGTACTTCTATTGCAAGGGCCAGCCGACCCCGCGCGGCAGCCAGGGCCGCCTGCCGTGGACTTACCGCCTGGACCTGGGCGTGCAGTACGCGCCGTCGTTCGCCAAGAACAACCTGACCTTCAGCGCCACCGTGGTCAACGTGTTCGACAAACAGACGGTGCAGAGCATCAATGAGTCCGGCGAAACCGGCAGCGGCGCACCCAACCTCAGCTACACGCAGCCGCTGTCGTACCAGACGCCGCGCTACGTGCAGTTCGGCGCCCGCTACGACTTCAGCCTGTAAACGCGTAACCGCGAGTGCCACGGTGGCAGAAGACCGCCGTGGCGACTTTCCCCATTGACCACCGCTGGCCGGTGGTCTTTTTTTTAGGCATCGGCGTAGGTTGGGGTGAGCCGCAGGCGAACCCCAACGTCGTTGCATCCAAGCTCACCACGGTGTTGGGGTTCGCCTGCGGCTCACCCCAACCTACGCCGGTCCGGTGATTCAACCCTTGCGCTTCGCCCGCGGATGCGCCGCGTCGTACACCTTCGCCAGATGCTGGAAATCCAGGTGCGTGTAGATCTGCGTAGTGGCGATATCGGCGTGGCCGAGCAGCTCCTGCACGGCGCGCAGATCGCCGGAGGATTCGAGCATGTGGCTGGCGAAGGTGTGGCGCAGCAAGTGCGGATGCACGCGCTTGGCAAAACCCTGCGTCAGCGCCAGCTGCTTCAGGCGCGCCTGCACCGTGCGCGGACTGATCGTCGCGCCGCCGCGGCCGCGGAACACCGGCGTCTCCGGCGCGTTGTCTTCCGCCTCGCCCAGCGCGCGCAACGCATTCACCGCATGCCGTCCCACCGGCACGATGCGCGTCTTGCTGCCCTTGCCGAGCACGCGCACTTCGCCGGCGTCGAGATTCAGGTCCAGCCAGTGCAGCCCGACCAGTTCGGAAAGACGCAGGCCGGAGGAATAGAACAGTTCCAGCATCGCGCGATCGCGCACACCCAGCGCGCCCTCGCCGCCCGACTCGACCAGCGCGGTGGCCTCGTCCACGTCCAGCACCTGCGGCAGCTTGCGATGCACTTTCGGGCCGCGTACGCCGGCCACCGGATCGTTGTCGAGCAGGCCTTCGCGGCGCAGCTGGCGGAACAGGCTGCGGCAGGACGACAGCAGGCGCTGCAGGCTTTTCGGCGACAGGCCGGCGCGGTGTTCCGCCGCGACGAAGCCGCGCATGCGGTGCGCGTCCAGGCCGGAGAACGCATCGAGCTGCTGCGCCTCCATCCAGCGCAGCAGCTTGTCCAGGTCACGGCGATAACCGTCCACCGTGTGCGGCGAGGCCTTGCGCTCGCCGGCAAGCCGGGCGAGCCAGGCCTGCACCTGGCTGCGCGGGTCCATGCTCAGGCGCCGTTTTGCGAACGTTGCAGCGCGGCGGTGACGGTGGCCGCGATCATCTTCAGGAATACCGTGCCCATGCCGGGCTGGAAGCGGTCCTGATCGCGGCTGCCGATCGCCAGCAGGCCCAGCCCGTCCAGCGACATCAGCGCGCAGGAATGGATCTCGGGCGCCTGGTCGCCGAACAGGCGGTACAGGCGTTCGGCCGAGAGGCGGCCGGCGATCGGTTCCTGATGGGCGATGAACTCGGCGAACTCCGGCAGCCCTTTCGACCCGCCCGGCGCGCGCACCAGCCAGTCCGCCGGCGGCAGCTCCAGCTCGAATACCAGCAGGCGCACCTGGTCGGTCTGGAAATCCTCGGCCAGCCGCGCGATCACGCTGCGCGCGGCAACGGCCGGCGTGCCGGCGCGCAGCACCGCGACGTTGAGTTCGTGGATGCGCTGCATCAGCCGCTCGTTCTCGGCGGCGATCCGGGTCAGCTCGGCCAGCCGGCGTTCCAGCTCGGCGTTTTTCTCGCGCAGGTTCTGCGTCTGGTAGGCCGCTAGCGAGGCGACCTGGCCCTGCTCGCGCGGCAGTTCCAGCTGCGCGGCCAGTTCGGGAAATTCAGTGAGGAAGCCCGGATGGCGGCGCAGATAGGCCGCCACGTCGGTGGCCGTGAGGGTGTCGTCCAGAGTGGTGTCGGTCATGCGGGTACCTCGTCAGCCGGTAAGGCCGGTTCGCTGCCCGGCCCGGAGTGTGGGTTGGCGCGGGCGGCGCTTCAATGCGCGGCGCCCAGCCATTCGCCTTCGAACGCGAAGGCGGCCGGCCCGGTCATCCACAAGGTGTGGCCGGGCCCTTGCCAATCGATCTGCAGGCGGCCGCCGGGCAGGTCCACCTGCACGCTGTCGTCCACCTCGCCACGCTGATGCAGCACCGCCATCGCGGCGCAGGCGCCGGTGCCGCAGGCGCGGGTCCAGCCGGCG
The DNA here is from genome assembly GCF_052115385.1 of Dyella sp. 2RAB6. Classification (NCBI taxonomy): domain Bacteria; kingdom Pseudomonadati; phylum Pseudomonadota; class Gammaproteobacteria; order Lysobacterales; family Rhodanobacteraceae; genus Dyella; species Dyella sp. 2RAB6. The sequence continues at coordinate 13,860 of NZ_JBFRGP010000006.1, forward strand.
CCGCGCTCATGCACGCGCAGGCGCAGATGAGCGCGGTCGACGACGCGCACGAAGCCGGCGTTGACGCCTTCCTTGAAGCGCGCATGCGCGGTCAGCGCCGGACCCAGGCGGTAGAGCTCCGGTGCGCCCAGATCGTCCACCGTCACCACCGCATGCGGATTGCCCATCGACACCGCGCCGATCTCCAGCGCGTGGCCGTCGGTATCGAGCGCGTAGCGTTCGGCCGGCGCGGCGGCATCGAAGGGAATCTGCGCGGGGCGGAATTCCGGCTCGCCCATGTCCACCGTGACGCGGTCCGCCGCGAGCAGGCGCACCGCGACCGGGCCGGACGGGCTTTCCAGCCGCACCGTCTCGCCCAGCGGCAGTTCGCCGGCGCGGTGCAGCCATGCGGCCACGCAGCGCACGCCGTTGCCGCACTGGCTCGCGCTTGAGCCGTCGGCGTTCCAGAGGCCGTAATAGAAGCGGCAGGACTGATCGCGCGGCGCTTCGATGCTGATCAGCTGGTCGAAGCCGACGCCGCCGTGGCGATCGGCGATGGCGCGGATCTCTTCGGCGTCCAGCGCCAGAGGGGCCGCGCGGGCATCGACCATGACGAAGTCATTGCCGATGCCGTGCATCTTGGAGAAGCGCAAGGTCATGCGCGCCTCAGCGCGAAGCCGGCTGCGCCGCGCTGGCGGCCGGGGCCGGCGGCATGGTGGTGGTAGTGATGGTCGGCGTCGGCTTCGGCGACGGCGGCACGGTGTTGGCGGGTGTCGGCTTCGGCGGCGGCATGAACAGCGGGCCCTTGTTGCCGCAGCCGGACAGCGCGGCGACGGCGACGCAGAGCGGGAGCAGCAGGATCGATCGGCGCATGGGGGTGGGTTCCTACGGAGTCGGCCGCAGTATAGCGAGCCGGGGCGGGCGGTCCGCATGAACCGGCCCGCTCCCATTTCATGACGCGTTACGCAGGAATCCCGCGGAGCCTCCCGCGTGAATCGCTATCATGCGCGCACCGGCCGCGCCGCGGCACCGGGAGATCCGAACCACGATGGACTGGACCACGCTGCTGCGCCTGCCCAGCACGATCCTGCTGGCGCTCGCCGCGATCGCGCTGCTGTTCACCCTGGCGCAACTGCTCGCCCTGCGCGCGCGCCTGGAGGCGCGGCAGCGGCTTGCGGCGGCGGTGCGCAGCCTGCTGCTGCTGGCGGGTTTCGCCCTCACCCTGCTGCTGGCCGGCATGGGCTGGAGCCTGCGCGGCTATCACCTGTTGTCGGAAGAGGCGCCGGTGGTCGATATCGACGCCCGCATCCTGTCGCCGCAACGCTGGGCCCTTACCTTGCGCTGGCCCGACGGCAGCACGCGGCAAGTGCAGGTGGCCGGCGATGCCTGGCGGGTCGAGGCGGTGGTGCTGAAATGGAAACTGCCCGCCGTGCTGGCCGGCCTGCCGCCGCTGTACCGGCTGGACCGCCTGACCGGCCGCTACGACGACGCACAGCAGGAAGCGCAGGCGCCGCGCACGGTGATCAGCTTCGACCAGGCCGGCCCCTACGATCTGCCGCGCTGGCTGCCCGGCGTCGACACGGTGTTCGGCAGCGGCGCGTTCCTGCCGCTGGTCGACGAAGGGCATTACAACGTGAGCCTGATGCGCACCGGCGCCCTGGTGGCGCGGCCGGACGAGGCGACGGAACGGCGGCTCGGCCAGCCGTTCGGCGGCTGACCAGGCGCACCGCGTCGCGCTGCGTCAGCGGGGACTGCTCAGCGCCGCTGCCAGCATGATCACCCCGAAGATCACGAACAGGCCCACCCAGCCGAAGCGGTCCCCGAACGGAATCGGGTTCTTCTCCAGCTTGGCTTCGATCGCCTTGGGTTCGAGCTGCCAGCCGCGGTGGCAGACCTCGCAGGCGAGTACGTAGCTCTTCTTCGAGACCCATTTGAACAAGTAGTACAGATGCCCGTAGCGGTACTGCAGCAGCAGGCGATACGGCCGCTGCTTCTCGCACACCGCGCAATCCTTGTGCTCGGCGACGCCGAGGTCGATCTGCTTGCCGCCCGATCCCCAGATGATCATGTCCCTTTCCCCCCTGATCCTTGTGACCCCCGCCCACGGCGGGGCGACGCACTGTAAGGCGGGGTGAAAAGGGATGCCAGGGTCGCGCGGGCTCAGGCCAGCACTTTCTCGTAGCGCCACGCGGCGGCGCCGTCTTCGTAATAACTCGCGTAGGTGCCGATGCGCTGGTAGCCCAGCCGCTCGTACAGGCGGATCGCCGCCTCGTTGTCGGTGCGCACTTCCAGCCGCAGCGCATGCCGGCGCTTGCGCCGGGCCGCCTGCTCGGCCGCTTCGATCAGCGCCGAGCCCACGCCCTTGCCGCGTGCCTGCGCCTGGGTGGCGATCGAGTACAGCCGTGCCACCTTGCTGCCCTTGCGGAAGAACACCACCGCGGTACCCAGGAAACGCCGGTGATTGGCGCTGGCCACCAGCACCTGCGCGCTCTCGCTGTCCAGGTGGCGGCGGTACTGGGCACGGCTCAGGCGGTCGCCGGCGAAGCTCTGCTCCTCCAGTGCGACCAGGTCGTCCAGGTCGGAAAGCTCGGCACGTCGCACACGCACGGCGGCGGTCGCGGGCATGGGGGTCATCGGCGGTGTGTTCCGGTGCGGCGCGTAGCGCGGCGGCGAAGGGCGGAGGCGAAGGGCGGAGGCGAAGGGTAAGCGACGTCGGGCGAAGCGCGGCACTCTAGTCCCGTGGCGGGCGCCTCGCAATCGCCCGGGCGTCATGTCCGTTGCCGCGGCATTTAGACAGGCTTCATGCCTTGCTCTTGTGCGTGGTTGTGCCTGTGCGAAAATGCGCGCTCCGTGCCGCCCCGTTCCATCGACGAGACGACACCCTCGTCTGCCCAAGCCCAAGGTGCCATGGCCCGGCTCGTCATCGTTGTCGAGAAAGCCTCCGACTGGAGTTCCTACTATCCGTCCGTCGACGTCGTCACGGCGATGGACTATCTGCGCGAGCCGGTGTCCACCGACGACGAGCGCACGCAGGTCATCAACCTCTGCCGCAGCTACAAATACCTGGGCACTGGCTATTACGTGTCGCTGCTGGGCGAGGCGCGCGGCCACAAGGTGATGCCTTCGGTGCGCACGGTGAACGACCTGCGCCGCCGCTCGCTGTACGGCCTGGACATCGAGGACCTCAACCAGAAGCTCACCCACTTCCTGCCGGCCGGCAGCCGCGACACCACCGACTTCGGCATCCTGGTGTACTTCGGCGAGACCGCTTACACCGCCCTGCAGGACCTGGCGCGGCAGGTGTTCGAACTGTTCCCCTGCCCGCTGCTGCGCATCGAGTTCGAGCGCGACCGCGTGTGGCAGGTCAGCTCGATCAAGCCGGTCGGCCTGCACAGCCTGGACGACGCGCAGGAAGACGCATTCGCCGAGGCGCTCGACCATTTCTCCAAGAAGCTGTGGCGCAAGCCGCGTGCGCGCAAGCGCTACCGCTACGACATCGCCATGCTGGTGGACCCGAACGAGTCGATGCCGCCTTCGAACAAGAAGGCGCTGAAGTCCTTCATCCAGGCCGGCAAGGAACTGGGTATCGAAGTCGACCCGATCGACAAGAACGACTACCAGCGCCTGGCCGAGTACGACGGCCTGTTCATCCGCGAAACCACCGCCAGCGACAACCACACCTACCGCTTCGCCCACCGCGCCGAGCGCGAGGGCATGGTGGTGATGGACGACCCCACCTCGATCCTCCGCTGCACCAACAAGATCTACCTCAACGACCTGATGGTGTCGCGCAAGCTGGCGGTGCCCAAGACCGAGATCCTCTACCGCGACGACGCCAAGGGCATGAAGGAGATCGCCGCGCGCCTGGGCTATCCGCTGGTGTTGAAGATCCCGGACGGCTCCTTCTCGCGCGGCGTGATGAAGGTGGAGGACGAGCGGGCGCTGGAGAAGGCCGCCGGCGAACTGTTCCAGCACAGCTCGCTGCTGCTGGCGCAGGAATTCCTCTATACCGAATTCGACTGGCGCATCGGCGTGCTCAATCGCGAGGCGCTGTACGCCTGCAAGTACTACATGTCGCGCGGCCACTGGCAGATCTACAACCATGGTGCCAAGGGCACGGACAAGTCCGGCGGCTTCGAGACCATTCCCGTGCGCGACGCGCCCAGCGACGTGGTCAAGCTCGCGCTCAAGGCCACTCAGGGCATCGGCGACGGGCTCTATGGCGTGGACCTCAAGCAGGTGGACGGCAAGCCGGTGGTGATCGAGGTCAACGACAACCCGTCGATCGACGCGGGGGTAGAGGATGCGTACCTGGGCGAGGACCTGTACTTGCGGATCATGCAGGAGTTCCTGCGGCGCATGGAGCGCAAACGCCTGGGCATCGCCGACTGAAGGTCGGGCAGCCCCGGCATCCTTCCTGGATCACCGGGGCTCGAGGCGCCAATCCCTGCGCCGCGACGAAAGGTGCACCGCCTGCCCTGGCGTCCCTCGTCGCTTCCCTGAGGCGCGCCTCGTGCGTGCCCAAGCTCCACTGCCAAGCGGATTCGTTTCGATCAGTGCCAGACGGCCTGGCGCGGCCGGCGCCGCCGCGCCAGCGCGAGCAGGTCGCGCGGCAACCGCGGTTCCAGTACCAGCAGCAGCGCCAGCGGCGCACCCAGCAGCCAGAACGCCGGCGTCCAGCCGAGCAGCTCGGTGCGCGCCGGCACCAGGGTGGTCAGCAGCAGCACCGCGCCGGCCAGCAGCCACAGCAGGGCGCCGGCGGCGAGGCGGTGGTGGCGGGCGGCATCGGAGGTCTGCGTGCGCATGGAGGCGGTCCGTCGTGGTCGATGGGGTGAGCTTGCGCGCGGCTCATCTCATAGGCTGCGACCGTTGCAGCGGCCTCTCACGAAGGAATCCTTCTCCCTCCGGGAGCACGCGGGGAGCGCACAGGGATGTGCGCGGCTTTCCTCGCTCATCAAAGCCGGGCACATCCCTGTGCCCTCTTCGCGTGGAGGAGCGAGGAAGGTGGCGGCAGCCGGATGAGGGTACGGGCGAAGTGCAACGCCCCACTCCGCCCGTACCCTCACCCCAACCCCTCTCCCGGTGGGAGAGGGGCTTTACAATGCGCGGCTGCAGTCGGCCACGCCACCCCGCGCGGCGGCCGCCATTTCTTCCAAGGAGCATTCGATGAGCGCAGCGCAGTTCGCCGTCTTCGGCCACCCGATCGCCCATTCCCTGTCGCCGCAGATCCACCAGGCCTTTGCGCGCCAGTTCGGCATCGCGCTGGAGTACCGCACCATCGATGCCGCGCCGGCCGAATTCGCCGCCAGCGCGCGGTGCTTCTTCGCGGCGGGCGGCCGCGGCGCCAATGTCACCCTGCCGCACAAGGCCGCTGCCTTCACCCTGGCCGACGAGCGCAGCGAAGCGGCCACCCGCGCCGGCACCGCCAACGTGCTCACCCCGCTGCCGGACGGCCGCATCGCCGCCCACAACACCGACGGCGCCGGCCTGGTGCGCGACCTCACCGACCGCCACCGCATGGACCTGCGCGGCCACGACGCCCTGTTGCTGGGCGCCGGCGGCGCCGCGCGCGGCGTGGCCTGGGCCCTGCTCGATGCCGGCGTGCGCACGCTGACCATCGTCAACCGCACACCGGAAACCGCCGACGCGCTGGCCGACGCCATCGGCGAACCGGCGCGCGCGCATACCCGCTACTGGGAAGACCTGGACGATATCGGCAGCTTCGACCTGATCATCAACGCCACCTCGGCCGGCGTGCTGGGCAAGCCGCTGGACCTGCCGTTCGGCTTCGTCGGCAACCGCGCCACCTGCTACGACCTCTCCTACGGCAAGGCCGCCGCCGGCTTCGTCGCCTGGGCGCGCGCCGCCAATGCGCTGCACGCTTTCGACGGCTTAGGGATGCTGGTGGAAACCGCCGCCGACGCCTTCGAGCTGTGGCACGGCAAGCGTCCCGACACCGACCCGGTGCACGACGAGCTGCGCCGCCAATACGGCTGAGCCATGAGCCTGTCCTGCCGCCCCGGCTGTGGCGCCTGCTGCATCGCGCCGTCGATCACCTCGCCGGTTCCCGGCATGCCGCAGGGCAAGCCGGCCGGTGTTCGATGTATCCAGCTGGACGATGACCATCGTTGCCGAATCTTCGGCAAGCCTGAGCGCCCAGGCTTCTGCGGCAGGTTACAACCGTCGGCGGAGATGTGCGGCAATGACCGCGAACAGGCCATGCTCTGGCTCAACAGAATGGAAAAGCTGACGGCGCCATGAGACAACGGGAGGCCACACGCCTCCCGCTTCTCATCGATGCTTATGCTCGGCCGAAACCGGCCCGGTAAGCCTCGGCCGCATCCTCCCGCGTATTGATCTCGACCATGACGCCGCCGGGGATCCGGCAGAAGAAGCGCGAACCCCGCAGGTGCCGGATCACATCGGTCTCGAACACGACGCCGGCCGCCTTGAAGTCCTCACACATGGCGAGAACATCGGCAGCACTGGGCAATTCGAACCCGATATGGAAGTTGTCAGGCCACTGCACGGCGTGCTCGGTAGCGTCTTCGACGACGATATCGAAATCGTGCCGCTTGAGGATCTTGCTGCTGCCGAAGTCCGAAACGGAACAACCGAGATGGCGGACAAAAAATGCTGCAGTCGCACTTACGTCATGCGAAGGAAAGCTGATGTGATTGAACTTCATCGTGCTGGAAACGTTATGCATTAGAGACTCCACAGAAAAGGGAGCCACTTCATTTCCGAGCATGGTCGCGGGAATGTCACGTTGCAGACGCCACACAACACCCAGCAACCACGGCTCGAAGGAGCAGCGGCTGAATTGGGCGTTGGTTGACGTGAACGCTTACGGCTACCGAACGGCAGCGAAGCAGACTATATATCAGCGTAGCGTCACCCGTTGCAAGAAAAGCTTCAGCAACTGCGCGGGATCGATAAAGACGCGTACGCATGGGCGGCTTTGACGCAGCACATGGTGACCATGGACGCGGCCACCGCTTGAACGTCCAAATGCATTTAGACGTCCAAATGCCGGCTCCCGCAAGCTCCTGCGAAGGTTCGCGTGCTAGCGTTCGCCGACCAGGGGGAAGCCACATCATGCGGGGAGAGAGCATCATGTCGTCGAAGGGTTCCGTACGTCTGGGTCCGGCGATTGCCGTCGGGCTGTTCGCAATGTTGGGGAGCATGGCAACGGCGCACGCCGCGGCGGGGGATCCGCCGATCGGCGCGAAGGGTGTGGTGGTGGCCGATCCGGCCGTGCCGCGTCCGCCGGGCACGCCCTGCGTGGTGCAGTTGTTCAACGATGTCAGCTTCAACGATTTCACCGCGCGTCCCTATGCCTACGCGCCGCCGGCCAGTTGTGGCGGGCGCTGGTCCAAGGTGGTGCTGGAAGCCGATTTCTCGGTGACCGCCGGACGCCAGTTCGACCGCACCGCCAGCTTGTGGCTGGGCGGCGTCAACATCTATTTCGGCACCACCCAGGAACCGTCGGCCACGGTGTCGCCGAGCTGGCACGTGGAGCGCGACCTCACCGACTACGACGCCCTGCTGCGCAGCAACGGCCAGGGCCAGGCGGTGATCGGCAATGTCGTCAACGACACCTATACCGGCGTGATCCATGGCAGCGCGCGCCTGCTGTTCTATCCCGCCTCGCTGATCGCACCGCCCGCACCGGTGCCGGACGCGGTCTATCCGCTGGGCGCCGACCCGATCGGCAACACCACCACGCTCAATACGCCGGCCGACAAGCTTTCAAAGACGCTGACCCTGCCGCGCAACGTGGTGCGCGCGTACCTGGACGTGTTCGCGCAGAGCCAGAGCGGCGACGAGTTCTGGTACACCTGCGTGCCGGATCAGTACGCCGCGCAGACCCAGGAATGCGGCGGCGGCAATTTCCGCGAGGCCGAGGTGAGCATCGACGGCCAGCCGGCCGGCGTGGCGCCGATCTATCCGTGGATCTACACCGGCGGCATCGATCCTTATATGTGGCGTCCGACCACCGGCGTGCAGACGCTGAACTTCATGCCCTATCGCGTGGACCTCACGCCGTTCGCCGGCCAGCTCAGCGACGGCAGCCCGCACGAGGTGGCGGTGAACGTGGCCGGTGCGCACGGTTACTTCTCGGCCACCGCGGCGCTGCTGGTGTATCGCGATCCGCACGCCAAGCAGGTGACCGGCCGCATCACGCGCAACACGCTCGCCGGCCAGGCGCCGACGCCGACCATCGGAGACACGCTGGTCACGGATAGCAGCGGCAACCTGACCGGCGACATCACCACCAAGCTGTCGCGGCAGTTCGTGATCGAGGGCTACGCCACCACCTCCAAGGGCCGCGTGGTCAGCACGGTGGCGCAGACGGTGGGCTTCGACGACACGCAGAGCTTCGTCATCAACGCTTCCACCTTCCACCAGATCTCGGCCCAGGTCACCAGCGTGGACAGCGTCAGCCGCAGCCGCATCGGGCCGTTGCTGACGGTCGAATCGCGCCAGCAGGCGTCGTACCCGCTGCGCGTGGACTACAACCAGACGCTCGCCGCGGACGGCAGCCTCAGCGCGGCTTCCACCGTGCACCAGGGACTAACCAGCCACGCGGAACGGCGCTGGCTGGGCTTCCCCACCTATGCGGCCGAGCTGAGCAATACCGTCGACACCGGCGACACGCTCAACTTCAATGCTGCCGGCGCACTGACCAGCCACACCGGCCAGCACAGCACGCAGGGCTACAGCTTCCGCGACAGCTACGGCAGCTGCTATCGCGTGGACCTGACCACCGATACCGGCGCGCTCGCCAGCTACGCGTCCGGCACCGGCTGCCCCGGTGGGCAGAACCGGGTGTGGTGGATCGCCCATCCGGATGGTTCGCCGGACAGCCGCAACTTGCAGGTGCTCTGGTAAGTCGCGGGCTCTGCTAAGTCACATGCGCGCGCCGCTGCCACTGGCGGCGCGCGCTTACCTGCTTTCTGCGGGCAACATCTCCGCAATATCGCCTCTCTAAGCTGGCGCGCCCTGCGTCTCCCCACGCTGAAGCCGCCATGCCACACGTTTCTTCTCCCCACCGCACGCTTGGTGCGACCCGTTACGCCGTGCTGATCCTGGTCGTGCTGCTGGCTGGCGCCGGCGGCGTGGTCGCCTGGATCCTCCGCGCCAACCGCGACGTGCCGGCGCTGCCGGAAACCGCCGTTGCCGACACCGGCGAGATCCATCGCGACGGCGCACCCGGCGGTGTGACCGAGCTGCTCAAGCGTGCCCGCGGCTCGGTCGCGCAGCAGCGCCTGTTGGCACCCGCCAGCGACAACGCGGTGGAGTGGTATCTGCAGGTGTTGAAACAGGAGCCGGGCAACCGCGTCGCGCAGGATGCGTTGCGCGAGCTGTTCCCGTTCGCCGCCAACGCCGCCGAGCAGACCATCGGCCAGGGCAATGCAGCCGAGGCGCAGCGCGAGATCGATCTGCTGACGCGCGCCGATCCCACCAATTACACGCTGACCATCCTGCGCGCCAAGCTGCAGGCGCAGCTGCAAGTAGTGGAAGACCAACGGCGCAAGGACGAACAGCAGGCGTTGGCGGCAGCGCAGAAGGCACAGGCGCGTCCCGCATCGCCGCCGCCGGCGGCACCCGCACCCGTGGTGGCGAGCAATGTTTCGGCAGCGCCGCCGGCAGCGCATCCCGCGCCAGCCGTGCCGCCGGAAAACTCGGCGCCGCATCCCGCCGCGCCGGCCGCCGTCGCCGTTGCCGCCAGCAGCTCCCCCGTACTCAAGCGCCGCGTCGAACCCTATTACCCGGACGATGCGCGCCGTACGCGCCGGCAGGGCTGGGTGGACGTGCGCTTCACCGTGGAGGCGGATGGCTCGGTGAGCCACGCCGGCGTGATCGGCGCCGAGCCGCGCAATGTATTCGACCGCTCCGCGCTTACCGCGGTGGAGCGTTGGCAATTCACCCCGGGCACGCGCGATGGTGCGGCGGTGCCGATGGAGATGCGGCAGCGGATCGAGTTCCATCTGTGACGTCGGCGCGGCGCATAATCGCCGCCTGCTTCGAGGAGACGAACCGCCATGCGCAAGGCCATGCTCGCCCTGTTCCTGTTCACCGCCGCGGTTGCCACCGGCGCCTGCCATGACACCACCTACGCCGAGGCCAGGCCGGTCGCCGGTTTCGTCACCGACACCGCCGGTTTCGACGCCTTCATCGCCACGCATCCCACGCCCGAGCAGTTCCATGTGCGCTATCCGGATGTGCAGCTGGTGACGCCCGGCAGCATCACCACCATGGAAATGCGCAGCAACAACAGCCGCTACTTTCCCGAGCTGGACAAGGACGGCCGCATCACCGGTGGCGGCTTCCGCTGATCGTCACAAAGCGATTGCCAAACACGTCACATCGCTGACATCTGCCAGGGCTACCGTGGCGCGCCGTCATACCGCGTGAAAGGCGCGTATACGGCGCTCCATCCCATCGGCCAGCTGTCATGTCCCGTGCGTTCCCCACCGCGTTCCCCCGACGCGGCCTGCTTGTGGTTTCCATTGCGCTGCTCGCGGCAGCGGCGATTGCCGCTTACGTGTTCCTGCGCATGCCCGCCGTGGATGGCGCGGGTCTTCAAGCCAAGGGACCGGCGGCGGCGGCCAGCAGCGGCGGCCAGGACAGTGGCGTCGGCATCATGCTGGGCCTGGCCAAGAGCGCGATGGACGAGAAGCGGCTGATCGCGCCGGCCGGCGCCAATGCGTTCGAGTTCTATCTCAGCGCGCTGCAGCTGGAGCCGGACAACGCAGCCGCGACCGCAGGCCTGCACGAACTGTTCGAGCCGGCCGCGGACGATATCGAGCGCGCGATCAACGACAACAGCCTCGACGAGGCGCAGCGCGAACTGAGCCTGTTGCGCGAATTCGACGGCACCAACTACAAGCTGGCACTGCTCGGCGGCAAGCTCGACGCGCAGCGGCAGATCCAGGTGCGCGAGGACGAAGCGCGCGCGGCGGTGATTCAGTCGCAGGCGACTTCTTCGTCTTCAGCACCGGCGCAATAACGACGTAGGTTGGGGTGAGCCACCGGCTCACCCCAACCTACTTAAGAGCGGGCCGGCCTTGCGCAGCAGCAGCTCGACCAGTTCGGGTTGCATGAAGTCGTAGTCGTCGGGAATACCCAGCACCACCACGCGCTTGTCCTTGAGCTGCCGCGCATAGCGCGACTGCAGCCGGCGCCGGTGCGCGTGCTCCATCACCACGATGAGCTCGGCCCAATCGACGTGCTCAGCCGACAGCGGCGTCTCCGCATCCGGCGCCAGCCCGGCGGAATCCACGGCCACGCCGGGCCATTCGCGGAACACCTGCTCCGCGGTCGGACTGCGCAAGCGGTTGCGGCTGCACAGGAACAGGACGCGCAAGGCGCTCATCCCGCGGCGAGGTACTCATCTTTCAAGCGCACGTAGTGATCGGCCGAATAGTGCAGCTGCTCGATCTGCCGGTCGCTCAGCAAGCGCACGCACTTGGCCGGATTGCCCACCCACAGTTCGCGCTCGCCCACCACCTTGCCGGGCGGGATCACCGCTCCCGCGGCGACGAAGCCGTACTTCTTCACCGTGGCGCCGTCGAGCACGGTGGCGTGCATGCCGATCAGGCAGTAGTCCTCGATGGTGCAGGCATGGATCACCGCGGCGTGGCCGATGGTGACGCCTTCGCCGACCAGGGTGGGAAAGCCGCCGGGCGAGTACGGGCCGTCGTGCGTGACGTGCACGATGCTGCCGTCCTGCACATTGCTGCGCGCGCCGATGCGGATGTGGTGCACGTCGCCGCGCAGCACGGCGCCGGGCCAGATGGAGACGTCGTCGCCCAGTTCCACGGCGCCGATGACGGTGGCGGCGGGGTCGACGTAGACGCGGGCGCCGAGGGTGGGGGCGATGCCCCGGTAGGTGCGGAGGTTGGTCATCTGTGTATTGTCCGCGGGGGGCGGGGGTAGCGCTAGGGCGCGTGCCCTTGTGTTGCATTGACCAGTCGAAACCGCCGCGCGCCCTTCAACGTGCCGTTGCGAAGAGGACGTTCAAGAACTCAGGCCCGCTTGGGTGCTGCACGTTACCTCCACCTCCCAGTTCGAATCCTTCTCCCTCCGGGAGAAGGTGCCGGCAGGCGGATGAGGGTTCGGGCGGAGCGTGGAGTGAAACCTCGCAGCACCGGCGTAGGTTGGGGTGAGCCGCAGGCGAACCCCAACGGTGCGGGGCGTTTGAATGTGGTGATGCTGGGGTTCGCCTGTGGCTCACCCCAACCTACTCCGCGCGCTTACGCGGCCAGGTCCTCCATCAGCTCATTCACTTCATCGAGTCGATAGCTGAGCGACTCTGCGTAGCGGCTCAGGTAATGCACGGCGGTGAATACACCTTCGACGCATGTCGGTGGCAACGGCCATTCGCCATCCTGTGCAGGCACATTGCATGCCTGCATATCCCGGTCGTCATCACCATGTGGTGTTGCATTGACCAGTTGAAACCGCCCCAGCAAAGAAAAAGTAACTCGGGCGCCGGCAGGCGCACGAAATGCCCGCTGCACAAGCGGCCAAATCGCGCCACCGCGACAATCAGGCGCGTTCGAGCACGCGCACCGTCTCACGATACCCCGCCTCTACCGCGCGCTCCCAATCCCCCCAATCGAGCACACTCACATGCTCCAGCGGTGGCGTCACCAACACATCCGCCAGGCCACGCCGATGCTCGCTGGCGCCCTCGCTGTTGACCATCGCCGCCCGCACCAGCGTGGAAACCAGGCCGGGCCGCTGGATCGCCTGACGTTGCAGCAGCAAGCGCCACCACGGCGGCGTGCTGTACTCCTCGGCGGTGGTCAGCAGCGAGATGTCGGCGCGGATATCCACCGCGGTGACGTGCGCCACGCCATCGGCGGCCATCACATCGGTCGGCAGGTTGTCGACCAGCGCGCCATCCACATACACCCGTCCGCGATGCAGCACCGGCGGCAACACGCCGGGAATCGCGCTGGAAGCACGCAGCCACATCCACAACGGCCCGCCCCGCTGCACCACCATGCCGTCGCCGGACAGACACGTGGCCACGCAGAAGAACGGCAACGTGAGGTCTTCGATCTCCAGCGCGCCGAACGCGCGGCGCAGCATGCTGGCGGCGCGGCGGCCGCGGGTGAGGGCCACCACCGGCAGGGTCCAGTCCGACAGCGGCCGGCCTTGCACGAAGGCGCGGCGGTAGACCTCGGTCATTTCTTCCAGGCCCCAGCCCGCCGCCACGCCGGCGCCGATGATCGCGCCGATGCTGGTGCCGCCGACGCAGTCGAATTCATGGCCGGCCTCCTTCAGCGCACGCAAGGCACCGAGATGGGCCAACCCGCGCGCGCCGCCGCCGGCCAGCACCAGGCCGCGCGCATGGCCGCTGACCAGCCGCGCCAGCCGCGCGATGTCCGCCTGGCCGCCGACATGGTGGTGCTGCAGTTCGCCGCTGAACGGTGCACGCCAGCGCTGTGCCGCGCCCAGGCTGGGCTGGCGGCCCGGCTGCAGCAGGATCAGATGGCGCGGCCGATGCCCGACGCGCGAAGGATCGAGGATCGCCGCCTCCGGCCATGGCCGCGCCGGCCGCGCCGCGGTAGCCGGCAACAGCAATACATCTGCCTGGCGCAGGCATCGTTGGCGCCACAGCGGATCGCCCTTGGTGTCCAGATAGATCACGAAGCGCACCTGCGCTTCGCGCGCGGCGAACCAGTCGCTGCCGCGGCCGGCGCCCTGCTCGCCATCGATCACCGCGCAGCTTCCATACGCTTCCAGCGCCATCGCCAGCTGCATGGCCAGGGTGCGCGCCGGTACCTCGGCGTCCGACGGCAGCAGCGCGAAGGTACGCGCCACGCCGGGGCTTTCCTCCTTGCGCAGGCGTCGCTGCAGGCGCGCGATGGCCACGCGGGCGATTCCGAGCATGGCTTGCGGATGGCGCCCGGCCAGCACTTCGAATGCAGCGCGATCCAGCCGCAACAACTCGCAGTCGCGCAGGGCGCGCACGGTGAGCTGGCGGGTGTCGCCGCCGATCAGGCCGATCTCGCCCACGCTGTCGCCGGCGGAGACCAGATGCACCAGGCGTGCCGGGTCGTCCTCGTCGAACAGGCCGAGGCTGCCGCTGACCAGCAGATACATGGCATCGGCGGTCTCGCCGGCCTTGAACAGGGGCCGGCCGCCGGGAAGGCTGAACCAGACCAGGCGCGCGGCCAGGTCGGCCAGGGCCTCGTCGCCGAGGTGGCCGAACACGTCGCTTTGACGTAACAGGTCGCTGAAATCCGTTTGACGCATAAAGGCCATGGTAGGGCGCGCTATATGACACCCCGGCGTAAGCCCCGCCTGCTCCGGCCTTGATTTCGCCCAGGCCCGTCGCCACGCTGGCGCTCCCAAGGAGAGACGCATGGCTCACGAAAACATCGCCCGGGATACCCAGGCGCACGCCGACCCGGCCCTCGAAAACGCGGCCCACGAAAACCCGCTGCTGGCCGACGCCGGCCTGCCGGCGTTCTCGCGCATCAAGCCGGCGCATGTCGGCCCCGCCATCGACGAGCTGCTGGCCGACTACCGCGTGGCGATCGACCAGCTCACCGCCGCCGGCGGCCCGCGCGATTTCGCCGGCGTGATGCTGGCGCAGGAACGCCTGGAGCAGCGCGTGTCGCGCGCCTGGGCGCCGGTGGGCCATCTGCATTCCGTCGCCGACAGCGAAGCGCTGCGCGAGGTCTATGGTCCGGCCGAGGAAAAGCTCACCGAGCACGCCATCGAGCTGGGCCAGAACCGCGAGTTGTACAAAGCCGTGCAGGCGCTGGCCGACGCACCCGATTTCGCCGCGCTGGCGCAGCCGGAGCGCACCCTGGTCGAGCATGCGCTGCGCGATTTCCGCCTGTCCGGCGTCGCCCTGGAGGAACCGGAGCGCACGCGCTACCGCGAGATCGGCGTGGAGCTGAGCAAGCTGTCCACCGAGTTCTCCAACGCCGTGCTCGACGCCACCGACGCCTGGCACCAGCACGTCACCGACGAGCGCGATCTCGCCGGCATCCCCGAGTCCGGCCGCGCCGTGCTGCGCCAGTACGCGCGCGAGCAGAACCTGGACGGTTACCTGGTCACGCTCAAGCAGCCCAGCGTGCAGGCGGTGCTGACTTATGCCGACAACCGCAGCCTGCGCGAGCGCGTGTACTGGGCCTACCAGACGCGCGCATCGGACCAGGGCCCGCACGCCGGCAAGTTCGACAACGGCCCGCGCATCGAGCGCATCGTCGCGCTGCGCCACGAAGCCGCGCAGCTGCTGGGCTTCGCCAATGCGGCCGAGGAATCGCTGGCGACCAAGATGGCGGCTTCGCCCACCGAGGTGATGGAGTTCCTGCACGACCTGGCCCAGCGCGCCCGTCCGGTGGCGCGCGAGGAGCTGGCGAGCCTGCGCGAGTTCGCGGCGAAGGAACTGAAGCTGGACAACCTCGAATCCTGGGACGTGGCGTACGCCTCCGAGAAACTGCGCCAGCGCAGTTACGACCTGGACGAAGAGCAGCTCAAGCCGTACTTCCCGCTGCCGGCGGTGATCGACGGCCTGTTCGGCCTGGTGCAGCAGCTTTACGGCGTGACGCTGGCGCCGCGCGACGGTGTCGACGTATGGCATCCGGACGTGCGCTATTACGACGTGCGCGACGCCAGCGGCCGCGTCTTCGCCGGCGCTTATGTCGACCTCTACGCGCGTTCCGGCAAGCGCGGCGGCGCCTGGATGGACGTATGCCGCTCGCGTTTCCGCGAGGGCGAGCAGGAGCAGCTGCCGGTCGCCTTCCTCACCTGCAATTTCGCGCCGCCGACCGAAGGCCGCCCGGCCCTGCTCACGCATGACGACGTGCTGACCCTGTTCCACGAATTCGGCCACGGCCTGCACCATCTGCTGACCGAGATCGCGCTGCCGTCGATCGGTGGCATCGACGGCGTGGAATGGGACGCGGTGGAATTGCCCAGCCAGTTCATGGAGAACTTCGGCTGGCATCGCCAGGCGCTCGATCTGTTCGCGCGCCATTGGCAGACCGGCGAGCCGCTGCCGGAGGAACTGTTCCAGCGCATGCTGGCCGCGCGGCATTTCCACGCCGGCCTGTTCCTGGTGCGGCAGCTGGAATTCGCCATGTTCGATTTCCGCCTGCACCTGCAGTACGAAGCGGCGCAGGGCGCGCGCCCGCTCGGCGTGCTGGAGGAAGTGCGGCGCGAGGTGGCAGTGCTGCATCCGCCGATCTGGCAGCGCTTCCCGAACAGCTTCACGCATGTCTTCGCCGGCGGCTATGCCGCGGGCTACTACAGCTATCTGTGGGCGGAGCTGCTCAGTGCGGATGCGTTCGGTGCGTTCGAGGACGTCGCGCAGGCCGGCGGCAGCGTGATCGACCGCGCTACCGGCGAACGCTTCCGCCGCGAGGTGCTGGCCGTCGGCGCCAGCCGCCCGGCGCTGGACAGTTTCGTCGCCTTCCGCGGCCGCAAGCCGGAGCCCGATGCGCTGCTGCGCAGCCATGGGCTGATCTGATCGGCGGGGCTCGGCTCGCGGCAAGGCGCGCTGGCACTCGTGCTAAGTCACCGGTAACGGGGTGCCGGGGGAGGCCGGTCACAGGCTGGCCTCCCCGCCGCATGGCGGAGTGCCGAACCGGCGGCATCCCCCTACAATGCCGGCCATGAAAATCGCCTCCTGGAACGTCAATTCGCTCAAGGTCCGCCTGCCGCAGCTCACCGAGTGGGCGGCCGAGGCCAAGCCCGACGTCATCGCGCTGCAGGAAACCAAGCTGGAGGACGCCAAGTTCCCCGTCGACGAGCTGGCCGCGGCCGGCTATCGCGCGGTGTACTCCGGCCAGAAGACCTACAACGGCGTGGCCATCCTCGCCCGCGAAGAGCCGACCGATGTGATCACCGACATCCCCGGCCTGGACGACCCGCAGCGGCGCATCCTCGCCGCCACTGTCGGCGGCGTGCGCGTGGTGGACTTGTACGTGGTCAACGGCAAGGCAGTCGGCGACGAGAAATACGCCTACAAGCTCGACTGGCTGGCCAAGGTGCGCGACTTCCTGGAAGCGGAACATCGACGCCATCCGAAGCTGGTGGTGCTGGGCGATTTCAACATCGCGCCGGACGACCGCGACGTCTACGATCCGGTGACCTGGGGCGAGGACGTGCTGTGCTCGCCGCCGGAGCGCGCCGCGCTCAAGGCGATCACCGAGCTGGGCCTGCACGACAGCTTCCGCCTGTTCGAACAGGAGGGCGGACACTTCAGCTGGTGGGACTACCGTCAGGCGGCGTTCCGGCGCAACATGGGTTTGCGCATCGATCTGATCCTGGTCGGCGACGCGCTGAAACAAGCGGTGAAGGCGGCAGCCATCGACCGCACGCCGCGCCGCTGGGAAAGGCCTTCGGACCACACGCCGGTGACGCTGGATCTGGATATCTGATGAATACAACGAAGACCGACTGGCCCAGTTCGCTCACGGACGACGAACTCGACGAGCTGGACCGCTATCTCCGCGCCCACTCAGGCGACGGCGACCTGCTGCTCGACGGCGTGCACGGCATGCTCTCGGCGCTGACCGTCGGCCCCGTGCCGGTACTGCCGGAAGAATGGCTGCCGGAAGTGCTGCACGAGCCGTTCGCCGACGAGGAAGAAGGCAACCGCGTGCTGGCGCTGCTGGCCAAGCTCAACGACTCGATCGCCGCCGAACTCGATGTCGACGCGTACGAGCCGATCCTCGGCGAAGTCGACACCGAGACCGGCCCGACGCTGTCCGCGGCCGGCTGGTGCGAAGGCTTCAGCCGCGCCATCGACCTGCGCGCCGGCCTGTGGGAAAAGCGCCTGGCCGACGATGCGTCGCTGATGGAGCTGCTCGGCCCCGTGATGGCGCTGGCCGTCGACGAAGGCATTCTCAGCGCCGACACCGATTTCGAAAAGCTCGGCGACGACGAATACGACGAGTGCCTGGCCCAGCTGCCTGCGGTGCTGGCGGCCGTCGAGCATTACTGGCAGCAGCACCCGGTCACCGAGACCGACATGGAGGCGATGACCCAGGCCGCCCCCAGCAGCGCCGCCGGCGGCAGCGAGGACGACGGCGGCCAGGCGCCGCCGCGGAATCGCAGCGGCCACTGGCTGCACTGACGCCAAGGGAAACAATCCGTTCGCGCGGCGCCGCTTGGACCAGACGGACCGCGCAACCATCATGTGGCGCATTCCTTAGAGGAGCCCATCATGAGCGAGCGCAAGATCAGCCACCGCATCCGCGGCACCGACACCTCCGACGGCGCGGGCGTCCGGCTCAAGCGCATCATCGGCCAGCCCGGCCTGGACATGGTCGACCCGTTCCTGCTGCTGGACGAATTCCGCTCCGACACGGCGGACGACTACCTGGCCGGCTTTCCCGAGCATCCGCACCGCGGCTTCGAGACGGTGACCTACATGCTCGCCGGCCATATGCGCCACGGCGACAACCACGGCAACCAGGGCGACCTCGGCCCCGGCAGCGTGCAATGGATGACCGCCGGCCGCGGCATCCTGCATTCGGAAATGCCGCAACAGGAAAACGGCCTGATGTGGGGTTTCCAGCTGTGGGTGAACCTGCCGGCGAAGGACAAGCTGACCGCGCCGCGCTACCAGGACATCGACCCCGCACGCATTCCCACCGTGCATCCGCAGGATGGCGTGGAAGTGAAGATCATCGCCGGCGAGCTGTTCGGCGCGGCTGGTCCGGTCGCGGGTATCGCCACGGCGCCGGTGTACCTCGATATCGCCCTGCAGCCGGGTGCGCAGCTGGAAGTGCCGCTGCCGGAAGGCCATAGCGCCTTCGCCTACGTGTTCGACGGCGCCGATGCGCAGGTCGCCGGCGACGTGCTCCACCGTAGCGAGCTGGCCGTGCTGTCCAAGGGCGGCTCGGTGCGCATCGCCGGCCGCGACGCCCCGGCGCGCGTGTTGCTGGTGGCCGGCAAGCCGCTGGGTGAAAGCGTGGCGCGCTATGGACCGTTCGTGATGAACACGCCTGAGGAGATTCACCAGGCCATTGCGGATTTCCGCGCGGGCAAGTTCTAAGCCGCACGACACGCGTAGGTTGGGGTGAGCCGAAGGCGAACCCCAACATTCGAGCGTCAGATGGTGTCGATGGACTGGCGGCGATGTTGGGGTTCGCTGTCGCTCACCCCAACCTACGTGGCGGCGAGGATTTACTTGGGTACTGGCACGAGAGCGGTTGCGGGCAACGCGCGTATCACCAGCTCTCCATCCCGCCATACGGCCGGCTTGCCGTTGATGACAAGCTTGCTCGTGGGCTTGCCCGGATAAGGCCACGGCATGACCAGCCCGCCCGGTGGCAGATCCAGCCCCTTCTTCACATGCAACTCGAGCACGCCTTCACGTTCGCGCAGCGTGTAGCTCAACAGCCCATACGGCGTCCGCAGGCGTTGAATACCCACGCCCTCGCCTTTCAGCCAATCCGCGGGAACACCCGCCGCCAGGACCAGCGCCTGATCGCCCGGCCGCTCATACGCAAACAGATCGTAAGCCGAGCGCAGATAATCCGAAGCGATCCACGCATGCGGCATATCGCCGACAAAACGCGGCTTGCGCGCATCGCGCCCCACCACTTCCGCCCACTGGTTCCATGCGGCCGGACGACGGTCGGCGAAGAAGAACGTCAGCAGCTCGCCGATGCGGTCGCGCCAGCCCAGCCGCACGAAGCTGGCGATGGTGCGCAGTTCGTAAGGCGTGTAGTCCTCCCACTCGCGCTTGCCGTCGCGGCGCTCCACGAAGCCTAGCCAGTAGCGTTCGAAGGTGCGCTGCACCAGCGCGGGCGGCAGCCAGGTCTGGCCGTCGCCGGGCGACAGCGCGATGGTGGTGGAGGTGGCATCGAAGTCGCCGAGTTCGGCGGCGCCTGGCAGGTAGTCGATGTGGTGCTGGCGCACCGACAGGTCGATGGAAGCCTTCAGGTCCGCGCGGAATGTGTCGCGCGACTGGGCGATGCGTGCCGCCGCGGTTTCGTCGCCGCGCGCCTTGGCCAGCAGTACGGCGTCGTTGTAGCCCTGCAGCGCCCAGAAGTCGTCCCAGTAGGAATGCATCGGCTTGGCCGAATAGCCTTCGTGGCTGATCGAGGCTGGCATCAAGCCGTATAGCGCGCGCCGCTCGGCGGTCTGGTTGGCAGGACCGCGTTCGCTCTCGCGCAGTTCGTCCATATAGGCGATGGCGCGCTGCACGGTAGGCCATTGCTGTTCCAGCGCAGCGCGATCGTGGGTGTAGCGCCATAGCTCGGCGATGGCGAAGATCAGTTCGCCGTGGCTGTCGTTCTCCGGCACCGGGTCGGAGCCGCGCGCATCCACGCAGCACGGCACCTTGCCGTTGCTGAACTGGTGCGGCGCATACCAGTGCACGAATGCTGCGGCAGCATCGGCGTGGCCGCTGCGCGCCAGGCCCTCGGTCATCATCGCGCCGTCGCGCACCCAGCTGCGCGCGTAGGAGCGCGTACCGGGTTGCAATGCAGGGCCGTCGCGCGACATCAGGATCTGCGCCAGGGCGCTGCGGGCGGTGTCGGCGATGGCGTGTTGCGACGAAGGCAGCAGCAGCGTTACGCGGTTGAGCTTCTCGCGCCATGCGGCGGCGGTGCGTTCCAGCTCCTGGCGCAGCCAGGTTTCCGGTGTGCGTGGCGCCTGCACGTCGTCGCCATGCGCGGGCACCACCAGCCCCAGCGTGCGGCTGCCATGGGCGGGCAGGTCGATGGCATAGAGCATGGCGCCCTGGAGGAAACCGGCTTCGTCGTGCAGCGACGTGGCTTCGGGGCGCTCGCCCTGCGCCAGCCGCTCCGGCAATGGCCCGGCTTCGTAGCTGCTGGCGACGAAGCCATCGGCCGCCTGCAACGGCACCACGCGCGTCTCGCCGTTGACGGTGAGCGCCTTGCCGTCCCAGGCCAGATCGTGGATGCGGTGGATGCCACCGGGCGTATTGAGAAACTGCGTGGGCGGGTTCACCTGGAACGGTCGTGCCAACAGCGCCAGCGTCACCCGCTGCGGTTGCGCGGTGCGGTTGGTCAGCGTGTAGCGCAGCACCAGCCGCGGGTGTTCCGCATCGCCGGTGGCGAAGGCGGTGGTGTCCAGGGTGAGGCTGTCGGCAGTCCAGCGGACCGTGGGTATCGGCAGATAGCCGTCGAGCAGGCTCTGCGAGCTGCGCACGCTGGCCCAGTCGATCACATTGCGGCCGGCGAACAGCATCGGCTCCAGCGACCAGCCGCCCTTGCCCACTTCCACCGCGCCGTCCTCGGAGATCAGCGCCGAGTGGCGCGCGCCGCCATCCGTGCCGACCAAGGTCCAGTAGCTTTGCTCGCCCGAGTAGCCGCGCGGATACATGCCGCGTGGCGCACGCGTGGCCGCTTCCTGGAAGAACACATCGGGCGAAGCGCCCCAGGCGCGATCCTTCAGTTCCAGCCGCGACAACCCATAGGCTTTACCCGGGCCGGCCAGCAGGCGAAGCCGCAGATAGCGCGCCTGTGCCTGCGGCAGAAACAGCGCATCGTCGCCGCCGTTGCCGCCGGTGATCTGCGTGGCGGTGCGCCAGTGCGCGTTGTCGTCCGACAGCTCCACCTCGTAACGCGATGCCTGCGCGCCCGGCAGCCAATGCAGCAGCAGGCCGCCGAACTCGCGCGACAGGCCCAGATCCAGCGCGATGCTCTGCGCGCCCGTCGCGGACGGATCGCTGCGCCATTCGCCCTTGCCTTCGATCAGGTGCTGCACGGCATAGCCGGTGAGCGTGGACGAGGCTTGCGCATGCGGCGTCGGCGGCGCGCCCGGTTCCGCCGGCAACGGACGCAGGCGCAGATGGCTGAGGCATAGCTCGCCGTGGCCGCCCTGCCCGGCGTAGACGGTGAACTCCAGTGCGGCCGTGCGGTGCAGGGCGCGATCCTTGGTCGGCCCCCAGGCGAATTCCACCTGGCTGCGCCGGAACTCAAGCGTCTGCCAATCGGCCGCGGGCTGGAACGCGTTGCGGCGATACCACCACACGTTGTCGCCGCTGGCATCGGCCAGCTTTACCTGCAGATCGTTGGGCGGCATGCTGCCGCGTACGTCGAAGGACAGCGCGAAGTTGTCCGGCCAGTCCATCGGCAGCGCGCGCTTGAGCGTGGCCGCGCCGGAGACGCCGTGGAAATCGAAGACCACGCAGACCGCCTTGCCGTTCTGGCCATCCGCCACCTGCAGTCGGGTGGCGATATCGTCGGTGCCTTCGGCCGTCCATGCCGACGGCCGGTTGAAATCGTCGATCACGCGCGTTTCGTCGGCGGCATGGGCGGCAGGCGCCAGCAGCACGAACGACAGCAGCAGCCAGGCGTGCCTGCTCATCGCATCAGCCCTTCACGCTGCCCAGCAACAGTCCTTGCAGGTAGTAGCGCTGCAAGGCCAGGAACAGCACCAGCACCGGCAGCACGGTCACCACCGAGCCGGCCATCATCAGCTCCGAGTCCTGTACATGCTCGCGCGACAGCGAAGCCAGCGCGATCGGCAAGGTGTAATGCTCCTGCCCGGTCAGCGCGATCAACGGCCACATGAAGTCGTTCCATGCGGTGAGGAAGGTGAAGATCGCCAGCGTCACCATGATCGGCTTGAGCAGCGGCAGCACGATCTGCCCGAAGATGCGCAGCTCGCCGGCGCCGTCGATGCGCGCCGCTTCCAGCAGGTCGTCCGGAATGCCGCGCGCGTACTGGCGTACCAGGAAGATGCCGAAGATGGTCGCCATCGCCGGCATCACCACCGCGGCATAGCTGTTCACCAGGCCCAGGTACTTCAGCAGCAGGAACAGCGGCAGCATCGCCACCTGGGCCGGAATCACCAGGCCACCGAGCAGCATCTGGAACAGCCGCTCGCGTCCGGCGAAACGCAGCTTGGCGAAGGCGTAGCCGGCCATCAGGTTGAACGCGAGCGAGAGCAGCGTGATCGCGCTGGAGATGGCCAGGCTGTTGAGCAGATAACGCCCCATGCCGGCGCGTTCGAACAGCTCGTGGTAATTGGCGAGCGTGGCGTGCGCGGGAAACAGTGGCGGCGGCAGCGCGCTTGCCTCGCCCGGATGCATGAACGACACCGACAGCATCCACAGCAGCGGGAACACCGCCACCAGCGTGCCGCCGATCAGCAGGCCATGAATCAGGGCCTTGGCTAGGCGCGGATTCATGCCTCGGCTCCACGTCGCGCTACGCGCAGCATCACCGCGGTCACCGCGAACATGATCAGGAACAACAGGAAGGCCACCGCCGAGGCGGAACCGAGGTTCCACCATTTGAAGCCTTCCTCGTACATCAGGTACAGCACGCTGGTCGTGCTCTGCAGCGGGCCGCCTTCGGTCATCACGAAGGGTTCGGCGAACAGCTGGAAGTAACCCGAGACGGTGAGGATGCTCACCATCAGCAGGGTCGGCCCGAGCATCGGCAGCGTGATATGGCGGAACTGCCGCACGGGCGAAGCGCCGTCAATGCGCGCGGCTTCGTACAGGTCGGCGGGGATCGCCTGCAGCGCGGCGAGGAAGATGATCATGTTGTAGCCGAAGTTCTTCCACACCGCGAACAGGATGATGGTGGGCATCGCCCAGCGCGGATCGCCCAGCCAGTCCACCGGATGGAGGCCCAGGCCGCCCAGCGCGTAGTTGGCCAGGCCGTACTTGGTGTTGAACAGATAGCGCCAGATCACCGCTACCGCCACCACCGTGGTCACCACCGGTGCGAACAGCGCGGTGCGGAACAACGGCTTGCAGCGCGCCAGCGGCGAGTTGAGCAGCAGCGCGGCGCCAAGCGACACGGCGATCGACAGCGGCACGCCCACCAGCACGAAGTACAGCGTGTGCCCCAGCGCGGACCAGAACAGCGGACGGTGCAGCAGCTCCCAGTAATTGCCCAGCGCGACGAAGCGCAGGTTGCGGATGTCCGCTAGCGCGTACAGGTCGTAGTCGGTCAGGCTGAGCGCCAGCGCCGCGATCACCGGCAGCAGGAAGAACAGGCCCAGCACCAGCAGCGCCGGTGCGAGGAACAGCCAGGCGGCGCGTCGTGGATTCATGCGTGGCCTCCGGCGGTCATGGCTTGGGTTTCGCGTGGTCGAGCATCCAGCGCCGTTTCTCCAGGATCACGTCGGCGCGCCGATCGATCTCGGCCGCGGCCTGGTCGACGCTCAGGTCGCCATGCACGGCCTGCGCGGCGACCAGCTGCATCTCGGTCACGATACGCTCCCACTCGGGAATCGGCGGGGTGGGCTTCACCCGCTCGAGCTGTTGGCGGAAGCCACGGGCCTTGGGATCGTCACGCAGTGCGCCGCCTTCCCACGAAGAGCGCCGCGGCGGCATGTCGCCGAGCAGGTCGTAGAAGCGCTGCTGGATCGCGGGGCGCGACAGGAATTCGATCAGCTGCCAGGCCTCGTCCTTGTGCGCCGAGCGGCGGAAGATCACCAGGCTGGAGCCGCCCGCATTGGAAGCGCCGGGGCCATGCTCGCCGGGGAGTGGCGCGGTGTTCCAGTCGTTCTGCTGCGACGCGGGCAGGCGCTTGCGGAACTCGCCGATGTTCCAGGGGCCGGACAGATAAAAGGCGTACACGCCGCGCCCGAATTCGGTCCACGGATTGCCGGCTTCCACATTGGTGATCGCCGGCGCCTGTCGTCCGCGGAACGTGTCGACATAGAACGCCAGCGCACGCTTGAAGCCTGCGTTGCGGAAGTTGCCGTAGCGGTTGCCATCGCGCAGCAGCGGCTCGTCCTGCTGCAGGGCAAGCACCAGCAACTGCTCGAACTCGTTGGTCGGCAGCAGGATGCCGTAGCTGCCGCGATCGGGATGACTGAGCGCGGCGAGCGCGCGGCGCCATTCGGACCAGTCGCGCGGCGGCGCGTCGAAGCCGGCCTGCTTCAGCAGGTCGCTGCGGTAGAACAGCAGGCGCGTGTCCACATACCAGGGCACGCCGTACAGCGTGTCGTCGATGCGGTTGGTGGTCCAGATATTGGCGAAGTAATCGTCCTGGCGGATCACCGGCGAGGAGGCCACGCGCGCATCGAGCGGTTCGAGTGCATCGAGCGCGGCCAGCTCGGGAATCCAGGTGTTGCCGAGCTGGGTGAGGTCCGGCGTCGAACCGCCGGCGATCGCGGTAAGCAGCTTCTGGTGCGCGGCGGTGAGCGGCAGCTGCTGCACTTTTACCTGCAGGCCGGGATGTTCGCGTTCGAAGTCCGGCAGCAGTTTCGCCACGGCTTCGCCTTCGCGGCCGACGGTCCAGAAGGTGAGCACGTGCGCGTCATCGCTGCGTTGGCAACCGGCCGCCAGCGCCGCGGCAACGCCGGCACAGGTCCAGGCCAGCGCGTGCAGCAGCACGCGCCATGGCTTGCCCTGACGCTGGCGGAAACGCGTCGTCATGGCTTGGGCGGCACCTCATTCAACCAGCCGCCGGTAAAGCCGGCGCGCTCCAGGCCTTTGCGCACGTACGGGTTCTTCTTCATCACGTTCCACACAAAGCCGCTGCGCCAGTTTTCCACCATCAGCACGATCGGGCCCTGGTCGATGCCCAGGTGCACCGTATCGACCCAGCCCAGCTCAGGCACCAGCTTGCCGGTACGCAGCTCGGTCTGGCTGTGGAAGCTGGGATTGAAGGCATCGACGAAACCGTACTTGTTGTAGATGTCCTTGCCGTAGCGGCGCTTCATTTCTTCCAGCGCCGGCACCACGATCTCCGGCGCGAAGGCGATCGAACCGCCCGCCGCCATGGGCACCAGGGTGCCGTCGTCGCTGATGTAGTCCAGACCCGCGCCGCGCGCGACGTAGCCATGGAAGCGGCGTTCCTTGCCGCCGCTCTTCACCGTCAGGCCGCCGGGGCCATTGCTCGCGCTGATGCCCCACATATCGGCGCCGTAGCCGGTCCAGCCGCCGGGGTTGGCGATGGCGTAGGCGCGCTGCGAATAGGTGGCGCGGCGGCTGTTCTCGAAATAGTCCAGGTTCTTTTCGCGATTCCACGCATCGCGGATGCCGCGGAAATCCACCCACACATGGCTGAACTGGTGGCCGAACAGCGGCGCGAAGTTGAGGAAGGTCTGGCCGTGGAACTCGCCCCAGGTGCGTTCGTAAGTCGAGGTCCAGGCCTTCCATGCATCGTCACCCACCGCATGCGTGGGCGAACCCAGCGCGAGGATGTAGACCAGCATGCCCTCGTTATAGCCCTGCCAATCGTGCGGGATGAACTTGCCGCCCGGCGTCCAGCCCATCGAGATCAGCGGCTTGCGCGCCTGCGCCCAGCTCCAGTCGACGCGGCGGTAGATCTCGTCGGCGAGCTGGCGGATCTCTTTCTCCTGCGGCGTGTCGCGGTCGTAGTACGACTGCGCGAACAGCACGCCGCCGAGCAGCAGAGAGGTATCCACCGTGGACAGCTCCACCGCGCGATCGAAGCGCTTGCCCGATGCCATGTCGAGGAAGTGGTAGTAGAAGCCGCGGTAGCCGGTGGCATCGTCTTCGCTGTCGTTCTGCGGGGCGTCGTGGAAGAAGCGCAAGGTGGCCAGCGTGCGTTCCACGGCCTGGTCGCGGGTGATGTAGCCGCGTTCCGCACCGACGCCATAGGCGGTAAGACCGAAGCCGACGGCGGCGATGCTGGCGAAGGACTGGGTCGGATAATGATCGGGGACGAGGCCGTTCTGCGGATTGGCGCTGTCCCAGAACCAGGTGAAGGTGCGGTGTTCGAGGTCGTCGATCAGGGGTGGCACTTTCGTCTGCGTCGCCGCGGCTACGGCAGGCTTGGCTTGCTTCGCGCCGTCCTTCGCCTGCGCTTCGTGCGGCGCGACGCAGATCAGCAGCGCGGCGAGTGCGAGGGAAAGGGCGGTGCGTATCTTCATGGGCATGGGAACAGCCTTCCGTCGATGGAGATGTGCGGGAGCCGCGTTGTCGTTTGAGAACAAGTCGAGCTGGGAAGCAAGGGTGTAAACGTTTACGCGATCGGCCTTTGAAAAGCCCGCTTGCGGCGGGCTTGGCGGTGCAACGGCGCTCCTTCCTGGTGAGGAAGGAGCGCCTCGATGCTACGCGATCAGAAGCTGTACCGCGCGCCGATCTGGAAGCGGCGGGTGAGGTTGGGGTCGGCATTGGTGGGTTTGCCGAAGTTGGTGCTGTAGAAGTTGCTTTCGTAAGCGTTGTAGACATCGCGATTGAACACATTCATGACGTCGAAACGCAGCTCGAGCGCCTGACTCTGGCCCCAGCGGAATTCCTTGGCGATGGAGAGATCCAGGTTCAGATACGTACGGCCGTATTCGCCGTTGTGGTAGTACGCGCAGTTGTAGTCGCAAGTCGCCGACGACTTGAACACGTCGAAAGGCATGCCGGAACCGTAAGTCAGGATGCCGCTCACGCGCGTATCCCAGGGACCGGACACGATGCCATTGACCACCAGATGATGCTTCTCGCCCACATGGCCTCCGGGGTATCCCGAGGGCCAGACGTAATCCAGCGAGTAGTTGTCGTTTCCTTGCTGCCGCGCCTTTTGATAGGTGTAGGCGACGCCAACACCCCAGCCACTCGCTTTCGTATAGGGCTTATCGAGGCTGACCAGCACGCTGCTGGATTGGGTCTTCTTGTACCCGTTCTTGAGGATCCGGGTGTAGGGACTACCCGGCAGGGTGACGAAGGTTTGATCGTAAGGCCCGGCAATGGGCAGGCGGTTGGCCCAGAGCCAGGTGAACTGGCGATACCCGAGTACGCGGGAAAGCGTGAGTGAACCCGTCCAATCACCCAATACCTGCCTGACGCCGAAACTGAACTGGTCCGTGTAGGGAAGCTTGGTCTTGTTGTTGATAACGTCGATTTCCTGGCCCAGTCCGGCTGCGCCGGAAGCCAGTAGCGAGTCGAGTCCAGCTTTGGTCAGGTAGGCAGGATTCCAGGCAATGGTTCCAGCTTGCGAAGGCGTTCCATCGGGATTCGCGGGGCTGAAGTTGAAGAGGTAATTCGGTACCGCCGAGTGAATGGGTTCCTGTGCGATCCAGTCGAAAGGCGTGTGGTCGAAGTAGCGGCCGGCCCCTCCGAACAGTGTCGTGCTTTGATCGCCGGCCTTGCTGACATCCAACGAGAAGCCGAGGCGCGGCTGGATGGCGCCTTTGTATCCGTCACGTTCCTTGCCGGTGCTGATGTAGTCCTGCAGCCCGAAATACTTCAGTGTCTCGTACTGCGCCAGCGGAGTGACATAGTCGTTGTTGATGGAGTTGGTCTCGTAATCCCAACGCAGTCCCAGATTCAGCTGCAGGCGATCGGTAACGTCCCAATCGTCCTGGATATACGCGCCGAACTGATTGGTATGCAGGTTTGAATTGGCGCCGTTCGGCGAGTACACCGCCTTGTAGGGGACAACAAATCCACCCGGATAGGTGAGTCCTTCTTGATAGACGTATGACGGCACGGCGTTGTTGTTCTGCTCGACGGTGACGCCCAGCGCGGCGTACTTCACACCCATTTTCACCGTGTGATCGCCATGCCAGGACAGGCCGGTCAAGGTCAGGTCGTCGCGAATGGTGGTCTGATCCTGGCCTTTGTTCTGCAGGCCGACTGCGCCGCCTAGTGTGGCCACGTTGTTCTCGTAGACCTGCTGGACCAGATCGGGATTGGCCGCCCCCGGATTCCATTTGGCGCGGCCTGCATCGAGGAGCAGATCGTTGGTCCAGCTGTCACCGCGCGACTGCCATTTCAGCAGCAGGTCATCGACGCGGTTCTTACGATTGGTGCGGCCGTCATAAGCGACTTTGTCACCGAAGCCCAGCACTTCGTTATCGCGGCGAGTGGTGAGGCTCAGATCGACGTTATTGTCCTGATTGACCTGCCAGCTCAATTTTCCGAAGAAAGTCTTTTCGTTGAACGGCGCAGAGAACGTGCCGTTGTACTGCGA
The DNA here is from genome assembly GCF_052115385.1 of Dyella sp. 2RAB6. Taxonomy (NCBI): domain Bacteria; kingdom Pseudomonadati; phylum Pseudomonadota; class Gammaproteobacteria; order Lysobacterales; family Rhodanobacteraceae; genus Dyella; species Dyella sp. 2RAB6. The sequence goes on from NZ_JBFRGP010000006.1 coordinate 42,695, forward strand.
GAAACGCGGATCGGTGATGCGTACGGTGTTCGCACCGACATCCTTGCGCTCGTCGTAATTGACGAAGAACGTCAGCGTGTCTTTCAGGACGGGGCCGCCCAGGGAGAAGCCGCGCTGTTGCCGGCGATAGTCGGGCTTCTTCACGTCGTTCTTCTTGTCGAACGAGTTCTGCGAAATCATCGCCTTGTTCTGGAAGTAGTCGTACACCGAGCCGTGGAACTCATTGGTGCCCGACTTGGTGACGGCGGTGATGATCGCCGTGCCCGCCTGCTCGTACTCCGCCTTGTAGTTCTGCGTGAGCACGCGGAATTCCTGCACCGCTTCCTGCGAGAACGGGTTGCCACGGGTGGAATCCTGGCCGGCGATGCCGCCTTTGAGCACGTTGTTCTTGAGGCTGGCGCCGTCGATGAAAACGTTTACATTCTCGGCTGATTGACCGCCCGCCGAGAAGGTTTTGGAATTGGGGTCGCGCGATACCGTCACGCCCGGCACCAGCTTGGCGAAGTCGAGGAAGTTGCGTTCGTTCTGCGGCAGCGTGTTGATCTGCGCCTGGGTGATGTTGGTGCCCACTTCCGAAGTGCGCGTTTCGATCAGCGAAGCGGCAGTGACGGTCACGCCTTGCAGGTTCTGTGCGTTTACCGCACTTGCGGCAGCGGCGGCATCGAGATTCAAGGTAAGTGCCTGGCCCACCTGCACGGTGACATCCTGGCTGGCACTCGCGCCGTTGCCCTTCGCTTCGATGCGATAGCTGCCGGGTGGGAGGCTGGGCAGGGTGTAGTTGCCGGCCGCGTTTACCGGCGCACGTACGGTGAAGCCATTGCCACGATTGGTGGCGACCACTTCGGTGGGCGATTGCCCCTGCGGTGCATTTACATGGCCGCGCACCGTAGCCGTGCTGTTCTGTGCGAAACCAACGGCCGGCAACAGCGCGGCCGTAGTGAGCAGGCCCGCCAGGGCCAGCGAAATCTGTCGGGTCAATGCGTGTTTGCGTGCCATGGCTTGGACACCCTCCCTCAAGGGTTCGATACGACTGTGTTGTGGTTGTCGAGGCGCCGCTGCGCACCCCTGCGCCGTCGGCGGTGAACCGGTCCTTGCGGGCCGGCCCCCTGGTCTACCTCGCGGCCTGCTGTCCGAGGCCGCGCATTTCGTCTAGTCGTTGCGGCTGGCGCGCGTCGTCGATGCGCGCACCATCAATTCCGCCGGTATGCGCACATGCAGCGCAGACGCGGCTTCGCCTTCGATCTGTCCGGCGAGTTGTTCGAGCGCGGCCTTGCCCAGCTCCGCGATGCGCACGCCGGCCGTGGTCAATGCGGGGCTGACGTAGCGCGCCATCGGCACGTCGTCGAAGCCAGCGACGGCGATGTCTTCGGGAATGCGCAGGCCGGCTTCGCGGATCGCCGCCATGCAGCCGATCGCCATCATGTCGTTGGCGGCGAACACCGCGTCGGGGCGTGGGCTCATCGCTGCCAGACGCTGGCCGGCGCGGTAGCCGGAGGCTTCGTCGAACTCGCCGGGCAGCACGATCGGCTGCACGCCTGGCATGCGTTCGGCGAGTGCCTCGCGATAAGCCTGTTCGCGCTCGGCCACGTCGTGGTTGCCGACCGGGCCCTGGATGAAAGCGATGCGCCGATAGCCTTCGCCGAGCAGGTGCTGCACCACCAGGCGCGCGCCGCCGGCGTTGTCTACCGACAGCGCGGGGTAATCGTCGCGCTCCAGCACGGTGTTCATCAGCACGGTGGGCAGGCCGACGGGCAGGTTCTGGCGCAGGAAGTCCGCATCGGCGTGAGGTGACATCACCAGCAGGCCATCGACGCGGCCCTGCATCGCGCGCAGCGCGGTGGCCGCTTCGGCGGCGCCGTCGTGCGAGCTGGAAACCAGTAGTTGCAGGCCGTGCACACGAGCCGCCAGGTCGATGCCGCGGATCAGCTCGGAGAAGAATTCGCCATAAAGGTCCGGCAGCAACGCGCCGATAGTGTGAGTACGGCGGGTGATCAGGCTGCGTGCGGCGCCGTGGGGGATGTAGCGCAGGCGGGCCGCGACTTCGCGGATGCGTTCCAGGGTCTCGGCGGTCACCCCGCCATGGCCGTTGAGCGCGCGGGAGACGGAAGCCACGGACACCTTGGCCTCGCGTGCCACGTCTTTGATGGTCACACCCATTGCCGCTCCAGGAGGTCCGGATTCGCCGGGAAGGCAACGTAAACGTTTTCATTGACGCTTGTAAAGCTTTTGCAAATCAAAGACTTTGCTGCATCGCAAAAATTTGTCGGCCAGAAGTTCTAGGCGACAAGGCTGGGGAACCAGGGAAAAGCCGCGGAAAGCCGTTGTTCTCGCCGAGGCGCGAGGCTGTGGCATCGCAGCATGGGCACGGAGAAGGATTCGTGGGGAATGAGCCTTGCTTTGAATTTCGTGCACTTAGCCCTTTCGGGGGATTGTAAAAATCCATAAGGCCGCGGTTAAATCACGGTTAATCCTAGTGTCATCCGCCGGATGTACCATGTATTTGCTGCGTACGTGAGAAATTACGTGTAACTCATTGAATTAGAAGATCATGATCGCTCTGCTATCCATCATCCTGCTCGTCATGGGACTTTCCGCCACCGCCATCCGGCACGTACCCGCCGGCCAGGTGGTAAGCGTCTATCGCCACGGCAAGCCGCGCCGGCTGCTGCAGGAAGGCACGCACATGGTGGTGCCGGGCCTGGACCGCATGGGGCATCGGATCAGCCTGGGCGGCCAGGTGCTGGAATTCCGCGAACCGCTGCCGGACGCCCACGACGTGCGCGGCACGGTGTACTGGCAGGTGCTGGAGCCGGAGCGCGCCGACGCGGTGATCGACCAGGCCGACCAGCTGATCCGCGGCGGCGCCCTGGCCGCGCTGCGCGAGGAGCCGGCCGCGATCGAGGCGGACCGCCGCGACCTCGGCGCCCGCCTGAAGCTGGCCATGAACAAGGCGCTGCGCGACCGCGGCGTGATGGTGACGCGGGTCGATCTGGATTTCGCCTGAAGCCATACGCGAGGCTGCCTGCAAAGAGCGCCCGCGCAGAAAGGGGAATTTGAGAGTCTTTAAAACCCGCTTCGGCGGGTTTTTCTTTGGGCCGTCGCTGGCGCCGCGCGCCGCGCGCCCGGATACTGCCGCCCTTTTCGCCACGCAGGATTCCCGTCCATGGCCGACCGCGCCGCATTGCAGACCCAGCTGGAACGGGGCGTCGCCGCGCTCGGCCTGAGCCTGCCCGACGGCGCGGTGCAGCGCCTGCTGGATTACCAGGCCCTGCTCGAACGCTGGAACGGCACCTACAACCTCACCGCCGTGCGCGATCCGGCCGAGATGGTCACCCGCCACCTGCTCGATTCGCTGGCGATCCTGCCCCACGTGCAGGGCCAGACCCTGGCCGACCTGGGCACCGGCCCCGGCCTGCCCGGCATCCCACTGGCGATCGCGGCGCCGGGACGGGAGATCCTGCTGGTGGATTCCAACGGCAAGAAGGTCCGCTTCCTGCGCGAGGCGATCCGCGCGCTGAAGCTGGATGGCGTGCGCGCCGTGCAGTCGCGGGTGGAGGACGTGCAGGGCCAGTTCGACTGCGTCACCGCCCGCGCCTTCGCCACCCTGGCCGACATGCTTGGCTGGGGCGGCCATCTGCTGGCGCCGGAAGGGATCTGGCTGGCGATGAAGGGCAAGCGGCCGGACGAGGAATTCGCCGGCATTCCCGCCGGCTTCGCGCTGCGCGGCACGCATGGGCTCAACGTGCCCGGTTTGGACGCGGAGCGTCACCTCGTGGTGCTCGGCCGCGGCTGAGCGCAAAGCCCTGTCCGGCGCGGGTTCCGATGGTAACCTAGCCCTCTTTTCCCACGTTCACGGCATCGACGACACCATGGCTCGCATCATCGCTGTCGCCAACCAGAAGGGCGGCGTCGGCAAGACCACCACCGCCGTCAACCTTGCCGCGGCGCTCGCCGCCGCCAAGCGCAAGGTACTGCTGGTCGATCTCGATCCGCAGGGCAACGCCACCATGGCGTCCGGCGTGGACAAGCGCGTGGCCAAGCCCAACGGCTGCGAGGTGCTGCTGGACGAAGCGCCGATCGAGCGGGCCATCGTCGCCACCGAGGCGCATTACGACCTGCTGCCCGGCAACGGCGACCTCACCGCCGCCGAATTGAAACTGATGGACGCGATCGCGCGCGAGATGCGGCTCAAGGAGCAGCTCGCCAAGATCGCCGACAAGTACCACACCATCCTGATCGACTGCCCGCCGACCTTGCACCTGCTCACGCTCAACGCGCTGACCGCGGCGGACGGGCTGCTGATTCCGGTGCAGTGTGAATATTTCGCGCTGGAAGGCCTGTCGAGCCTGCTGGAGACGGTGAAGGCGGTGCGCCAGCGCCTGAATCCGCAGCTGGAAATCGAAGGCCTGCTGCGCACCATGTACGACGTGCGCAACAACCTCGGCAACGAAGTCTCGGCGCAGCTCACCACGCATTTCGGCGACAAGGTGCTGCGCTCGATCATCCCGCGCAACGTGCGCCTGGCCGAGGCGCCCAGCCATGGCCAGCCGATCCATCTCTACGACCGCAGCTCGCGCGGCGCCATCGCCTATATCGGCCTGGCCGGCGAGATCATCCGGCGCGAACGCGGCCTCGCGGCAGGCGCCGCCGCCGAAGCGGCCCCGCCGCCGCACGACGACAGCGGCGAGGCGGCAGTCGATGCCGCCGCCGGCATTCACCAGGAGTAAGCATGGCCGCAGCGAAGAAACGAGGCCTCGGACGCGGGCTCGATGCCCTGCTTGGCGGCGGCGATGACGCACCCTCGGTGATCGAGCAGGAAGGCGAGCTGCGCATGCTGCCGATCCAGTACATCCAGCCCGGCAAGTACCAGCCGCGCCGGCACTGGAACGACGAGGCGCTGGATGAGCTGGCCGCGTCGATCAAGGCGCAGGGCCTGATCCAGCCGGTGGTGGTGCGCGAGATCGGCAAGAACAGCTACGAGCTGATCGCCGGCGAACGCCGCTGGCGCGCCGCGCAGCGCGCGCAGCTGAGCGACCTGCCAGCGCTGGTGAAGGACGTGCCCGAAGTGGCCGTGCCGGCGATGGCGCTGATCGAGAACATCCAGCGCCAGGACCTCACCCCGCTGGAAGAAGCCGACGCGCTCAAGCGCCTGATCGACGACTTCGACCTCACCCACCAGCAGGCTGCCGAGGCCGTCGGCCGCTCGCGCGCCGCGGTATCGAACCTGCTGCGCCTCACCGAGCTGCCCAATTCCATCAAGCGCCTGCTCGACGAGAGCAAGCTGGAGATGGGCCACGCCCGCTGCCTGCTGACCCTGCCCGAGCGCGATGCCGAAGCCCTGGCGCTGGAGGCCGCGCGCCGCGGCTGGAGCGTGCGCGAGCTGGAAGAAGCCGCGCGCCGCGCGCAGACCGCGCCCAAGGGCAAGGCCAAGAGCGCCACCGCGCGCGATCCGAACGTCGACGCGCTGGAGCGCGAGCTCGCCGAGCGCTTCGCCACCCGCGTGGAAGTGGCCCATGGCCGCGGCGGCCGCGGCAAGCTGGTGATCCACTACCACAGCAACGACGAGCTGGAAGGGATCCTGGGCAAGATCCGCTGAGGGACGCCGGGCCGGCCGCCGCGCGCCGGCTTGGCTCGCGGCCCGTCCCCCTACGCACTAGAATGCGCCCCCGGGGCGCCCTGCGCCCTCCTTCCCGCAAGAGCTAAAGGCTGCCTCTCATGCCGCAACTGTCCGTGGTCGTGCCGGTGTTCAACGAGCGCGACAACATCCCGCCGCTGCTCGCCGAAATCGCCGCCGCCCTGCGCGGCAAGGTCGAGTTCGAGATCGTCTACGTGGACGACGACTCCAGCGACGACAGCGTGGCGGTGCTGGCGGCCGAGAAGGCCAAATATCCCGAGCTGCGCATCGTGCGCCACCTCACCCGCAGCGGGCAGAGCACCGCGGTGTGGAACGGCGTGCGCGCGGCGCGTTCGCCGTGGATCGCCACGCTCGACGGCGACGGCCAGAACGATCCGGCCGACATCCCCAAGCTGCTGGCCGCGCGCGACGGAGCGACCGAAGACGTGCGCCTGCTCGCCGGCTGGCGCACCACCCGCCGCGATAGCTTCAACAAGCGCATCTCGTCCAAGATCGCCAACGCGGTGCGCTCGCGCATGCTGCGCGACGCCACGCCGGATACCGGTTGCGGCCTGAAGCTGTTCGAGCGCGAAGTGTTCCTGCGCCTGCCCTACTTCGACCACATGCATCGCTACCTGCCGGCGCTGGTCAAGCGCGCCGGGTTCCAGAGCCAGAGCGTGCCGGTGGGCCATCGTCCGCGCACCGCGGGCACCTCCAAGTACGGCATGCTCGATCGCCTGTGGGTGGGCATCGCCGACCTGCGCGGCGTGGCCTGGCTGATGCGCCGTGGCAAGGTCACCCGCGTCGAAGAACTCTAAGCGGTAGCGTTTCCATTCGTGCGCCCGGGCGTGTTCTGCGCGCCGCAGCGGCGTATGCTCGTGGACCGGTTCCCTCCGCCCGGGGCATGGCCATGAGCATCGCCATCAAGCGCGTCTACGAGCCCACCGCCAAGAACGACGGCAAGCGCGTGCTGGTCGATCGCTTATGGCCGCGCGGCCTGAACAAGGACGATGCCGCGCTGGACATGTGGGCCAAGGAACTGGCGCCCTCGGTCTCGCTGCGCCGCTGGTTCGGCCACGATCCCTCGCGCTGGGACACCTTCCGCCACCGCTACGCCACCGAGCTGGACGGCAAGACCCGCACCGAGCACTGGCGCGAGCTGGTACGCGAAGCGGCGCACCGGCGGGTGACCCTGGTCTACGGCGCCAAGGACGAGGAACACAACAATGCGGTGGCGCTGAAGGCCTATCTCGAGGCCTGGATCAAGGGGCACGGTCCCCATTGAGGCCGCCGTCGCCGACGAAGCGATGATGCGGCGGCTTCCAATCGGTCAGCACCGCGTTGGCGCGCTCGCGGCCCAGCTCGATCAATTCGCGCGCGCGGTAGAACTCGTAGGCCATGGAGATATTGCGCGGTAGCTGGATCAGCAGGTCCGGCGCGTACGCCGCCAGCCGCAACCGCGCCAGGTTGGCCTGCATCAGGTCCATCGACTGCGCCAGCAGGTCGAGCATGCCCGGATCGCGCGGACGCACCGCTTCGGTCGCTTTCGCCTCGCCATGCGGCATCAGCCGGCCGATGAATTCGCCGATGCGGTGGCGGTAGCCGTTCTGCGCTTCGATCGCGTGCTCGTGGGCGACCTCGGGTTTGGCGGACTCGATCGCACCATCCAGGCTCACCGCGAACATGTAGTCCGCCGTCTCGCGGATCAGCGGCGTCACCGGCACCGGATTGAGCAAACCGCCGTCGACCAGCCGCCGCCCGCCGAGCAACTGCGGCCGGAACACGGTGGGAATCGCGATGGAAGCGCGGATCGCATCGAACAGCGAGCCGCGCGCCAGCCACACTTCGCGTTCGCGATCCATGTCGGTGGCCACCGCGGTGTAGGCCAGCGGCAGGTCCTCGATCTGCGCGTCGCCGATCAGCTCGCGCAAGGTGCCGATGATGCGTTCGCCCTTGATCAGGCCGCCGCCGGAGAAGGTCCAGTCGACCAGCTTGAGCACGTCCATCTTGGCCAGCGCCGAGACCCAGTCGCGGTAGGCGTCGAGCTTGCCCATCGCGTAGACGCCGCCGATCAGCGCGCCCATCGAGGTGCCGGCGATGGCGACGATCTGATAGCCGTGCCGCTCGATCTCTTCGATCGCGCCGATATGCGCCAGCCCTTTCGCACCGCCCGCGCCCAGCGCCAGCGCCACGGTGGGCTTGCGCGCGGCCGCGGGGGCGGCCTCGACGGGAAGCGAACTGCTCATGGGGACCCGACGAAAGCGCCTGGCCGCGGCGTGTTCAGCGCGGCGCCTGCTGGTAGCCGCCCAGGGCGAGCTGGAGCTGGATCTTCATTTCCTCGCGCAACGACAGCGGCGCGACCACTTCGGCATCCGGGCCGTACTTGAGCACGTCCATCAGCAACTCCTTGGAGTTGGAATACGGCACCTGCAGTTCGTAGCGGCCGTCGGGCAGCCACATGCCCTTCTGCTGCGAGTGCCAGTGCTCGTCCGCCACCCAGCGCGCGGCGTGCTGGGAGAAGCGGATGGTGGCCCAGGCCTTCGGCTTGCCGGCGAAGATGCCGTAGCTGGAGGCGAGCATGTCATTGAGTTCGGTCTCGGCCACGTCGCGCGCGGAGGTATCCAGCGCCAGCGGCTCGGCGATGCGGTCCACCGCGAAGCTGCGCAGCGCCTCGCGGTCGTGGTCCCACACGTCCAGGTACCAGTTGTCGCGGTAGTGGGTCAGGCGCTGCGGTGAGACGGTGCGCTTGCTGTCGGCATTGGTGGTGCGCGCCCGATAGCGGAAGCGCAGCTGCTTCCGCTCCAGCACGGCGCCGGCGACGATGCGGAACACCTGCTGGTCGAGCTTGCGCTCGCCCCAGGCGATCACGCGGATGCGCTCGATCGGCAGCGCCTTGCCGCTGCCCTGGTCGGACAGCAGATGCTCGATGCGCGCCTTGAACGGCGCCAGCGCACCGGCCAGCACGCCCGGTCCGCTGCGGCCGATCAGCTCGTTCAGCGCCAGCAGCGCGGCGAGTTCGTCGGAGGTGAGCCACAGGCCCGGCAGTTCGAAGCGCTCGCCTTCGCCAGCCGCGTAGCGGAAGGCAGCGTGTTCGCCGCCGGCGCTTTCGATCGGGGCGCCCAGGGCGTCGCGCAGGAAGGCCACGTCGCGATAAAGCGTCGCGCGCGAGCACTCCAGCTCGTCCATCAGGCGGGGGAGCGGAACTGGATAGTGCGCCGACTTCAGCAGCCGGTGCAGGGTGAGAATGCGCTCGTAGCGGTCCATGGCCCAGGAAGATGACGCGTAGATTCGCCTAGCATGCGCATCGCCCGTGGCGGTCGCAAGTACGCAGAGTCTGACATGTGCGCCACCCATCGGCGCGTGAAATCGCCTAGACTCCGAAAGCTCCCTGGCCCATCCGAGGATGCAGAGCGAGCCGAGATGCCCGGCGACCCCACGTTCCCCCACCGCACATCCGAGCAAGACACCGTTGCTGCGCCGTCCCGGAGCCTGCCGACCAGGGTTCTGCGGGTGCTGGCGAGCAGCGGCTACGGGCTATGGCTGTTGCTCGGCACGACGCTGGCGCTGGGCCTGTATCCGGCCGGGCGTGGCGATGCGCTGGTGCCGCTGACCCTGGGCGCCGTCCTGGTCAGCCTCGCCCCGCTGGCCGCCGCGCTGCGCCTGCCGCTGGCGCCGGAATGGCTGGGCTGGCGCTTCGGGCGCGGCAGCCGGCCCACGGCCAAGGCCATGCTGGCCCTGGCGGCCTATCTGCCGATGCTGGGCGTGGCCGGGCTGGTGCGCGGCGACAACCTGTTCTGGGCCACCCGCCTGGCCGCGGCCGCGCTGGCGATCGGCAGCCTGGCCTGCCTGATCGATGCGCTGTCCGAGCGGGCCCAGGAAGGGCGGGCCCGGATCTTTGCCCGCCTCGTTTCGGCCAGCTATGCCGGCGGCCTCTGGCTGTGGCTGTGCCTGGCGGCGCAGGACGGCGACGAGCCGCTGCATTCGGTGTCGTGGATCTTCGCGCTGCAGTCGCTGGCGCTGCTGGTCGGCCTGATCGCCTGGTGGCGGGACGGCGGCGCGCGCACCTGGCCCGGCCGGCTGCTGTTCCTGGCGCTGGTCTACTTGATTCCCGGACTGATCGTGCTGGCCCAACGGCAGGAGCCTCATGGACTGCTGCTGTTGCTGGCTGCGGTCAGCTGCATGGTCGGCCAAAGCGTTGAAGCTCGTTTGTGCGGCCCGCAGGCTTCGCACGATGGCGGCACAACTCGGCTGATATGAGGCTTTTTCGACGCCGTTCGCATCTGATGCCGGCGTATTCACAGCGAGTTCAAGCCGCTCCGCTAAGGTTTCTTTGATTACAATCGCTTAACAAACAAGACGGATCTCCCCCGATGAGAACAGCCCTAATCACCAGTGCCCTGCTGGCCAGCCTGGTCAGCCTCACCGCCTACGCCCAGGATGCGGCGCCTCCCGCCGACCCGGCGAGCAACAGCAATCCGGGCGCCAATGGCGGCTGGAGCGGCTCCGGCGAATTCGGTTTCGCCTCCGCGCACGGCAACTCGCGCACCGAAAACGTCAACGCCAAGCTCGGCCTGAACCAGGAAAACGAGCTGTGGAAGAACAACTTCTTCCTCAACGGCATGCGCTCGAAGGGCGAAGTCCAGGTGCAGGACAACGCCGGCAACACCATCGACCGCTTCAGCACCACCGCCAACCGCTACGACACCGGCGCCTCGGTGGGCTACAAGCTCGATCCGCGCAGCTACATCGTGGGCGCGCTGCGCTACGAGCACGACGACTTCGGCGCCAATATCTGGCAGGGCATCGTCTCGATCGGCTACGGCTACATCGCGCTGAAGACCGACCGCACCGAGCTGTCGTTCGAAGCCGGCCCCGGTTACAAGCGCTACCGCCCGACCGACCGCACCGTGCAGGTCGACGGCGTGGGCGTGAAGCAGCGCCAGGACACGCAGAGCGAAGCGGTCGGCCGCGGCCTGGTCAACTACAAGTACCGGCTGACCGCCAACACGGCGGTGGAAGACACGCTGCTGCTGGAAGCGGGTTCGAAGAACCAGTACTACCAGAACGACATCGGTCTCTCGGTCAGCATGACCAAGAAGATGGCGCTGAAGGTGGGTTACCAGGTGCGCTACAACAGCGACGTGCAGCCGGGCACCAAGAACACCGACACGCTGATGACGACCAACCTGGTCTACAACTTCTAAGCCGTCAGCGGATCGCGCTTGCCACGGCCCCGCTCCGGCGGGGCCGTTTCATTTCAGTGGCCGCCCAGCAAAGCTGCCGCGCCCTGCGCGAACAAGGCCTCGGCCACGCGCTGGCCCAGCGCCTCGGCTTCGTCGCTGCCGCCCTCGGCTTCGGCGCGCAGCAGGCGGCCGCTGGAGACGTCGCCGACCACGCCGCTCAGGTGCAGGCCGCGTTCGGTGACCACGCACCAGGCGCCCACCGGTACGGTGCAGCTGCCGCCGAAGGCATGGTTCATCGCCCGCTCGGCGTCCACCGCGATGCGCGTATGCGGATCGTTGAGCACCGCCAGCAGCGCCAGCGTGGCGGGCTGGTCGCTGCGCGCCTCGATGGCGATGGCGGCCTGGCCCGGAGCGGGCAGCCAGTCCGGCGCGGCCAGGCGGCTGCGGATGCGCTCGGCCAGGCCCAGACGCTCCAGGCCGGCGCAGGCCAGCACGATCGCGTCGTAGTGGCCCGCGTCCAGCTTGCCCAGGCGCGTACCCACGTTGCCGCGCAGGTCGAGCAGGTTCAGGTCCGGCCGCAGCGCGCGCAGCAGCGCCTTGCGCCGCAGCGCGGACGTGCCCACGCGCGCGCCCAGCGGCAGCGCGGCGAGATCGGCGTAGTCGTTGCTGATGAAGGCGTCCGCTGCGTCCGCGCGCGGCAGCACCGCCGGCAGCGTGAAGCCGGGTTCCAGCACGGACGGCACGTCCTTGAGCGAATGCACCGCCAGGTCTGCGCGCCCTTCCTGCATGGCGATTTCCAGTTCCTTGAGGAACAGGCCCTTGCCGCCGACCGTGGCCAGCGCGCGGTCCTGGATCTCGTCGCCGCTGGTGGTCATCGGCAGCAGTTCCACCGTCAGGCCCGGATGCGCGGCGCGCAGTTCCGCCGCCACATGCTCGGCCTGCCACAGGGCGAGCGCGCTCTTGCGGGTGGCGATGCGCAGGATGGATGGCGTCATGGGAAATTTCTTATGCCCGGGCGGAAGGGGCGCCATTGTCGCGTAAACCGCCTGTCCCCGCAGGCTGCTGCACGGGCCGCGTCGTCGCAGCTGGCTAGCTCATCCGCAGCAGCTTGCGCACCGCCGGCAGATTGCGCCGGCTCACCTCGGGCATCAGCTCGGTACCGCCCAGCCGGGCCAGCACGCGCCCGTCGCCCAGCGTCTTCAGCCCGAGCAGGCGCTGCGGCGGCACCAGGCAGTTGCGATGCAGGCGGATCAGCTGGTCTGGGTAGGCCTCTTCGAGCTGGCGCAGCGATTCCTCCAGCAGCAGCTGGCCGCCGCGATGCTGCACCACCACGTACTTCTCCTCGGCCAGCAGGCACACCACTTCGTCCAGCGCGATGCGCACCTGCTCGCCGCGCAGGCGGCCGAACAGGTAACTGGTCTCGCGCGGCAATGCGGCCAGCCGCTGCCGCGCGCGCTGCACCGCTTCGCGCAGGCGCTCCAGCCGCACCGGCTTCAGCAGGTAGTCGACCGCGCCCAGCTCGAAGGCCTGCAGCGCGTGGTTCTCGTAGGCGGTGCAGAACACGACTTGTGGGCGTTCCTTGCCGGCGAGCCGGCTGGCCAGGGTGACGCCGTCGAGGCCAGGCATGTTGATGTCCAGCAGCAGCAGGTCCGGCTGGGTCTCGGCGATCGCTGCCAGCGCCGCGTCGCCGTCGCCGACGCTGCCGGCGATTTCCACCGCTTCGCCGCATTCGTCGAGCAGCGCGGCGAGGCGGGCCCGCGCCAGCGGTTCGTCATCGGCGATCAATACGCGCATCGTTGTCATCCGGTAGCAGCAGGCGCACCACGAAGCGCTCGCCGAGCGGCCCGGCGTCCACTTCGGCGCGCGGGCCATAACGATAGGCCACGCGCTGGCGCACGTTGGCCAGGCCATGGCCGTTGCCGCCGCTGGCGGGTGTCGCAGGCAAGGGATTGTCGATCTCGATTTCGATCGCGCGCTCCAGGCGCCGCCCGCGCAGGATCACCTCGCCGCCTTCGCGCAGCGGCTGGATGCCGTGGCGCACGGCATTCTCCACCAGCGGCTGCAGCAGCAGATGCGGCAGCGGGAACGCGCCGGGCAGCGTGTCCAGTTCGCGCCGGATGCGCAGGCGCGGCCCCAGGCGCAGCTGCTCGATGGCGAGGTAGCGCTCGATCAGCCCGAGTTCCTCCTCCAGCGTGCCGTCGCGCGTGTCGTGCCGGCCGAGCGCGGCGCGGAACAATTCGGAGAGGTCTTCCACCGTGCGCTCGGCCGCGCGCGGGTCGACCCGGATCAGCGCGGCCACGGTATTCATGCTGTTGAACAGGAAGTGCGGCCGGATGCGCGCCTGCAAGGCTTCGACCTGGGCGCGGGCCACCGCGGCCAGGCGCGCCTGCCACTGTGCCAGCACGTAGAAGTAGCGCAGCATCGCTGCGCCCAGCAGGGCGGCGATGGTGCTGTTGTCGCGCACGAATTCGAAGGCGTCGTCGCCGCGGATCAGGCCCATGTGCAGGGCGCCGTCCATCCACGCGGCCAGCACGCTGGTGAGCGCCACGATCAGCAGCATGATCAGCCACACCGCCGCATACGGCAGCAGGCCGTGCAGCCGGCCCAGCGCGGGCCGCAGCTTGCACAGCGCCACGCCGGTGAACATGGCGATCCATTCGGCGAACAGCATGCCCACGCTGTAGCCGCGCCAGCCGCGGCTGCTTTCCGGTGCCAGCAGCATCACCGTGACGGTGAGCGCGGCCACCACCAGCAGCGCGAACAGCGCCGGCGCGCTGCAGAAATCCGGCAGCGGGCTCGGTTCGAGACCGGCGTTGGTCAGGCGTGGCGTGGCGGGTAGGCGCATCGACGCACAGTATGCCCAAGCGCACCGGCCCGGGCCGTGTCCTGGCGCCGGGGAATGCTCAGCCGGTGAGGCGCTGGCCCATCCAGGTGCGCAGGTGGGCGATCTCCTCGGCGCATACCGAATGCGGCATGGCATAGGTATGCCATTCCACCGCATAGCCCAGGCCCTGCAGCACGTCGCGCGACTGCACGCCGCGGGTCAGCGGCACGATCGGGTCGGCGGTGCCGTGGCCCCAGAAGATCGGCGTGGCGGCATTGGCGGCGCTGCGCTCGGCTTCGAACGAAGACTGCATCGGCAGGTACGTGGACAGCGCGACGATGCCGGCCAGCCGCCGCGGATGGCGCAGGCCGCCGGCCAGCGCGATGGCGCCGCCCTGCGAGAAACCGGCCAGCACGATGCGTTCGTCCGGCACGCCGCGCTCGTTCTCGCGCGCGATCAGCTTCTGCACCGCCTCGATCGAGGCGCGCATGCCGGTCTCGTCCTGGCGCGAGGTGAGATCCACGCCGGCGATGTCGTACCAGGCGCGCATCGGCATGCCGCCGTTCAAGGTGACCGGACGCACCGGCGCATGCGGGAACACGAAGCGCAGGCCGGGCCATTCCTGCGCCACCAGCTCGGGCACGATCGGTTCGAAGTCATGGCCGTCCGCGCCCAGGCCGTGCAGCCAGATCACGCTATGGGTCAGCCGGGTGGCGGTTTCGTGCTCGACGGTAGGCAGGGACATGCAGGGGGACTTACGCAGGGGGGAGGGGGCGGAGCGATCCCGACGGCCGGGGAGCCATCAAACGCACGATGCACGCAATCGCTTACGCGGAACGGACGCGGCGGCCAGCGCATGCAAAACCGCCCGCCGCGGCTGGGGATGCGGGCGGTGCGGCTGACGCATGGTGCCTCCTGGCGGTGCGGGTGGGGCTCGGCTGCAGCAGCCTAGTTGCGCCATCTCCGGCCGGATACAGGACCCATGGCGCTTGCGGGCGGGCCTGTCTTGGTTATGCTCCGGCGTTTTTGCAGTGGAGCGCGCGCATGCGCCGGATGATTCTCGCGGGCCTCGCCGCCCTGGCGGCCAGCCCCGCCCTGTTCGCCGACACGCCGGCCGCAACCTCCACCGGCGCGCTCGACCTCGAGACCATCATGGCCAGCCCGGACTGGATCGGCGCCGCCGTGGAAGCGCCGTACTGGAGCGTCGACGGGCGCAGCCTGTACTACTCGCTGAAGCAGGACGGCAGCAAGCTGCGCGACCGCTACCGCATCGACCTGGCCAGCGGGCGCAGCGAGAAGCTGGGGCCGCAAGCGCAGGCGCAGGCCGACGGGCCGGCGGTGTTCGACCGCCAGCACCGGCAGGCGGCTTTCGTGCTGCACGGCGATGTGTTTCTGGTCGAAGCGGGCAGCGGCAAGCGCGTGCAGGTCACCCGCACGCCGGAAACCGAGACCTCGCCGCATTTCTCCAGCGACGGCCGCAGCCTGCAGTACCGCCAGGGCAAGCAGTGGTTCGTCTACGACATCGCCGCCGGCATCGCCGCGCCGGCCGCCGTGCTCAACGTGGGCGAGGACCCGCGCGCCAAGCAGCCCGATGCGCTGGGCCGCGACCAGCTGCGCCTGTTCAAGGCGCTGCGCTCGGCGAAGGCGGAAAAGGACGCCGCGCGCACCAACGAGGAAACCCTGGCCGCCGCCGATCCCGGCCGTGCGCCGCGCGCGATCTGGCTGGGTGACGTGGGCGAGCTGGTCGATACCGAGCTGTCGCCGGACGGGCACTGGATGCTGGCGATCACCCAGCCCAAGGACGACAAGGGCGGCAAGACGCCCGAAGTTACCCACTACGTCACCGAGTCCGGCTACGCCGAGCAGCAAGCCACGCGTACCTATGTCGGCCGCCGCGATCCGGTCTCGCAGTCGCTGCTGCTGGTCGACCTGCAGCAGCGCAAGAGTTATCCGCTGGATGCCGGCGTGCTGCCGGGCATCAAGGACGATCCGCTCAAGGATCTGCGCGCCCAGGCGATCGCCGATCTGAACAAGGCCGGCCGCGGCGACGAAGCCAAGGCGCTGAAGGCGCCGGAGCAGCGCGCCGTGCGCATCATCTCCGATGCGGACGACGGCGGTGGCGGCGGCATCGCGTGGAGCGAGGACGGCGACAACCTCGCCATCCAGCTGCGCGCGATCGACAACAAGGACCGCTGGATCGCCACCGTCGATTTCGACAAGCATGCGCTGGTCAACCAGCACCGGCTTACCGACCGCGCCTGGATCAACTGGAACTTCAACGATTTCGGCTGGCTCAAGGACGGCCGCACGCTGTGGTACCTGAGCGAGGAAACCGGTTACTCCCAGCTCTACGCCAAGAACCCCGGCGGCAAGGCGCATGCGCTGACCAGCGGCAAGTTCGAACTCAGCCACCCCGTGCTGAGCGACGACGGCCAGTGGTTCTACCTGCGCGGCAACCAGGTCGCGCCGTACAGCTACGACGTGTACCGCGTGCCGGCGCAGGGCGGCGCGCTGGCGCGGCTCACCCAGTACCAGGGCATGGACGATTTCGTGCTCTCGCCGGATGGCCGCCAGCTCGCCGTACTGCATTCGGCGCCCTACGTGCTGCCGCAGCTCGCCGTGCAGGACGCCGCCGGCGGCACGCCGCGCGAACTGACCCAGAGCATGAAGCCGGCATTCGCGCAGCGCGCCTGGATCGCGCCGAAGATCGTCGGCGTGGCTTCTTCGCATGGCGCCGGCACCATCTGGTCCAAGTACTACGGCCCGGCGAATGAGGCAGCGGCGGCTTCGCGGCCGGCAGTGATCTTCGTGCACGGCGCCGGTTATCTGCAGAACGTCACGCTGAGCTGGTCCAACTACTTCCGCGAGCAGATGTTCCACAACCTGCTGGTGCAGCAGGGCTATGTGGTGCTGGACATGGATTACCGCGCATCCGAAGGCTATGGCCGCGACTGGCGCGACGCGATCTATCGGCAGATGGGCCATCCGGAGCTGGAGGATCTGCTCGACGGCAAGGCCTGGCTGGTCAAGCAGCACGGCGTGGATCCGCAGCGCGTGGGCATCTATGGCGGCAGCTATGGCGGCTTCATGACCTTGATGGCGCTGCTGCGCGCGCCGGGCGAGTTCGCCGCGGGCGCCGCGCAGCGGCCGGTCAGCGATTGGTCCAGCTACAACCACGAATACACCTCGAACATCCTCAACGATCCGCAGCTCGACCCGGAGGCCTACACGGCCAGTTCGCCGATCGAATATGCCGACAAATTGCAGGATGCCTTGCTGATCCAGCACGGCCTGGTCGACGACAACGTGCTGGCCAGCGATTCGATCCGGCTGTACCAGCGCTTCATCGAGTTGCATAAGCACAGGTTCTGGATGTCGCTGTATCCGATGGAGCGGCACGGTTTCGTGCAGCCCGATTCCTGGTACGACGAATACCGTCGGATCGACGAACTTTTCGACACTTACGTCAAGCCGGTGCGAACGCAGGAAGCTGCGGCGGCGCATTGATCGGTGCGTTCATGTGGCAGTCGGGCCGGACCGTGTTTTTGGCCTGACTGCTCACATATTCATCACGGATTTCACTGATAGAGTGCCGCGGTTCGCACCAAGGACCTACAGGAAGGGCCGTTATGCTGAGTGCACGTAGTCTGGTTCGGGTGGGCCTGTTCGCCGCCCTCGCGATTTCCACCTCGGCCATGGCCCGCCAGTTCCCGGCCACCGGCCTGGGCCAGTCCTGGCCCAATGCCACCGACGTCAGCTCCAGCCCGCGCTGGCACGTCTACGTGTTCATCAAGGACGGCGTGCGCTACATCCAGGTCAACGACCTCAACGGCAAGGTGCGCGGCGCGGTCGCCGCCGCCAATGGCCAGTTCCTGGTGCTGCCGATCGGCTCGGATGCGGACAGCATGTCGGCCGGTCCGAATGCTTCGGCGCTCACCACGGCCGCTACCGGCCAGACCGGTGAAACGGTGTATCGCGACAACGACATCCGTGTCACCGTCCGCCCGCTCGCCAACGGCCATTCGGCCTTCGCCGCCGACACCACCACCTGCAACGATCCGGTGGAGTGCAGCACGCACGCCCAGTAAGCGACGGCCGGCAAGCAGATCAATAAAAAGGGCGCGCCAGATGGCGCGCCCTTTTTCATGCGGTGCCCGTCTTATTCCGGGTTGTGCAGGATCAGGCTGATCCGGCTGCCGCGGGCGATGCGGCGCTCGCGCACCTGGCCCTCGAACAGCGCGACCTGGTCGCGGATCGCGTCCAACCCGGTGCTGGTGGTGGCCAGGCCCTGCATCAGCTCACCCCAGCGCACGGAGCGGGCTGCAGTTTCGTCGCGGTGGCCGTCGATGCGCATCACCACCCAGCGGCGGCCGTCGAACGCACCGCCGCGCAGGCGTACGTGGATGCCGCTGACGTCGCGCTCGCCGCACAGGCTGCCGGCGATCTCGCCGATGGTCCGGTACAGCACCAGATGGATGCCGGGCGAGAGCTGGCTCAGGCCGCGGCCTTCAATATCGCAGGTGTAGCGCACGCCGGCTGCTTCCAGGGTGCGGGCCACGGCGCCTTCGCGCAGCGCGGCCGGCAGCCCGCGCTGGCGCCAGCTCACCGGATGCAGATTGTCGGACAGGCGGAACAGCTGGTCCTGGTTCAACGCGGTCTGCAGGCGGTACTGGCGCTCTTCCGCGGTCGGCACGGTGTAGCGCAGGCGCTCCAGCATCAGGTTGCTGGTCTGCTGGATGCTGCCGCGCACCTGCTCGATCGCCATCGCGGTCTGGCGCATGCGCAGTTCGCCGAGGAACAGCGTGCGCTGGGCCAGCGCCAGCGTCTGGCGCGCGTCGAGGCGCTCCTGCAGGTCGCGCCGGTTGAGCACCGAGATGCGCGCACCGAACATCATCATGGTGGAGATGGTGAAGGCGATCAGCACCTCCGCCTGCATGGTGCCCGGATCGAACGCCGCTGGCATGGTGAACACCACCGCCGTGCTGGCCATCGTTCCGCCGATCGCCACGCCGTACCAGCCATGGCGCAGGGCCAGGAACACCACCGGGATGAACATGCTCATGCGCGCCACCTGGCGCGCCTGCTCGCCCATGCCGCCGCCGCCGATCCAGGCCAGCAGCATCAGCACCGGCAGCAGGCCGAGCGCGCTTTCCAGGAACAGACGGCTGTCCATCAGCCGCGTCCAGCGATCATGCGCCGGGGTGAGCTGCCACACTTCGCGAATCATCAGCGCCAGCGGCGCCACGGTCAGCACGCCGAGGTAATTGCCGATCAGCCAGCGGCCGGCCAGCAGCGGGTAATCCATCGGCGGATAGCCCACCGGCTTGATCGACACCGATACCGCGGCAAGGTTGGCCAGCGTCCACACCAGCGAACAGGCCAGCGCGCACAGCAACAGGATGCTGATGCGCACGTTATGCCGGCCCTGGAACAGCTGCCAGCGTTCGCGGCACAGATGCACCACCGGCATCGCCAGCGCGATCGGCGGCACCATCATGATCGCCGACCACGTCCCGCCGAAATCGTCCATGCACAGCCACGCGGTGTAGCCGAGCGGGCCGAGCTCGCCCACGGCCAGCGCGGGCCAGTAGCGCCGCGGCACCAGCAACAGGACGGTCAGGCGATAACCGGCGAACAGTACCCAGTACGAAAAAGAAACCTGGCGCAGGAGTACGAACCCCAAGGCATAAAACAGCGCCGCCGCTCCATGGCGTAGCAGAGGATTCTCCACAGCTCTCGATTGCATCCTGGCTCCCCTGAGCTTGTTAGAGCGTCGGCTTCAAATGTGAAGACCGCCGCCTGCGGATACAGCAAATATCGAATGGGACAGCGGTTGCCGTGAAACCATAGTGAAGGATTCCACGGCTGCCGGTAACGTTAACGGACGCCGCGTGGATACCCTTAGTTCCGCTCTCCCTTCATGCTCCGGAACGCGACCCTCCCGTCCGCCGGAACGACGCCCGTTTGTACTGCGAGCCGCCGCGCCATATCGCCGATCTCGTCGCAATTGGGCAGTCGAAGCGGCGCCGAGGATATGGCGGACCTCTTCGCTTACGTGAAACTTTCAGCCTGGACGCCGCTTCGGCCGGCGGGGGCTCGTGCCACAATGGCCGTTCCGGTCGACATCCCCGCCTTTATGACCATCCCCAAAGACGCATTCCGGCGCTTCCAGGAAGAGCTCGCCGCACTCGATCAGCAGCAGGAAACGGATGCAGGCAAGCCCACCGGGACCACGCGGATGGTGCGCGCCCGCGAGGAATTCCTGGAGCTGCGCAAGCGCTACGGCCTGTCCGTGGCGGACGTGGTCGCGTTCTTTCCGGAAGAAGACGGTATTGGCTACATCCAGGGGCTGATCGCGGCCAAGGATGCCAAGCCGCGCCGCGGCCGCAAGCCGAAAGCGTCGCCCTGAACCCGGTTCAGGCGATCACCGCCTGCGGATCGAAATAGCGCCCGGGCGACAGCCCGAAGCTGCGCCGGAACATCGCCACGAACGCGCTGACACTGGCATAGCCCAGCGCATCGGCCACGCTGGCCACCGCTTCACCCGAGGCCAGCCGTTCCAGCGCCCGCGCCAGCCGCGCCTGCTGGCGCCATTGCGCGAAGCTGCTGCCGGTTTCGTAGCGGAACAGGCGGGTGACCGTGCGCGGCGACAGGCCGGCCCAGTCGGCCCATTCTTCCAGCGTGCGTACGTCGTCCGGATGCTCCAGCACGGCGTGGGCAATGCGCAGCAGCCGGCGATCGCTGGGCAGCACCAGGTGCAGCGGTTCTTCCGGCGCGCGGCGCATTTCGTCCATCAGCACGGCGAGCAGGCGCTCCTGTTCCTCCGCCAGCGCCTGCATCGGCGACCAGGTGGCCGCGCGCAGCACCAGCGCGCGCATCAGTTCGTTGCCATTGAGCACGCAGGTGCGGCCTGGCAGGCCGGCCGAGGCGTCGGGCGCCACGTAGACGCCCCAGCCCTGGGTCGCCTCGGCCACCCGCACGGTATGCAGCTCGCCCGGCGGCAGCCAGCCCACCCGATGCGGCGGCAGGGTCCAGGCGCCGTAGGCGGTGCGCACGCTGATCAGGCCTTTCTCCAGGTAGAAGAACTGGCCGCGCACGTGGCTGTGCCAGTCCGATTCCACCGTGTGGAAGGCTTTGTTTTCGCCCTGGCCATTGAGCACGTAGGCGATGAGATCCGGGCCTTCGGCGCTTTCCAGCCAATGGAAATGTTCGATGGTGCCGTGCGGGGTCTGGGACATGGCGATATATCGAATGACGGGTTCTAGATACAAAATGTCTATCTGACGATATCAGGCCATTCCGGTCTGCGCCTAGCCTTATGTACTGCGCCTACCCCGGGCGCGACGTCCCTTCGCCACGCGCGGTCACGCCCGAGCCACCGCGGACGTCCTACTTGAAACCTTCCAGAAGGAGACCGGCATGTCCCCCAATGACTCGCCGTCCATTCCGATGGACGCCGCCGAGGTGCTGACCCGTTTCGTGGTCAGCGCCCAATTGATGCTCGACCCGCTCACCCCGGAAAGCCTGCGCCGCCAGGTGGAGCCGAAACTGCTGGACACCCTGCCGGCCTTGCAGGCGCTGGGCGTGTTCGACCTGTTCGCCATCCGCGATCCGGCCCTGGCCGCCATGGTCGCCGACGAACTGGCGGCGCGCCGCGCGGCGGTACCCGCACGGCCGCGCCCGCTGGCGGCCGCCTGAATGATTGCAGGGGCATAATATGCTTGCCATATATTTGCCTTGACAAATATTTGAGCGGCAATAGAATGCGCGGCTATGAATCCGTCAAACCCCCCCATGCAGGAAAGCATCGGCACGCTGCTGGCCGCCGTACGCACGGAAATCGTCCGCAAGATGGAAGCGGAACTGATCGCCAAGGGCATCGACCTGCGCTTTACCCAGTTCCTGATCCTCAAGCGGCTGTCCGCGCTGGGGCCGATGACGGCCGGAGAGCTGGCCCGCTCGATCGAACTGGACGGCGGCGCCATGACCCGCCAGCTCGACCAGCTCGAAGGCAAGGGCTACCTGCGCCGCCGCCCGCATGAGCAAGACCGGCGCGCGTTGCGCATCGAGCTGACCGACGAGGGCCAGGCGATGACGCAGGAGCTGATGAACTGCAACGACCGGGTCCTCAAGGCCGCGCAGCGCTCGCTGGACGAAATCGAGCGGCAACAGTTGCGCGACTACCTCACGCGCGTGCTTCACGCACTGCGCGACAAGCACTGATTCACCACTTCACTTTCTGGACTTAAGACCATGCGTCTGCACATTACGGCGGCGGCAATCGGACTGAGCCTGGCCCTGGCCGGCTGCGTCAGCAGCGGCGGCCTGCATCCGTCCGGCACGCTCGCGGAAGCGTCCTCGCTCAAAAGCGAGCGCAGCCTTCAAGGCATCGAGGTCTCGCCCGCGGCCTGGCCGCAGCAGGACTGGTGGAGCGCCCTGGGCGACCGCCAGCTCGATGCCTTGATCGGCGAAGCGCTGCGCGACAACCCCAGCCTGGCCGCCGTCGATGCGCGCGCCCAGCAGGCCCAGGCCAGCGTCGGCGTGGCCGACGCGGCGCGCGGGCCGACCGTGAATGCCGGCGCCAGCATCGCCGGCGCGCGCCTGCCGGACGGCCTGATCGCGCCGGAGGGCCACTTCGCCTGGGCCAAGTACGGCTACGCCAGCTTCAACTGGGGCCTGGATCTGTGGGGCGGCAAGCGCGCCGCGTGGGAAGCCGCGCTGGGCGCCGCCCGCGCCGCCGAGATCGACCGCCAGGCCGCGCGCATCCAGCTCTCGACCCATGTGGCCCGCGCCTACACCCAGCTCGGTTACGCCTATGCGCAAGCCGACGTGGCCAAGGCCGAACTGGAACGCTCCAACCGCGCCCGCGACCTGACCCGCCAGCGGGTCAGCGCCGGCATCGACAACCAGCTGCAGCTCAAGCAGGCCGACAGCGAAGTCGCCTCCGCCGAGCAGCAGCAGGCCGCGGCCGATCGTTCCATCGACGCGGCGCGCTCGGCGCTGTCCGTGCTGCTGGGCAAGGGTCCGGACCGCGGCCTGGAGATCGAACGCCCGCAGGCACTGAAGCCCACCGCGCTGCTTGTGCCCGGCAACCTGTCGGTGGACCTGATCGGCCATCGCGCCGACCTGGTCGCCGCGCGCTGGCGCGTCGAGGCGGCGAGCAAGGACATCAAGGTCGCCCAAAGCGAGTTCATGCCCAACGTCAGCATCGGCGCCATGGCCGGCCTGCTGAACCTGGGCGGCGGCAACCTGTTCAGCCTGCGCAACCGCTTCTATGAAGTGGCGCCCTCGATCAGCCTGCCGATCTTCGACGGCGGCCGCCTGCGCGCCAACCTCACCGGCAAGGACGCGCAGTACGACCTGGCGGTGGCGCAGTACAACCAGACCCTGGTCGCCGCCACCAATGAAGTGTCCGACGACTACAACGCGCTGCAGTCCGCGCAGCGCCAGATCGACGCGCAGCAGCGCGCACTCGATGCCGCCACCCAGGCCTGGCAGCTCTCCGACCAGCGCTACAAGGCCGGCATCGGCAACTACCTCGAAGCGCTGATCGTGCGCCAGCAGCTGTTGCAGGCGCAGCAGCGCATGGCCGCGCTGCAGGCGCAGCAGGTCGATCTGTCGGTGCAGCTGATCCAGGCGCTCGGCGGCGGCTTCCGCCCGCAGGCCGACGCGCATGCGCTGGCCGACGCACCCGCTTCCTCTTCTTCCTCTTCCGCACGTTCTCTCTGAAGGCTTTTCGCCATGTCTAGCCAAACCCCGCTCGCGGCCGACAACGCCGCTCCCCAGCCCCCGAAGAGCCGCCGCGGCCTGCTGCTGCGCCTGCTCGGCGTGGCGCTGATCCTCGCCGCCGCCGGCTGGACCGCCTGGTACTTCCTCGACGGCCGCTGGTACGAAGGCACCGACGACGCCTACGTCAACGGCAACGTGGTGCAGATCACCCCGCAGGTGCCCGGCACCGTGGTGACCATCGGCGCCGACGACGGCGACCTGGTGCACGCCGGCGACGTGCTGGTGAAGCTCGATCCGAGCAACACCGAAGTCGCCCTGGCCGAAGCCAAGGCCAACCTGGCCAGCACCGTGCGCCACGTGCGCGGCCTGTACAGCAATGTCTCCGGTGCGCAGGCCGACGTGGCCGCGCGCAAGGTAGCCGTGGACAAGGCACGCGCCGACTTCAACCGCCGCCGCGACCTGGCCAAGTCCGGTGCGATCTCCGCCGAGGAGCTGTCGCATGCGCAGGACACCCTGACCACCGCCGAGAGCGGGCTGATCACCGCGCAGCAGCAGTTCGAGACCAGCAAGGTGCTGGTCGACGACACCGTGGTCGCCTCGCATCCGGACGTACAGTCCGCCGCCGCCAAGCTGCGCGCCGCCTACCTGGACAACCTGCGCACCACCATCGTGGCGCCGGTCGACGGCTATGTCGCCAAGCGCTCGGTGCAGCTGGGCCAGCGCATCGCCACCGGCGCGCCGCTGATGGCGGTGGTGCCGCTGCACCAGGTGTGGATCGACGCCAACTTCAAGGAAACCCAGCTCACCCACATGCGCATCGGCCAGCCGGTGGAAATCCGCGCCGACATGTACGGCGGCAAGGTCGCCTACAAGGGCCATGTGCAGAGCCTGGGCGTGGGCACCGGCAGCGCGTTCTCGCTGCTGCCGGCGCAGAACGCCACCGGCAACTGGATCAAGATCGTGCAGCGCGTGCCGGTGCGCGTGTTCTTCGACGATCCCAAGCAGCTTGACGAGCACCCGCTGCGGATCGGCCTGTCCACCAACGTGGACGTGAACCTGCACGACCAGACCGGCCCGATGCTGGCCACGCAGGCGCCGACCCAGCCGGCCTTCAACACCGACGTGTACGCCAAACAGATGGCCCAGGCCGACAGCGCGATCGGCCAGATCATCCACGCCAACATGGCGGGCCAGAAGTAAGCCGCCGGCGGCGGATTCCTTCGCGGGAATCCGCCGCTGCCGCTGACTCCCGCCCTCGCGCCACGCCCATTCCCTCCGGCACGCCTATCCCATGAGCACTCAATTCCGTCCCCCCAACATGGCGCTGACCACGGTCGGCCTGTCGTTGGCGACCTTCATGCAGGTGCTGGACACCACCATCGCCAACGTGTCGCTGCCGACTATCGCCGGCAACCTCGGCGTGAGCGTGAACCAGAGCACCTGGGTGATCACCTCGTTTGCGGTGAGCATGGCCATCTCGCTGCCGCTCACTGGCTTCCTCACCCGCCGCTTCGGCGAGGTGAAGATGTTCATGTGGTCGACCCTGCTGTTCTCGCTAGCCTCGTTCCTGTGCGGCATCGCGCAGAGCATGAGCATGCTGATCCTGTTCCGCGCGATCCAGGGCGCGGTGGCCGGCCCGATGTATCCGGTCACGCAGGCGCTGCTGATCTCGATCTATCCACCGGCCAAGCGCGGCATGGCGCTCGCCTTGCTGGCGATGGTGACGGTGGTGGCGCCGATCGCCGGTCCGATCCTGGGCGGCTGGATCACCGACAACTACTCCTGGCCGTGGATCTTCTTCATCAACGTGCCGATCGGCATCTTCGCCAGCATGGTCATCGGCGCGCAGATGAAGGAGCGCAAGGACGTCACCACGCGGCCGAAGATGGACTACGTCGGCCTGATCACCTTGATCGTCGGCGTGGGTGCGCTGCAGATCGTGCTGGACAAGGGCAACGACGAGGACTGGTTCAATTCCACCTTCATCGTGGTCACCAGCATCGTCGCCGTGCTGGGCATCCTGGTGTTCCTGATCTGGGAGCTCACCGACAAGGAACCGATCGTCGACCTGCGCCTGTTCCGCCACCGCAACTTCCGCATGGGCACGCTCTCGCTGGTACTGGCGTATGCGGCGTTCTTCGCGATCGGCCTGCTGGTGCCGCAGTGGATGCAGCGCAACCTGGGCTACACCTCGACGTGGGCGGGCTTCGCCAGCGCGCCGCTGGGCATCCTGCCGGTGCTGCTGACCTTCGCGGTGGGCAAGTACTCGACCCGCTTCGACCTGCGCCTGGTGGCATCGATCTCGTTCCTGGTGATGGGCACCACCAGCTTCCTGCGCTCGGACTTCTTCCTGGACATCGACTTCATGCACATCGCCGGCGTGCAGTTGCTGCAGGGCCTGGGCGTGGCGCTGTTCTTCATGCCGGTGACCACCATCCTGCTGTCCGACCTGCAGCCGCACGAGATCGCCGCGGGCGGTGGCCTGGCCACCTTCCTGCGCACCCTGGGGGCGAGCTTCTCGGCCTCGCTGACCACCTTCATGTGGGACCGCCGCGCGGTGGTGCACCACGCCCAGCTGAGCGAGCACATCACGCCCTACAACCCCACCTCGACCCAGGCGCTCAGCCAGCTCGGGGGCGGCGATCCGCAGACGGCCGCGGCGATGGTCAACCAGATGATCACCCAGCAGGCTTACCAGATCTCCTTCAACGAGGTGTTCCACGTGCTGGGCTGGATCTTCGTCAGCCTGGTGGTGGTGGTCTGGATGACCAAACCGCCGTTTACGGCCAAGGCCGGGCCCGCGGCGGGCGGCGGCCACTGAGCGCTTCGTAAAAAAACAACGGCCCCGTTCGGGGCCGTTGCAATTTTCGGGGGTGAAAGCGTCTTAGAGATCGAAGCCCACGCCTACCAGCGCCATGGTCTCGCCACGGTTGGGTCCGTGCGTGCCGCCGTTGGAGATGTGCCGGACCTGGAAGCTGAGGTATTTGCCTTGCCAACCCACCGTATTCACAAACTCGCCCACGCTGCTCAGCGCCATCGTGCGGCCGGTCTGCACGGCGCCCTGCAGGCTGTAGAAAAAGCCGTGGTACCAGTCGCCCTCGCTGCCGTAGCGCAGGCGCGCGCCGCCGGCGACCAGCCACACGTCGTCGCCGGTCTGGTAGCGGTTGCCGCGGTAGTCGGCCAGGTTGCGGCCGCCGATCCAGCCCACGGAAACGTCCGGGGCCCAGGTGAAGCGGGTGGTGCCCAGCGGGTGGGCGTCGAAGGTCGCCTCGACGAAGGCGGCGTTGGTGCCGTGCGAATCCATATAGCTGCGCCCGCCCTGGAACTCCAGGTGGGTCGCGGCCGAAGCGGCCGAAGTAGCGCCGGCCAGGGCCAATGCAAAAGCGCTAAGAAAAACCTTGTTCAAACGCATGGGGGTGCCTTTTGGGGGACGGTTATTTTGTGAACTATATGGTTCAATAAGTGTCGTCCATCAAGGGCTGACTGGTAAATCCCACCTTTGTTCGACGCAGCGTTCCCCCAGACGCACCAATCGATCTAGTTCAAAGGGTTATTGCGGAGATGCAATAGCCCGGGTAAAACGTCCTAACCCCCACATTTCCCCCGGATGAAATGTCATGCACCCTAGCCAGAGCCAAAGCTGCACCGCTTTCGATGGCCACCGCCTGATCGCCTCGGGTCCGCTACGCGAGGTGGCTGCCGCCACCAAGCAGGCGATCGACGCCGGCGCCAAGGGACCGGTACTCGTATTCGACGACCAGACCAGCCTGCCCGTGGAAATCGATTTCCGCGGCGGCGTGGACGACGTGCTGGCCCGCCTCGGCCTCGCCGGCCCGGCCACCGAGGCCGCCCCGCGCGGCCCCGGCCGCCCCCGCCTCGGCGTGGTGGCGCGCGAGGTCACCCTGTTGCCGCGTCACTGGGAATGGCTGGCCGCCCAGGCCGGCGGGGCCTCGGCCACGCTGCGCCGATTGGTCGAGGACGCCCGCCGCGGCGAGCAGGATCGCGCGCTGCGCGCCGGCGAAGCGCTGGACCGCTTCATGCAGGCCATGGCCGGCGACCTGCCGCACTACGAGGAAGCCTCGCGCGCCTATTGGCGTGGTGACCGCGATCGTTTCGGACAATTGATCGAGACATGGCCGTCCGACGTGCGCGATCATGCGCGTCGCCTGGCGGCGGCGGCCTGGACCGACGCGGACGCCATCGCCTGAGACCTTGGCGTTACCGCCGTCTGCCCGGAACCACACGCTCGCCCATGTCCTCGCCAGCCAGTCGCCTGCCCTCGCTCACCGAAGGGCCGATCGCCCGCACCCTGCTGCTGTTCGCGCTGCCCATCATGGGCAGCACGGTGCTGCAGTCGCTCAACGCCTCCGTCAATGCGATGTGGATCGGCCACTTCCTGGGCGAGTCGGCACTGAGCGCGGTGAGCAATGCCAGCCTGATCGTGTTCCTGCTGCTCACCGCCGTGTTCGGGGTGAGCATGGCCAGCACCATCCTGGTCGGCCAGAGCCTCGGCGCGCGCAACATGGTGGAAGCCAAGCGCGTGGTCGGCACCGGCGTGACGTTCTTCGTGGCGCTGTCGATGCTGGTTTCGCTGTGCGGCTACTTCAACACCGCATGGATGCTGCAGCAGCTCGGCACGCCGGCCGACGCCATGCCGTACGCCGTGCCCTACCTGCGCATGGTGTTCGTGGCCATGCCGTCGATGTACTTCTACAACTTCCTGATGATGACGCTGCGCGGCGCCGGCGACGCGCGCACGCCCTTCATGTTCATGGCGATGTCGGTGCTGATGGACATCGCGCTCAATCCGCTCTTCATGTTCGGCTGGGGTCCGGTGCCGGCGATGGGCACCGCAGGGTCGGGTTTTGCCACGCTGATCTCGCAGAGCGTGGCCCTGATCGCCCTGCTGGCCACGCTGTACCGGCGCAAGCATTTCCTGCGCCTGACCGGCGACGAGCTGGCCTATCTGAAGCCGGACCCGGCGATCCTGCGCGCGCTGGTGTTCAAGGGCCTGCCGATGGGCCTGCAGATGATCGTGATCTCGTCCTCGGCGATGCTGATGATGCGCCTGGTCAACGGCTACGGTTCGCAGACCACCGCCGCCTACGGTGCCGCCACCCAGTTGTGGACCTATGTGCAGATGCCGGCGATGGCGATCGGCGCGGCGGTGTCCTCGATGGCCGCGCAGAACATCGGCACCCGGCTGTGGGACCGCGTGCACCGCATCGCCCGCGCGGGCGTGGCTTACAACTTCCTGTTCGGCGGCACCCTGATCGCGCTGATCTATCTATTCAACCGCGGCGCGCTGCACCTGTTCCTGCCCGGCGACGGCGATGCGATCGCCCTGGCGCAGCACCTGAACATGATCGCGGTGTGGTCCTTCCTGTTCTTCGGCATCACCTTCGTGCTGTTCGGCGTGGTGCGTTCCACCGGCGCGGTGTGGCCGCCGCTGATCGTGCTGACCATTTCGATGTGGCTGATCCGCCCGCCGTTCGCCTTCGCGCTGATGCCGCGCCTGGGCGCGGACGCGATCTGGTGGAGCTTCCCGCTCGGCTCGCTGGCCTCGATGCTGATGGCCATGGCGTATTACCGCTGGGGCGGCTGGCAGAAGGCGCACATGCTGGCGCCGCCGGCACCCCCGCCGGCGGAGCGCGCGCCCGAAGCGGTGGCGGCCGAAGCCGCCGACTGAGCGCTGCCACGCGGCTGTCATGCCGCGTGCCTACCGTGGGACGCATGACCAGCCCCATCCTTCGCGGCCGGCGGGACGCATGACGTTCTCGCGCCGCCGCTTCCTGCTTGGCGCCGGCGGGTTGCTCGCCGCGCCGCTGTTTCCCGAACTGCTGCGCGCCACGCCGGCCATGGCGATGGCCGACAAGCGCATGGCCCCGCAGCTGGCCGAACCGAACAAGCCGCTGGTGAATCCGGCCACGCTGGCGCGCTTCGTCGATGCACTGCCGCTGCCGCCGGTGGCGCGCCCGGTCGGCCAGCGCGAACATCCCGCGCACCCCGGTCGCCGCCTGCCGCTGTATCGCATGGAGATGCGCGCATTCCAGGCGCGCCTGCATCGCGACCTGCCGCCGACCACGCTTTGGGGCTACCAGGGCAGCAGCCCCGGTCCCACGCTGGAAGCGCGGCGCGGCGAACCGTTCCTGGTGGAATGGGCGAACGCGCTGCCCACGCAGCATCTGCTGCCGATCGACCACAGCATCCACGGCGCGGAAAAAGATCGGCCCGACGTGCGCACCGTCGCGCACGTGCACGGCGCGCGCGTCGGGCCGGGCGACGACGGCTGGCCCGAAGACGACTATCCGCCCGGCCATGCGCTGCTCTACCACTATCCGAACGCGCAGGACGCCGCCACGCTCTGGTACCACGACCACGCGATGGGCATCACGCGGCTCAACATCTACGCCGGCCTGTACGGCGCCTACCTGCTGCGCGATCCGCAGGAACAGGCGCTGGCGCTGCCGGATGGCGAACACGAGCTGCCGCTGATCCTGTGCGACCGCCTGATCGCGCGCGATGGCCAGCTCTACTATCCGGTCTCCGACGATCCCGCCGCGCCGTGGGTCTCCGAGGCCTACGGCAACGCCACGCTGTGCAACGGCAAGCTGTATCCGTTCATGGAAGTGGAACCGCGCCGCTACCGCCTGCGCCTGATCAATGCCGCCAACGCGCGCCACTACGAGCTGAGCCTTTCGAGCCGCCGCCCGTTCGTGCAGATCGGCAGCGACCAGGGCCTGCTCGGCGCGCCGCTGGAACGCATGCGCGTGGAGCTGTATCCGGCCGAGCGCGCCGACGTGGTGGTCGATTTCTCCGGCCTCGACGGACAGTCGGTGGAACTGCGCCAACCTTCCGAACCGCTGCTGCAGTTCCGCGTGCGCGAGCGCGGCGACAAGCGCGCCGCTTCGGTCGCCGTGCCGGCCACGCTGCGCGCGGTGCCGCGCATGGACCCGGCCACGGCCACGCGCGAACGCATCCTCGCCGTCGGCGAGATGGACGACGCCAACGGCAACGCGATGATGATGACGCTCGGCGGCCACCACTGGTCCGACCCGATCACCGAGGACCCCATGCAGGACAGCGTGGAGATCTGGAGCCTGGTCAACCTCACCGGCGACGCGCATCCGATCCACCTGCACCTGGTGCGTTTCCAGATCGTCGAGCGCCGCCCGTTCGACCTGTTCGCCTGGAACGAACGCAAGGAACTGAAGTACACCGGCCCCGGCCAGCCGCCGCCGCCGCATGAGGCCGGCTGGAAAGACACCGTGCGCGCCGACCCCGACATGGTCACTCGCATCATCGTGCGATTCGAAGGCGAGCCCGGCAAATACGTGTGGCATTGCCATCTGCTCGAGCACGAAGACAACGAAATGATGCGGCCGTTCAAGCTGTTGCCGAAAGCCTGAAAAAACGCGGTTTTTTGCGTATCCGCAAGCCCTTGCGCTTGTCGCGGCACTGTCATCTGCACCGCCATCGCTGTCGCTTTGCTGCCAACGCAACGTCATCCGCGAAGACCATGCTCCGCGCCGGCCACGTGATTCCACGGCACGTGGCCGCATCAGGGGGACCACGCGCAGCGTCATGCTGCAGGAGTCCAAAGCCATGCCCACGCTTCACGGCCGAAAGCGTTATCTGCCGTTCTTGACCGCCACGCTCGCCACCGTCCTGGCCGGCGCCGCGGGCGCGCAAACCACGACCGCCGAGCAGGATGCCGCGTTCCGCCACGGTATTCCCGGTGCCGGCACCAGCCCGCGTCCGGGCCTGCCGGGCGGCATCGTCACCTTGCATCGTCCCGGTGAGCCGGGCGACCGCAGCGATCGCACGCGCACGCCGATCAAGCACGTGATCCTGCTGATCGGTGAAAACCGCACCTTCGACCACGTCTACGCTACTTACACGCCGCCGAAGGGCCAGAGCGTGCACAACCTGCTGTCCGAAGGCATCGTCAATGCCGACGGCACGCCGGGCCCGAACGTCGCGCTGGCCAAGCAGTGGCAGGCCACCGACACCGGCAAGTTCACCGTCGCGCCCACCCGCACCACGCCTTATGCATTGCTGCCGGCGATGAATACCGGCGGCGCGCCGACCCAGGCCTACTTCGCCTCCGCCGCGCAGGCCGAGGCGGTCGAACCGGGCCTGCCCGCCGGCGAATACGGCCAGCTCGCCAGCGGCGGCACCGGCCTGCCGCAGCACGTGGTCGACACGCGCTTTCCCACCCAGCTCGCCAACGCGCCGGTCGACATGAGCGCCTCGCTCAGCTACGACGACTACGCCAACAGCCCCGTGCACCGCTTCTTCCAGATGTGGCAGCAGCTCGACTGCTCCACCGCCGCGGCCACGCGCAGCAACCCCAGCGGTTGCCGCAACGACCTGTTCCCGTGGGTGGAAACCAGCTTCGGTGCCGGCAGCAACGGCGCGCCGCAGCCGGCCAACTTCAACGACCAGAGCACCGGCGAAGGCTCCACCGCCATGCAGTTCCTCAACATGGCCAAGGGCGACGCGCCGTACTTCAACGAGCTGGCGCGCAACTACGCGCTGAGCGACAACTTCCACCAGTCCGTGATGGGCGGCACCGGTGCCAACCACATCATGCTCGGCTACGGCAGCCTCATCTATTACGCCGACGCGCAGGGCCGTCCCGCCACGCCGCCGTCGAATCAGATCGAGAACCCCGATCCGATGCCCGGCACCGACAACTGGTACACCCAGGACGGCTACGGCGGCGGTTCCTACGTGAACTGCGAAGACGAAAGCCAGCCCGGCGTGTCCGCGGTGAAGGACTACCTGCGCAGCCTGCCGTACCGCAGCTTCCGCGGCGGCGACTGCAAGCGCGATGCGTATTACCTGGTCAATAACTACAACCCCGGCTACCTGGGCGATGGCACGCCCGCGCCGCTGGGCGCCGACCAGTTCACCCTCCCGCCGACGCGGCAGGACAACCTCGCCCTGCTGCTCAGCCGCCACCACGTGAGCTGGAAGTACTACGGCGAAGGCTGGGGCGACGGCAAGGAGAACGGCGAGGCCGGCACCTTCTGCAATATCTGCGATCCGTTCCTGTACTCCACCCAGGTGATGACCGATCCGAAGTTGCGCGCCAACAACCAGGACATCAACGACCTGTACCGCGATATCCAGAACAACACTTTGCCCGCGGTGGCGATCGCCAAGCCCGACGCCATCCTCGACGGCCATCCGGCTTCGTCCAAGCTGGGCCTGTTCGAGGGCTACGTGAAGAAGATCGTGGAGATGGCCAAGGCCAATCCGGAAGTGTGGAAGGACACCGCGATCGTGGTGACCTTCGACGAAGGCGGCGGCTACTGGGATTCCGGTTACATCCAGCCGATCGACTTCTTCGGCGACGGCACGCGCATCCCGATGCTGGTGATCTCGCGCTACTCCACCGGCGGGCGCGTGGTGCACACCTATTACGACCACGTCTCCTTCGGCAAATTCGTCGAAGCCAACTGGGGCCTGCACGAGACCATCTCGCCGCGTGGCCGCGACAACCTGCCGAACCCGCGCGCGCGTCCGGGCAATCCGTACGTGCCGGTCAACGCGCCGGCGCTGGGCAACCTGATGGACATGTTCGACTTCGGCCGCTATGCGCGGCATGACGCCGACGGCGACGACAACGACGATCTGCAGGACTGAGCTCCTGCACTGAGCGCGCCATGGCCACCGGGCCATGGCGCCACCGTGCCGGCGCCGCAGGGAGGCGACGCCGGCGGACGTGAATCACCCGCGGGACTCTTTCATGCCTGTCGCTTATCAGCTGGCGCGCCTCGCTCGCGCCGCACTTACCGTACTGCTGCTGTCGTCCGTGCTGACGCCGCACGCGCATGCCGATGCCGGCGATTTCCAGGCCATGCCGGGCTTGTGGAAGATCGTCACGCATTCCAGCGCCAAGGGCGCGCCGCACGAAACGGTGGCCTGGCATTGCGTGGATGAAGACGCCGATCCCTGGGCTTCGTTCGCCAGCCTGGCGCCGACCGATGGCGCGAGCTGCGCACGCAGCGACGAACATCGCAGCCGTACCTCGCTGGACTGGAGCCTGCGTTGCACCGCACCGGCCACGCTGCACGGCCGCGTGGCGTTCGATTCGCCCGAGCATTACAGCGCGACGCTGGGTGCCGAAGGTACGGAGCCGCTGCTGCGCGTCGAAGGCAAGCGCTACGCCGCCTGCACCAGCCCAAAAGACTGAACGTAGGTTGGCGTGAGCGCAGCGAACCCCAACAGGCCTGCCATGTTGCGACGTCTGTTGGGGTTCGCTGTGCTCACCCCAACCTACGCCACGCTCTTATGCACCCTGGTTGGCGGCTTTCAACGCGCGACGCGCTTCCCGCTTCGCACGCCGCGCCGCTTTGCGCGCCTTGCGGTCGTGCACGCGCAGGTAGATCGCCGGCGTGCTGAGCAGAGTCAGCAGCTGCGACACGAACAGGCCGCCGAGGATCGCCACGCCCAGCGGCTGGCGCATTTCCGAACCCGCACCGAAGCCGATCGCCAGCGGCAGCGCCGCGCCCATCGCCACCAGGGTGGTCATGGTGATCGGGCGGAAACGCACCAGCGCCGCTTCGCGGATCGCCTCCGGTGGCGAGCGGCCGTGCTCGCGCTCGGCGACCAGGGCGAAGTCCACCATCAGGATGGCGTTCTTCTTCACGATGCCGATCAGCATCAGGATCGCGATCACCGACATCATGGTCAGCTGGGTATGCGTCACCAGCATCGCCAGGAACGCACCCATGCCCGCCGCCGGCAAGGTGGAAAGAATGGTCA
The DNA here is from genome assembly GCF_052115385.1 of Dyella sp. 2RAB6. Classification (NCBI taxonomy): domain Bacteria; kingdom Pseudomonadati; phylum Pseudomonadota; class Gammaproteobacteria; order Lysobacterales; family Rhodanobacteraceae; genus Dyella; species Dyella sp. 2RAB6. Next base: position 76,821 of record NZ_JBFRGP010000006.1, read on the forward strand.
GCGGATGCACCAGGCTCTCGTACAGGATGCCCAGCACGATATACATCGCCATGATCACCGCGAAGAAGATGAACAGGCCGTTGGTCAGCGCTTCCATCAGCTGCTGGTTGTTGCCGCTGTACTTCTTCTGCACGCCGGCCGGCAGGCTGGCCGCGGCCATCGCGTCGTCGACGCGGCGCAGACCCTCCACCTGCGACACGCCATCGGCGAGGTTGTAGCTGATGGACGACGATTCCAGCTGGTTGTAGTGGCGGATCTCCAGCGGCGCGATGTTCGGCTCGATCCGCGCCACCGCGGACAGCGGGATCATCTTGCCCTGCGTGTTGCGCACGTAGGTGTTGAGCAGCGTGTCCGGGCTGATCGACTGCGCGGCCGAGGTCAGCACCACCCAGTACTGGTTGATGTCCGAATAGATCACCGAGACCGGCCGCTGTCCGAACGCGTTGTACAAGGCGGTATCCACCGACGCCGCGCTCAGTAGCAGGCGGCCGGCCGCATCGCGGTCCACCTTCAGCTTCTGCTGCTTGCCGATCGAATCGAAGTTGGTGGTGACGTCGCGGAATTCCTTCAGGCCGCGCATCACGCGGGCCAGCTTGAGCGTCGGGCCTTGCAGGTCGGTGCCGCTGGCGCTGCTGAGCTGGAACTGATATTGCCCGCCGCCACCTCCACCACCGCCGCCACCGCCGATGAACTGCAGCGGGGTGAGCGAGGCGGTGATGTCCGGGATGGCCTTGTACTGCGCGTCCAGGCGCTTGATCACGTCCTTGACCGGCTCCTGCCGCTGGCCGGGCCGCTTGCCCAGGGTCTTCAGGTCGACGAACAGGGTGATGCTGTTGCCGACCGCACCGTTGTTGTTGTTGCCGCCCAGGATGGTGGTGACGTCCAGCACCGCCGGATCCTTCAGCATGATCTCGCCGATCTTCTGCGCACGCTCGGCGAGCAGGGTCGGCGAAATATTGGCGTCGAGGGTCACATTGGCCTGCAGCATGCCGATGTCTTCCTCCGGCATGATGCCGCCGCCTGCCGTCTTCACCACGGCGAAGGCCAGCACGCCGGTCAACACCAGCAGGATCGGCGGCTGCCAGCGCATCAGCCCGCGATGGTGCATGGCCCAGTCCAGCGAGCGTTCGTAGATGTGCAGCAGCCAGCGGTCGAAGTTCCCGGCCAGGCGCGACAGGGCCGAGACGGGCTTGCCGTCGGCATGCTCGAGGCTGAGATAGCGTCCGCACAGCGCCGGCGTCAGGGTCAGCGACACGATGGCGGAGATCACCACCGTCGCGGTGAGCGTCACCGAGAACTCTTTCATCAGCGTGGTGAAAAAGTTATTGCCGAACAGCATCGGTGCGAACACCGCCACCAGCGACAGGGTGATCGATACCACGGTGAAGCCGATCTCGCGCACGCCGATGAGCGCGGCCTGCAGCGGCCGCTCGCCCATCTCCATGTGGCGCACGATGTTCTCGATCACCACGATGGCGTCGTCGACCACGAAGCCGATGCACAGCACCAGCGCCACCAGCGACAAGGTGTTGAGCGTGTAGCCCAGCACCCACATCAGCACGAAGGCGCCGGCCAGGGACAGCGGCACGCTCAGCATGGCGATCAGGGTCGGGCCGATGCGGCGCAGGAAGATCAGCATCACCACCGCCACCATGGCGATACTGAGCAGCAGTGCGATCTCCACCTCGTGCAGCGCCGACTTGGTGGTCTGGGTGAGGTCGAAGATCGGCGTGATCTGCACGTCCGCCGGCATCAAGTGCTGGAACTCCGGCAGCTTGGCGCGGATCGCATCGGCGGTCGCCACGGCGTTGGCGTCGGCGCGCTTGCTGATCTGCATGGCCACCGTGCGGTTGCCGTTGAACCAGGCGGCCTGGAACTCGTCCTGCTGGCCGCTGGTGATGGTGGCGACGTCGGACAGCCGCACCGGCGTGCCTTTGCGCGAGGCGATCAGCAAGGCGCCGAACTCGTCGGCGGTATGCAGCGAATCGTTCGCCAGCACCGTCATCTGCGTCCAGCCATTGCTGAGCATGCCCTGCGGCGCGGTGACGTTGGCCGCGATCAGCGCATTGCTGACGTCGTCGCTGGTGAGCTGCTTGGCGGCGAGCGAATCCGGATGCAGCGCCACCCGCACCGCATGCGGCGTGCCGCCGAACACCTGCACCTGGGCCACGCCCGGCACCTGCGCCACGGCCGGCTTCAGCATGGTGTCGGTGAGGTCGTACAGCTTGTCCGGCGGCAGGCTGGTCGAGGTGAGCGAGATCAGCAGCACCGGGATCTGCGAGGTATCGAACTTGAAATACTGCGGCGGGCTCGGCATCCCGCTGGGCAGGTCGGGCTGGGCGGCATTGATGGCCGCCTGCACGTCGCGCGCGGCCTTGTCCGCGCTGCGGCCGAAATTGAACAGGATCTGGATCTGCGTGGCACCATCGTTGGTGGTCGAGACCATCTGCTTGATCTCGGGGATCCGCCCCAGATGCCGCTCCAGCGGCGCCACCACCGAACTGGCCATGGTCTGCGCATTGGCGCCCGGCATCTGCGCGAACACCACCACGCCTGGGAACTCGATGGTCGGCAGTGCCGCGACGCCCAGCAGCAGATAGGCCCAGAAACCGGCCATCACCAGGCCGATGGCGAGCAGCGAGGTGCCGATGGGGCGACGAATCAGCGGCGCGAAGATATTCACGGGGTTTCCGTACCGAGTGTTCTAGACGCGCGCCGGGCGAAGCCTGCATGGCATATCGGCGCGCGCCAGTGGGTACCGGCGCAGTGGGCACCGGGGGTGTGAGCAATCATATCGGCTATATGACCGCGTCACGCACCATGTGCGGATGTGCCTTTAGTCCGGCCGTGTCGGAAGGCAGGGGGCGCTGTTCATGCTCTTGCCCGTCATTCCGGCGCAGGCCGGAATGACGGGCAAAGGGCCCCGACCGCTCACCCCGGCGCGCGCCATCAGGCCGCCTGTCCCGCCGCCTTCAACGCCCGCTTCGCCTCGCGCTTCAGCCGCCGCGCCGCCTTGCGCTCCTTGCGGTCGTGATTCCAAAGATAGATCGCCGGCGTACTCAACAGGGTCAGCAGCTGCGACACCAGCAAGCCGCCCACGATGGCCACGCCCAGCGGCTGGCGCGTTTCCGCGCCTATGCCGAAGCCGATCGCCAGCGGCAGTGCGGCGCCGATCGCCACCAGGGTGGTCATGGTGATCGGGCGGAAGCGCACCAGGGCGGCCTCGCGGATCGCCTCCGGCGCCGACAGGCCGTATTCGCGCTGGCGCACCAGGGCGAAATCCACCATCAGGATGGCGTTCTTCTTCACGATGCCGATCAGCATCAGGATCGCGATCACGCCGATCAGCGACATCGGCGTCTGCGTCACCAGCATCGCCAGGAACGCGCCGGCGCCTGCTGCCGGCAGGGTGGAAAGAATGGTCAGCGGCTGGCCCAGGCTCTCGTACAGGATGCCCAGCACGATATACATGGCGAAGATCGAGCCCAACAGCAGCAGCATGGAGTTGTCCTTGCTCTCCTGCAGGTTCTCGTTCTCGCCGGTGTAGCCGATCTTGACGCCGGCCGGCAGGCGCGCCTCGGCCACCAGCTGGTCGATCAGCTGCATGCCTTTGTCGCGCGGGAAATCCTGCGGCAGGTTGTAGTAGATCTGCACCGCTTCCATCTGGTTGTAGTGGTTGACGATCGAAGGCGTCACGTTCGGTTCGATCCGCGCCACCGCCGACAGCGGCACCATGCCGCCGTGCCCATTGCGCAGATAGGTGTTGAGCAGGGTTTCCGGGGTGAGCGTGTGCTCGGCGCTGGAGGTCAGCACCACCCAGTACTGGTTGATGTCCGAATAGATGATCGACACCTGATTCTGGCCGAAGGCGTTGTACAGCGCCGTGTCGACCATGCCCATGCTGATGTTGAGCCGGCCGGCCGCCTGGCGGTCGACCTTCAGCATCTGCTGCTTGTCGATGTTGTCGTAGTCGCTGCTGACGTCGCGGAACGGCGGGCGGTCCTTCATCAGCTTGGTGACTTTGTAGACCCAGGGCTGCAGGTCGATGGTGCTGGCGCTGATCAGCTGGAAGCTCTCGGCGCCCTGGCCGCCGCCACCGCCGCCGCCGTTGAAGAAGCTCAGCGAGGACAGCGAAACCTGCACGTCCGGCACCAGCTCGTATTGCTTGCGCAGGCGCTCGACCACCTTGTCGATATGCTCCGGACGCTCGTCCGGGCCGCTGCCCTTGGGCTTGAGGTCGACGTACATCACCGCTTGGTTGCCGACGGCGCCGCCGGCATTGTCGGCGCCGAGGAAGGTGGTCACGTCCAGCACCGCCGGGTCCTTCAGCATGATCTCGGCGGCTTTCTGCGCGCGCAGCGCCATCAGGCTTGGCGAGATATTGGTGTCGGCGCGCACCATGGCGCGGATCAGGCCGATATCTTCCTTCGGCATGAAGTTGAAGCCGGCGGTCTTCACCACCGCCATCGCCAGCCCGACGGTCAGCGCCAGCAGCAGCAGCGGCTGCCAGCGCATCAGGCGGCGGTGGTGCATGGCCCAGTCCAGCGCGCGCTCGTACACGCGCTGCATGCCGCGGTCGAAGCGCTCGACCGCACGCTCGATCCGGCCCGGCTCGCGCCGCTCGTTTTCCTGTTTAAGCATCCAGCCGCACAGCGCCGGCGTCACGGTGAGCGAGATCACCGCCGAGATCACCACCGCGGCGGTCAGGGTCACCGAGAACTCGCGCATGATCACGGTGAACTGGCTGTTGCCGAACAGCAGCGGCACGAACACCGCCACCAGCGACAAGGTGATCGAGATCACCGTGAAGCCGATCTCGCGCACCCCCAGCAGCGCCGCCGGCAGCGCCTGCTCGCCGTGCTCCATATGGCGCACGATGTTCTCGATCACCACGATCGCATCGTCCACCACGAAGCCGATGCACAGCACCAGCGCCACCAGCGACAAGGTGTTGAGGGTGTAGCCCAGCGACCACATCACGATGAACGCGCCGGCCAGCGACAGCGGCACGCTCAGCGTGGCGATCAGGGTCGGGCGCAGCCGGCGCAGGAACACCAGCATCACCAGCGCCACCAGCAGGATGCTCAGCAGCAGCGCCATCTCCACTTCGTGCAGGGCCGAGCGGGTGGTCTGGGTCAGGTCGAAGATCGGGGTGATCTTCAGGTCGGCCGGCAGCCAGGCGCGCATTTCCGGCAGCTTGGCGCGCACCGCGTCGGCGGTGGCCACGGCATTGGCTTCCGGGCGCTTGCTGACGCGCACGGTGACCGAGCGGGTGCCGTTGAACCAGGCGGCCTGGTATTCGTCCTGCTGGCCGCTGTAGACCTTGGCCACGTCGGACAGGCGCACCGGCGTGCCGTTCTTCACCGAGATCAGCAGCTGGCCGAATTCCTCCGGGTTGTGCAGCGCATCGGTGGCGGTGACCGTCATCTGCGTGGTGCCGTCGGTCAGGATGCCCTGCGGCGAGGTGACGTTGGCCGCGCGCAGCGCATTGCGCACGTCGTTGCCGGACAGGCCCATCGCCGCCAGCTGCGCATTGTTGAGCTCGACGCGCACCGCCTTCGGCCGCCCGCCCATGATCCGCACCTGGGCCACGCCGGGCACCTGCGACAGCACCGGCTTGATCAGCGTGTCGGCCATGTCGAACAGCTTGTCGGGGGTCTGCGTGGTCGAGGTCATCGACAGCAGCAGCACCGGCATCTGCGAATTGTTGAATTTGAAGTAGCGCGGCGGGATGGTCATGCTCGACGGCAGGTCGACCTGGGCGGCATTGATCGCCGCCTGCACGTCGCGCGCCAGCTTGTCGGTGGACTTGCCTGGCTCGAACAGCAGGATCACCGAGGTGGAGCCGTCATTGCTTTCCGAGCTCATCTCCTTGATGCCCGGAATGCGCCCCAGATGCCGCTCCAGCGGCGCGGCCACGGTGGAGGCCATGGTCTGCGCGCTGGCGCCCGGCACCTCCGCATAGACGGACATGCCGGGGAATTCCAGCGCCGGCAGCGCGGCCACGCCGATCAGCAGGTAAGTCCAGATGCCGGCCAGCGCCAAGCCCAGCGCGAGCAACGAAGTGCCCACCGGGCGGCGGATCATTGGAGCAAAGATATTCACGTAGTCCCCGGGCAGCGCCTCCTGCGGCGCTCCGCAGGCGGGACTTTATGCCGGGGGGCACGTGCTTGGGATGTGCCTGAAGTTCGTAGCGCATATAGGTCGTAGGTTGGGGTGAGCCATCGGCGAACCCCAACATCGCAGCCTATGAAGGTGCCACGTTGGGGTTCGCCTGCGGCTCACCCCAACCTGCGCCGGTCAGTGCGCCGGGCTGTAGCGCAGCGTCAGGTAGGCCGTGCGGCCCAGCTGGTTGTAGAAGCGCACGGTTTCGTAGCGGTGGTCGAACACGTTGGCCACGCGCCCCTGCAGGGTCCAGCCGGGCTGGAAGTTCCAGCTCGCGCGCAGGTCGACCGTGGTGTAGCCGCCCAGGCGCTGCAGGTTGGCCGCGTCGTCGTAGCGGTAGCCCTCGGCGTTGACCGTGCCGCCGATGCTGAAGGCGCCGCCCAGGTCGCGGTCCAGGTCGAGGCGGGCGATCCGCTCCGGACGGCGGGCCAGCAGGTTGCCGCGGCTGGGGTCGTCCTCGCCGCGGTTCTCCGGCTTCTGGAAGGTGAGGTAGCCGCGCAGGTGCCAGCCGTCGACGTCGGCGCCGAGCTGGCCTTCGATGCCGCGGATGCGCGCCTTGCTCACGTTGATCGGCACGAAGAAGGCGTCGTAGCCGATCAGCTGGTCGATCCTGGTCTGGTAGGCATTCACCGCCCAGTTCCACACGCCCGGGCGTGCCGACAGGCCGATCTCCGCCGTGCGCGACTTCTCCGGCTTGAGATTGGGGTTGGCGGTGGCGAAGCCGAAGAACGGCGGGAAGTAGAGGTCGTTGAAGGTCGGCGCGTGGAACGCGGTGCCGTAGGAGGCGGTGAACTTCAGGCCGTTCGCGAAGCCGTAGCCATACGCCGCGGCGCCGGTGTTGTGGTTGCCGAACTGCTGGTTGTGGTCGTGGCGGGCCGAGAGCTGGATTTCATGCGGGCCGAACTGGCCCTGGTACAGCGCGAACACGCCGGTGTTGTCGCGCTTGCTGCGCAGGTAGCCGGTGTCGCTGTCGACGTGTTCCTGCTGGTAGTCCACGCCAGCGCTGAGCAGCTGGCCGGGGGCGAGCGTCACGTCGTTCTGCCAGGTGGCCTGGTTGCGGCGCGAATAGAGATGGCCGGCGGGCGTCATGTCCGCAGCCAGATCGGCGCGGTTGAGATAGTTGTCGGCGCGGTCGATGTTCTGGCCGGCGCTCAAGCTCATCTTCCACGCGTCGAGCACGGCGAAGCGCAGGTTCGCACCCGCCACCTGCTGCGAGCGGCGCGTGTAGTTCTGGAAGCTGCCGTCGTACTCGATATCGCCCTTGCTCTTGAGCACGCTGGCGCTCAGCTCGGTGCCGTCGTCCCAGCGGTAGCCGCCGCTGAGCGCGCCGTTGTAGGTGCGGTAGCCGTCGTTGTCCGGCTCGTTGGTGAAGCAGCCGCCCACGCCCGCCGCCGCCGCGCGGCAGGCATTGATGCCGCGCGTGTACTGGCCGCCCACGCTGGCGTTGAACCAGGCGTTGCGCGAGCCGCCGGACAGGCCGAACTGGCCGTCGACCAGGCGATGGCTGCCCACACCCACGGTGACCGACGGCGTCAGCGCTTCGTCGGGCTGGCCGTGGCGGGTGAAGATCTGGATCACGCCGCCGATCGCATCCGAGCCGTACAGGCTGGAACGCGGGCCGCGCACGATCTCGATGCGCTCGATCTGTTCCACCGGCAACTGCTCGAACGCGGGAATGCCGGCGCCGACGGTGCCGATGCGCACGCCGTCGACCAGCACCAGCGTGTGCGAGGAATTGGTGCCGCGCATGAACAGCGAGGTCTGCTGGCCGAGGCCGCCGGCATTGCCGAACGCCACGCCCGGCAAGCCGGCCAGCAGGTCCTGCACCGACTGCGGCTGCAGGCGTTCGATATCCGCGCGGGTCAGCACGGTGACCGGTGCCAGCGTCTGGTCGATCGGCGTGGCCGTGCGGGTGGCGGTCACCACCACGGTGGGGAGCTGCCCGGCCTCGTTCTGGTCGGCGGCATGGGCCGCGGCGACGCAGGCGAGCAGGGCGGTGGCCAGCAGGGTCTTCTTCATGGAGCGCTTTTCCTTGGCCGCGCCTCGCGCACGGCCCATCAATGATGAGCTGGCGGCACGACGGAGGAGGTAGCGCAAACGACGGCAGGCAGACAGGCACCGGCACGTGGTCCGGCTGCGCCCTCCGCGAGCCACCAGGAAAAATATTCGGGCCGGTCTCCGGGCTTGCGAGTGCGCGTCGCCGCGCGATCCTGCAGTGGCCTTCCCGCACTCGTGGAGTGCAGTGGCATGTCACCGCCGGTGGAACTGCTCGCTTACCGTTGCGGGGGCAGCGCCGGCCTTGCCACGAAGGCGCACCGGCTTCCCGTTTCATCCCTTGGCGTGATGGCCTTGGGACACCCGAACAAACGCAACTTTAACGGGGCGGCCGGGGCGCTGGCAACGCAGCGCTTGGGGTGGGGCAGGGTGGCCAGCTAGTTCTTGCGCCTACCCCATCGTTTCCCAAACGCGCATACCGAATGAAATTACGACCTCATTTGGACGTCCAAAAGGCACTCAAGCAAGCTTCAAGCAAGCTACACGCAAGCATGGCGAAAACTTACATTTTGCTGCCTAAGTAATTGTTGCAAATGATGTATTACGAAGCCCTGCAGGCGTAAATAATTTGTTGACGGACGCTAATTCACACGCTTATGTTCCGCCGGCGAATCGCTGGAACTTACGTGTTGCACACGAGAGCTTGGGGAAGTTCTCTCGGTGCGGGTCCGGTCTTACGTACTCTGCCGGCACGTTTTCCTGCGATTGGCAATTCGGCGCACTGCGCCTGTCGGCCGCAAAGGCCATCATGGGGAGAACGTCAATGATCAAGTTCCAGCACGCTGGTCGTGCGCCGCTGTGGCGCCGGACCACCCTCGCCGTTGCGTTGAGCATGAGCCTTGCCGGAGTAGCAGTGGCTCAGTCGAACGCCTCGGGCACCATCTTCGGCCGCGCCGATGAAGCCGGCGCCACCGTCCATATCGAGAACGTCGATACCGGCCTGACGCGCGATATCGGCCTGGATTCCAGCGGCCGCTACCGCGCCGCGTCGCTGCCGGTCGGCCGCTACCGCGTGACCCTGCAGAAGGACGGCAAGGACATCAGCACGCGCGACAACGTGCAGGTGGTGGTGAGCACCGGTTCCGAGATTTCGTTCACCGCCGCTGCCGCGGCGACGGCGGCCAAAAACCTGGAGGGTATTCAGGTGGTAGCCAATGCGCTGCCGGCGATCGACGTGTCGTCGGTCGACTCGCGCACGGTGCTGACCTCCGAGCAGCTGCAGAAGCTGCCCATTCTCAACAACGTCAATGCTGCGGCCCTGCTGGCGCCGGGCACCACCAACGGCGACAGCCGCTACGGCAATGCCATCTCGATGGGCGGTGCGTCAGCTGCCGAGAACCAGTACTACATCAACGGTTTCCCGGTCACCAATCCGCTCACCGGTCTGGGCTTCACCAGCCTGCCGTTCGACGCGATCGACCAGGAGCAGGTGTTCACCGGCGGCTACGGTGCCGAGTACGGCCGCTCCACCGGCGGCGTGGTGAACATCATCACCAAGCGTGGCACCAATACCTGGAAGGCCGGCGCTGAAGTGCAGTGGAGCCCGGCCAAGCTCGCCGCCTCGCAGCGCTACATCTACTACCCGGTAGGCAGTCACCGCGTCACCGACGGCAAGGTGCTGTTCCGCCCCAACGAGAAGCTGACCCAGACCCAGGTCGGCGCCTACGTCGGTGGCCCGCTGATCAAGGACAAGCTGTTCTTCTACGGCACCGGCGAGTTCACCAAGAACACCGGCCGCGTGCAGTACGGCACCAATAACGGCACCAACGGCAACAGCACCCGCACCACCGACGACAGCAACCACATCACGCGCTGGATGGCCAAGGTCGACTGGAACATCACCGACAGCCACATCCTGGAATTCACCGGGATCGGCGAGGATTCCATCCAGGACACGGTGATCTACAACTACAACTACAACACCGGCGTGCAGGGCACGCTCAAGGGCACGGAGCACCAGAAGAACCAGGGCACGGCCAACTCGACGCCCGGCGGTCAGGTCTACGTCGGCAAGTACACCGGTTACATCACCGACAGCCTGACCATCAATGCGCTGTATGGCCGCAGCACCGCGGACCACGTCGACAGCGTGGCCGGTGCCGCCGGCGTGGTGTGCCCGAACATCACCGACAGCCGCAGCAGTCCCAGCCGCACCAGCTGCGCACCGGTGGGCGGCAACCTGCGCGTGCCGGGCGCGAACGACAAGACCCACGCCTGGCGTTTCGACATCGAATACCACCTGGGCTCGCACACGCTGCGCGGCGGTCTGGACAACCAGACGCTGGAGTCGTTCTCCGGCCTGGCCACGCAGGGCGGCGCGCTGTGGACGTACTTCAACGCCACCGATGACTTCTCTACCGTGCCGGGCATCGTCATTCCGCCGGGCGCGACCGAAGTCGCCCAGCGCACCATCTTCAGCGCCGCGGGCAAGGTGAAGGTGGAACAGCAGGCGCAATACATCGAAGACCACTGGCAGATCAGCGATCGCTGGCTGGCCTACCTCGGCCTGCGCAACGAGCAGTTCAAGAACTTCAACACCGATGGCGTGGTGTTCCTGAAGCAGCGCCACCAGCTTGCGCCGCGCCTGGGCGTGACCTGGGACGTCAACGGCGATTCCAGCTTCAAGATCTATGCGAACGCCGGTCGCTACCACCTGGCCGTGCCGTCGAACGTGGCCATCCGCGGTGCCGGTCCGCAACGCTTCGAAAACCAGTACTTCGTGTATACCGGCGTCGACCCGGTGACCAATGCGCCGATCAACCCGACCCCGATCAGCTCGGTGTTCTTCGCCAACGGCGCCAACGGCCAGGCGCCGAACCCGGTGACGCTGGCCAAGAAGGGCATCAGCGCCTATTACCAGGACGAGTACATCCTGGGCTTCGACAAGGAAGTCGCGCCGAACTACACCGTCGGTGCCAAGGCCATCTATCGCAACCTCAAGAGCATCATCGACGACTTCTGCGATGCGCGGCCGTTCCTCGCCCATGAAGCCGCCGCCGGTACGCCGATCACCAATCCGGCGTTCACCGGATGGGAGACCAACGGCGCGCCGTGCCTGCTGTTCAACCCGGGCCATGGCGGCACCTTCACCGTCGACCACGACGGCAACGGCACGCTCAAGAACATCACGCTCTCGAAGGAAGAGCTCGGCTTTCCGGAACTGAAGCGCAAGTACCTCGCGCTGAACCTCTATCTGGAACACCAGTTCGACCAGAAGTGGTACGGCAAGGTCGAGTACGTCTGGTCGCACAACTTCGGCAATTCCGAAGGCCTGCTGCTGTCGGACATCGGCCAGCAGGATCCGTCGGTCACCCAGGCCTGGGACTTCAAGGAACTGATGTACGGCTCAAGCGGCAATCTGCCGAACGATCGCCGCCACCAGGTGAAGGCGTACGGTTTCTACCAGATCACGCCGGAATGGCTGGTCGGCAGCAGCCTGCTGGTGGCCTCGGGTCGTCCGAAGAACTGCCAGGGCATTCCTCCGACCGACCCCTATCAGTACGGCTCGTCGTATTTCTATTGCAATGGCCAGGTCGCGCCGCGCGGCAGCCAGGGCAGCACGCCGTGGACGTACGTGCTGAACCTGAGCAGCGAATGGCGTCCGGCCTGGGCCGACCACAAGCTCGCCTTCTCGATGGACATCTTCAACGTGTTCAACCAGCAGAAGGCGCAGAACCGCATCGAGACCTACCAGCTGGGCAGCGGCGCCCGCAGCGGCACCTACGGACGCGTGCTGAGCTACACCGCGCCACGCACGGTCCGCTTCGGCGCCCGTTACGACTTCTCGCTGTAAACAAGCAACGAGCGCCGGGGTCGACCCCGGCGCGATCTCCCCTTGTTGCCGCCGGGTTTGACCCGGCGGCATTTTTTTTCGATGCAAGCCGGCGCTTAACATTAAGCAAACGTTCACGTTTTTTCCTGCCGGGCGATTTTTCGAACTTCAACGCATTCAATAAGTTGAAGATACGGTGAACACGCCTCTGTCGTAGGAAAAATCTTATTTTTTTGTTGACTCCCCTTCCGCCCCCCTTCTAAGGTCGGCGAGCGACCCGCGAGAAGTTGCGAAGCGTGCCGGGCGAGGGGTCGCCCGCCGCTTACCGCCGATCCGCTTTCGAAGGGACCTGCCGTGATTTCCCGCGACGCTTTTAGGGCGAACTTTCGCCCGTCCTTACTGGATTTCTCGGGGAGATCAACCAATGCAGACGTTCCATCACCCGCGCTACGCGGCCGTGTGCCGCCGTACCGCCCTCGCCCTCGCGCTGGGCATGAGCCTCGCCGGTACGGCGATGGCGCAGTCCAACGCGTCGGGCGTGATCTTCGGCCGCTCGGCCGAAGCTGGCAGCACCATCCATATCGAAAACCTGGACACCGGCCTGGCCCGCGACATCTCGGTGGACGCCGACGGCCGCTATCGCGCCGCCTCGCTGCCGGTCGGCCGCTACAAGGTCACCGTGCAGAAGGACGGCAAGACGCTGGAGACCCGCGACAACGTGCAGGTCGCGCTCGGCGGCGGCGTGGACGTCTCGTTCACCGGCGCCGCGGCGGCTGGTAACGCGCAGACGCTGGAAGGTATCCAGGTGATCGGCAATGCGCTGCCGGCGATCGACGTATCCGCGGTGGACTCGCGCACCGTGCTGACCTCCGACCAGCTGCAGAAGCTGCCGCTGGCGCGTAACGTCACCGCAGCCGCGTTGCTGGCGCCGGGCGTGGTAGCGGGCGACTCGCGCTACGGCAACGTGGCTTCGTTCGGCGGTTCGTCGGCGTCGGAAAACCAGTACTACATCAACGGCTATGCCGTGACCAACGCGCTGACCGGCCTGGGCTTCACCAGCCTGCCGTACGACGCGATCGACCAGCAGCAGATCTACACCGGCGGCTACGGCGCCGAGTACGGCCGTTCCACCGGCGGCGTGATCAACGTGGTGACCAAGCGCGGCGGCAACACCTGGAAGGGTGGCGTCGGCATGTACGTCATCCCGCAGTACTTCCGCGATTCGCCGCGCAGCATCTACCGCGACAACGGCCAGCTGTACCAGTACCGCGCCGACAACAAGACGTCCTCGATGCAGTACACCGGCTACGTGAGCGGCCCGCTGATCAAGGACAAGCTGTTCCTGTACGCCGCGGGCGATTTCACCCGCAGCACCGGCCACACCGTCGCGCCGATCACCACGCCGCAGAAGACCAACGACGTGAGCAAGGCCACCAAGTGGCTGGCCAAGATCGACTGGAACATCACCGACAACCACCTGCTCGAACTGACCGGCCTGTCGGACAAGACCAATATCGACCGCCAGGTCTACCGCTACGACTACAAGACGCTGCAGGCCACCGACTACCTGGGTTCGGACAAGACCAAGAACTTCGATTCCGGCCCGGGCTCGCAGCCGGGTGGCGACGTCTACATCGGCAAGTACACCGGCTACATCACCGACAGCCTGACGGTGAACGCGCTGTACGGCCGCAGCAAGACCGAGCACGTGCGCAACCTCAGCTACGCCTCCAACCCGAACTGCCCGTGGATCCTCGATTCGCGCCAGGGCTCCGGCGTCGGCGCGCCGATCGTCGGTTGCGGCCTGGTCAACGGCACCGTGCTCGGCAAGGGTGCGCAGGACAAGACCCACGGCTGGCGCCTGGACGTGGAATACCGCCTCGGCGATCACGACCTGCGCGCGGGCGTGGACAACCAGACGCTGGAATCCACCGCCGGCAACATCTATGAAGGCGGTTACCGCTGGGTCTACCGCAATGCCGGCCCGGTCACCGGCCGCCCCGACATCGTGCCGCCGCCCGGTACGCCGTACGTGGCCGAGAAGCGCCTGTTCCAGACCGGCGCTGCGGTGAAGGTCGAACAGGAAGCGCAGTTCATCGAAGACCGCTGGCAGGTCAGCGATCGCTGGCTGGCCTACATCGGCCTGCGCAACGAGCAGTTCAAGAACCTCAACGGCTCCGGCGAGGTCTACGTCAAGCAGCGCCACCAGCTCGCGCCGCGCCTGGGCGTGACCTGGGACGTGTTCGGCGATTCCAGCTTCAAGGTGTACGCCAACGCGGGCCGCTACCACCTGGCGATCCCGTCGAACGTCGCCATCCGCGGCGCCTCGGCTTCGAACTACTACAGCGAGTACTACACCTACACCGGCGTCGGCGCCAACGGCGCGCCGACCGGCCTGACCCAGCTCGGTTCACGCAGCTACCTCAACGGCGAGAACGGCACCACGCCCGATCCGCGCAGCGTCGCCGCGCAGAACATCAAGGCCTACTACCAGGACGAGTACATCCTGGGCTTCGACAAGACCATCAACTCGAGCTGGACCTTCGGCGCCAAGGCCACCCTGCGCAAGCTGAAGAGCTCGATCGACGACTTCTGCGATTCGCGTCCGTTCGAGAAGTACGCCGCGCGCAACAACATCGACATCAGCAACGCGCGCATCGCCGGCTGCTATCTGTTCAACCCGGGCGAGACCACCAGCATCCTGGTGGACACTACCGGCAAGGGCAATTTCGTGCCGTTCAAGTTGACCAAGGAAGACTTCACGACGCCGGCAGGCGTGACGTTCCCCGAACTCAAGCGCAAGTACTACTCGCTCGACCTGTACCTCGAACACCAGTTCAGCCAGCAGTGGTATGGCCGCGTCGACTACACCTTCTCGCGCAGCTACGGCAACTCCGAAGGCCAGTTGAAGTCCGACATCGGCCAGCTCGACCCGTCGGTGACGCAGGATTGGGACGCGCCGGAAATCATGCAGTTCACCAACGGCCCGCTGCCGAACGACCGCAAGCACCAGCTGAAGGCGTACGGCTACTTCCAGGCGACCAAGGAATGGCTGTTCGGCGCCAACCTCGCGTTGGCTTCGGGCCGTCCGAAGAACTGCATCGGTTTCGATCCGGTCGATGCAATCCATTACGGCGCCTCGTACTTCGAGTGCAACTTCGATCCCAGCCCGCGCGGCTCGAAGGGCCGCCTGCCGTGGACCTGGTCGCTGGATCTCAATGCCGAATACCGTCCGACCTGGGCGGGCGAGAACCAGCCGCTGGCGTTCACCGCCAACGTGTTCAACGTGTTCTCGAAGAAGGAGCAGCTCGCGATCATCGAAGTGGGCGAGAGCTCGATCAGCAGCGTCACGCACAAGCCGGTACGCAGCGTGGACTATCTGCGCCCGGTCGCGTTCCAGCAGCCGCGCTACTTCCAGTTCGGCGTGCGCTACGACTTCTCGTTGTAAGCGACATCGGCGCCGGCTTTGCCGGCGCCTTGCATCCCCGATCGGCCGCCGGTATCCCCGGCGGCCTTTTTTAATGCGCGGTCGTCAGTCGGTGTGCAGTTCGGCCACGAAGTCATAGATATCGCCCCGATACCACGACACCGTGAACTCCACCACGCGCCCGTCATCGAGAAAACTGCGCCGCTCGATATTGAGTCCCGCACTGCCGGTCGGCACGTGCAGCAGGCGTGCCTGTTGCGCGCCGAGTGACACCGCGCGCAGGCGTTGCAGGGCGCGGCGCGGGCGGCAGCCGAGGTTTTCCAGCACTTCGTAAAGCGAGTCGTGCACGATCGACGGATCCGGCAGCACGCTGGCCGGCACCACGGTGCGCTCGATCGCCAGCGGTTCCTCGCGCGCATAGCGCACGCGATGCAGGCGGGCGACCTGCACGCCGGGCGAGAGGTTCATCGCCATCGATTCCTCGGGCGTCACTTCGCCGATGCCGCGTTCGAAGAACTCCGAGCGCGGATTCAGACCGCGCGCACGCAAGTCCTCGGTAAAGCTGGTCAGCCGCGACATCGGCTTGATGATGCGCTCGGCCACGAAAGTACCCGCGCCGTGGCGCTGGGTCAGGATGCCTTCCTCGACCAGGCCGGCGATGGCCTTGCGCACGGTCACGCGCGACAGGCTGAGCGCGCGCGACAGATCGCGCTCGCTGGGCAAGGCCTGTCCGGGCTCGATATCGCGATGCTCCACCACGTTGCGAATGGCCCGGCGCAGCCGCAGATAAGCCAGTGGCTGGTGGGTGGCCGCATCGCGGCTCAGGCGGAAGTATTCGTTGACCAGGGCGGTTTCCATGGCGGCCAACATACCAATGACCATACCAATTCCACAAGCGCGCGTTGAAACCGGGCCTTGCGGGGGTTACCACTTGGCCTCCAGCCGGGTCCGGAACGCCGCAGGGTCGCGGTTCCGGCAAAGTGGTGTTGTCTGGTATTTGACTGGTACGTTAGGATGCACCGAACGGGCCGGATGAAAACCCCGGCCTCCGTCCACGCCATACCCCGAGGTGATCGAAGTGACGGCTTCTCCCCCCCTGGTCGACGCATTCGACCTGGTGATTTTCGGCGGCACGGGTGACCTTGCCTTGCGCAAGCTGCTGCCCGCCCTGTTCCATCGTTTCCTCGACGGCCAGATCCCGGCCGGCAGCCGTGTGATCGGCATCGCCCGCGAGGGCCTGGACGACGACGGCTACCGCGCCAACCTGCGCAAGGTGCTGCTGGAGACCGGCGGCGCCAAGGACAAGGTGGACGCGTTCCTCGGCCAGGTCGGCTACCGCTCGCTCGATGCGCGCAAGGACGAAGGCTGGGACGCGTTCGCCGCGCTGATCGGCGAACAGCCCGAGCACGTGCGCGTGTTCTACCTGTCGACCTCGCCTGAGCTGTTCGTCGATATCTGCAACCGCCTGGGCGAATACGGCCTCAACCGCGGCAAGTCGCGCGTGGTGCTGGAGAAGCCGATCGGCCGCGACCTGGCCAGCGCCAACCAGATCAACGATGCGGTCGGGCGCTTCTTCGACGAATCGCAGACCTATCGCATCGATCATTACCTCGGCAAGGAAACGGTGCAGAACCTGCTGGCGCTGCGCTTCGGCAACGCCTTGTTCGAGCCGCTGTGGAATGCCGGCCATATCGACCACGTGCAGATCACCGTGGCCGAAACGCTCGGCGTCGGCACCCGCGGCACCTACTACGACCGCGCCGGCGCGCTGCGCGACATGGTGCAGAACCACATCCTGCAGCTGCTGTGCATGGTGGCGATGGAGCCGCCGTCCTCGCTGTCGCCCGACGCGGTGCGCGACGAGAAACTGAAGGTGCTGCGCTCGCTCAAGCCGATCGACGAGGCCAACGCAGCCCAGTACACCGTGCGCGGGCAGTACCGCGCCGGCGCCGCCGAAGGGCAGAGCGTGCCGGGTTATCTGGAAGATCTCGGCAATGGTTCGAAGTCGCACACCGAGACCTTCGTCGCGCTGAAGACCGAGATCGAGAACTGGCGCTGGGCCGGCGTGCCGTTCTACCTGCGCACCGGCAAGCGTCTGCCGGAGCGCGTGTCCGAGATCGTAGTGGTGTTCAAGTCGGTGCCGCATTCGATCTTCGATGCCTCCGCCGGCCCGCTCACGCAGAACCGCCTGGTGCTGCGCCTGCAGCCGGACGAAGGCGTGAAGCTGTGGCTGACCATCAAGCACCCCGGCCCCGGCGGCCTGCGCCTGCGCCACGTGCCACTGGACATGAGCTTCGCCGAAGCGTTCGGCGTGTCGCAGCCGGATGCGTACGAGCGCCTGCTGCTCGACGTGGTGCGCGGCAACCCCACCTTGTTCATGCGCCGCGACGAGGTCGAGGCCGCCTGGCACTGGGCCGGCCCTATCCTGGATGCCTGGGGCAGCAGCGGCGAAGCGCCGCGTCCCTACACCGCCGGCACCTGGGGCCCGAGCGCGGCCGTGGCGCTGATCGAGCGCGACGGCCGTACCTGGAACGAAGACAGCGAGTGATACAGCGCCCGAGGCGACGGTGCCGCTCCGCTTCACCGTCGCCTTGCACGCCGCCGCCTACACTCGATCCTCCCGCCGGCGCCAGCGCGCCCACTGCTCTCTCCCACCGC
The DNA here is from genome assembly GCF_052115385.1 of Dyella sp. 2RAB6. Taxonomy (NCBI): domain Bacteria; kingdom Pseudomonadati; phylum Pseudomonadota; class Gammaproteobacteria; order Lysobacterales; family Rhodanobacteraceae; genus Dyella; species Dyella sp. 2RAB6. Next base: position 94,898 of record NZ_JBFRGP010000006.1, read on the forward strand.
CATGCCTGAGCACACCGACGTCACCACGCACAGCTTCACCGATTGCCACGCGCTCGCCCGCGCGCTGGCCGAACGCCTCGCCGAGCGCCTGCGCGCCGGCATCGACGCACGCGGCCAGGCGCTGCTCGCGGTCTCCGGCGGCAGCACGCCGGTGCATGTCTTCCGCCAACTCGCGCGTGCGGAACTGGATTGGTCGAAGGTCTACGTCACCCTGGTCGACGAACGCTGGGTGCCGGAAAGCCACGAACGCTCCAACGCGCGCATGGTCAAGGCGGACTTGCTGCAGCACGCCGCCTCGGCCGCGCATTTCGTGCCGCTGTACACCGACATGCCCACGCCCGAAGCCGGTGTCGCCGCGGTGCGCGCGCGCGTCGCCGCGCTGCCGTTTCCGTTCGACGCGGTGATCCTCGGCATGGGCAGCGACGGCCATACCGCCTCGTTCTTCCCCGGCGGCGACCGCCTTGCCGAAGCGCTGGATCTGGCCGGCACCGCCCAGGTGCTGCCGATGCGCGCCGCCGGCGCGGGCGAGCCGCGGATCACCTTCACCTTGCCCGCGCTGCTCGATACGCAGGCGCTGTATCTGCATATCGAAGGCGAAGCCAAACGCCAACTGCTGGCCGATGCCCGCCTCGGGCTCGGCGCCGGCAAGGACTACCCGGTGCGCAGCGTGCTGACCCAGACGCGCGTGCCGGTCGCCGTGTACTGGTGCCCTTGAGCACTGGACGCCAGGAGTGGGAGACGGGTGACCCTCAACACCCGTTTCCCGCTTCCCCCCTTCTTCTCCGATCGAAAGCCAACGCATGAGCACGCCACTGCATCCCGTCCTCGCCGAAGTCACCGAACGCCTGCGCGAACGCAGCCGCGACACGCGCGCCGCCTATCTGGCGCGCATCGATGCCGCCGGCACCGGCGGCACCCATCGCGAGCGGCTCTCCTGCGGCAACCTCGCGCACGGTTTCGCCGCCTGCGGCACCGATGACAAGGCTGCGCTGCGCGAAGGCCGCGCGCCGAACCTCGGCATCCTCACCTCGTACAACGACATGCTGTCGGCGCACCAGCCGTACGAGCGCTATCCGGAGTTCATCCGCCAGGTGGCGCGCGAGGCCGGCATCACCGCGCAGGTCGCCGGCGGCGTGCCGGCGATGTGCGATGGCGTGACCCAGGGCCGTGCCGGCATGGAGCTGTCGCTGTTCTCGCGCGACCTGATCGCGATGGCCACGGCGGTGTCGCTCTCGCACGACATGTTCGACGGCGCGCTGTACTTAGGGATCTGCGACAAGATCGTGCCCGGCCTGCTGATCGGCGCGCTGAGCTTCGGCCATCTGCCCGGCATCTTCGTGCCCGGCGGCCCGATGCCCAGCGGCATCAGCAACGAGCAGAAATCCAAGGTGCGCCAGGCCTACGCCGAGGGCAAGGCCAACCGCGCCGAGCTGCTGGAAGCGGAAGCCGCCGCGTATCACGCGCCAGGCACCTGCACCTTCTACGGCACCGCCAACTCCAACCAGATGCTGATGGAGATCATGGGCCTGCACCTGCCCGGCTCCAGCTTCGTGGCGCCGGACACGCCGCTGCGCGATGCACTCACCGCCGAAGCGGTGCGCCGCGTCGCCGGCCTGAGCGTGCAGGGCGAGCACCATCTGCCCATGGGCCATATCGTCGACGAGCGCGCGGTCATCAACGGCGTGGTCGGCCTGCATGCCACCGGCGGTTCCACCAACCACCTGCTGCATCTGGTGGCGATGGCGCGTGCGGCCGGCATCCAGTTGCGCTGGGACGATTTCGACGCACTGTCCTCGGTGGTGCCGCTGCTGGCGCGCGTGTATCCGAACGGCTATGCCGACGTGAACCAGTTCCACGACGCCGGCGGCATGGGCTTCCTGATCGATCAGCTGCTCGGCGCCGGCCTGCTGCACGCGAACGTGCGCACCGTGTTCGGCACGGGGCTGGATGGCTATACCCAGGTGCCGTCGCTCGATGACGCCGGCGCCGTGCAGTGGATGCCGGTGGCGAAGGAAAGCGGCAACCGCGGCGTGCTGCGCGGCATGGCCGAACCGTTCCGCGCCGACGGCGGCCTGCGCATGCTCGCCGGCAATCTCGGCCGCGCGGTGATCAAGGTGTCCTCGGTGCCGGACGACCGCCAGGTGATCGAAGCGCCGGCCGTCGTGTTCCACGACCAGGACGACGTGCGCAAGGCCTTCGAGCGCGGCGAACTCAATCGCGACTTCATCGCGGTGGTGCGCTTCCAGGGCCCGCGCGCGATCGGCATGCCCGAACTGCACAAGCTCACCCCGACCCTGGCCGTGCTGCAGGACCGCGGCTACCGCATCGCCCTGCTCACCGACGGCCGCATGTCCGGCGCCTCCGGCCGCGTGCCGGCGGCGATCCACGTCACCCCGGAAGCGCAGGCGCAGGGTGCGATCGCGAAGATCCGCGACGGCGACCTGATCCGCCTCGATGCCACCCACGGCACGCTCGACGTGCTTGTAGATGCGTCCGAATTTGCCAGCCGCGTGCCCGCCACCGCCGACCTGTCGTCGCACCATAGCGGCATGGGCCGCGAACTGTTCGGCCTGTTCCGCCAGGCCGCAGTCGAAGCCGATCTCGGCGCCGGCGTGCTCTGACTTCATCTTTCCCAGGATCTTCCATGAGCCACATCGAAACCAAGCAAGCCCAAGTCGAAGCCACCTTGCGCCTCGCGCCCGTGGTGCCGGTGGTGATCATCGACGACGCCAGGGCGGCGGTGCCGATGGCGCGCGCGCTGGTGGCCGGCGGTATTCCGGCGATCGAAGTGACCTTGCGTACACCGGCGGCGCTGGATGCGATTCGCGCGATCGCCGCGGAAGTGGAAGGCGCGGTGATCGGCGTGGGCACCGTGCTCACGCCGCAGGATCTGGAAAATGCGCGCCTGGCCGGTGCGAAGTTCGCGGTGTCGCCGGGTGTGTCGCCGAAGCTGCTGGCGGCGGCGGATGACAGCGATCTGCCGTTGCTGCCCGGCGTGGCCACGGCCTCCGAAGCGATGAACCTGCTGGAGCGCGGCTATCGCCATCTGAAGTTCTTCCCCGCGGTGCCGGCGGGCGGGCACAAGTTGCTGGGCGCATGGGCGAGCCCGCTGCCGCAGATTCGCTTCTGCCCGACCGGCGGCATCAGCCTGGCGAGCGCGCCGGATTTCCTGTCGCTGCCGAACGTGGAGTGCGTGGGCGGCTCGTGGCTCACCCCGGTGGACAAGCTGAAGTCCGGCGATTGGGCCGGCATCGAAGCCCTCGCGCGGGAAGCAGCGGCGCTCAAAGCACGCTGACCTGACGCAACGACGTAGGTTGGGGTGAGCCGCAGGCGAACCCCAACATCGACGTATCGAAGCGCTGCGCACCGTTGGGGTTCGCCGGTGGCTCACCCCAACCTACGCCAAGTGCATGGAGGCCGGCCCGGTTATCCAGGCCGGCCTCGTGCTGCGATCAGTTAACGCTGACCGCACTCCACGCCGAAGCCACCCCGGCGTACTGCGTCGACGTCGTGCCATACAAATCAGCCGCCGCCTTCAACGTCGCCGTGCGCGCACCCGCATAGTTGGTGTTCGACGTCATATACACCGTCAACGCCCGATACCAGATCTTCTGCGCTGCATCGCGCCCGATGCCGCCGGCGGCGGTATTGCTGTTGCACACCAGCTTCGCCGCGGTCAGGTTGGCCGACGTGCCCGCGCCAAAGCCGGCCGGCACCACCGCGCCTTCCGCCAGCAGATAGAAGAAGTGGTTGCCCACGCCCGAGCTGTAGTGGACGTTGAGCGAGCCCACCGAACTGCTCCAGCAATCCGCCGACGCGCCATCCAGGCTGGGCTTGAACATATAGCGCAGCGCCGTCGTGCCACTGGGGTTGCTACGGTAGATCTTCTCGCCGATCAGATAATCCGGCACGTCCGTGCTGTTGTTGGCGTAGTACTCGACCATGGTGCCGAAGATGTCGGAGTTGCTTTCGTTCAAGCCGCCGGACTCGCCGGAATAGGCCAAGCCGGCCGTCGCCTGTGTCACGCCATGGCTCATCTCATGGCCGGCCACGTCCACCGCCACCAGCGGGAACCAGGTGGTGCCGCCGTCGCCGTACTCCATGGCGCTGCCGTTCCAGGCGGCATTGTTGGAGGTATAGCTGCCGCCGCCGACATTGATCTTGACGTGCGCATAGCTCTTCACGCCCTTGCCGTCGTTGAAGATGCCGTTGCGGCCGTGCACGTTCTTGTAATAGTCCCAGGTCTTGGACACGCCATAGGCGATATCGCCGGCCACCGTGGCGCGATCGCTCTCGGCGTTGTTGCCCCAGGTGTTGTCGGTATCGGTGAACAGCGTGGCGTTGCGCAGATTGGCCGAGGTGTCGTTCTTGCCCAGGGCGTCATACACCGAGCCGTTGCCGCGCGACGGATCGATCAGCTGATAGCCGCCGGTGACCGAGTTGGTGACGATCCCTACATTGCCCACCAGCAGCGACTTGCCGGTGCCATTGGAGGCGATGGTCTGGAACAGGTTCCAGCGATCCAGCACCTTGCCGCTGACAGCATCGACGAAGTAGCGCATGTTGGCGGTGCCGAAGGTGTCGGACGCACCCTGCACGTTGACCTCATAGGCCAGCACCGGCTTGGCGCCGCGCGCATAGATCACCAGGCCGCGGCTCTCGATGCTCTCGATCTCGCCGTTGAAATCCTGGCCGGCGGCGAGCTGCGCTTCGTCGGCAGTGGTGCGCGGCGACAGGCTCGGACGGCCGCGGCCGCGCAAGGTAAGGCTGGCTTCGCGGAAGCGCCCGTTATGGCTGTGCACGACCACGTCGCCGCCGATCACCGGCAGGCCGCGGTAGCTGCGCTGCATGCGCACGTGTTCCGTGCCATCCGGATCGACGATCACATCGCTCGCTTCGAACGCATCGTCGCTATCGGCTTGCAAGGCAGCGGACTGCTGCTTGACCAGGCCCTTGGCAACACCGGCAATCGCCATCTGATCGAACCGCGCGGCCTGCGCACCGCCCGCGACGGTCAGCGCGGCAGCGATGGAGAGGCTGAGGACGTAAGGCTTCAAAGACATCACGACACTCCTACATACAATTTGGGCAAGAGAAGGGCGCGGCCGCATGCGTTGCGCATGCCACCGAATGGCCCCCGATGAAAAAGCTCCCTAGAGATCCCTCCCCTGAGCGCGGCTATCCTCCGGGTGGATTAATCGCAAGAACATAGGAATGATTCGTAAGTTCTTCACGGATAAATCACGCAAGGCTCGTGCAAGTCGAGCGCGTGAAGTACTCACGAAGTAACGCAGCGCAAAGCCCCTCTCCCGTCGGGAGAGGGGTTGGGGTGAGGGTACGGGCGAAGCGCAAGAGCGATGCGCACCACTCCGCCCGTACCCTCATCCGGCTGCCGCCACCTTCCTCGCTCCTCCACGCGAAGAGGGCACAGGGATGTGCCCGGCTTTGATGAGCGAGGAGAGCCGCGCACATCCCTGTGCGCTCCCCGCGTGCTCCCGACGGGAGAAGGCTTCGACGTTGGGAAGTGATTCTGTAGTCCAGCTTCTTCAGTTACGCGCCGCGCTCAAGACCAAAGCCTTCGTCGATCCAACCCGTCAATCCGCCGATCATCTCCTTCACCGGTCGCCCCAACTGCGCCAGCTTCACCGCCGCTTTGTTCGCACCGTTGCAATGCGGCCCGGCGCAATAGACGACGAACAGCGTATCGGCCGGAAACTCACTCAGACGCTGCTCGCCGATGCTGCGCGTAGGCAGGTTCAACGCGCCTGGCACGTGACCTGCCGCATACAGCACCGGCGTGCGCACATCGAGCAGGACAAAGTCCTTGTCCTCGTGCTGCGTGGCGTAGTGCACATCCGCGCAGTCGGTCTCGAAGCCCAGGCGGGCCTGGAAGTGGGCCAGCGCCTGTGCGCTGGCGGCCGCGGGGATGCGATGGACGACGCTGCTCATGGGGCGGTACTCCGTGGTGAGGATGGCGCCAGTGTGGGCACTGGCAGCCGCCGCCGACATTGGCAAGAATGCCAGGCATCGTGAAGAAACCGCCAAAGCGAACGAGCACGCCTGCCGGCCCCGCCAACCGCAATGTGGCGGCGCTGGTCTACGACGGCCTGTGCACCTTCGAGTACGGCATCGCGGTGGAGATGTTCGGCATCGCGCGGCCGGAACTGGAACAGTGGTATCGCTTCCGCTCCTGCGCGGTGGATCGCGGGGTGATGCGCGCGGCCGGTGGCCTGAGCGTGCGCGCCGACGGTGGACTGGAAGGACTGTCCCGCGCCGGCACCATCATCATTCCGGGTTGGCGTGGCGCGGATGCCACACCACCGCCGGCCCTGCTCGACGCGCTCCGCGCGGCGCACAAGCGCGGTGCACGGCTGCTGTCATTCTGCTCCGGCGTATTCGTGCTCGCCGCGGCGGGCCTGCTGGACGATCGCGCGGCAACCACGCACTGGCGCTATGCGGAGACGCTCGCTTCGCGCTATCCGGGCATCCGCCTGGCACCGGACGTGCTCTACGTCGACGAAGGCAACGTGATGACCTCGGCGGGCAGCGCCGCCGCGATCGACCTGTCGCTGCACCTGATCCGCCGCGACTACGGCCCGCGCATCGCCAACCAGGTCGCGCGCCGCGCCGTGGTGCCCACGCATCGCGATGGCGGCCAGACGCAATTCATCCCCGCCGCGCTGCCCGAGCAGGGCGCCGCGCTCGGCAGCTTGCTGGAATGGATGCGTCGCCGCCTCGACCAGCCGCTGCCCATCAGCGTGCTGGCCGAACGCGCGCGCATGAGCGAACGCACCCTGCTGCGCCGCTTCGAGCAAGCCACCGGTCGTTCGCCCAAGCAATGGCTGGTGCAAGAACGCCTGGCGCGGGCGCGCGAACTGCTGGAAGGCAGCGCGCTGGCGGTGGAACAGATCGCCGACCGCTGCGGCTTCGGCAGCGCCGACACGCTGCGCCACCATTTCCGCCGCGCCATCAAGCTCAGCCCCGCACGCTATCGCGAGCGCTTTGCGCTGGCGGGGCAGCAGGCATAGAGAAGCGGCGCCAACGCCGCTAAGCTGCGGCCCGTTCCCTTCCGGCCGCGCCGCCCATGCTCTACATCCTCCTCGCCATCTGCTGCAGCGTCCTGGTTTCCGTCCTGCTGAAACTGGCGCGCCGCCATGCCATCGACGTGGGGCAGGCGATCGCCTGGAACTACGTAGCCACCAGCGCGCTCACCGCCTGGGTATTCCATCCCTCGCTGGAATCGCTCGCGCGCCCCGACGCGCCATGGCTCGGCTTCGTCGGTTTGGGCCTGCTGCTGCCGCTGATCTTCCTGGCGCTGGCCGCCTCGGTGCGGCACGCCGGCATCGTGCGCAGCGATGCGGCGCAGCGCCTGTCGTTGATCGTGTCGTTGCTGGCCGCGTTCCTGCTGTTCGGCGAAGCCACCAGCACGGTGAAGCTCGCCGGCATCGGCCTGGGCCTGGTCGCGCTGGCCTGCATGGTGTGGCGCGGCGAGGCCGGCACGGGCGAAGGCGCCGCGGCGTGGCGCTGGCCGGTGATCGTCTTCGTCGGCTTCGCCGCGATCGACATCCTGTTCAAGCATGTCGCCCAGGCCGGCACGCCGTTCGCCGCCTCGCTGCAGGCGATGTTCGCGCTGGCCCTGGTGGTGGCGTTCGCCATCCAGCTCGGCCGCCGCGTCACCGGCCGCACGCGCTTCAGCGTGCGCGACGCCCTGGCCGGCTTGCTGCTGGGCCTGGCCAACTTCGGCAACATCGTGTTCTACGTGCGCGCGCACCAGGCCCTGGCGGACAGGCCTTCGCTGGTGTTCGCGGCGATGAATCTCGGCGTGGTGGCGCTGGGCGCCCTGGTCGGCACGCTGGCGTTCCGCGAAAAGCTCAGCCGCCTGAATCTTGCGGGCGTGGTGCTGGCCGCCGCGGCGATCGCCCTCGCCACGCGGGGGTGAGCAGCTCGCGGGAGCATGACTTCTGGCGTGTGAAAGGCGGCACTTGCAGCGCCTAAGCTCGGGGACTCACGCCCCACGAAGGAATCCCGATGCGCATGCTCCCCCTGGCCGCCGCCCTGGCCTCCCTGTTGCTCGCCGGTTCGGCGCTGGCCGCCGACAAGCAAGACAAGGACAAGGACAAGCCCCAGGAAAGCAAGCCCGAGGCCGCGCTGCTGCAGCCGCAGGTCTCTGAGACGACCGGCTCCGTGCGGGTGGAAGGCAGGAGCATCGACTACAAGGCGGTGGCCGGCACCTTGATCATCAACGGCACCGGCGACAAGGAGCACGAGCCGCAGATCAGCATGTTCTACACGGCGTATTTCAAGAAAGGCGCCGATGCCGGCAAGCGGCCCGTCACCTTCATCTACAACGGTGGCCCGGGCTCGGCCACGGTGTGGCTGCACATGGGTGCGTTCGGACCCAAGCGCGTGGTGACTTCCGACGACAGCCACACGCCCGCCGCGCCCTATGGCCTGGTCAATAACGACTACAGCCTGCTCGACGCCTCCGACCTGGTCTTTATCGACGCGCCCGGCGCCGGCTTCAGCCGCCTGATCGCGGCGGACGAAGACAAGGCCAAGCGCGAGGAGCAGATGAAGGACCGCCGCAAGGAGATCTACGGCGTGGATGGCGACGGCCATGCCTTCGCGCATTTCATCACGCAGTTCCTGTCCAAGTACGGCCGCTGGAATTCGCCCAAGTACCTGTTCGGCGAAAGCTACGGCACCACGCGCTCGGCGGTGCTGGCCAATATCCTGGAGAACCAGTCCAGCGTCGATCTCAACGGCGTGATCCTGCTCTCGCAGATCCTCAACTTCGATACCAGCATCGACGGCCCGGAGACCAACCCCGGCGTGGACCTGCCCTACGTGGTGGCCTTGCCCACCTTCGCCGCGACGGCGTTCTACCACCATCGGCTGCCGCAGCAGCCGGCGGCGCTGGAGCCGTTCCTGCGCGAGGTGGAGCAGTTCGCGCTGAACGATTATGCGCAGGCCCTGATGGCGGGCAGCCGCCTCGACGACGCGCGCAAGCAGGCGGTGGCGGAGAAGCTGCATCAATACACCGGCCTGCCGGTCGCCTATCTGCTCAAGGCCGACCTGCGCGTCACCGGCGGCATGTTCGAGCACGAGCTGCAGAACGACGGCGGCGTCACCACCGGCCGCCTGGACGGCCGCTTCTCCGGCCCTTCGCTCGATCCGCTGAGCAAGGACTCCGAATACGATCCGCAGTCTTCCGCGATCAGCGCCGCCTACGTCGCCGCCTTCAACGACTACGTGCGTAAGCAGTTGAAGTTCGGCGACGGCCAGCAGTACCGCCTGTTCGCGTCGATCGATCATTGGGATTTCAAGCACAACGGCAGCGAGGGCGAGCGCCCTATCAACGTGATGCCCGACCTGGCCAAGGCGATGAAGACCAATCCCAACCTGCGCGTGTCGTTGCACGGTGGCTACTACGACCTGGCCACGCCGTACTTCGCGGCGGACTACGAGATGCACCACCTGCCGATCCCCGCCAACCTGCAGAAGAACATCTCGTACGAGTGGTATCCGTCGGGTCATATGGTCTACGCCCACGAGGATTCGCTGAAGAAGCTGCACGACAATGTGGCGCGCTTCATCGGCGAAACGGATAACGTCAAATAAGGCCCGGCGCCGGGCGTCCGCGCGAGTTGCTATGCTTGGCGGGCACCGGCGCCCGCCATTCCCATCCCGACTCCGGATCCCTTATGCGCGACCTGATCGATCGCTACCTCGACGCCTACAACCGCATGGACGTGCCCGCCATGCTCGACACGATGCAAGCCGGCGTGGTGTTCGAGAACTACACCAAGGGCATCCTGAGCGTGCGCACCCAGGGCGCGGCGGAGCTGCGCCACCTGGCGGAGAGTTCGCTGCACCTGTTCTCGGCGCGGCGACAGATCATCACCGCGTTCCGCGAACACGGCGAGGACGCCGCCACGGCCGACATCCTGTTCGACGGCACCTTCGCCATCGACCTGCCGAACGGCGTGCGCGCGGGGCAGACCATCGCGCTGACCGGGCGCAGCGAGTACCGCGTCAGCGAGGGTAAGCTGATCTATATCGCCGATTTCAGCGAGTAACGCTTCGCTGACGGTAGGTTGGGGTGAGCCGAAGGCGAACCCCAACAGAGCCCGCAGCTGGCCGTGGTGTTGGGGTTCGCTTTGCTCACCCCAACCTACGCCGCCCGTCAGAAATGAGCCGGCTCGTGCTCCGCCCGACGCAACAGTGCGTTCTTCCACCGCTGCTGCTGCGCGGAATCCGCTTCCACCAGCCACTGCGGCTTGTTCGCCACCAGCGCCGCCACCGCCACGCCATCCTCGTACAGCACGCGCGTGCCGATCACCGCCGGCAGGCGGTTGCCGCTGAGCACCGTGCCGACCAGGTTGAGCGGATCGCAGCCGCTGAGGCAGACGTACTGCTTGTCGTTCGGCTGCTGGCGAACCTGGCGCAGCTTGCCGATCGCCTCGGGCAGCGCGAACTGCTCGCCGACCAGGCCTTCGACGAAGCGTCCGCCACGGATCTCGCCGCGCGCCTCCAGCCGGTGATACACGCGCAGCAGTTCGCGCCAGCTCGGCAGCCACCCGGCCTCGCGTTCCAGCAGCTTCCAGAACACCACGCCGTAGCGGCGCAGCAGGCTGCGCGCGACATGCTCGATCTGCTCGGCGCGGTTGCCATCCTTGCCTGCCGGCACCAATGGCGCGCGCACCAGCGACCAGCGCCCCGCATCCTCGATGCCGCTCAACATGTGGCGGCGCACGCGGCGATGGCGATGCGCGTCGCGCTTGGCCGCGGGCAGCAACAGCGCGCGCAGGCCGGCGAAGCTGTCGGCGGTGACGCGGCCGGCGGCGACCAGTTCGCCGAGGGCATCCTCAAGTTCGGTGCGCAACAGATGCACGGCGCTCATCAGCTCGTCGAAGAACAGCGCACCATGCTCGCGCAGCACGTCGGCCACGGCCTGGGCACGCGAAGAGAGCTGCAGTTCCTGCGGCTGGCCGGCACCGGCCAGGCCGCTCCAAAGTGCCATCTCCTTGCGCGGCAGCAGCACGATCGGCGTGGCGCGCACGGGACTGCTGCCGCCGGTGGCGCCGCGCAAGCGGTTCCAGCCGACGCGGCCGGCGCGGCACAGATCGTCCAGCCAGCTGATCGAGTAATCCTCGATGCGCGCGGGCAGCAGTTCGGCTTCCCAGGCGCCAGCGGCGGCTTCGAACCCTTCGAGCTGCGCGATCGCCGCGGGCAGGGCCTCCGGTCCGCTCAGCCGCGCGCCGGGCGCGACGTGCTGCCAGTCGAACAGGAAGCGCATCAAGTCGCGCCGGCTGACCGGTTCGATTTCGCGGCGCAGGCGGCCGATGGTGTAGCGATGGATGCGTGCCAGCAGGTGGCGTTCGCACCATTCCGTTGCGGTGGCGGCAGGCGTGAATTGCCCCTGCATCACATAGCCTTCGGATTGCAGGCGCAGCAGGGCTGCCTCGACGTCGCTGCTTTCCACCGCAAGTGATGCGGCGAGTCGGGCGACGGTGACGGGGCCAAGACCGACCAGGCGGCCGCGCAGCATTTCCAGCAAGGCGTCTTCGCGTGTCCAGGCTTGCGCAAGGAATTCGGCCGGGGCTTCGATCGGCGGCTGCATCGTCGCGTCGGCGTGGATCGCCGACCATAACGGCAGCTTCTCGGCCGCCACCCACACCTGCCAATTCGCTTGCGCGGGCAGGCTGAGCAGGGCGGCGCGGCGCGCATTCGCCAGCGCCTGCAGCCAATCGCCCCAAGCATCGCCTTGCGCTTCTTCCGCGCTGACGAAGCCGAGCACGCTCAGCGCCTCATGCATCTCGTCGGCGCCGCGCACCTGCGGCCATGCTTCGCCGCGCACGGCCTCGATCGCCTCCGGATCGAGCTTGCCGAGGTCTTCCGCACTGTCGCCGTCGTTCCAGCGGCGCGTCTGCACCGCCTGCGTGCGGCGCTCTTCCAGCGGCGCGTCATCCAGATAAGCGTACGGCGCGGCAGTCAGTACTTCGGCGGCCAGGGGGCTGGCGGTGGTGAGGTCGCGTGCGAGCACGCTGATCTGTCCGCTCTCCAGCCCGCGCAGGATGTTCAGCAGGCCGTCCACATCCATTGCTTCGCGCAGGCAGTCGTACAGCGTCTGCTCGACCAGCGGGTGATCGGGAATCTGCCGCTCGCCCACGATGTTCTCCAGGCAGGCCACCTGGTCGGGGAAGACGCTGGCGAGCAGGTCCTCGCTGCGCATGCGCTGGATCTGCGGCGCCACCTTGCGGCCGCCCTGGAAGCGCGGCAAGGCCAACGACGTAGTGGCATTCCAGCGCCAGCGCACCGGGAACAGCGGCGCATCCAGCAGCGCCTGCACCAGCACCTGTTCGGCCGTGTTGGAGTGCAGATAGCGCGCCACCTCGATCAGCGGAAAGCTGTGGCTGGTCGACAGCGACAGCACGATGGCGTCCTCGGTCGCCGCCGCCTGCAGCTCGAAATTGAACTGCCGGCAGAAGCGCTTGCGCAGCGCCAAGCCCCAGGCGCGATTGATGCGGCTGCCCCAGGGCGTATGGATCACCAGCTGGGTGCCGCCGGATTCGTCGAAGAAGCGCTCGAATATCAGCTGGTGCTGGGTCGGCAGCGCGCCGAGCGCGGCCTTGGCCCGGGCCAGATAGTCGGCCAGCTGTTGCGCGGCGGCTTCGCTCAGGCCCAGCGTGTGCTTCAACCACCTGAAGGCTTCAGCCACGCCGCCTTCGTCCAGCTGCGCGGAGATGGCTTCGCGCAGGCGCGATACGCCGTGCGACAACTCATGGCTGCGCCCCGGCGCCTCGCCCAGCCAGAACGGAATGCTCGGCGGTACGCCGTGCGCATCTTCGACGCGCAGGCGGTCGCGCTCCACGCGCAGGATGCGGTAGCTGGTGTTGCCGAGCTGGAAGATATCGCCGGCCAGGCTTTCCACCGCGAAATCCTCGTGCACGCTGCCGATCACCGTGGCCTGCGGTTCCAGCACCACGAGGTAGTCGGCCGTGTCGGGAATCGCGCCGCCGGAAGTGACGGCAGTCAGCCGCGCACCACGCCGCGCGCGCAGTTGCTTGTGCACGGCATCGCGATGCACGTAAGCCGCACGCGCGCCGCGGCGCGTGGTGAAACCGTCGGCGAGCATGCGCACGATGGCGTCGAACTGTTCGCGCGGCAGCTCATGGTACGGATACGCACGGCGCGCCAGCGCGAACAGCGCATCCTCGTCCCATTCCTGGCACGCCACTTCCGCCACGATCTGCTGGGCCAGCACGTCCAGCGGGCGCGGCGGGATCGTCAGCGTATCCAGCTCGCCGCGGCGCACGCAGTCCAGCAAGGCGGCGCATTCGGCCAGGTCGTCGCGCGAGGTGGGAAACAGGCGCGCCTTCGGCGTGCCGTTCACCGCGTGGCCGGAGCGGCCGGCGCGCTGCAGGAAGGCGGCGATGGAGCGCGGCGAGCTGAGCTGGCAGACCAGGTCGACGTCGCCGATATCGATGCCCAGTTCCAGCGATGCGGTGGCCACCAGCACTTTCAATTCGCCGCGCTTGAGGCGCTGTTCGGCGTCCAGGCGTTGTTCGCGTGCCAGGCTGCCGTGGTGCGCGGCGACGGCTTCCTTGCCCATGCGCTCGGACAGATGCCGTGCGACGCGCTCGGCCATGCGGCGGGTATTGACGAACACCAGGGTGGTGCGATGCGTCTGCGCCAGTTCGGCGAGGCGGTTGTAGACCAGTTCCCAGGCGTCGTTGGACATCACCGCTTCCAGCGGCACCGGGGTGACTTCGATGGCGAGGTCGCGTTCGCGGGTGTGGCCGACGTCGACGATGCGGATTCCCTTCTCCCCTCCGGGCAGGGGAGAGGGAGTGGCAGCCGCTTCGCCGACCAGGAACCGCGCCACTTCTTCGATCGGCTTCTGCGTCGCCGACAAGCCGATCCGCAACAATGGCCGCTGGCACAGCGCTTCCAGCCGCTCCAAGGACAAGGCCAGATGCGACCCGCGCTTGGTCGATGCCATCGCATGGATCTCATCCACGATCACCGTGCGCGTACTCCCCAGCATCTCGCGCCCGGAAGCCGAGCCCAGCAGGATGTACAGCGACTCCGGCGTCGTCACCAGGATGTGCGGCGGCTGCCGGCGCATCAGGTTGCGCTCGGCCTGCGGCGTATCGCCGGTGCGCACGGCGGTGCGGATCGCCACGTCGGGCAGGCCGAGCGCTGCGAGCTCGGCGCGAATGCCTTCCAGCGGCGCTTCCAGATTGATGTGGATGTCGTTGGACAGCGCCTTCAGCGGCGACACGTACACCACGGTGGTCGCATCCGGCAGCGCGCCGCCATGCGCCAGGCCTTCGCGCACCAGGGCGTCGATCGCGGCCAGGAAGGCGGTCAGCGTCTTGCCCGAGCCGGTCGGCGCCGCGACCAGGGTGTGACGGCCATCGCGAATGGAAGGCCAGGCGGCCAGCTGCGCCGCGGTGGGGGCAGGGAAGGTGCGCTCGAACCACTGCCGCACCGCGGGATGAAAAGCTTGCAGGGACATGGGCTTAGGCTCGCCTCGAGCCGGGGCGGAGGGAACATTCTAGATGGGGATGGGTCAGCCTGCCGGCAAGGCGCCGCCGGAAGTCACTTCCGCCGCTAGCACGCATGAATGACAATATTGCGTCACAGCAATGCGCCGGCGTACTGCGAGCATTGCCTACGGTTGCCTATCCATCCCGGGGAAAAACCATGTCCGTCGCCCACCCGTCGCGGTTCGCCGTGCTTGCCGTATCCATTGCCCTCGCCCTGTCGGCCGCCGCCGCGCAGGCGCAGGACGCCGACAACCAGCCTGCGGGCAAGAAGAAGCCGGTCGAGCTGCAGGCGGTGAACGTCACCGCCGAAAAGCGCGTGGAGAACCTGCAGAAGGTGCCGATCTCCATGACCGTGCTTACCGCCGAGAAGCTCGAAGCCTTCGGCCAGGCCGGCGACGGCGTGCTGCAGCTCGCCTCGCGCGCGCCCAGTGTGTATGCCGAGACCTCGTACGGCCGCGAATTCCCGCGCTTCTATATCCGCGGCCTGGGCAACAGCGACTTCGACCTCAACGGCTCGCAGCCGGTGTCGATGGTGTACGACGACATCGTGCAGGAGAACCCGATCCTCAAGGGCTTCCCGCTGTTCGACCTGGAGCAGGTGGAAGTGCTGCGCGGCCCGCAGGGCACGTTGTTCGGCCGCAACTCGCCGGCCGGCGTGATCAAGTTCGAATCGCGCAAGCCCAGCCAGGAAACCACCGGCTACGCCCGCGTCTCCTACGGCACCCTGGGCACCGCCAATGCCGAAGCGGCGCTGGGCGGCGCGCTCAGCTCGCATTGGTCCGGCCGCGTGTCGGCGCTGGCGCAGCACCGCGACGGCTGGATCGACAACGCCTACACCGGCAAGAAGGACGCGCTGGGCGGCTATAACGACCGCGCCGTGCGCCTGCAGGCGCTGTACGAGAACGGCGACTTCAGCGCGCTGATCAACACCCACGCGCGCTGGCTGGACGGCAGCGCCATGGTCAACCGCGCCAACGCCATCCCGATGGGCGAGAACAGCTTCGTGCCGGGCTTCAGCCGCGACACGGTGTACCAGGACGGCCGCAACAAGCAGCACCTGTTCACCTGGGGCAGCAACCTGCACCTGAACTGGAAGCTCGGCGACTACACGCTCACCTCGATCACCGGCTTCGAGAAGGCCACCACCTACAGCCTGGGCGACGTCGACGGCGGCATCGCCATCCCGCACGACCCGAGCCAGCAGAAGGCGGTGACGCCGTTCCCGGCCGAGACCGCCGACGCGCTGCCGCACGATCGCCAGATCACCCAGGAATTCCGCCTGGCCAGCAATCCGCAGGATCGCCTGAACTGGCAGGTCGGCACGTACTATTTCCACGAAGACATCGCGATCAACAACTACGACTACGCGACGCTCAACAACCACGTGCTCGACGGCTACGCCAAGCAGACCCAGCGCACCAATGCATGGGCGGTGTTCGGTTCGGCCGACTACCACATCACCGACGACGTCGACGTGCGCGCCGGCGCGCGCTACTCGCACGACTCGCGCACCTTCCGCGTCGACCGTCTGCTCTCGCCGATCGGCGGTGGCACGCTGTCGCTGGGCGCCGAGCCGCACGATTCGCGCTGGAGCGGCGACGTCACCGCGACCTGGACGCTGAACCCCAACCTCAACGTCTACGCGCGCATCGCCAACGGCTTCCGCGCACCCAGCGTGCAGGGCCGCGTGCTGTTCGCCGACTTCATCTCGCAGGCCAAGCCGGAGACCATCACCTCCTACGAGCTGGGCCTGAAGAGCACGGGCATGGACAACCGCGTGCGCTTCAATGCGGACGTGTACACGTACAACATGCACAACCAGCAGCTCACCGCGGTCGGCGGCGACATCAACATCACGCGCCTGCTCAATGCGAAGAAGACCGAAGGCTACGGCGCCGAGTTCGACCTGGAGGCTTACCTCACGCCGAACTTCATCGTCACCGCCGGCGGCAGCTACAACCACACGGAGCTGAAGGACCCGACCCTGGCCGTGGCCCCCTGCGGTTCCGGCTGCACCGTGCTCGACCCGCTCAACGCCTCCGGCAACGCCCTGGTCAACGGCAACGACCTGCCGAACGCGCCGCGCTGGATCGGCACCCTTACCGCGCGCTATGGCATTCCCTATGGCGATAGCGGCGAGTTCTTCGTCTACACCGACTGGAACTACCGCAGCGATGTGAATTTCTTCCTCTACGAGTCGAAGGAATTCCAGAGCAAGCCGTTCCTCGAAGGTGGCCTGCGCGTCGGTTACAACTGGGGCTTCGGCAGGCGCGAAGTGGCGCTGTACGCCCGCAACGTGACGAACAAGAAGGTCATCACTGGCGCGATTGATTTCAACAATCGCACGGCGTTCGTCAACGATCCCCGAGTTGTTGGTGTGGAGTTCCGCACGGAACTCTAATTGGGCGGCTGGGCGCCGCTGCCTTTTTGCGGCGGCGCCTTTGCTCGTCATCCCAGCGTAGGCTGGGATCCAGTGACTGTGTCGCCTGGTTTTCGCGTTAACGCAACATCTAACGGCGCCACCGCAAAAAGGGGCCAGCAGGGGAAACCCCCAGCCCATGCATTCCCCCCCGTGGCATGCCAATATGCCGCCATTCCGTTGTGAGCAGGATGCCCGGAGGGGGTGCCGGCGACGGATGTCACGCGCGGGAAACGTATGCGGAAAACGATGCGGTCGCTGATAGGGGGCGAAGGAATCGCCCGAGTCTTGGCATACGGCCTCGCGCTATGGCTCGCCGCCATAGGTCCGGCCTCCGCCGCCAGCCTGGACGCAGCCCTGCTGCCGAAGATCCAGGCCGCCACCTTCGAAGTGGTCGCCGCCAAACCGGCCGACGATCCGCTGACGTATGAAAAGCCGCTGCCGCTGGACCTGCTCCCGTTCCAGGAGCGCACCGACAAATACCACTCGATCGGCACCGCCTTCGCCATCGGCAAGAACCAGTTCGTCACCGCCGGCCACGTGCTGCTCACCGGCGTGGACAGCCTGTGGGGCGCGCCCTCGCTGCGCGATGCCAACGGCAAGATCTACGCGATCGACAAGATCCAGAAATTCGACCTGCGCAAGGACTTCGTGGTGTTCACCGTGTCCGGCGATCCCGGTCCGGCAACGCTGGAAGTGGACACCAGGCCGGTGCTCAACCAGGAGGTCTACGCGGTAGGCAACGCGCTGGGCACGGGCGTGGTGATCCGCGACGGCCTGTACACCTCCGACACGCCCGAGCAGCAAGACGGCGCGTGGAAGTGGATGCGCTTCTCCGCCGCCGCCTCGCCGGGCAACAGCGGCGGCCCGCTGCTGAGCAAGGAAGGCAAGGTCATCGGCGTGGTGCTGATGAAGTCCGCCAACGAGAACCTCAACTACGCGCTGCAGATGGGCGAGGTGCTGAACGCGCCGGCCAAGGCGGTGATGGACACCCGCGT
Source organism: Dyella sp. 2RAB6 (assembly GCF_052115385.1). Classification (NCBI taxonomy): domain Bacteria; kingdom Pseudomonadati; phylum Pseudomonadota; class Gammaproteobacteria; order Lysobacterales; family Rhodanobacteraceae; genus Dyella; species Dyella sp. 2RAB6. Next base: position 112,870 of record NZ_JBFRGP010000006.1, read on the forward strand.
GCCGTTCCGCTTCGACATCTTCAGCAGCACGCTGAGCAACAGCCTGAAGGACCAGTTCGCACTGCCGCTGGGCGTGGGCGAGTTCTTCAAGCGCTACGAGTCGGTGTTCAACGGTTACATCGACAGCCAGCTCAAGGAAATCCTGAGCAAGGACACCGACAAGCTGTTCCCGCGCGGCGACGGTTCCAACCAGCTGCTGTACGGCGCGTCGTGGATGAACACCGTGCCGGGCCTGATCGTGCGCAACAGCGCCGGCGAGTGGGGCCTGGTGGAGAAGGAAGGCAACCGCATGTCGCTGGCCGCCAACGGCTATGTGCAGGCGGGCGTGTCCGGCCATAACTTCCTGCTGCATCTGCGCCGCCCGGACAACCTGTCGGCCGACAAGCTCTACAGCGATCCGGCCGCGCTGGCCGAGCAGCTGTGCAAGATGGGCATCTTCATGCGCCCGGTCGGTTCGGAGCAAGTGCGCATCACTTCGCTGGGCAAGCCGGCCACCGATAGCGTTTATGTCGATCACTCGCAGCGCCGCTGGCAGCTGCGCGTGTGGACGTTGCCGTTCGCCAATACGCGGGTGATCACCTACGCCCTGCCGGTGCCCGACGGCTACGCCATGCTGATGCGCTTCGCCTCGGCCGACGACAGCTACGACAACCTCGCCGACATGCGCGCCCTGCTCGACTACATGTCGGTGGGCTACGAAGGCTCGCTGGCGCAGTGGAAGGATTTCCTGAAGAACACCGCCTTGCTGCCCGATGCGCTCAAGTCCGTGCATATCCAGGCCGACTACCAGCAGCGTTTCAGCTACAGCTCCAACCGCCTGGCCTTCGCGGTCACGCCGCAGCTGCAGAAGATCGAGCCGGAAAGCACGCTGACCCTGGGCATGGGCTTCGTGCCCGACCACGGCAAGGTGGTGTGGGACGTGAATGCCGTGTCGCTGCGCGCCAATCCGCAGGAATCCGATCGCCTGCATATCGAGCGCAACGTAGTGCCGCCTCCGACCCTGGACGACGACGCCAAGAGCTATTGGGACAAGCTGCTCAAGCGCCGCCATCCGTACGAAGGCACCGCCTACTCGGCGAATGGCGAGACGCGCATCGGCGCGCCGGCCAGCGGCGCGGGCGCAACGCCCGGCGTGGTCTATTCGGTGTTCTATGCCATGTCCGGTTCGCAGGGCCAGGACAGCATGAAGCCGAAGCTCGATCTGCTGATGAAAGATCTGAAGGTGAGCGAGCAGTAAGCCCTCTGTGCATTAGCCCCTCTCCCGCCGGCGACCCGAAGGTAGTCCCCGTGGGAGAGAGGGGGCGGGGTGAGGGTACGGGCGGAGTGGTGCGCATCACTCCGGCCGTACCCTCATCCGCCTGCCGGCACCTTCCTCGCTCCTCAGAGCCGGGCACATCCCTGTGCCCTCCCCGCGTGCTCCCGGAGGGAGAAGGTTTTCTGTCCGGAAGAGTTCGCGCATCACGCGCCCACATCAAACCTCAAGGCTTCGCGCTGGAAGCCGCCCCGCCGGCACCGGCCGGCTCAGCGACTTGAGATAGTTCGCCACGTCCTCCTTGGACACCTGGCCGCGATGCTCGCGGTCGATCTGGTCGAAATGCTTGGCGATGAAGGGCACCTTGCCGTTCTGCGCCTCTTCCTTGCTGAGCAGGCCGTCGTGGTTGCGGTCCGCCGCGTCGAAGTTCTTCACGGCAACGTCCAGTTTCTTTGCCATGTAGCCGAGCCCGGTCTGGGCGGCCGCGGGTAGGGCGAGCGCCAGTGCGATGGCGGCGATGAACAAGCGGTGGCGCGTAGGCATGAGCTGCTCCTGTTGCGGCGGATGGGCCTGGCGACGCCAGGCGAACGGGTATCGCGGCGGTGCAACGGGGTACAGCATAGCCGCGGACCGGCGGCAACTTTCGGACATCGCCCGTCTACGCTTCGCAAAAGCCTGCGCCTAAGCTAGCAGGCGTTCGTCCTTGAGCTTTTCGATCATGTCTCTGCGGATCCTTCTCGCCGACGATCATCCCGTCGTACGCATCGGCGTGCGCACCGTCATCGAGGCCCATGAGGTAGGACAGGTGGTCGCCGAGGCGGGTACCGTCGACGAACTGCTCGCGCATCTGTCGGAACAGGTCTTCGACATCCTGGTCACCGACCTGTCCATGCCCGGCCCGGTGCACGCGGACGGCTACGCGATGATCGAGCGCATCTGCCGCAACCATCCGGAGCTGCCGGTGCTGGTGCTGAGCATGACCAGCAATGCCAGCATCCTGCGCCTGCTGCAGACCGCGGGCGTGCTGGGCCTGCTCGACAAGGCCTCGTCCATGGCCGAGCTGCCGGCGGCGATCCAGGCTATCCGCTGCGGTGGTGTCTACGTGAGCGCTCCCTTGCGCCGGCTGCTGGTGCAGGCGGGTCTGCGCGCGCCCTATGGAACGGGCCAGCGCCTGCTGTCGCCGCGCGAAGTGGAGGTGCTGCGCCTGGTCGCCAAGGGATTGCGGGTGAAGGAGATCGCGCTGCAGCTCAACCGCGGCATCACCACCATCAGCAAGCAGAAGAGCGACGCCGCCCGCAAGCTCGGCATCCGCAACGACGTGGAGCTGTTCGACTTCCTGCGCCGCGAGGGCTTTTCCGGCTGAACGCCCCGGCCTGATGACGTGCTTCGACCTTGCAGCGGCGGTGATCGTCACCGCCGCTGCGTACGGCTTCACGATCGCCAGGTGGATGAAGCAAGAATCGCCGCACGCAGCATCTCAGGCTTTGCCTTCAACGCATTCGCGCATGGCACATCGGCCAACGCATGGTTGCCATGCGCGCTGCGGCGAGGAGCTGCCGAGTGGTGATAGGAATCCTCCCAAAAGCTGCGTGGGCACCGGATTCGACTCATTTTTACAATTCGTACTATGGATGAAAACGGAAGGCGTTTCCTATCATTCGGCCATCCAAACCCAGCAGGGATACAGCGCCTCGCGATGTATGCATGCCGAGCCGGAAACGCTACTGCTTCGAGCTGTCCATCCACACCTGACGTGACATGCGCCCGCACCAACGAACCGTGTGGCTGCCCAGGTTTTGGCCTGCGGAAGATGGACAGCAGGAACGAAGCAGGATGCCCCAGCCTTTGTCTTCGTGGCATTGCCGACGGACGACGAGGAACGCCGCGGAGGCGGTAGCAACACCCCACCCGATCCATCTCATTCAATGGAGCAACCATGAAGTACATCAAGACGGCCGTTCTCGCTCTCTCGCTTGCCGCCGCCGGTTCGGCCAGCGCCGATTCGGGACTCATCACCTTCGTCGGCTCGGTGTCCGACAGCACCTGCGTCGTCACCGGCGGCAGCGGCAGCAACGGCGCCCTGGGCAACTTCAGCGTGCCGCTGGATCCGGTGAAGACCACCGCGCTGAACGCCGCCGCCAAGACCGCTGGCCGCCGGGGCTTCGAAGTGGTGTTCAGCAACGGCCAGGGCGGCACCTGCGCCACCGCGGCGATCACCAAGGCGCATTTCCGTTTCGTCGGCAGCAGCCCCAGCGTCAATATCGATGGCCGCATGAAGAACGTGCTGGGCTTTATCGGCGCGGAGAACGTCGACCTGCAGATGCTCGACGAGAGCAATGCCGTGATCAACCTCACCAACCACACGCGCAAGGACGTCACGCTGGCCACCACCGGCCCGACGGCGATCAAGTTCGGCGTGCAGTACTACGCCACGGGCGTGGCGACGGCCGGCAACGTCCGTTCGGACGTCATCTACGAAGCCAGCTACGACTGAACCCGGCTTCGCCCGACCCGCGGGCGGCCTTGCGGCCGCCCGCGACCTGCACCTACGAGAAGTCTATGAAAAGCATGCTACGCAGCGGCCTGGCCGGCCTGTTGTGGCTGGCCGCGTCCTGGCCCGCCAGCAGCGAAGCCGACGTGATCATTCTGGGTACCAGGGTGATCTATCCCGCCGCACAGAACGAGGTGAGCGTGCAGCTCTCCAACCAGGGCGAGCGGCCGGCGCTGGTCCAGTTATGGATCGAGGAAGACGGCGTCATCACCACGCCGTCGGCAAGCAAGGCGCCTTTTATCGTGTCGCCGCCGCTGGCGCGCATGGAGGGCCACAAGGGTCAGGTGGTCCGCGTGCTGCATCGGCCGTCCGCGTTGCGCACGGACCGGGAGAGCCTGTTCTGGCTCAACATGCTGGAGGTTCCGCCCAAGCCGGCCGTCGAAGCGGAACAGAACCTGATGCAGTTTGCGGTAAAGACACGCATCAAGCTGATCTATCGCCCCGACGGCCTGCCCGGCGATCCCGCCGAGGCGCCCGGCCAGTTGCGCTGGTCGCTGGTCAGCGGCGGGCATGGCCAGGCGGTGCTGCAGGTAAGCAACCCGACCCCCTATTACGTGAACTTCGCGAGCATCGGCGTGCAGCTCGGCGCAGGCGAGGTGCTGCAGCGCGAAGAGGGCGGCGGCAAGGTTGAGCCGGGCGAGACCGGACGCTTTGCGTTTCCGGCGCTTTCCACGCATGGCGGCGGCGAGCTGAAGGTGGTCTTCACCGCGCTTTCCGATCTGGGCGGTCCGCTCACGCTTACCCAGCCGGTGGCCCGCTAGCGCTGTCGCTGCGCAGGGCCTGCCCATGGCGACTTCAAGATCTTCGTCTCCGCGCACGTGGGAATGGCGCGGATGGAATGCTGGCCTCTTCCCGGAGAACCGTTTGCTCACCCCGATCCATGCCGCATCGAACGGCAACCGTCACGGTCCGGCGCTGCCGCGCCCGAACCTGCGGCATGCTTTGCTGCCGGCCTTGATCCTCGGCGCCCTGGTCCGGCCGGCGCACGCTGCCGGCGAGGCGGCAGCGCCGGCGAATGCCGCCGCCAGGGCGGTGTCCTTCCATGAGGGGCTGCTCAACATGGGCGTGGGTCCGCAGGTGGACATCTCGCGCTTCGAGAAACCCAACGCCGTGCTGCCGGGACGCTACGCCAGCAACATCCTGCTCAACGGCGAATGGCGCGCGCGCATCGAGCTGCGCATCGCGGACGAGCCGGATCACCAGGGCACGCAACCGTGCTTCGAGCGGGACATGCTTGCGCGTATCGGCATCGCGCTGGCCAAGGTGGATGCTGTCGAGCCGGCGGCCGGCCAGCGCCAGGCCATGCCCGCCACCAGCGAGTTCTGCGGTCCGCTCGGCGATTACATACCCGGCGCGAGCGCGGCTTTCGACGGCAGCGACCAGACCCTCACCTTGAGCGTGCCGCAGATCTATCTCAGCCATGACGCGGGCGGCTATGTGGACCCGAAGTACTGGGACGCGGGTATCAACGCCGGCGTGGTCAATTACAACGCCTCGCTCTATCGCAATCGCGCCGGTCCCGGCGGTGCGCGCCTCAGCGGCTACGTCGGCATCAACGCCTCGGCCAACCTGGGCTCCTGGCACCTCAGCCACCTGAGCTCGTTCAACTGGACCGAGCGCGGCCGGACCAGCTACGAGACGGCCGCCAACTATCTGCAGCACGACGTGCCTTCGCTGATGTCGCAGTTGTACGTGGGCGACCTGTATACCTCGGGCACGCTGTTCAACAGCGTCAACCTGCGCGGCGCCGCACTGCTTGCGGACGACCGCATGCTGCCGGAATCGCTGCGCGGCTATGCGCCCAGCGTGCGCGGCATCGCCGAAACGCAGGCGCGCGTGGTGATCCGCCAGCGGGGTTACGTGCTGCTGGACACCACGGTGGCGCCTGGTCCATTCGTGATCGACGATCTCTACCCGACCGGCTACGGCGGCGATCTCGAGGTGGAGATCCACGAGGCCGACGGGCGGATCAAGCGCATCAGCGTGCCGTACGCCGCGGTACCGCAACTGCTGCGCGCGGGGCAGAGCCGCTGGGAGCTGGCCGCGGGCAAAGTCCGCCAGCCGGGACGTAGCCGCACGCCCGTGCTGGCCACGGCCACCTATCAACGCGGCATCACCGACCAGCTGACCGCCTACGGCGGCACCACCCTGGCGACCGGTTATCGCGCCGCGCTGATCGGCGGTGCGCTCAATACCGGCCTGGGCGCGTTCTCGCTGGATGCAACGCACACGCATGCGAGGATTGCCGGCCTGCCGCCCACCGAAGGCAGCAGCGTGCGCCTCGGCTACAGCCGGAACCTGCCGGAACTGGGCACCAGTTTCTCGCTCGCCGCGTATCGCTATTCCACGCGCGGCTACGTCGACGTGGCGGACCTGGTCGACCTGCGCGACGCGTCGAGCCGAGGCGGTGCTCCCGCCGGTGCTTCCCTGCGTTCCCGCGCGCGCAGCCAGCTCACCGTCAGCATCAACCAGCGCCTGGGTAACCGCGGCGGCCAGCTCTTTCTCAATGGGGTGCGGCGGGACTACTGGTCCAGGGATGGCCGGCAGCTCGACTTCACCGTGGGCTACTCCAATCAATGGCGCTCGCTGAGTTATTCGCTGTCGGCTCAGCGCACGCGCGAAACCATTCAGGGGCTGCGCCCGTCCGACGCGGCGCTGAATACCATTCCCGGCCTTGGCCTGTCCGGCGCGCGTCCGGGCTCGCGCCTCACCCGGAGCGATACCCGCGTCTTCTTATCCGTCAGCGTGCCGCTGGGACACAGCAGCGCAGCGCCGAATCTCTCCGCGCTGGTCGAGCGATCGAACCTGGCGGGCCGCAGCGGGCAGCTGGCCCTGAACGGGCTCGCCGGCGCCGAGCAGCAGCTCAGCTATAACGCCGCGCTAGCCCGCCAGGGCGGCAGCAACGCTTTCAACCTTTCCGGCCAGTACAACGGCGGACACGGCAATGTCCGCGCCGGCTACGGCCGGGGCGATGGCTATACGCAGGCCAGCCTGGGGCTGAGCGGCGGCCTGGTGCTGCACGGCGGTGGACCGACCTGGTCGCCGCCGCTGGGCGAAACCATCGGCCTGGTCCACGTGCCCGGCGGTCGGGGCGCGCACGTGGATGGCGGCCAGCGTTCGGTGGTGGACGCCAACGGATTCGCCGTGGTCCCCAGTCTCATCGCCTATCAGAGCAATCGTGTGGCTATCGATCCCCGAGGCATGTCGATGGACACCGAGCTGCAGATGGCTTCCCAGCAGACGGCGCCACGCGCTCGCGCGGTGGTGCTGCTCGACTACAAAACCACCGGCGGCCGCCCGCTGCTGATCGACGGCATGCTTGAAAGCGGCGAGCCGCTGCCTTTCGGTGCTGAAGTGTCCGACGAACAAGGCGCCGTGGTGGGCGTCACCGGCCAGGGCGGCCAGGTGCTGGTGCGCGGTGTCGAGCGCGCCGCCACGCTCACCGTGCGCTGGGGCGAAGGAGCTGGAGACAGGTGTCTTCTACGCATCGATCCGGCATCGACGCGCAAGCATGACGGTGAGCTCGAGCATATGCAGCGATCGTGCGAAGCGCCGCGGCCGCCGCATTGATCTCCTGCGCGACCTTCACTCGCAGTGTTCATGACCGCTGCGAACGCACACCGGTATCGCAGGGCACTCCATCAGGACGATAAGACATCGGTGTAGTCCGAAGTTCACTGCATTTAAGAGTGCTCTGATGGTCTTGCCTAGGTTCACTCGCTCAGAATCAACCCACTCGATGCAAGCACCGCTTGCCGCGAAACATCCCATCCATGCAGCACTGCGCTTCGCTTGGAATTTTCCACTGTCCAGCTGCTTCAACCACCTCATGTCTGTCCAACGCACGCCACTCGGATCTCATGCAACACCGCCGCACGCCAGGTCTGCGCCTGGCATTGCCGGCGATCGTCTTGAGCGCGGCTATCCCATGCGGACGTTGCCGCTGCTGCTCGCCCTGCTCGTGGCCAGCATCGCGCTCCCGGCGCGCGCGGGAATACTGATCAGCGGTACCCGTTTCGTGTATCCATTTCGCGCGCGGCTGCAACGCACGACCGGCAGCGTTACCGCGGGGCGTATCAACCGGCCGATCGCCGTGCGCGTCACGTTCCGCTGAGATGGCATCGCGCTGGTGGCGTGCCGGTGCTGGGGGATTGCACTGCGTCTGCGTCGGCTTGTTCGGCGCGTTGCTGGCCGCGCTGGTCCTGCTGGAGGCCGGCTATGCCATGGGCCTGCGCCTGAACTTCACGCGCAGCCTGCCGCTGGGCCTGTACCGGGTGGTGAACCGTCCGGTGGAGCGTGGCGCTTATGTGCGTTTCTGTCCGCCGCGCGGCGGCGCGATTGCACTCGGGATGGAGCGCGGTTACCTGCACGCCGGCGAAGTCTGCGCCAACGGCTACCTGCCCTTGCTCAAGCGGGTGGCGGCGGTGGGCGGCGCATGGGTCCTCGCACAGGACGATGGCGTGCGGGTGGATGGGCGGTTGCTGCCGCTCAGCGCTCACCTGGCGGTGGACGCGGCGGGCCGGCCGATGCCTAGACCTTCGCCGACGCAGTTGCAGCTGGCGCCGTCCCAGCTATGGGTGATGTCCGACACCAACAGTCATTCCTTCGACAGCCGCTACTTCGGGCCAATCGATCGTGCGTGGGTGATGGAGGTGATCGAACCCGTCGCGACCTGGGGGCCGGGCGGCACCTGGTCGGGCTAGCGCAACCGAAGGCCTGTGTCAGGTCGCGTTTCTTATCGAGTGAGATAAAGCTTCATGCGTAGCATCATGGTTCTTGCCGTACTCGCGGCATTGTTATCCGGCTGCCGTTCGTCGGAAGACTCGCACACCGCCCTGGCGGACGCGCCGCCGATGCCGGATATCCCCGCCGCTCCGTCCGGCGGCGAGACTGCGGTATCCGCGGCCGATCAACCGGACGCCGAGGATGCCCTCGACGCCGGCATGGACATGGTGGCCGCGCGCGACGTGTGCAAACTCCCCGCCGCGGAGCTGGCCAAGTTCGCGGCGTATAGCGAATGGGTCGTGCAGGGCGATCCGCAGCGCAAGGCGATCTTCATCACGGCGGCGAAAGAGGCGACGAAGCTGCACGAGTCCATGCTCAGCCAGGGCCGGCAGGAGGCCTATCGCAAGCAGACCTGCGCACGCCTGCGGCGCGTGCTTGCGACGATCGAGCAAGGCATCAGGACTTATCCGGCGCCGGGACACACATCGGGCAAGCCATGACAGCTACGCACGCTTTTGAAACCAAGTGGCTTATCCGATTTGCCGATACAGGCATGGCGTATGCAGAACCCGGCCATGCCGGCGCGGGCACGGCCGGTGGGATAGGCGCATGGCGTCGCACCGATCGCCGGATGCCGGTCCTGGCGCGCATCCTCCCGGCGCCCCCCGCCGGTCCCGAACGCCATCGCCGTTCGGCCGGCATGGACGGAGCGATGCAGGATTTCCTGCGCACCGTGCAGCGTTGCCGTGCGGTGGCGGGCGCCGGCCTGGCTTGCCTGCCGCTGGCGATCCAGGCTGCGGACGCTCCGAATCCCCGCGCGTTGTCCGCCGCTGGCGGCGTGGACGTTGCGCTGTGGTCGAGCGCGCGGCTGGCCCAAGGCGAGTTGATGATGGATGGCCTGCATCGCCGCCTGGGCGAGATCCGCAACGTGATGCCGACGCGCGATATCGGCGGTGAGGCGTTCGTGCGCCATGTCGGCGGCCATGTCGATCGCCTCGCTGGCGCCGGAGGCCGCGATGCGCATTCGCATGCCGGCGCCGTGCAACTCGGTGGCAGCCTGGCTGATTGGGACGAGGATGGTGCCAACCAGCGCATCGGCTGGGCGCTGGATCGGGGCAGGTTGAGCGTGCGAAGCGGGGGCATCGGGCATGCCGACGACCGGATCGACGGCCTTGCCGCCTGGTACACCCGCCAGCGCGATAACGGCGCCTATCTGGATGCCGTGGTGAGGCGTGCCAGCTACACCGGCCGGGTGCGCGGCGACGGCACGGCTGGCGCGCGAGTCAGGGCGAGCCAATGGCTGATCTCGGCCGAAGTCGGCGCCCCGCTGTCGATCAGCGAGAACGTGGCGGTGGAGCCGCAGGTCCAGTGGAAGCACCAGACGCAGCGCGCCGGTGCGCTGCGTGATGGCGGCGCCCTTCGCGCGCACCAGGCCACCCTTCGGCTGGGCGCGCGCGTCGCGCGCATCGACAACGAGCGCTTCGTGCCCTACGCGCAACTCGATCTGGAGCGCCAGTTCGCCGGGCGAAGCCGTGCTGCGGCCGCCGGTGTCGCGGCGAGCGACGCCTCCGCCATCGTGCGCAATGGCACGGTCATGCGATTGAGTGCCGGCGTGACCATCAAGGTCCATCGTTCGGTGGATATCTACGCGGATGCCGGGATACAGCGGGGCCTGGCCGATGGTGGCCGCTCGGGCGGATCGTTCAACACGGGCTTACGCATTAATTTCTGAGCGATCCAGCGACGCTCCATCGCGCTCCGCCAACGCACCCAGTCGCCCGGCCAGCACGCGCAGCGCCGTGCGCAAGCCCTCCGGCGCGCGCACGGTGAAATCGAACGGCTGCCGCGCAAGCTGGCGCGCGAACCAGTCCAGCTCGTCGACCTGCGCGCGCAGCAGCACGCCTGCTTCGATCGGTTCGAACAGGCCCATGGTGCCGCCCAGCCGTTCCAGCGCGTCCTGCAGCGTGGTGTGCAGGATCACTTCGGCGGTATGCGCGCGCGGCAGCGTGGCGATGCTGAAGGTCAGGTGCGCCACGGCGTCGAAATTGCGCGGACGCATGAACAGGCTTTCCTGCGCCACCACGTCCGCCACGCGATCGAGCCGGAACGAGCGCAGCCCGCGGCGCAGATGGCAGTGGCCCGCCATGTACCAGAAGCCGCCGCTGTGCGCGAGGCCGTAGGGATCGACCTCGCGTTCGCTCTCCACACCGTTCGCCGCGCGATAGCGCAGGCGCACCCGCCGGCATTGCTGCGCGGCGGCGCTCAAGGCGAACAAGGTGTCGCTGGTGCCGGCGGCCGCGGAGCGGGCCACGTCGAGCATCACCGTGTCGGCTACCGCGCGGGTGCGCGCCATCAGGCGCTCCGGCATCACGCGTTCCAGCTTGGCCTGCGCGCTGGCCACCGCCGCGGAAGCCTCGGTCAGCCCCATGCTGCGCGCCGCCAGCAGGCCGACCGACAGCGCCAGCGCCTCGTCGTCGGTGAACATCATCGGCGGCAGCTTGAAGCCGGCCACCAGCAGGTAGGCGCCGTAGCGGCCGCGCTCGGCCAGGATCGGGATGCCCAGCTCCTCCAGCGCGGCGATATAGCGCCGCACGGTGCGGCCATCCACGCCCAGCCGTTGTGCGATCTCGACGCCGCTGATGCGGCGATGCGTCTGGAGCAGTTCCAGCACTGCCAGGGCGCGGGTGGCGGGTCGGTACATGGCGCGCAGGTTAGCCGATAAACAGGACTGTCTTCGCCCTGATTCATGCCTAGGCTGTGAGCGTCTCCCGCGAGGTTGCCGCCATGATTCCTTCCATGCAGCTGGGCCTGTTCTTCCTGCTGGTGCTGGGCATCGTGGCGCTGCCCGGGCTGGACATGGCCTATGTGCTGGGCAGTTCGCTCAGCGGCGGGCGGCGCGGTGGCCTGGCGGCGGTGGCGGGGATCATGGCCGGCGGCGTTTGCCACGTCGTGCTGACCGGGCTGGGCATTGGCGTGCTGCTGCAATGGTCGCCGCTGTTGTTCCAGGCCATGTTGTGGATCGGCGCGGCCTATGTGGCCTGGATCGGCTACGGCATGTGGCGCAGCGAAGGCGGCGCGTTGCACGCCGCCGAAGTGGCCGGCCAGTCGCGCTGGACCACGTTCCGCCGCGGCGCCGTGACCTGCCTGCTCAATCCCAAGGCCTACCTGTTCATGCTGGCGGTGTTTCCGCAGTTCATGCGGCGCGAGCACGGGGCGTTATGGCCGCAGGCGGCAGTGTTGGGCCTGGTGATCGTACTGACCCAGCTGGCCGTGTATGGCGCGCTGGCCTGCGCCGCGGGCGGGGCGCAGGGGTGGCTGGCGGAGCGGCCGGGTTATACGCGGACGGCCTTGCGTGCGGTGGGTGCGCTGTTGATCGGGATCGCGCTGCTTACCGTGGCGGAGGGCATTCGCCGCCTGGCGTAGGTTGGGGTGAGCCGCAGGCGAACCCCAACATGGCTAGCTCCAAACGCATCGCATCGTTGGGGTTCGCCTGCGGCTCACCCCAACCTACGCCGGTCGTTTCACTCCAAAGGGAGGCTGTAATCGAACGTGTACGAATGCGCACCCTTGGCGTCGATATGGATCACCAGCGTCCCGCTCAGGCCGTCGAGCTCGCCCGTGCCGGAATCGGGCACCACCGTGATCGTCATGGCCGGCGCGCCGCGCGTCATCGTCGCGCTGTGCATCAGCACGAAGCTGCCCTGCCTGCCGCCCAGCGTGCCGGTGACCCGCTCCAGCGCCACATAGGCGCCGGAGCCGGTGGCCTTGTCCATCACCGCGAGCATCTCGCCCAGGCTGCTGCCATCCAGGTCGCCGTGGAAGCGCTTGTCGATGGTCTGCCGGCCCAGGGCGGCGGCTTCGATGCTCGGCGGTGCCGGTTGCGCGGCGAGCTTGACCTCGAACGTACCTTGGGCGTGTTTCATGCTGCTCTCCAATGCGTGGGATACCACCGGCGCGATCGCCAGGGCGAGTACGGCGACGGCGACAGGTAAGCGAAGACGAGGGAACATAGCGTGCTCCACGGGTGCGGGCCATCGCCGCGTTGGACGGCATTGCAACAGGAAGCCTCCTTGCATGATTGGAAAAACGCGACAGCCATGAACGCGAACGCACCCGAACCGCGCGGCGTGCTGCATCCACGCCTGCCGCACGGCGAGTTCCGGCACGAGCGCCGCCTGCCCGGCGCCGCGCTGGCCGGCTTGATCGAGCATTACTGGTACGTGGCCTGGGACCTGCGCGGCCTGCCGCCGCAGACCCAGGAAACCCTGCCGCATCCGAGCGTGCACCTGGTGGTCGAGCCGCCGCAGGCACGGCTCTACGGGGTGCACCAGGGGCGCTTCGAGCGCGTGCTCGAAGGGCAGGGTTGCGTATTCGGCATCAAGTTCCGGCCAGGCGGGTTTCGTCCGTTCCACACCGCGGAAGTGGCCAGGCTGATGGATAGCTCGATCGCCGCACGCGACCTGTTCGGCACAGCGGCTGATCGCTTCGAAGCCGCCGTGCTCGCCACCACCGACATGAACGAGATGGCCGCCGCCGCCGAACACCTGCTGCTGGCGCACCTGCCCGCGCCCGATGCCAACGTCGAGCGCGTCGCCAGCCTGGTCGCCGACATCGCCACCGACCGTTCCATCACCGCCGTCGAGCAGCTCTGCGAGCGCAGCGCACTCAACGCGCGCGCCCTGCAACGCCTGTTCAAGAACTACGTCGGCATCGGCCCCAAGTGGGTGATCAACCGCTATCGCCTGCATGAGGCGATCGCACAATTGCAGCAAGGGCAGCAGGCGGACTGGGTGGAGCTGGCGCTGTCGCTCGGCTACTTCGACCAGGCGCATTTCATCCGCGATTTCCGCGCCCTGGTCGGCTGCACGCCGGCGCAATACGCCAGGCGGCTTCAATCCACCGGATAAGGCATCTCGCCGAACGTCGCCGCGTGATAGCCCTTCGCACCCACGGCCAGCGCGAGCGGGCTGCGGAAATCGCGATCCGCCGCCAGGCAGGCCAGCACCTGGGCGAAGTGGTGGCGCGGTTGCCAGCCCAGTTCATGCCGGGCCAGGGCATTGACGTAGACGCGATCGATGCGCGGGAACATCCGCCAGCCGCGCGCGCCGTACAGCGCCTCGAACGCGGGAAACAGCCGCCGCAGCACGGCCGGCGCATCGCGGTGCAGCAGCGCGAGATCTTCCTGCGCGAACGGCGTGGTGGCCGAGACGATATAGCGGCCGAAGCCGAGCGCCGGTGCGCGCTCCAGCGCCAGCAAATGCGCGTTCGCCACGTCCTCGATATCCGCGCGGCGATACAGCAGTTCGTTGGCCTGTGCATTGGCGAGGTCATAGGCGGCGCGCTTGCCCGCATCGTCGTCCGCCTCGGGAAAGAAGCGCGAGGTGCGCAGTATCAGCAGCGGCAGGCCGTGGCGGCGGTGATACAGCTCGCATAGCTGCTCGGCGGCGAGCTTGGTGGTGCCGTAGATGTTCTTCGGTACCGGCGCCACGTTTTCCGTGATCCACGCGGCTGGTGCTTCCGCGGCCGGCGTCAGCGCCGCACCGAACACGCTGGTGGTGCTGGTGAACACGAAGGCCCGCACGCCTGCCGCCACCGCCTCTTCCAGCAGCGCCAGGGTGCCACTGATATTGGTGTCGACGAAATCCTGCGCCGGGTGCGTGGCGACATGCGGCTTGTGCAAGGTGGCGGTGTGGATCACGGCGCTTGCGCCGCGCATCGCCTCGCGCACGAAGACGCGGTCGGCGATGTCGCCGGTGTGCTGCGTAAACGGCGATGGCTTCAGATCGATGCCGACGGCCTCGCGCGAAGCGGCGCGCAGGCAGCGCATCAGCGCCTCGCCGAGATGGCCGGCGCTGCCGGTCACCAGGATGGTCATGGCTTGTTCCCGCGTGATGCTGGGAGCAAAAGCGTAGCGGGCGAGGCAACGCGTCCGCCACGCATAAAATATGCGCCGCTCAGGCCAGCGTGGTGACCAGCCGCCCCATGCTGCCGTCCGCCAGTGCGATGCGCTCCCACAGTGCGGTGCCGGGGCGGATCGGCAACTCCGCATTGGTGCCGGTGGCGATGCGCAGCGAGCCCTGCCGATCTTCGTACCAGCCGCGCGCGTCCAGCGTGGCTTCGGCGGCAAGGATTTCCGGCGTCGCGTAGACCAGCATGCAGGTGCCGATCAGCTCGGCGGCGGGCCGGCGCCAGTCGGCAAAACGCGCGGGCGAGACCGCCAGCAAGCGGTGGGTGCGGTCGCAGACCAGGTGCACCTTCTGCGTCGAGGTTTCCACCAATCGCTTCAGCGCCGCGTCCTGCGCCGGATCGGGCCGCGCCTCCAGCAGGCGCTGCACGGCCAGCCGCTGCGCCGCCGACAGCTCCAGGTCGCCGCGCTCCCAGCGCGACACGGTGGATTGGGTGACGCCGAGCAGGTCGGCGAGGTGGCTTTGTTTCATCCCGCGCAGCTGGCGCAGCCGCCGCAGGGCGCGTCCGAAGGGTGCCATGGCGGCCTCCGTCATCCGGTCAGTGACAGAAAGATAGCGCGAGCAGCCGCTCCAGCGTGCCGAGCCGGCGCGCGCGCTCGATCCACCAGCGCAGCGCGGCGCCGTCCTCGCCGGTGCGCCAGGCCAGGTAGAAGGTTTCGGCCGGCTTGGGTTCCTCCACCGCCTTCACGATCAGCTCGCCGCTCTGGATGGCGGGGCGCGCATACGGTTCGGGCAGGAAGCCGAAGCCCAGCCCGGCGCGCTGGAAGTCAAGCTTGCTGCGGATATCCGGCACGGTCATCGCGTCCTGCCCGTAGGCCAGGCCGACCGTGCGCGAGACCAGCTTGCGCGCGCTGTCGGCGACCGCGATGGCGCGGTATTGCTGCAGATCGAGCCGGCCCAGCGGCCGCTCGATCGCCGCCAGCGGATGCTCCGGCGCCACCGCGAACACGAACGGCAGCGAACCCATCGGCTCGGCCACGTAGCCGCCGCCGGAGGGGCCTTCGCCGGCCGCGCCGATGAGCAGGTCCGCACGGCGCTCCAGCAGTGCCTCCCAGGTGCCGGACAAGGCTTCCTGTCCCACCCGCAGGCGCGTGCGGTCGGCTACCGCGCAGAACGCCTCGATGTCCTCGCGCAGCGCGATGGGGGCGAACATCGAGTCGATCTCGATGGCGAATTCGGTTTCCCAGCCGGACGCCACGCGGCGCACGCGCGCTTCCAGGTCCTGCGCGGCGCGCAATAGATGGCGGCCTTCCTTCAGCAGCACGGTGCCGGCCTGGGTCAGGTCGGCGCGCGGGCCGGCGCGCTCGAACAGCTGCACGCCCAGTTCCTCCTCCAGCTTGGCCACCGTGTAGGAGATGGTGGAGGGCACTTTGTGCAGCTCCTTGCCGGCCGCGGCGAAGGAGCCGCGGCGGTCGATGGCGTCCAGGATCTGCAGGGCGTCGAGGCTCAGGCGCAACATTCGAATTTCTCGATGATAGGCCGGCAATCTATTCGCTTTTGGCTGCCGGGCAGGGCGCCCATACTCTCTCCATCAGGGCGCGATGACAAGCAAAACCGGGGCCTGTAGGTCGTTCTAGACCGGGCCGGCGAGTCATCGAATCCATTGCACATCACTACGGAGGCATCCCATGTTGGAAGTCCGCAAGAGCCAGGAACGCGGCCACGCCGAGCACGGCTGGCTGTCTTCCCGCCACAGCTTCTCCTTCGCCGAGTACCACGACCCGCGCCACATGGGCTTCGGCCCGCTGCGCGTGATCAACGAGGACCGCGTGACCGGCGGCCAGGGTTTCGGCACGCACGGCCACCAGAACATGGAGATCATTTCCTATGTCCTGGGCGGCGCGCTGGAGCACAAGGACAGCCTGGG
This sequence comes from Dyella sp. 2RAB6, assembly GCF_052115385.1. Classification (NCBI taxonomy): domain Bacteria; kingdom Pseudomonadati; phylum Pseudomonadota; class Gammaproteobacteria; order Lysobacterales; family Rhodanobacteraceae; genus Dyella; species Dyella sp. 2RAB6. Next base: position 129,231 of record NZ_JBFRGP010000006.1, read on the forward strand.
CACCGGCTCGGTGCTGCGCTACGGCGACGTGCAGCGCATGAGCGCCGGCACCGGCGTGCGCCACAGCGAGTTCAACCACGACGCCGAGGAGCCGGTGCACTTCCTGCAGATCTGGATCATGCCGCAGCGCCAGGGCGTCGAACCCAGCTACGAGGAAAAGCATTTCGACGAGGCCTCCAAGCGCGGCCAGCTGCGCCTGATCGTCTCGCCCGACGGCCGCGACGGCTCGCTGCGCATGAACCAGGACGCGTATCTGTACGCCTCGATCCTGTCGGCCGGCGACAAGCTCAGTCGTGAGCTCGCCCCGGGCCGCCTCGGCTATGTGCACGTGGCGCGCGGCAGCCTCAGCGTCAACGGCACCGCGCTGAATGCGGGCGATGCGCTGAAGCTCGCCGATACCGCGTCGATCGAGCTCGAAGGCAGCGGCGACGCCGAAGTGCTGGTGTTCGACCTGCCGCGCTGAGCGCCAGCGCCTCCCCGTTTCCCGCCGCTTCCGCAGGCGGGACTTTCCGACCCTTCGCTCCGCATTGAGGAATCCGCCATGTCACAGCCAAAGACCGTTTCCGACGTCAGCCACGGCCGCCGTGCCCTGCTCGGCCAGGCCGCGCTCGCCACCACCGCGGCGATCGCGATGCCCGCACTGGCCGCAGCCGCCGAAGCTTCCAAGGGTGGCGCCGCCAGCCACGCCGGCAAGACCCCCGGTTCGCGTTTCGTCACCAAGGACGGCACCGAGATCTTCTACAAGGATTGGGGCAACGGGCAGCCGGTGCTGTTCTCGCATGGCTGGCCGCTCAGCGCCGACGCCTGGGACGGGCAGATGCTGTTCCTGGGCCAGCACGGCTACCGCGTGATCGCGCATGATCGCCGCAGCCACGGCCGCTCTGCGCAGACCTGGGACGGCAATCACATGGATCGCTACGCCGACGATCTGGCGGAGCTGATCGAGAAGCTTGATCTGCACGACATCGTGCTGGTCGGCCACTCCACCGGCGGCGGCGAGATCGCCCACTACGTCGGCCGCCATGGCACCAAGCGCGTGGCCAAGATGGTGCTGATCGGCGCGGTGCCGCCGATCATGCTCAAGACCGCCAGCCATCCCAACGGCCTGCCGCTGGAAGTGTTCGACGGCATCCGCAAGGGCGTGTCCGATGACCGCTCGCAGTTCTACAAGGATCTGACCCTGCCGTTCTACGGCTACAACCGCGCTGGCGCGAAGATCTCCGAGGGTGCGCGCGAATCGTTCTGGCTGCAGGGGATGATGGGCGGCATCAAGGGCCAGTACGACTGCATCAAGGAATTCTCGGAAGTCGACTACACCGAGGACCTGAAGAAGATCGACGTGCCCACCCTGGTCATCCATGGCGACGACGATCAGATCGTGCCCATCGACGGCTCCGCGCGCCTCACCGCCAAGCTGGTCAAGCACGCCACGCTCAAGGTGTATCCGGGCGCGCCGCACGGCCTGGCCACCACGCACCAGGATCAGCTCAACAACGACCTGCTGGCTTTCATCAAGAGCTGAGGAACGACCATGTCCATTACCGCCAGACCCACCCCCGGCAAGCTGCTGCTGACGCCCACCGATCATGCGTTGATCATGATCGACTTCCAGTCGCAGATGGCCTTCGCCACCCATTCCATCGACGCGGTCAACCTGCGCAACAACGCCGGCCTGGTGGCCAAGGCCGCGGCCAGCTTCAAGGTGCCGGTCATTCTCACCACGGTGGCGGAGAAGAGTTTTTCCGGCCCGATGTTCAGCGAAGTCACCGAGCCCTTTCCGGGCCAGGCGCTGCTCGACCGCACGTCGATGAATACCTGGGAAGACGCAGCCGTGATCGCCCGGGTCAACGAGATCGGCAAGAGCCGCATCGTGCTGGCCGGGCTGTGGACTTCCGTGTGCATCGTCGGCCCGGCGCTGTCGGCGCTCGACCAGGGCTTCGAGGTGTATGTGGTCGCCGATGCCTGCGGCGATGTCTCGACCGAAGCGCATAACCGCGCGATGGACCGCATGGTGCAGGCCGGCGCCCGCCCGATCACCTCGCTGCAATACCTGCTGGAACTGCAGCGCGACTGGGCGCGCGGCGAGACCTACGACAGCACCACCGGCATCGCCAAGAGCAATGGCGGCTCGTACGGCCTGGGCGTGATCTATGCCAAGACCATGTTTGGAGCGCACGAGGGCTGAGCCTCAGTACCCAAGCGTGAACCCTTCCCCCTTCGGGGGAAGGTGGCGGCAGCCGGATGAGGGTACGGCCGGAGCGAAGCACATCACCCTTGCGCTCCGCCCGTACCCTCACCCCAACCCCTCTCCCGGAGGGAGAGGGGCTCTAAACCTCACACTGAGGAAACACCGATGAAGCCCTACATCCTTTCCCTCGCCGCCGGCCTGCTGGTGGGCATCGTCTACGCCCTGCTCAAGGTGCGCTCGCCGGCACCGCCGGTGATCGCCTTGATCGGCCTGCTGGGCATCCTGGTGGGTGAGCAGATCCCGCCACTGGTCAAGCAGCTGCTGCATCGCGACAGCACGCAGACCACCTGGCTGCGCGGACAAGTACGCCCGCACGTGTTCGGCCAGCTGCCGCAAGGCCCGCACACTTCGCACGACACCGGCGCCACGGAACCGAAAGCATGAACGCCGCCGCGAAGACCCCCGAGCTGATCCTGCACCACGGCCTGATCACCACGCTGGACCGCACCCGCCCCACCGCCAGCGCGGTGGCGATTGCCGACGGCCGCTTTGTCGCGGTCGGCGGCGACGCCGAGGTGATGGCGCTGGCCGGTCCGGCCACGCGGGTGATCGACCTGCACGGTCGCCGCGTGTTGCCTGGCCTGATCGACAACCACCTGCACATCATCCGCGGCGGCCTGAACTACAACCTGGAGCTGCGCTGGGACGGCGTGCGCTCGCTGGCCGATGCGATGGCGATGCTCAAGGCACAGGTCGCCATCACGCCGCCGCCGCAGTGGGTACGCGTGGTCGGCGGTTTCACCGAACACCAGTTCGCCGAGAAGCGCCTGCCGACCATCGACGAACTCAATGCGGTGGCGCCGGATACACCGGTATTCCTGCTGCATCTGTACGACCGCGCCTTGCTCAACGCCGCCGCGCTGCGCGCTGTCGGCTACACGCGCGATACGCCGGAGCCGCCGGGCGGCCAGATGGTGCGCGACAGCGACGGCAACCCCACCGGCCTGCTGCTGGCCAAGCCGAATGCGGCGATCCTCTATGCCACGCTGGGCAAGGGCCCGAAGCTGCCGCTCGACTACCAGCTCAATTCCACGCGCCACTTCATGCGCGAGTTGAATCGACTGGGCGTCACCGGCGCCATCGATGCCGGCGGCGGTTCGCAGAACTACCCTGACGACTATGCGGTGATCCAGCAGCTGGCCGACGATGGACAGCTCACCATTCGCCTGGCGTACAACCTGTTCACGCAGAAGCCCAAGGCGGAGAAGGACGACTTCCTCAACTGGACGCGCACGTCCAGGTACAAGCAGGGCGACGATTACTTCCGCCATAACGGCGCCGGCGAAATGCTGGTGTTCTCCGCGGCGGATTTCGAAGATTTCCGCCAGCCGCGTCCGGACATGCCGCCCGAGATGGAAGGTGACCTGGAAGGCGTGGTGCGCATCCTGGCGGAGAACCGCTGGCCATGGCGCATGCACGCCACCTATGACGAGACCATCAGCCGCGCGCTGGACGTGTTCGAGCGAGTCAACCAGGATCTTCCGCTGCAAGGCCTGAACTGGTTCTTCGATCACGCCGAAACCATTTCCGACGAATCGATCGACCGCATCGCGGCGCTGGGCGGTGGCATCGCCGTGCAGCACCGCATGGCTTACCAAGGCGAATACTTCGTCGAGCGCTATGGCCCTGGCGCCGCCGAAGCCACACCGCCGGTGGCGCGCATGCTGGAGAAGGGCGTGCGCGTTTCCGCCGGCACCGATGCCACCCGCGTGGCCTCGTACAACCCATGGGTATCGCTGGCGTGGCTGATCACCGGCCGCACCGTGGGTGGCCTGCGCCTGTATCCGCAGCGCAACTGCCTGGATCGCGAAACCGCGCTGCGCATGTGGACCGAGTACGTCACCTGGTTCTCCAACGAGGAAGGCAAGAAGGGCCATATCCAGGTCGGCCAGCTGGCGGACCTGATCGTGCCGGACCGCGATTTCTTTGCCTGCGCGGAAAGCGAACTGGCTGACATCACCTCGGAACTAACCATGGTCGGCGGCAAGGTCGTCTATGGCGCCGGCCGCTTTACCGAGCTGGATGAAGCAGCGATTCCGGTGGCGATGCCGGACTGGTCGCCGGTGAACCGCTACGGCGGCTACGGCGCGTGGGCGGATCGAGCGCAAGCCCGCGTGGCCGCACCGGCGGCCTGCGGCTGTTCGCACGCTTGCGGCGTCCACGGGCATGACCACGCCACCGCCTGGTCCAGCCGCTTGCCGATTGCCGACCTGAAATCGTTCTGGGGCGCGCTGGGTTGCGCGTGCTGGGCGCTATGAACGCGGCACCCTTCACTGGCTGGAAAGTCGCGCACGCGATCGCGTTGCTGCTGCTGTGCGCCGCCTATCTGCAGGGCGGCATCGACAAGGCGCTGGACTTCACGGGTGCCCAGGCCGAGATGACGCACTTCGGTTTGTCGCCGCCGGCCTTGTTCGCGGCCTTGGTGATCGCGCTGGAACTGGGCGCGTCGCTGGCCATCCTCAGCGGCGTGCTGCGCTGGGCTGGTGCACTGGCGCTGGCGGTGTTCACGCTCGGCGCGACCTTCCTCGCCGCACGTTTCTGGGAACTGCCGCCAGCGCAGCGCATGCCGGCGGCCAACACGTTTTTCGAACACCTGGGCCTGGCCGGCGGCTTCCTGCTGGTGGCCTGGCACGATTGGCGCGAACGCCGCGCCGCCCGCTGACCGCATCATCGACACAAGGAGTTCTTCTCATGCACAAGGCTTCTCTTTTCTCTGTGCTCGCCCTGTCGCTGGGCCTGCTGGCCGCGCCGGCCGGTGCCCGCGAAACCACGTTGCCATCCGTGGCGGTGGCGCCGCAGTACGACACCACCCACGTGTACGTCGACCCCGCCGATGTCGATCGCTTCGTGCAGAGCTTCACCGCCACCTTCGGCGGGCAGAGCACCAGGCAGGTAGTGGTGCAGGTGACGCCCACGCCCAGCCAGACCAGCTCGCAGTTGCTGCAGACGCCGGCCGGCACGGTGTCGCTGTTCGGCTTCCGCACGCCGATCCCGTATCCGTTCGGCGCGGAGCGCACGGGTTATCTGGTGAAGGACATGGATGTGGCGATCCGTGCCGCGCGCGCGGCAGGCGCCGACGTGCTGGTGGCGCCGTTTCCCGATCCGATCGGCCGCGACGCCGTCATCCAGTGGCCCGGCGGCGTGAACATGCAGCTGTATTGGCATACCACTGCGCCGGATTACAAGGCGTTCGGCACGGTGCCGGAGAATCGCGTGTATGTCTCGCCGGATCGCGCCGATGCGTTCGTGCATGCCTTCCTGGCGTTCTCGCACGGCAAGCTGGTGTCCGACGACAAGCAGGCGCCCGGTGTGGAGATCGGCCGCGCCAGCGATCACTTCCGCCGCATCCGTATCGAATCGGACTTCGGCAAGATGTCCGTGCAGGTCACCGACGGCCTGTTGCCCTGGCCCTATGGCCGCGAGATGAGCGGTTATGAAGTGGCCGATCTGGCCGCCACGCTGGCCAAGGCGACGGCCAGCGGCGCGAAGGTGGTGGTCGAGCCGTACGAGGCCGGTGGGCGGCGGATCGCGATGGTGTCGTTCCCGGGCGGCTATGTCGCCGAGATCCACGCGTCGTCCAAGGGCGGTTGAGCATGCGTCGGCGGCTGCTGGCGGTTGCGCTGTTCGCATACGCCAGCACCGTTGCCGCGCAGGAGGCCGGACGGCCGGCCTTCGCCTCGAACCGCTGGCAGGAGGACTGGTCGGCGCTGGCCGATCCGGCACGGCGCACCGAACCGGGCGACGGGCTGAAGTACATCGCGCTGGATGAAGGCGATGCGGCCAGCTATCTCTCGCTCGGCGCCAACCTGCGCGAGCGTTTCGAGCGCAACGATGCAGCCGGTTTCGGCGCGAGCGGTGCACGTGCCGATGGCTATGTGATCCAGCGTGCGCAGGTCCATGCGGACCTGCGCATCGGCAGCCACTGGCAGGCGTTCGTGCAACTGGAGGATGCGCGCGCCTATGGCAAGCGCAACCCCATGCCCACGGATCGCAACCCGCTCGACGTGCGGCTGGCCTTTATCGCCTACGTGCACAGCTTCGACACGGGCACCTTCAAGGCCCGTGCCGGACGGCAGGAATTCGCCTTCGACCTGCAGCGCTTCGTCTCGCTGCGCGATGGCCCGAATGTGCGGCAGGCCTTCGATGCGGTGTGGGCGGATTGGGAAACCGGGCGCTGGCGCTTCATCGGTTTGCTCAGCCAGCCGGTGCAGTACAAGGACGACGCGCATTTCGACGATACGTCCAACCGGCACGTGCGCTTTCATCTGCTGCGGGTCGAGCGGCTGATCGATGGCAAGCACGAGCTGTCTGCCTATGCGGCGCTGTACCGGCGCGACAACACGCGTTTTATCGACGCCGCTGGACGCGAATCGCGCCAGGTGTTCGACACACGCTACGCCGGCAACGCGAACGGTCTGGATTGGGATCTGGAAGCGATGGCGCAGCGCGGTTCGGTCGGCGGCAAACGCATCCGTGCATGGGCCATCGGCACGCGCGGCGGCTATACCTTCGCGCAGCTGCCGTGGACACCGCGCTTCGGCCTGCAACTGGATGCCGCCTCCGGCGACAAGCGCCGTGGCGACGGCACGCTGGGCACCTTCAATCCGCTGTTCCCCAATGGCTATTACGTCACCTTGGCCGGGTATACCGGCTATGCCAACTTCATCCACCTGAAGCCGTCGATCAGCGTGAAACCCCTGACCGGCCTGTCACTGACTGCCGCCGTCGGTCTGCAATGGCGCCAGACCACCGGCGATGCGGTGTACACGCAGCCGAACCTGGCGGTGCCGAATACGGCGGGCCATGGCGGCCGCCGCAGCGGCAGCTATGGCCAGCTGCGCGCCGATTACGCCGTCAATCGCCATGTGGCGACGGCGTTGGAGCTGGTGCGTTTCGAGGTGAGCGACGCGCTTCGCCGCGCAGGCGGCCGCGACAGCGACTATCTTGGCGCCGAGCTCAAGTTCACCTGGTAACCCGTCACCGCACCCCCAGGAACCTCATGAAACTCACCGTCCCCACCCTGCTGAGCTTCGCCGCCGGCTACACCGACACCGCCGGCTACCTGGCCATGCATGGCCTGTTCACCGCGCACGTCACCGGCAACTTCGTCACCATCGGCGCAGCCCTGGTGATGGGTGCGACCGGCATCGTCACCAAACTGCTGGCGCTGCCGACGTTCTGCGTGGCGGTGATCCTGGCGCGGCTGCTGCGCTACCGGCTGATTGCCGCCGGCAAGCCGGTGTTCCGCACCTTGCTGGCGATCCAGCTCGCCCTGCTGGTGCTGGGTGGCGGGGTGGCGATCTGGCATGGCCATTTCGAACATGGCGATGCGCCGGCGGCAATGTTCGCCGGCCTGGTGCTGGTGGCTGGCATGGCGGTGCAGAACGCGGTGCAGCGCGTGCATCTGGGCAGCGCGCCGCCGACCACCATGATGACCGGCACCACCACGCAGTTGATGCTCGATGTGGGTGACTTGCTGCATGGCGTGCCGGACGAGCAGCGTGCGGCCGCGCGTGGGCGGATGGCACGGATGGGTGGGGCGGTGCTTACATTCGCCGCGGGCTGTGCGATGGCCGCGTTGTTGTATCGCTACGTGGGCATGTGGTGTTTTGCGCTGCCGCCGGTGTTGGTGTTGGCGGCGTTGTGTCATGGCGATACGGCGGGCGATGCCTGAGCGCCTGTCATCGCACCACACATGCCATCGACGCAGGTTGGGGTGAGCCGCAGGCGAACCCCAACGTGTGCGACGGCCATGCGCACCGCAGCGTTGGGGTTCGCCTGCGGCTCACCCCAACCTACGCCTGCGTCATTCTTCCACGGGGACCAGCACGCCGCGCTTCAGCGTTCCCAATGCCACGCGCGTCTGGAACCGCCGCACGTTGGCGTTCTCCGCCACCAGCTTCTGCATCAGCGCGTCGTAGTCCTCAACATCGCGCGCGCTGACCACCAGCACGTAGTCACCTTCGCCGGTGACGTACCACGCCTCTTGAACCGCCGGTTCCAGCGCGATCCATTGCTTCAGGCTGGCCAGCAGTTCCGGTCGCTCGCGCTCCACTTCCACGTCGACGATCAACGTGAGCGGACGCCCTGCGCGCTTGGCGTCGACGATCGCCACTTCGGCCACGATCACGGCTTCCTCGCGCAAGCGTGCGATGCGTCGCTGCACGGCTGACGCGGACAGGCCGATCTCCGCGCCAATCAGCTCGGCCGAGCGGCGCGCATCGATCTGCAGGATGGCCAGGATGCGGCGGTCGAACTTATCCAGTGCGGTGGGCATGGCCGCGTCACCTCGTCGAAGATCAGGGAGAAAACCCGCCGCTCTCGCAGCGGACGCGGCCCCGCCGCGCGGCGCCACCCTAGCATGGTCAGCCTTCGTCACCGAAGTGAGCGCATCGCATGGCCACCCCGCTGGATCTGGACGGAGTCTTCGCTGCCCCGTCGCTGATCGACCCCGTCTTCCTGCGCACGCCGATGCGTGTCAGCCCTGCACTCGACACGGCGCTCGGTTGCCGGTTGCTCGCCAAGGACGAAACCGATAATCCGATAGGCTCGTTCAAGGGGCGCGGTACCGAGCTGTTCGTCGCTACCGCCTTGCATCCCGGGGAGGCCGTTGTGTCCGCTTCGGCCGGCAATTTCGGGCAAGGGCTGGCGCGTGCTGCCACACGCCGTGGCCATGCCTGCACGGTGTTCGCCGCGGAAGCCGCCAACCCGGCGAAGCTCGATGCGATGCGCGCGCTGGGTGCGGATGTACGTCTTGCGGGTGCGGACTTCGATGCGGCAAAAGCGGCGGCGCGCCGGTATGCGGAGGAAATGAAGTTGCGCTTCGTCGAGGATGGCGCCGAGCCCGCGATTGCCCAGGGCGCCGGCACCATCGCGCTGGAACTGCTCGCCGAGGCCGCGCCGGAGGTGGTGCTGGTGCCGCTGGGCAACGGTGCGCTGCTCGAAGGCATTGGCTCGGTGCTGCGCGCACGCTTGCCTTCCGCCGAGATCGTGGCGGTGGTGGCGGCGGGCGCGCCGTCGATGAAGCTGTCGCTGGAAGCTGGGCGCGCCATCGAAACCGAACGCGCGGATACCATCGCCGACGGCATCGCGGTGCGCGTGCCGATCGCTTCGCGCCTGGCGCAGTTGCGCCGCTGCTGCGACCGCATCGTTGCGGTGGACGAAGCACAGCTGATGCGTGCGATGCGCCTGCTGCATCGTCATCTGGGCATGGTGGTCGAGCCGGCGGGCGCCGCTGGCGTGGCGGCCATCCTTGCCGAGCCGAAGCGCTATACCGGCCGCCTTGTCGCCACGGTGCTGTGCGGCAAGAACATCCATCCCTCGCTACGCCAACCACTGCTCGCCGACTGACTTATGAAACTTCTCTATCAGACGCACTCTCCCTACGCGCGCAAGGTTCTCGTCGCCGCCCACGAGATCGGCCTGGCATCGCGCCTTGAAGTGATTCATCACGAAACCAGTCCCACGCGACGCAACGAGGCGGTGTATGCGGTGAATCCGCTGGGCAAGGTGCCGGTGCTGCTGCGCGACGATGGCAGCGTGCTGTTCGATTCCAACGTGATCTGCGAGTACCTCGATGGCCTGCACGACGGGCCGAAGTTGATTCCCGCGCAGGCCACGGCGCACTACGGCGTTCTGCTTATTCAGGCCTTGGCGCAGGGCATTTCCGATGCAGGCATCGCGGCGCGTTGGGATATCGAGCGCAGGCCGGAAGCCTTGCGCTGGCCCGTGCTGGTCGAGGCCTATCGCGAGAAGATCGCCGCGACCTGCGATTACCTGGAGCGTGAGTTCGACGTCGATGCTGTCGATCTCGGCGCCATCGCATTGGCCACTGCGCTGAGCTGGATCGAATTCCGCGAGGTGTACGACTTTCGAGTCAGGCGCCCGCGCCTGGCTGCCTGGTACGAACGCTTCGCGCAACGGCCTTCGATGCGCGCCACCGCATTGAGCGGCGCGACACACGACTGACTGGAGCCCATCCATGACCTCAGATTCCCGCAAGCCTTCGCTATGGACAGCGCTGCTGTTCCTGCATGGCTACATCGTCGATCCGCAGCTGGCGCAGGGCCTGGTGGCCGAGGAAGCCACCGAACCGACCGATGCCGCGCCGGTCACCACCGGTGAAGCCATGCGTCATCTGCTCGAGCACGGTCGCAAGCTTTCGCTGCGCCTTTGTCAGGGTATCGGCAGCGGTCTGGTGCATCTGCAATAGCGCTTGATCGACACGCGAATCGCCACCGCTTCTGTGCGACACTCGGCGCCTTCCATCAGCGGCGTAAAGGGGGCGGCGCGATGCAATTCTTTGCTTTGGACCATTTCGCGGGGCACGTGGGCGAGACCTTCACGGTCGCCCTGGATCACGACGGCAACGCGCCGTTCGCACTGATGGAGGCGCGGCCCTTGCCGGTGCAGGAATACCAGGGGATGGTGCGTTCGCCGTTCTCGCTGCTGTTCCGCCACGAGGCGGCGATCGTGTTTCCGCAGAAGATCTATCAGATGAAGCACGCCAGCATCGGCGAGTTCGGCATCTTCCTGGTGCCGATCGCACGCGACCGCACCGGCTTTATCTACCAGGCGCTGTTCAACTGAGCTCGATCGCGGCGGCCATCCAGCGCATGCGCAGATGGCTGCCGATGTCTTCCTCGAGAGCGAAGCCCATGCGCTCGTAGAGCCGGCGCGCGCCGCTGTTGCGGTGCTCGACATGGAGCACGACGCTGGGCAGGCCGCCATGCTGCGCGGCTTGCTGCACCAGCCTCAAGAGTGCCGATCCGATACCGCGGCCTCGCGTTGCGGACAGCAGCGCGATGTCGATGACGTTGGCTTCGTGCTCGTTGCAATAAACGTACAGGCGGCCGATCGGCTCGCCGCCATCCTCGATCACCAGGTAATCCGCCGGCTGGTAGTGCGCGGTGTAGTGCTGGTGCTGCAGCACGAATTGACTGTCGAGAAAGGACTGGCGCACGGCGTCGGGCCATGGCGTGAACGCGAGTTCGGCGGCGCGGATGTCGGCGTAGAGGAGGCGGAAGAACGGCAGGTCGTCGTTGCGTGCCTCGCGCCAGCTCAGGCCTGGCGGAAGGTCCTTCCCTGTTGCGGGCAGCCAGGCTGCCCGCAACGAGGGAAAGGTCAGTGCATGGGCCGTGCTCACGGACGCTGCGGGAAGACACCCGACAGGCAGATGCAGAAGTTCAGTGTGAGGTAGGGCTGCTGGTTTTCGTGTGCCACGCCGCCACCGGCAACGCCGATCGTACCGATGGGGAAGGTCGAGTTGACAGTATTGGTGGTGGTGAACGGCGTCACCGTATCCGGCACGGTAAGGGCATAGTTAGCCGCCGGCGTGCCTTGCCGCTTGCTGGGATCGGTCTGGTTGTAGATGCGTGCGCCGTGGGTATGCGACGGCATCTCGTTCGACAGCAGCGTGACGCTGTCCGAGCCGAAGGTTTCGCCCATGACACGCGGCGTCAGTCCGGGCCCGCTGCCCTGGCCGCAGGCGATGTTGCCGATGTAGTTCGGCAACTGGTAGTTGGACGTGCCATTGCCGCCGAAAGTGGTGCCCAGCAGGGAGAAAAGAGCCGTATTTTGTTGAATAGGCATCAACTGTCCCGAGCATGCGGCCCAGTTGTAAGGCGCAAAATTAAAAGCGTAGATCTGGATCTCGCCAGTGAAGGGATCGCTCATGATGTGGGTCCTTGTAATCGATCGATGAGCGTCAGCCCTGCGACGGGAAGACGCCAGCCCATGCGATGCAGAAACGAGCGACCAGCGAAGGCATGGTGTTGTCGTGGGGCTGGTTGCCGACGGTGGAGCTGACGGCGGTCGATGCCAGGTCGGAGCTGTTGATGCTCGCTGTGCTGGTCGTATAGAGCGTGTTTCCGCTCACCGCACCCAGCTGGAGATTCGCTGCCGGCGTATTGGCGCTCCCGGTCGAATCCACGGCGTTGAAGGCGTGGGTGTGGGCCGGCATCTGGCTGGAAATCAGGGTGACCTCCTCGGTGCCGGCCAGTTGGCCCAGCACGTAGGTGCCCATGCCCAGTCCGGTGCCTTGGTGGATCGGCACGCGGCCGGACAGGTTGGGCAGGCCGAAGGTGGTCACGCCGTCGCCGCCGTAGGTGGTGCCGAGCAAGGTGTAGAGGACTTCATACTCCGCGATCGAAAGCAGACTGCCGTTGCAGTCGAACCAGCCGTTCGGCGCGAAGTTGTAGGGAAACAGACGGATCTCGCCAACATAAGGTTGAGACATGACAGACGCTCCGGTCAGCTGCGCGAGGGATAGATGCCATTGAGCGCGATGCAGAAATTCAGCACCAGGTATGGCTGCAGGTTGGGATGCGGGAGCGTCTGACCCGCGTTGTCGAGCACGTTGATCGGAATCTGCGTGCCGCCGGAACTGCCATACATCTTGAGCGCGCCCGAGCCGGAAAACACGCCATTGGTGGGAATGCGCGCGGCGCCGGCGGCCGTGTTCGCGTTGAAGGTGTGGTTGTGCTGCGGCAGGTTGTTGGTCAGCAGCGTGACGTTCTCGACGCCGCCGGTCTGGCCGATGTCCTGGCCATTGTTGGAACCCAGCGGCGTGCGGCTGCGCAGATCGGGAAGCTGGAAATTCGTGGTGCCGTTGCCGCCGTAATACGTGCCTAGCAGCGAAAACAGTGCCTGGTTTTGCGCGATAGGCAGCAGCTGTCCATTGCAGAAAGCAAATCCCTTGGGCGCGAAATTGAACGCCACGGGCATTACCTGCCCGAGAAAGGGTTGTGACATGAGTTATTCCCCCCTTGGTTGTGCCGGCGAAAAGATCCCCTGGCCGGATCGCTTAACTTTTGCGCATGATCCGGCATCTTGACAAGCACTTCGTGACGCAGCTCACAATATCGGGGTGCTTGCCCAAGGAGGGTAAGCACTTAGGGGAAGGTGCAGGACCGCCAGGCAAGGCTGACAGCTGTCCGGCGGAGGGGGGTCCGGTACCGCGGCTGCTCGTTAACGAGCCACGGCAGCTTTCACTTTGCGCCGCCAGGCGCACCGCCCGTTGGGAAGACGGGCAAGCAGGGGACAAGTCATGTGGCATACGGAGTCGAAGCATCGCGACGCGATGCGCCATGGGCTCGGCCGTCATTTATTCGGCCGTTGGACAGCATTCCTGCTGCTTTGCGTCATGCTGGCGATGCCAGGCATATCGCGAGCCGCCTGCACCAGCTTCACGGCACCCAATGCCACGGCCGGATCGCCGATGCCGTCGGGTACCCAGATCAGTGTGGACGTGAGCGCCTGTGACCTGGGCTTCGGCGTGACCAAGATCGCGGATCCTCAGCACGGATCCATCGTGATCAACAACGGCGTCCACTCAACGATTACCTACACGAACAATGGCGACGGCATTTCGCCGGACCATTTCTCGTTCGATGACGGCTCGGGCACCAACACCGTCGTCGTCACCGTCTATATCGCCGCGCCGACCTCGCCGATTTCCATCTCGCCGGGAACGATGCCCTCGATGACGGTAGGCGCTTCCTTCAGCGTCAACCTGAGCGCCACCGGCGGCACCGGGCCCTATACCTTCGCCGTGACCGGCGGAACCCTGCCCGCCGGTTTGACGCGCAGCGGAAACACCATCTCCGGCACGCCCACCACGCAAGGCGCTTATTCGTTCACGATCACCGCGACCGACAGCGCCAGCATTACCGGCAACCTGAGCTATTCCGGCACCGTCGACGCGCCGAACATCAACGTCACCAACTCGCCTACCACGGCGGCCCTCGCCACGCCCTACAGTTTCACGCTGACCGCGTCCGGCGGCACCGCGCCCTACACCTATGCGTTGGACGGAGGCACCACCCTCCCGCCCGGCCTGGTCCTGGCGAGCAACGGTACGATCAGCGGCACGCCGACCGGCTCCACAACCGGCGTGAAGAGCTTCACGGTGAAGGTGACCGACAGCAGCTCGCCCACGCCATTCTTCTCGGCCAACAACCTCACCATCAACGTGGTGACCCTGCCGCCCCCGATCGCCAACCCGGTCAGCGCGACAGTTGCCTACAACAGCACCAACAACCCGATCACGCTGAACCTCACCGGCGGTGCGGCGGCTTCCGTCGCCGTCGGCACCCAAGCCGCGCACGGCACGGCCACGGCAGCGGGCACCTCGATCACGTATACGCCCACGCCCGGCTACGCCGGCCCGGATAGCTTCACGTATACGGCCACCAACACCAGCGGCACGTCGGCACCCGCCACGGCAACAATCACCGTCTCCCCGCCGACCATCACCTACACGCCATCCAGCCCCGCGGCAGGCACGGTCGCCACGGCGTACAGCCAGTCGCTCGCCGGCGCCACCGGTGGCGCCACGCCGTACACCTACACGATCGCCTCCGGCGCCCTGCCGGCCGGCATCACGCTGGCGGCTAACGGCACACTGTCCGGCACGCCCACCGCGAACGGCAGCTTCAACTTCACCGTGAAGGCGACCGACAGCAGCACCGGCACCGGACCGTTCAGCGCCACCAGCGGCACGCTGACGCTGACCATCGCCGCGCCGACCGTCGTCTACACGCCAACCAATCCGTTGCCGGCGACCGTGGGCGTCGCCTACAGCCGCTCCCTGGCGAGCGCCACTGGCGGCACCGCGCCGTACACCTACACGATTGCCACCGGCAGCCTGCCGGCGGGCGTCACGCTGGCCAGCAACGGCACGCTGTCGGGTACGCCGACAGCGGGCGGTACCTTCAACTTCACCGTGAAGGCCACCGACAGCAGCGGTGGCACCGGACCGTTCAATGCCACCAGCGGTGCGCTGACGCTGACCGTGAGCGCGCCGACCATCACGATCTCGCCAACCTCGCTGCCCAACCCGACGGTAGCCACGGCCTACTCGCAGAACGTGACGGCCTCCGGCGGCACCAGCGCGTATACCTACGCGATTACCGCAGGCTCGCTGCCGCCTGGCCTGAGCCTGAGCGGCAGCGGTGCGATCACCGGCACGCCCAGCGGCGCCGGCACCTACAACCTGACCATCACCGCGACCGACAGCAGCACCGGCACGGGTCCGTATACCGGCAGCCGCGCCTACGCCATCACGGTGAACGCACCGACGCTGACGCTGACGCCTGCGTCCGGCGCCACCATCAACGGCACGGCCGGCGTGGCGGTGAGCGGCAGCTTCACCGCGGCCAACGGCATCTCGCCCTACACCTATGCGATCACCACGGGCGCGCTGCCGCCGGGCGTGACGCTGTCGTCCACGGGCACGCTGTCCGGCACGCCGACCGCGGCCGGCAACTTCAACTTCACGGTGGACGCGACCGACAGCTCCACCGGCACCAGCGCACCGTTCCATGTGTCGGGCAGCTACACGCTGGCCATCGTCGCGCCGACCATCACGCTGTCGCCGGGCACCTTGCCGTCGCCGGTGATCGGCACCGCCTATAGCCAGACGATCACCGCGTCCGAAGGCCATCCGACCACGTTCAGCTACAGCGTGACTTCCGGCATGCTGCCGGTGGGCCTGCAGCTCGACCTCAACTCCGGCGTGGTCAGCGGCACGCCGACGGCCGCGGGCATCTTCAACTTCACCGTTACCGCCACCGACAGCGGCGGCTTCACCGGCGGCCAGGCCTACGTCATGACGGTAGGCGCGGGCACGGTGGTGTTCACCTCCGCCGCGCCGGCCGGCGGCACGGCGGAAGTGGCCTATAGCCATACCTTCACCGCCAGCGGTGGCACGCCGACCTACGGCTACACGCTCAGCGTGGGCACCTTGCCGGCAGGCCTGTCGCTGTCCTCGGCCGGCGTGCTGTCCGGCACGCCGACGGTCGCCGGCACCTTCAACTTCACCGTGAAGGCGACCGACAGCAGCACCGGCACCGGCGCGCCGTTCACGGCGACCCAGCCGGTGGCGCTGGTGCTGGCCGCGCCGACGGTCATCGTGGCGCCGACCACGCTGCCGGCAAGTACCGGCGGTGTCGCTTACAACCAGACGATCACCGCGAGCGGCGGCAACGGCACCTATACCTACAGCCTCACCACCGGCGCGCTGCCGCCGGGCATCAGCCTGACCAGCGCCGGCGCGCTATCCGGTACGCCGACCACGGCCGGCAGCTACAACTTCACCGTGACCGCGACCGATGGGGTCGGCTTCACCGGAAACCGGGCCTATGCATTCACGGTGAACGCGCCGGCGATCACGCTCACCCCGGCCACGCTGCCGGCGGGCACCGGCGGTGCCCCTTACAGCCAGACGGTATCGGCCAGCGGCGGCAACGGCGGCTACACCTACAGCCTCACGGCAGGTTCGCTGCCGGCGGGTATCAGTCTGAGCAGCGCAGGCGTCGTGTCGGGTACGCCGACCACGCCGGGCTCCTACAACTTCACTATCAGGGCGACCGACGGTTTCGGTTTCACCGGCAGCCAGGCCTACAGCTACACGGTCAATGCGCCGACGATCAGCATCACGCCAGCCACGCTGCCCGCGGCCCCCGGCGGTGTCGCCTACAGCCAGACGGTCACGGCCACCGGCGGCAACGGCGGCTACACCTACAGCCTCGCGACGGGCGCGCTGCCAGCCGGCATCAGCCTGAGCAGCGCTGGCACGGTGTCCGGCACGCCGACCACGGCCGGCACCTACAATTTCACCATCAAGGCGACCGACGGCTTCGGCTTCACCGGCAGCCAGGCCTACACCCTCACGGTGAATGCGCCGACGATCGCCATCTCACCGGCCACGCTGCCGGCGGGCACGGGCAGCATCGCGTACAACCAGACCCTGACCGCCACCGGCGGCAACGGTGGCTACACCTACAGCCTGCTGTCGGGTGCGCTGCCGCCGGGTATCTCCCTGAGCAGCGCCGGTGTCATCAGCGGCACGCCGACCACCATCGGCCCCTACAGCTTCACCATCAGGGCGACCGATGGCTTCGGCTTCACCGGCAGCCAGGCCTACAGCGTCACGGTGAATGCGCCGGCCATCGTGTTCACCCGCACCACCTTGCCGGGTGGCCAGGTCTCCGTCGCCTATAGCCAGACGGTGAGCGCGAGCGGCGGCAGCGGCAGCTTCACCTACAGCCTCACCACCGGTGCGCTGCCGGCGGGTATCGCCTTGAGCAGTGCCGGCGTGATCAGCGGCACGCCGACCACGGCAGGCAACTTCAGCTTCACCATCACGGCGACCGACACCTTCGGCTTCACCGGCAGCCAGGCCTACACGGTCGGCATCAACCAGCCGGTGCCGGTGGTGGTCAACGACACCGCCAGCACGCCTGCCAACGCGCCGGTCACCATCAACGTGACTGCCAACGACACCGGCCCGATCACCAGCATCACGGTGGCGACGGCGCCCGCGCATGGCACGGCGACGGTCAACGGCCTCAATGCGCTGTACACGCCGACGAGCAATTTCTTCGGCACCGACACCTTCACCTACACGGCCACCGGTCCCGGCGGCACCTCGACGCCCGCCACCGTCACGGTCACGGTGACGCCGCTGGCCGTGCCGGTCGCGGCGGCGCAGAGCGGCACGGTGCTGGCCGGCCAGTCGGTCACCATCCATGCCACGGCTGGCGCCACGGGCTCGCCGTTCACCGGCGTGGCCATCACCACGCCGCCCGCCAAGGGCACGGCGGCGGTGAGCGGTACCGACATCGTGTACACCGCGCCGCAGGACGCCTCGGGCGCGGTGGGTATCGACTACACGCTGTCCAACCCGTTCGGCACTTCGACGCCGGCGCACATCACCGTCACTGTGAATCCGATCCCGCTGCCGGCGGCGCTGACCGCCAACGTGGTGGCCGGCCGCAAGGTGCAGGTGGATCTCACCACTGCGGCGCACGGCGGTCCGTTCACCGGCGCCACGCTGATCGCGGTATCGCCGGCGGGTGCGGGCAATGCGCACATCCACAACAGCGGCACCTCCGGTTACACGCTGGAATTCACCGCGGCCAACACCTACAGCGGCCAGGCGCAGGTCAGCTACACGCTGAGCAATGCCTACGCCACCTCGGCCACGGCGACGGTGACCATCACCGTGACCGGCCGCAGCGATCCGTCGAAGGACGCCGAAGTGCTCGGCATCCTGCAGGCGCAGGCCGATTCAGCACGGCGCCTGGCGGTGGGCCAGATCGACAACTTCCAGCGCCGCCTGGAAAGCCTGCACACCGGCGCCGGTGGCGGCGGCTTCAGCAACGGCATCAGCTTCAGCTCGGCCAGCGCACGGCAGAACCGCGATCCGATGGCAGGCCTGCGTGGGCGCGACGACGACTGGGGCCGCCGCTTCCTGGTGCAGCCGGACGAGCCGACGCCGGGCCAGGGCCAGAACCAGCGCTCCGGTTCGGCAGGCCAGCCGGGTACGTGGTCGGTGTGGACCGGCGGTGCGGTGAACTTCGGCAAGACCTTGCCGGGCAGCAGCACCGACGGCATCGACTTCACCACCTCCGGCGTCAGCCTGGGTGCGGATCGGGCCTTCGGCGACAAGTTCGCGGCGGGTGCGGGCATCGGCTACGGCCATGACTCCTCCGACATCGGCAAGCACGACAGCCGCAGCACGGTCGACGCCTACAGCGCGGCGGCGTACGGCAGCTATCGCCCGGTGCCGCTGGTGTATGTCGACGCGCTGATCGGCTACCAGAAGATGTCGTTCGACTCGCGCCGCTATGTCACCGACAACGGCAACACGGTGACCGGCAGCCGCGACGGCAAGCAGCTGTTCGCCTCGCTCTCGGTGGGCTACGAGCACCGCACCGAGGACGGCATGCTGATCTCGCCCTACGGCCGCTTCGACTTCGCCCGCGCCACGCTGGACAGCTACACCGAGCACGGCGACGACGTGTACGCGCTGCACTACGAGCGCCAGACCGTGAAGACCAGCACCGGCGTGCTGGGCCTGCGCGCGCAGTGGGTGGTCAAGCGCGACTACGGCGTGTGGATGCCGCAGCTGCGGGCGGAGTTCCGCCACGACTTCCAGGGCGCGAGCGTGGCGGCGATGCGCTACGCGGATCTGCTGGGCGGCCCGCTGTACCAGGCGGTGCTGGGCAACACCTCGCGCAACCACACCTTGGTCGGCGCCGGCGTGATGCTGCAGACGCTGAAGGGCTTGTCGGTACGCCTGGAGTACCAGAACCTGCTGGACAACAGCACGCGCGACAACCAGTCGATCCAGTTGGGGATCGAGAAGAAGTTCGATCCGTAATACGGAAGGCCGCGAGCGCGTCGCGCTCGCGGCCTCTGCGGCAAAACTTCCAAGAGCCGTCATTCCGGCGCAGGCCGGAATCCAGCAGCGATAATGCACGACTGTCGCGAAGGCGCCGGCTAGGCTCTTGGCGAAAATCAGGCGATATCGTTACTGGATTCCGGCCTGCGCCGGAATGACGGCCACGGGGGCGATCGCGCGTACCCCCTCGCCATGCCGCACCGCGGCGAATCGATAGCATCCCTATCGTTTGAACAAGCCAGCGCTGTACCGATCGCACGGGATCGCTGCCGCACACTACGGGCATGCCGATCCCGCCGCCGATCCTCCATGCGTAGCAAGCTGTTCGTGCCCGGAGGGCGGCCGGAGCTGTTCGCCAAAGCCTTGGCCGGCGAGGCGGACGCGCTATCGTTCGACCTCGAGGATTCGGTCACGCCCGAGCTCAAGGGCGCCGCGCGCACCGCGGTGGCGTCGTTCCTCGCCACCGAAGCGGTGCGGCAATCGCCCAAGCTGATGATCGTGCGCACCAATGCGCCGTCCACGCCGTACTTTGCCGACGACGTGGAAGCGGTGGTCGGCGACGGCGTCACCCTGATCAACCTGCCCAAGATCGAATCCGCCGAGGAGGTACGTGCGGCGGTGGACATCATCGCGCGGGTGGAAGCGGCGCGCGGTTGGCAGCGCCGCACGCGGCTGCTGGTGAATATCGAGACGCCGCGTGCGCTGGCCCGCGCCGCATCCATTGCCGGCGCGCATCCGCGCGTGGCGGGGTTGCAGCTGGGCCTGGCAGACATGTTCGAGCCGTATGGCATCGAGCGGCATGACCTGGGCAATGTGCATTCCGTGTTGTTCACCCTGCGCATGGCCGCGGCACAAGCGGATGTATTCGCGCTGGATGGCGCCTATGCCGACATCGCCAACAGCGACGGTTACTGCGCCGAAGCCGCACTGGCGCGGCGGCTGGGCTATCTGGGCAAGAGCTGCATCCATCCGCGCCAGGTGGCGCTGGCCAATGAAGTGTTCGCCGTCTCCGAGGCGGAGATCGCCAGCGCGCGCCGCATCGTCGAGGCCGCGCGCGAGCCGGCCAACCAGGGTCGCGGCGCCTTCATGGTCGATGGCAAGATGGTCGACCTGCCGTTCCTGAAACGGGCGCAGGCCTTGCTCGCCGCGGCACACAAGTCGTGACGGCGGCAGGCCCGTCGAGGGAATCCGCTCCGCGAACGTATCGAGAGGCCCGGCGCCACGTGTTCCGCTTGTGCATGTTCTTCCTGGCCTGGCTGGTGCTGGCGCCGCCATTGCATGCCGAAAGCCTCACGCCCTTGCGTGTGGCCGGGCTGCCCGCGCTGACGACTGCGCAACCGCTGCTTGGCATGGCGGTGATCGACGGGCGGACCGTGGCGGTTGCATCGGGGCAGGCGTGGCGCCTCGACGATGCGCGCAAGCAGTGGACTGCGCTGGCCTGGCCGGCAGCGACACCGAATGAGGTGTCGCTGATCCAGGATGGCACTCGCGCCTATCTGCTGTGGTCGGACCAGGGGCGCACCAATCTGGCGGAATTGCATCTGCGCAGCGATCGCCTGGAGGCAACCGGCTGGCCCGCGTTGCCCGCATCCGCGACGAACCCGCACGGCGCCGTTTCCGCCGACGCATTGTTCGTCGCCGGTATCGGCACTGACGGCAAGCCACGCGTATGGCGGGCAAATCCCGCCGATCCGCATGCGGGATGGAGCGATGTCCCCGCCTGGCCCGGCAACGCGCCCGCGCTGTCGCTGGTCGCGCAAGGTTCGAATCTATTCGTCGCCGTGCCACACGAAGGCAAGCAGCAACTGCTGCGCTGGTCGGCCACGAAAGGCTGGACCGAAGCCACCCTCGTCCCCGGCACACTGCTGCCGGCGGCCCCACGCGCGCTGGGCCAGGCGCATCTGCTCTACCTGGTCGATACGCCGCAAGGCGTGCGGCCGATGACCTTCCACAGCATCACCGGCTCCTGGGCCACGCTGCCGGGCGCGACGCCGGCGGCCGACGTCGTGATGGCCGCGTCGCCGGACGGTTTCACCTGGGCGCAGCGCGATGGCGGCGGCTACGCGGTACGGGCCGCGCAACTGCAGTCCGGCAAGCTGCTGCTGAAGTGGCTGGACTGGATCGTGATCCTGGTCTATCTCGCCGCGATGTTCGGCATCGGCCTGTACTTCTACCTGCGCGAGAAGCGCAACAGCACGGCGAACTTCTTCGTCGGCGGCCGCAGCATTCCGTTCTGGGCCGCCGGCGTCAGCCTGTATGCGGCCAACACCAGCTCGATCAGCTTTATCGCCATCCCCGCCAAGTCCTTCGAAAGCAACTGGACCTACCTCACCAACAACCTGATCGCCGTGCTCGGCCTGGCCTTCGTGGCGGTGTGGATCGTGCCGCTGCTGCGGCGGCTGGACCTGATGTCGGTGTTCGCGTACCTGGAAACGCGCTTCCATCCGGCCATCCGCATGCTGGCCAGCGCGCTGTGCATCGTCACCCAGATCGGCAGCCGCATGAGCGTGATCCTGTTCCTGCCGGCGCTGGCCATCGCCACCATCACCGGCATCAGCGTGACCTTGAGCGTGGTGATGATGGGCGTGTTCACCATCGTCTACACCGCGATGGGCGGCATGAAGGCGGTGATCTGGACCGATTTCGTGCAGGTGCTGGTGAAGATGGGCGGCGCGCTGTTCGTGATCGGTTTCATCGTGTGGCATCTGCATGGGGGCTTGAGCCAGTTCATGTCCACCGCCGCCGCCAACCACAAGATGCACCTGCTCGACTTCAGCTTCGACCTGACCAAGGCCACGGTATGGGGCTTCGTGTTCCTGGTGTTGTTCGACGTGGTGTTGACCTTCCCCAAGGACCAGGTGCTGATGCAGCGCACCTTGTCGACCGGGTCGGACAAGGAGGCAGGGCGTTCGATCTGGATGTTTGCCGCGATCATGATTCCCGGCGGCTTCGTGTTCTACCTGATCGGCACGGCGCTGTTCGTGTTCTACAAGGACAACCCGGACCGGCTCAATCCACTGCTGCCGATCGACGCCACGTTCCCGCTGTTTATCGCGGCGGAACTGCCGATGGGTGTGACCGGCCTGATCATCGCCGGCATCTTCGCTGCGGCGATGGCGACTCTGTCGGGCATCATGAACAGCGTGGCGACGCTGATCTCGGTCGACTTCTACGAGAAGCTGGTGAAGCAGCCGTCGCCGAAGAAAAGCGTGCTGATGGCGGAGATCATGACGGTGGCGGTGGGCTTGGTCGGCATTGCCACGGCGTTGTTGCTGTCGCGTTTCGATATCCACTCGTTGTTCGATGTGTCGATCGAGCTGGCGGGGCTGCTGGGTGGTGGTTTTGCGGGCGCTTATACATTGGGGATGTTTACGCGGCGGGCGAATTCGCCGGGCGTGGCGATCGGCATTGCTTCCAGCATCGTGCTGACCTTGATCGCCTGGTCGTTCCACCTGGTGCATCCGTACTTCTATCTCGCCATTTCGATCCTGCTGTGCATCGTGATCGGTTACTTGGCGAGCCTGCTGTTTCCAGCGCCGACGCGGTCGCTGGAAGGCTTGACGATCTACTCCCGCAAACCGAACCGTCCGCCGTAGGTTGGGGTGAGCGCAGCGAACCCCAACAATGCGGGGCGCCCGGCAATGTCGGGGTTCGCTGCGCTCACCCCAACCTACGACCCTTGACGGATGCCGAGGCGCTCTCCCATCGTCCCATTGGGGGCAAGACCGATGAGGGCGGCAAGTGGAAACGCAATTCCTGAATACCTTTGTCACCGTCGTCGACCAGGGGTCGATGGCGGCAGCGGCACGCGTGCTCAACGTGACGCCAGCAGCCGTGGCACAGCAGATCCGCACGCTGGAACGCGAACTCGGCGCCAGCCTGATCGCGCGCGTCGGCCGCACCGTCAGCGTCACCGAACAAGGCTCACGCATCCTCGAACGCGCACGCGAACTGCTGCGCAGCGTGTCCGACCTGCGCAGCGTGGCCAACGACAGCGCGGTGTCCGGCGAGCTGCGCCTGGGCGCCTGTCCCACCGCGCTGGCCGGCATGCTGCCGGACGTCCTGGCGCGAATGGTGGATGCCTTTCCGCAGATCAACGTCTTCATCAAGCCCGGCTATTCGGTCGACCTCTATCGCGCGGTGGAAGCCGGCGACCTGGATGCGGCCGTGGTGCTGCAGGCGCCATTCCCGCTGCCCAAGACCTGCGAATGGCTGCTGCTGCGCGAGGAACCGCTGATCGTGCTGGCGCCCAAAAGCATGGCCGGGCGCGATCCGCACGAACTGCTCGCCACCCAGCCGCTGATCCGCTACGACCGCAACCAATGGGGCGGGCGGCAGGCGGACGACTATCTGCGCGCGAACGACATCGTGCCGCGCGAACGCTTCGAACTGAACGCGCTCAATGCGATCGCCGTGATGGTCGACCGCGGCCTGGGCGTGTCATTGGTGCCGGACTGGGCGCAGCCATGGCCGGAAGGTCTGCAGCTGGTGCGCATTCCGCTGCCTAATCCCGCGGTGCCGCGGCGCATCGGCATCGTGTGGTCGCGCTCCAGCGTGCGCGTGCGCCTGGTCACCGTGTTGCTGCAGGAAAGCAGAAAGGCCATGCAAGTAAAGGCGCACTGATAAGAGCAGCGCTGACCCAGGCACATCGCCTGCTGCAATGCCGCATGGCAGAGCTTCCTTCGTAAGCAACAAAAACTAGCCTCTGAACATAGTCCGCGACGGTTCTACGCCGACAGCGAAGCGCATAGGCTCGCTCGCAATCCAACGTGGTTGCAGTACAGCCGCAGCAAAGCGGTTCGCATAAGAAGACATGGGCCGTCGGGACACCTGGGGGAGGGTGTCGCCAGTTCGAAGACGCAGCACCGTCCCCGGCGCGCCACGCGCGCCGACCCGCCGCAAGGCGGTACCAAGACGAGACAACAGATGATCAAGCCACTCACCGCCGCCATCAGCGGCATCCTGCTGGCCTACGCCGTCGGCGCGCCGGCGCAGGATGCGCCCGCCAGCGGCGCCGCGCAGACCGATGCCACGACCAGGAAGGACGACAAGGCCAAGGAAGCCGTCAACCTGCAGCAGGTGATCGTCACCGGCACGCGCAGCCCCAAGGCGATCGACGAGATCCCGGGCGCGATCACGGTGATTTCGAAGGAAGAAATCCAGCACACCTTGCTGGTGACGGAGGATGCGACCGCGGTGCTGGCGCGCTCGGTGCCGGGTTATGCCGAGTCGTCGCAGGCCATGAGCAACACCGGCGAGACCTTGCGCGGGCGCATTCCGCTGCGCCTGTTCGATGGTGTGCCGCAGGGTTCGCCGCTGCGCGAAGGCACGCGCAACGGCACCTTCACCGATATGGGCATCATCGGCCGCGTCGAGGTAATCAACGGACCGTCGGCCTCTGAAGGCATCGGCGCGGCCGGCGGCATCATCAACTACATTTCCAAGACGCCGACCAGGGATGGCGACGAAGTCACCCTGACCACGCGCTACCAGACCCAGGCCCATAGCGACAGCGCGGGCTGGAAAGTCGGCGCCACCTATTCGCACAAGCAGCAGGAGTTCGACGCGCTGCTGGCGGCTTCGTACATCGACCGCGGCATCAGCTACGACGGCAATGGCCGCCGCATCGGCTTGAATACCAGCGGTTCGCTGGCCGATTCCGAAACCAGGAACTTGTACGCCAAGGTCGGCTTCAACTTCGGCGCCGACAACGAGCAGCGCCTGCAGGCCAGCGTCAGCCGCTTCCGGATCGAGGGCAAGGGCGAGTACGTCCAGGTGCTCGGCTGCCGCGGCCCCACCGACGTCCCGCCATGCGCGGTACCGCGCACCAACACGTCGGAGAAGGGCCATATCTTCGGCGCCAAGGATGCATTCAACGACTTCAAGCAGTACCAGCTGCAATACACCAACGACAAGTTCTTCGGCGGCTATCTGGACATCAACGCCTACAAGGCCGACCAGTCCATGCGCTACCTGCCGGAAAACACCGAAGACAAGCAGGATCCGCTGATCGCCCCGCTCGGCACGCTGTACGACCAGTCGGAAATCGTGGTGCACAAGAAAGGACTGCGCACCTCGTGGACGCGGCCGGATATCTTCAACATCACCGGCCTGGAGCTGCACACCGGCATCGACTTCGGCAAGGACCAGGCGCTGCAACGCCTGGCCCTCAGCAACCGCCTGTGGGTGCCGCCGATGCACTACAAGAGCGTGGCGCCGTACGCCCAGCTCTCGTGGGATATCGGCCCGGTCACGCTCAGCGGTGGCTACCGCCGCGAGGACGACAAGCTGACCGTCAACAGCTACACGACTACGTATTACCGCAACCGCGTATTCGTGCAGGGCGGCGGGCTGAAGTACAAGGAAGGGCTGAAGAACCTTGGCGCGATCTGGCGCGTCGACGAGCAGTGGTCCACCTTCCTGTCCTACAGCGAAGGCTTCACCTTGCCGAACATCGGCATCCCGCTGCGCAATATCAATACGCCGGGGCAGTCGGTGGACAAGATCCGCGATCTCAATGCGATCGTGTTCAAGAACTACGAGGGCGGCTTCAACTGGCACGGCGAGCATGGCGCGTTCGGCGCCACGCACTACGTGTCCAAGTCGCCGTTCGGTTCTTCGCTGGCGGTGGACCCGCATACCGCCGACTTCATCCTCAGCCGCGCGCCGGTGCGCATCGAAGGCACCGAGCTGACCGGCGAGTGGCGCTTCGACAAGGACTTCAAGATCACCGGCCTGTACTCGCGCATCCGCGGCAAGACCGCGTTCTGGTCGGCCGATCCGGCCGGGCGCTACGGCTCCGGCGGCTTGAACAAACCGCTGGGTGTGCTGGATATCAATCCGGATAAGTTCGCCGCGGCGGCGACCTGGAGGTTCCTGCCGAACGCCGATGCCACGCTGGGCTTCACCACGCTGTTGAGCCGCCACGTCTCCGGCGATGACACGCGCGCCTACGACGGCGCCAAGTTCAGCTACTCCGAACAGACCAAGGGCTACACCTTGTTCGACCTGGGCGTGAACTACGACCTCGGCAAGCACGGCAAGCTGTCGCTGGGCGTGGAGAACCTGTTCAACCGGCAGTACATCCTCAGCTGGTCGCAGCTGGCGGGCTACCAGAACTACTGGGCGGGCCGCGGCCGCATGACCTCGCTGACCTACACCGTCACGCTGTGACGAAGTGGTTGGCGCATGGGCGAGGAGCCGTCCTGGTGGCGGCTTTCGCCTTTAGCGCGTGGCCGGCGGGGGCGGCGCAGATGCCGCTGCCTACCGCCACGGCGAAGCAGGAGGGGTTTTCTGCGGAGCGGATGGAACGTCTGCAGGCCTATCTGCGCGAGGCCACGGGTAGCGACGGCTATGTCGGCGCGGTGGCCTTGGTTGCACGCCATGGCCACGTCGTCGACTGGCAGGCTTATGGCTATCGCGATCTGGCCCGGCGCGAACCGCTGCGCCGCGATGACATCTTCCGCATCTACTCGATGACCAAGACGGTCACCACGGTGGCCGTGTTGATGCTGATGGAAGAAGGCAAGCTGGCGCTGGACGATCCGCTGTCGCGCTACTTGCCGGGCTTCGAGCATCCGCAGGTGCTGACGGATGGCGCTGCCGGGCGCCCGACGATCAAGCCGGTCACCCTGCATGCGCTGCTTACGCACACGGCGGGCTATCCGGCGGGATTGAAGGGTGACGAGCCGGCGGTGAAGCGCATGGAGCGGATTGATCCGCATGGCGCAAAGGACTTGCGCGGCTTTGCCGAACGCATGAGCCGCGTGCCGCTGGCGGCCGATCCCGAGACGCGCTTCGGTTATGACGGCGCTTCGCTGGAACTGGCGGCGCGCGTGGTCGAAGTGGTGTCCGGGGAAAGCTTTGAGCGCTTCCTGCAGGAGCGCATCTTCCAACCGCTGGATATGCACGACACGGGTTTCGCGGTGCCTGAAGCGAAGCGTGCGCGGGTGGTGGATATCACCACCATGGCCAGCAACGGCAAGTTGCGCATCGCCGATGGCGCCAGCGCAACGCACCCCGGCGCGCCGCTCAACGCCTACACCAGCGGTGCGGGCGGCTTGTATTCGACCGCGGCCGACTACGCGCGTTTCGCGCAGATGCTGCTCGACGGCGGCACGCTGGACGGCCACACCGTACTCGGCCGCAAGACAGTGGCGCTGATGCTGCGCAACCAGCTGACCATGCTCGATCCGCCGGTGAACCAGTTCAACGCGGGCGAGGGCTTCGGCTTCGGTGGTTACGTGGTGCTGGACCCTGCCAAGCGCGGCCAGCCCGGTTCGCCGGGGCAGTTCGGCTGGTCCGGCGCGGCGTCGACCTATTACATGATCGATCCGCGAGAAGACCTGCTCGCCATCCTGCTGCTGCAACACCTGCCGCGCGAAGACGGCGGCAAGGATCTGCCGCGCCTGAGCCGCAGCTTCTACGCGCGGGTCTACCAGGCGCTGCGGCCATGAGGCACGGCGTGCTGGTGGCCGGCTCGGCCAATCTCGATTTCGTGGTGTGCGCGGGACATGTACCGGCACCAGGCGAAACCGTGCTTGGCCATGGCTTCGCCACCTTTCCCGGCGGCAAGGGCGCCAACCAGGCGGTGGCCTGCGCGCGCGCCGGCGGTGCACCGACCCGCATGTTGCTGGCGCTGGGCGACGACCCGCATGCGGCACCGATCGAAGCTTCGCTGCGTGCGGCCGGCGTCGGCCTGGACATCCTGCGTGTGCGCGGCACGGCGACCGGCGTCGCCTTCGTCTGCCTCGCCGACGATGGCGAGAACGCGATCACCGTGGCGCCGGGCGCCAATGCCACGCTGCGCCCCGAGCACCTGCCGCCGCTGGCCGGCGTCAGCCATTTGTTGTTGCAACTGGAAACGCCAATGCCCACGGTCGAAGCCTGGGCCCGCAGCGCCGCCCGCGCCGGGGTCCAGGTGGCGCTCAACGCCGCGCCAGCCCAGGCTTTGCCGCGCAGCCTGCTCGGCGACTGCCAGTTGCTGATCGTCAACGAAGGCGAGCTTGCCGCGATCACCGGCAGGCAAGGCATCGGGGCCGGTCTCGACGCGCTGGATGCCGCCGCCGTGGTGGTCACCCTCGGTGCGCGCGGCTGCTGCGCGCGGGTCGGTGGCCAATATCTGCTGCAGCCGGGTTTCGCGGTGGACGCCATCGACACTACCGGCGCCGGCGATACCTTCTGCGGCACCCTGGTCGCCGGCCTCAGCCTCGGCCTGCCTTATCCCGCCGCCCTGCGCCGCGCCTGCGCCGCATCTGCGCTAGCCTGCACCCGGCTGGGTGCACAGGCCGGCGTACCGCGGCAGGACGAAGTACGGCGCCTGCTCGCGGCGCGTCCCGGCGACGCTGTCGATGCGCTCGCCGCGTACGTCGGCATCGCCTGATTCCTTTCATTAACGATCACGCTTCCCATGAGCCATACCGACCAACCGCACGACGTGGATTCCGACGACGCCAACCCGCCGCCGGTGAAGACCGAATACAAGTTCTCCCACGTCACCACCGGCCGCTATCTGCCCACGCCGGGCAAGGCGCCGGGCTGGCCGTTCGCCGAGATCGGCCATTGGAAGATGGAGGTGGACGGCACCGCCGCCGACTGGATCGCCGAGCTGAAGGACTGGCGCCGCGAACACCTCACGCGCATCGGCTACGACGACGCCAACTACCGCCGCCCCGAGCTGCAATGGGCGCAGCGCAATTTCGTGCACGCGCAGATGATGGTGGAGGATCGCTACTTCTACGATCCGGACACCGGCCGCTACACCGTCGACCGTTACCTGGACGATCTCGAACAGCGCTACGGCGGCCTGGACAGCGTGCTGCTCTGGTACGTCTACCCGAACATCGGCATCGACGACCGCAACCAGTTCGATCTCGCCCGCGACCTGCCCGGCGGCCTGGATGGCCTACGCAGTGCGGTCGAGGATTTTCACCGCCGCGGCGTGCGGGTGTTTCTGCCCACCATGCCGTGGGATAACGGCACGCGTCCGCAAGGCCAGCACGATTGGGATGCGGCGGCGGCGCTGGTGAAGGTGGTCGGCGCCGACGGCCTCAACGGTGATACCTACAATGGCGTGCCGCGCGCCTTCTTCGACGCCTGCGCCGCCGCCGGCCGCCCGGTGGTGCTGCAGCCGGAATCCACCATCAGCGCCGAGGAGCAGCTGATCTGGAACGTGCAGAGCTGGGGCAAGAAGGCACCGAACGAGGCGGTGCCGCCGGTAGCCAAGTTCAAGTGGCTGGAACCGCGCCACATGATCAATTACGAGAACCGCTGGGGACGCGAGCGCAACCACGACCTGCAGTACATCTTCTTCAACGGCGTCGGCTATAACGCGTGGGAGAACGTGTGGGGCATCTGGAACCAGCTCACGCCGCGCGATGCAGAATCGCTGCGCCGGATCGCGGCGATCGAGCGGCAGTTCGCGCCGGCGATGGTGAGCATGGCCTGGCGGCCGTACGAGCACACGTTGCAGCATGGCGTATTCGCTTCGCGCTTTCCGCTGGACCACTACACCGTGTGGAACCTGGTCAATCGCCACGAGTACGACATCGACGGCGAGCAGCTCGCCGTGCCGCATCGCGAAGGCACGCGCTACTTCGATGCGTGGCATGGGGTGGCGCTGGAGCCGCGCATCGAGAACGATCGTGCGGTGCTGTCGTTTGCGATGGAAGCGCGCGGGTTTGGCGCCGTACTGGCGCTGGCAGCCGGTGCGTCGGTCGAAGGACTGGATAGCTTCCTCGCGCGCATGCACCAACTCGCGGCGACAACGCTTAGTGCTTATTCCGCAACGTGGAAGCCGTTGCCGCAGCAGTTGCGCGCGATCGCCCCCACGACACCGGCGGCGTCGGCGCCGGACGGCATGCTGGCGATCCCCGGCGGTACATTCGACTTCGCCGTCGGCGGCATCGAGATCGAAGGCCAGACCTGGGCCGGCAACGACGTGCAATACCCGTGGGAGAGCACGCCGCGCCGCGGCCACCGCCGCCGCATGCAGCTCAAGCCCTACTTTATCGACCGCACGCCGGTTACCAATGCGCAGTTCCATGCCTTCCTGCAGGCCAGCGGTTGGCATCCTGCCGACCCGCATCATTTCCTCCACCATTGGATCGACGGTGCGCCGCCGTTCGGTTGGGACCACAAGCCGGTGACCTGGGTGTCGATCGAGGATGCGCGCGCCTACGCCGCATGGGCCGGCAAGCGCCTGCCGCACGAGTGGGAATGGCAGTACGCGGCGCAAGCCGCGGACGGGCGTTTGTATCCCTGGGGCAATACCTGGGACGAGGGCAAGGTGCCTGCCATCAACCGCGGCCGCACGCTGCGCGCGCCGGACGACGTGGACGCGCATGCCGACGGTGCCAGCCCGTTCGGCCTGCTCGACCTGGTCGGCAACGTATGGCAGTGGACCGACGAGTATCTGGACGAACACACCCGCGCCGCCGTGCTGCGCGGCGGCAGCAGCTACCAGCCGGGCACTTCGCACTGGTATTTCCCGCAGGCGTACCGGCTGGACCAGCACGGCAAGTACCTGTTGATGGCCCCGAGCAAGGACCGCTCCGGCAGCATCGGTTTCCGCTGCGTGGTGGACGCCTCGTGAGCATCGCCGTGCATCTGGACGGCTTGCTGGGCGAAGCGCTGGCCGCGAACGCGCGCGGGCGGCTGTCGCACTTCATCATCGACGAACACAGCCCCGCCATCGCGTTGTTCGCGCCGGAGCGGCGCGAGCAGAACAGCGAAGGCGACTGGTATGGCGAGCACGCCGGCAAATGGCTGTATGCCACCGCCAAGGCCGCGGCGCGCACCGGCGATGCCGAGCTGACCGCGCGGTTACATCGCGTTGCCGATTTCCTGGTGTCGGTGCAGGAGCCGGATGGCTACCTCGGCACTTATGCGCCGGAGCGCCGATTCATGCGTCCGCAACCGCCCAAACCGCCGAGCTGGAACGGCGAGCCGAGCGTGCGCACCTGGGATATCTGGACGCATGCCTACCTGATCCTCGGGCTGGTGGAGGCGCATCGGCATGTCGGCGAAGCGCGCTGGCTCGATGCCGCACGGCGCATCGGCGACCTGTGCTGGCGCACGCTGACCGAGGGCGGCATCGATATCACCGAGCTGGGCAATCACTTCGGCCTGTCGGCCACCGTGTTGCTGGACCCGGCGATGGAGTTGCACTTCGCCACCGGAGAAGTGCGCTACCTGGAATTGGCCAGGCACGTGCTGGCGCAAGCCAACGCCCAGCGCGACCTGGCGCTGCTGCCGCGCATCGAAGCGGGCGCAGACGCCGCGGAAATCGCCACCGGCAAGGCTTATCAGCTGGCCTGGAACCTGGTCGGCCTGGCCAAGCTGTACAAGGCGACCGGCGAGGCGGCGTATCGCGATGCGCTGCAGCGCATGTGGGAAAGCATCCGCACGCACCACCTCACGCTGGGCGGCGGCCCCTGGGGTGGCGTGGCGCACCGTTCGCGCGAAGTGTTCAACGCGCCGGGTTCGTTCAGCCCCCATGGCTATGTCGAGACCTGCTCCAGCCTCGCCTGGATCCAGCTCAACCGCGAACTGCTGCTGATCGAAAGCGAGCCGAAATACGCCGAGGAGATCGAGCGCACCGCCTATAACGACCTGCTCGGCGCGCAGGCACCGAATGGCGAGGACTGGTGCTACTACGTCTTCCCCAATGGCCGGCGCGTGCACACCACCTACTGGCGCTGCTGCAAATCCAGCGGCGCGATGGCGCTGGAGGAACTGCCTGGCGTGGCGTATCTGCGCGAGGCGCGTGGTGTGGCGGTGAATCTCTATGGCCCCGGCAGCGCCAGCTTCGAGTGGCCTGGCGCGGGCCAGATCACACTGGAACAGCACACCGCCTATCCCTTCCAGGGCGGCGTGATCCTGCGCCTGCGCATGCAGGCACCGGCGCGCTTCCAGCTGAAGCTGCGCGTACCCTCATGGGCCGAGGGCGCCCGGGTGCGCGTCGGCGGCGAAAGCATCGTCGCGGCACCTGGGCGCTACGCCGCCATCGAACGCGAATGGCATGACGGCGACGAAGTGGTGCTGGACTTCCCCATGACTGCGCGCGTCCACCGCGCCGTCAACCGCAACGTGCAGGAGTCGCGGGCGCCCGACGGCGAGACCGTGCGCCAGCAGGTACTGTATTTCGAATACCTCGGTCTCACGCGCGGCCCGCTGGTCTACGCCACGGGGCTGATCGACGGCTTCAAGACGGAAGAAACGCTGCGCCTGCCCTCCAGCGATGCCACCGACTGGCTCACCGTATTGCCGCCGCAGGAAGGCGATGCCGCACCGCTGCTGGAACTGCGCCCGTTGCAGCGCGCACCGCTGCGCTTCGAACCGTATTACCGCGCCGGCGGCCGTGCCGATGGCGTATGGCGGCTGACCTGGATGTCACTGGCGCCGGAGCCCGCGCGGTGAAGCAAGCGATCGTGCTGACAGAACATATCGGGCGCGCCTGTTTCGATGCGCGGCCCAGGCGCAAAGTAAGGACGACACGACATCGGGAATCACGCGGACACGCGGCGTATGGAAAGCACCAGCACTGATCCGGCCAGCGCGCCGCGCGGTCCCTTGCACGGCATCCGCGTACTCGACCTGAGCGCCTATATCGCCGGCCCCTATGGCTGCACCCTGCTCGCCGACCAGGGCGCGGACGTGCTGAAGATCGAACCGCCCGGCGGCGACAACCTGCGCCAATACCCCTCCACCCTGCCCAGCGAGAGCCGCGCCTTCCTCGGCGTGAACCGCAGCAAGCGCGGCATGGTGCTGGACCTGAAAGACCCCGCCGACCACGCCGTGCTGCTGCGCCTGGTGCGCGACGCCGACGTGCTGGTGCACAACTTCCGACCCAACGTGCCCAAGCGGCTGGGCATCGACTTCGACCAGCTCTGCGCCATCAACCAGCGCCTGATCTATTGCGCCATCACCGGCTACGGCGAATCCGGCCCGATGCGCGACAAGGCCGGCTATGACCAGGTGCTGCAGACCATGACCGGCATGTGCGCGCTGCAAGGCAAGCGCGGCGGCCCGCCGGAAATCATCTACGGCTCGGTGGTGGACTACTACGCCGCCGCCCTGCTCGCCGCCGGCGTGTCTTCCGCGCTGTACGAGCGCGAACGCAGCGGCCTGGGCCAGTTCGTCGGCGTGTCGCTGCTGCGCGCGGCGCTAACCATGCAATCGGCACGGCTGATCTGGGCCAAGGGTGAATCGCTGGATATCGGCCGCGACATGCGCTCCGGCGGCGTCACCGGCATCCATCCCACCGCCGACGGCCATATCTACATCTCCGCCAACACCCCGCGCTTCTGGCGTGCGCTATGCGAGAAGACCGGCCTGCACGCGCTGGCCGGCAATCCCCGCTACGACACCGTGCGCAAACGCGCCGAACACGCCGCCGAAATCCTGCCGCCACTGCACGAAGCACTCGCCACCCGCCCCGCGCTGGCCTGGGAAACGCTGTTCGGCGACGAGGTCCCCAGCGCCGCCGCGCGGCGCATCGAGGACATGTTCGAGCATCCGCAGGTGCTGGCCGAGGGCATCGTCGGCACCATCGATCACCCCGTGGTAGGCCGGTATCACGGCGTCGCGCAGTCGATCAAATTCGGCCGCACGCCCGGCCCCGAGCCGTTCGCGGCGCCGATGCTGGGGCAGCATACGGACGAGGTGATGCGGAACTTGTAAGCGGCATGTCGAAAGGCGCCGGCTTCGTTCGTCGATCAGGCAGACCACCCCCGATCCTCCAAGGAGACCTGCCATGCTTATCGTCGTTGCCGTCCTCGTCATCGCCCTGGTCATCGTCCTGGCCATCGCCGCCGGGCGCCCGGACCGGTTCCGCATCGAACGCACCGCCACCATCGGGGCACCGCCCGAAAGCATCTTTCCCCTGATCGAAGATTTCCATCGCTGGCGCACCTGGTCGCCGTATGAGGAACGCGATCCGGCGATGCAGCGCGACTACAGCGGCGCGCCGCACGGTCGAGGCGCCATCTATGCCTGGGACGGCAACAAGCAGATCGGCAGCGGCCGCATGGAAATCATCGAAGCCACGCCCGCGTCGCGCGTCGCGATCAAGCTGGATTTCTTCCGGCCCTTCAAGGCAAACAACGTGGCGGAGTTCGTGCTCGAACCGACCACGGCAGGCACCCGCGTGACCTGGACCATGTCCGGCGCCAGCCCCTTCATGTCGAAGCTGATGGGGCTGGTATTCAATTTCGACCGGATGGTGGGCAAGGATTTTGAGGTGGGGTTGGAGAAGCTGAGGGCGGTGACGGAAGGGTAAGAGCGCTTGCGTCCGGCCTTCGGCGGAGGCGCTATCGCAAGCCCCGCCCCCTCTCCCCAGCCCTCGCCAAGAGCCAAGCGGCGCAGCCGCTGCGTTCCGCTTGTGCGCTTTCGCCGTTGCTCTTGATCTACCGGGTCCCCTTGGCGCCGGCGGTGAGGGCTGGACGAAAAGGCCCCCGCAGGGGGGCGGGGACAGGACGTCCCCGCCTTTTTGATCAGGGCATGGATGCCCTGTCAAAAAGCCCGGCCAGCCCTCACGAACCCGTAGGTGGCGTAGCCACCGGAGGGCGCCAAGCAGGGTGCCCTTCTCTTTGCTTACGTTCTCTTGGGCAAGCAAGAGAAAGTAAGTCGCCCCGCGGCAGCGGGGCGAAACACTCGCCGAAGGCGAGCCAACCTGGCGTCAGCACGACAATCAAGCGCCACCACTACTGGATGATTCGCTTCGCTCACCCCTTCGGGGCCGCCCTGCGGGCGTTCTTCGCGCTACGCGCTCGTCCGGCCTGCGCCGGGATGACGAAAAGCCCTCATTTGTCACGATCCATGTGGCAACCGCAAACGAAGAAACATTACCCCCAACATTCAATTTCGTAATTGTGCGCAGCCCGCCGCCATCCCAGCATGCGAACCACCGCAGCCCGGCATGGCTGGTACCCAGCCGTCGATAGGGGAAATCGGCCGGACCTGCGCAAAGCCGAAGGACGCAAGTCCACGGACACAAAAATCTGTTGGGGAGTCGAAAGACCATGATCGAAAGATTGCATGGCGGGGCACTGCGCCGCCCGTCCAAGGCACCCGCGCGCCTCGTCATGGCCGCCGCCATCGGGCTGGCCTTGCTTTACGCTGCCAGCGCCTCCGCGCAGCAGACCGAACCCGTGCAGGACAACGGCGCCCCAGCCAAGACCGGCGCACCGGCCAAACCCAAGGCCAAGCCGAAGAAAGACGAGAAATCCGTGCAGGAGCTTGCCGGCGTCACCGTCACCGGCGTGCGCGCCAGCCTGCAATCCGCCCAGCAGTTGAAGCAGAACGCCGACCAGATCGTCGACTCCGTCACCGCCGTGGACATCGGCGCACTGCCCGACCGCAGTGTCACCGAAACCCTGCAGCGCATCAGCGGCGTCACCATCGATCACTTCATGGCGCGCAACGACCCGGACCACTTCTCCGCCGAAGGCAGCGGCGTGATGATCCGCGGCCTGACCCAGGTGCGCGGCGAACTGAACGGGCGCGACGTATTCAGCGCCAACTCCGGCCGCGGCCTCAGCTTCGAGGACGTGCCGGCCGAGCTGATGGCCGGCGTGGACGTATACAAGAACCCGTCCGCCGAAATCATCGAAGGCGGCATCGGCGGCACGGTGAACCTGCGCACGCGCCTGCCGTTCGACTCGCCGGGGCGGGTGATCGGTTTCACCGGCGGCATCAACGAAGGCGATTTCGCCAAGAAGAGCAAGCCGTCCGCTTCGTTCCTCTACAGCAATGTGTGGAAGACCGAGAATCATGGCGAGTTCGGTGCATTGTTCGACGTGGCTTTCTCCGAGCTGGCCACGCGCTCGGACGGCATCCAGATGGAGCCTTACGTCAAGCGCAACGACGATGCCGTGCTCAAGGGCACCAACTTCGCCAATGTCTATGTGCCCGGTGGTGCCGACTGGCGCACGCTGGATTTCCAGCGCCGCCGCATCGGCCTGGCGGGCGCGCTGCAGTGGCGCCCGACCAAGGACCTGGAGCTGACCAGCCAGGTGTTGCGCTCGGACTACCGCATGCAGTGGGACGAGTTCGGCGGCATCTTCAATGACAGCAGCAACAACGTGCATCCGGCCGACGGCGGCACCTTCAACTACGACAGCAATGGCGTGTTCCAGAGCGGCACGCTGGCGTCCGATTCGTGGCGCGGAAACCTGAATACCAATGGCGTGCGCTTCATGGCCGACCGCCGCTATGCGACTCAGCGCACCATCACCACCGACTGGTCGAACAGCCTCAAGTACAACATCAACGACCAGATGGTGCTGTACGCCGATGCGCAGTTCGTCAAGTCGACCAGCCAGTCGCTGGACTTCACCGTGTTCGACGCCGCCTACCTGCCGGGCGTCACCTTGAACGTGCCCACCGGATCCAAGCCGACCATCACCTCCAACCCCGCCGCCTACGGCAGCAATCCGGCGAATTACTTCTGGAGCGCGGCGATGGATCACCACGAGCGGAACAAGGGGCTGGAGCGCGCCCTGCGGCTGGATCTCGAATACAACTTCGAGGACAACAAATGGCTGCGCTACGTGAAATTCGGCGTGCGTGCCACCAGCCGCAGCGAGCTGAACAAGAACAACGGCTACAACTGGGGCGTGGTTTCGGACAACTGGGCCACCATCAACAGCCCGAGCGGGCTGGCGGACCTGGCCACCTATCTGCCGGGCATGTCCTCGCTGTACACGTATTCGAACTTCTTCCGCGGCAACGCGAGCATGCCGCCGCAGCTGTACTTCCCCAGCGACAAACTGGTCCGCGACTATCACTACGCCTACCAGCAGCTGCATTCGGTGGGCTCGCCCACGGGCTGGGCGCCGCGCGATATCTATCGCAAGCAGGACGTCAACGATCAGAGCGAGCAGACCAAGTCCGCCTACGGCGTGCTGTACTTCGGCAGCGACGATGCGCTTGGCGTGCCGGTGGACGGCAACGTGGGCATCCGCCTGGTGCGCACCGACGTGACAGCTAGCGGCTACGGCCAGTATCCGGACCTCACCACCAGCGGCGTCGACCCCAGCCTGAAGGCCATCTACAACGGCGCGTATTTCCCGCTGAACTCCAGTGGGCACTACAAGAACGCGCTGCCCAGCTTGAACCTGCGCTTCAAGTTCACCGACAGCCTGCAATGGCGACTGGCCGCCTCCAGGGCGATGACCCGTCCGGACTTCACCCAGTTGCAGCCGTATGTGCAGATGGGCGCCACGCTCACCTCGGACAACACCGCGGTGACCAAGTGGACCGGCACGGCCGGCAATCCGGACCTCAAGCCGATGCGCGCCAACCAGTACGACACCGCGCTGGAATGGTATTTCGCACCCGCCGGCCAGCTGTACACCACCTTGTTCTACAAGGACGTGCGTGACTACATCTCCAACCAGACGCGCACCGAGACCTACAGCGGCCAGCCGTTCGAGGTGACCCGCCCGTACAACATGAGCAAGGGCAAGATCCGTGGCGCCGAACTCGGCTACCAGCAGTTCTTCGACTTCCTGCCCGGCTGGCTGAAGGGCTTTGGCGTGCAGGCCAACTTCACCTATGTCGACAGCAAGGGCGGCACCAACAGCGCCACCGATCCGTACTCCAACACCACCGTCACCGGCGTGGCCCTGCCACTGGAAGGCCTGTCCAAGCGCAGCTACAACCTGGTGGGCATGTACGAATACGGCGACTGGTCGATGCGCCTGGCCTGGAACTGGCGCTCGCGCTATCTGCTGACCGCCAGCGACGTGGCCACCAAACTGCCGACCTGGTCGGACGATTACGGCCAGCTCGATGGCTCGATCATGTACCGCCTCAACAAGAACGTGCAGGTGGGCCTGCAGACCAACAACCTCACCAATGCCACCACCAAGGTCCTGATGGGACCGACCAGCTATGCCGACGGCACGATCGACCACCGCCTGTATAACCGTGGCTGGTTCGTCAACGACCGGCGCTATGAGCTGGTGGTGCGCGCGACGTTCTGATGGCGGGGCTGGCGGGCAAGGGCATGCGGAGCCGCCACGCGCGGCTCGGTTTGAAGGCGGTGCTGGCGCTGTGCGCGCTGGCGTTGGCCGTCGTCGCGATGGCGGAGGAAGCGGTGCCCTACCGCTACTCCGGCGTGCGCATCGGCGGCGGCGGCTTCGTCAGTGGCCTGGTGTTCCATCCGCGTGAGAAGGGCCTTTACTACGCCCGCACTGACGTCGGTGGCGCCTATCGCTGGGATGATGCGGCCAGGCGCTGGCTACCGCTCACCGACTGGATCGAGGCGAAGGACGACAACCTGCTGGGCATCGACAGCCTCGCGGTCGATCCGTCCGATCCCGCCCGCGTTTACCTGGCCGCTGGTACCTACACCGCGCCGCAGGTCGGCAATGGCGCGATCTTGCGTTCTGCCGACAGCGGCAGGCATTTCGAGCGCGCCGATCTGCCGTTCAAGCTGGGCGGCAATGAACTAGGTCGTGGCAACGGCGAACGCCTGGCCGTCGATCCGCATGATGGCCGTGTGCTGTTCTTCGGTTCGCGCGGTGCGGGGCTGTGGCGCAGCGATGACCGCGGCGCGCACTGGTCGAAGGTGGAGAGCTTTCCGGCCGTAGCGACCTCGCCGGGCGCGAGCGCGGAAAATCCGTGGCGCCGCCAGGCCATCGGCATTGTCTTCGTGGTGTTCGAGCCGGCCAGCGGCCAACCGGGGCGGCCCACGCCCACGCTGTATGCCGGCGTCTCCACGCAAGCCACCAGCCTGTTCCGTTCCGACGACGGCGGCCGCAGCTGGCAAGCGGTATCCGGCCAACCCGTGGGCTTTCGTCCCAACCATATGGCGCGCGGCAGCGACGGTACGTACTACCTCAGCTATGGCGACGAACCCGGCCCCGACACCATGCACGACGGGGCGGTGTGGAAGTTCGAGCCGGCACGGGCGCGCTGGAGCGAGATCACGCCCTGGAAAAACCAGCGCAGCGGCTGGGGTGCGGTGACGGTCGATCCGAGCGATTCCAAGGTGCTGATGACCGCCACCTTTGCGCACTACACGCCGAAGGACGAGCTGTTCCGCAGCGTCGATGGCGGCGCGCATTGGACGCCGGTGTTCCCGCGTTCCGAATTTGAGCATGGCAGCGCCACCTGGACGCGCGATCACACGCCGCACTGGCTGGCCTCCATCGAGATCGACCCTTACGACCCGGACCACGTGCTGTTCGTCACCGGCTACGGCATCTGGGCTTCGCGCGACATGCGGGCGCTGGAGCGCGGCGGCACCGTGCATTGGACGTTCCAGGACGCAGGCCTGGAAGAGACCGTGGCGCTGGGCCTGATCAGCCCGCCGGAGGGCGCGCACCTGCTCAGTGCGATCGGCGATCTCGATGGCTATCGCCACGATGAACTGGATACCGCGCAACTGCAGTTCGCCGCACCACCGCGCTACGCCAACGGCGAGAGCATCGACTTCGCCCAGGCGAAGCCCGCGTTGATCGTGCGCAGCGGTTTCCTGCGCAAGCCATTCGGCGCGGCGGTCCGGGCGGCGTGGTCGGAGGATGGCGGCAGGCAGTGGCAGGCGTTCGCGAGCGAGCCGCCGGAGGGTGAAGGTGCGGGGAGTATCGCGGTTGCGGCGGATGGCGCTGCCGTGGTGTGGGCGCCGCGTAACGCTCAGCATGTGTATCTCACGCATGATTTCGGCAAGACCTGGGCTGCCGTCGAAGGGCTGGGCACGGGCTTGCGGGTGCTGGGCGATCGCATCGACGCGAAGCGGTTCTACGCTTACGACCGTATGAGTGGCGCCTTGTATGTCAGCCACGATGGCGGTGAGCATTTCGCGGCGATCGGTGGTGCGCTTGGCGATGCGTCGCGTGGCCGTGCGCAGACGCGGGTGCAGGCCGCGCCGGATGAGGCGGGCGTGCTGTATGTCGGCAGTCGCGAAGGCGAATGGTTGCGCGGTAACGACACGGGCCGCGTACTCAAGCGCTTTGAAGGCGTGACCGGCACCGATGCTTTCGGCTTCGGCAAGGCGGCACCGGGGTCGTCGAAGCCGACCCTGTTCCTCGCCGGCCGCGTGCGCGGCGCGCAAGGCATCTTCCGCTCGTTGAACGACGGCACGAGCTGGCAGCGGATCGACGATGTCGATCATCGCTATGGACGGATCAGCCATCTCGTCGGCGATCCGCGCGTGTTCGGGCGGCTGTATTTCGCGACCAGCGGGCGCGGGATCTTCTATGGCGATCCCGCCGCCGGTGCGGGAAAACGTCCATGAGGATACCGATGCGATATCTGCTCTGCGCCTGGCTATGCCTTGCGCTCCCTGCCTTCGCCGAAGAGATTCCTCGGATTGCCACCGACCACGGCCGCCACACCCTCCTCGTCGACGGCAAGCCCTTCCTGATCCTCGGCGCCCAGGTCAACAACTCCAGCAATTGGCCGGCCATGCTCGACCAGGTATGGCCCGCCATCGACAAGCTGGACGCCAACACGGTGCAGATGCCGATCGCGTGGGAGCAGATCGAGCCGAAGGAAGGCCAGTTCGACTTCGCCTTCCTCGACACCGTGGTCAGCCAGGCCCGCGAGCATCGGGTGCGGCTGGTCCTGCTGTGGTTCGCCACCTGGAAGAACAACGGCCCCAGCTACGCGCCTTCGTGGGTGAAGCTGGACGATCGCCGCTTTCCGCGCGTATTCAATCGCGAAGGCCGTCGCCTGAATTCGCTGTCGCCGCTGGCCGCCGCCACCCTGGAGGCCGACCGCAAGGCGTTCGTCCAGTTGATGACGCACCTGCGCAAGATCGATGGCGACAAGCACACCGTGATCATGGTGCAGGTGGAGAACGAAGCCGGCACCTACGGCACCGATCGCGACCACTCGCCGATGGCCGACCAGGTCTTCGCCGGTCCGGTGCCCGAGGCACTGCTGCGCGCGGCCGGCAAGTCGGCTGGCAGTTGGAGCCAGGTGTTCGGCAACGACGCCGCGGAGTTCTTCCATGCCTGGCACGTCGCGCATTTCATCGGCCAGGTCGCGCAGGCGGGCAAGGCGGTCTATCCGCTGCCGATGTACGCCAACGCGGCACTGCGCGATCCATTCAAGCCCGGCCCGCCGGGCAGTTACGAGAGCGGCGGCCCCACCGACAACGTGCTGCAGGTATGGAAGGCCGCCGCGCCCGCGCTGGACGTACTGGCGCCGGATATCTACAAACCCGACTACGCGCGCTACGCCGCGTATCTCGAACGTTACGCCCGCAAGGACAATCCCCTGTTCGTCGCCGAAACCGGCAACGACAAGGTCTATGCGCGCTATGTCTATGCCGCGCTCGGCGCGGGAGCCATCGGCTGGTCGCCGTTCGGCATGGATTTCACCGGCTACAGCAACTATCCGCTGGGCGCGCGCAAGCTGGACGACGAGACCGTCGACATGTTCGCCGCCAACTACCGCGTATTGGCGCCGATGGCCGGCGAGCTGGCTGCGGCAGCCCAGGCCGGCAAGCTGTGGGGAGCGTCGGAACCGGACGACACCCACGAGCAAACGCTGGAACTGGGCGACTGGCAGGTCCACCTCGGCTACGGGCAGTTGCAGTTCGGCACCGAACCGCCCAAGGGCAATCCCGATCACTCCGGTGGCGCCTTGATCGCGCAGCTGGCGCCGAACGAATACCTGGTGGTCGCCCGCGATGTGCGCGTGAACTTCCAGCCGGCGCGCGGGCGCAAAGTCGACTTTCTGCTCGACCGCGTCGAGGAAGGCCACTACGACCACGGCCGCTGGATCTTCCGCCGCCTGTGGAACGGCGACCTGACCGACTGGGGCTTGAATGTCATCGGCGAGCCGCGCGTGCTGCGCGTGCGGCTGGCCACGTACTGAAGGAACGAGATGCGCCTGTCTGCTATCGCTACCCGCCCATGGCTGCCCCTCTGCGCGCTGACGCTGGCCATGCTCGCCGGCTGCGGCAAGGCACCGGAACAGAGCGCGGCGGTCAGCGCCGGCCATGCCGAGAAACTGGCCGACGGCGTGATCGTCCATCTGAACCAGTCCACCCAGCAGGTGCGCCTGCAGGCGGTGGACGAACGCATCGTGCACGTCACCGCCGTGCCTGACGGCAAGTTCGACTTGCCGGCCAGCCTGATGGCGGTGAAAACCGGCGGCGACACGCACTTCACGGTGGACGAAACGCCCGAAGCGGTCACGCTGAAGACAGCGCAGCTGTCCGCCCAGGTCTCGCTGCGCGACGGCGCGGTGCGCTTTCTCGATGCCGCCGGCAAGCCGTTGCTGGCCGAGCGTGCCGATGGACGCTCGTTCCAGCCGGAGACGGTGGAAGGCAAGCCGTACTACACGGTGCGCCAGCGTTTCGAATCGCCCGCGGATGAGGCCTTCTACGGTCTGGGCCAGCACCAGAATCGCCAGATGAACTACAAGGGCGAGGATGTGGAGCTGGCGCAGCACAACATGGACGTGGGTATTCCGTTCGTAGTGTCGTCGCGCAACTACGGCCTGCTGTGGGATAACAACTCGATCACCCGCTTCGGCGATGCGCGCGAATACCAGCCGCTCGGCCAGTCGCTGAAACTGTACGACGCCGAGGGCAAGGCCGGCGGCCTTACTGCCAGCTACTACGACGCCGGCGGCACCTTGAAGCTCAAGCGCGTGGAGAAGCAGCCGGACTATCAGTACCTCAAGGATCTGGCGCAATGGCCCGCCGAATCGCCGGCCAAGACCACCGGCAAGGTGGTGTGGGAAGGCAGCATCGAGCCGGCCGTTTCCGGCGTGCACAAGCTGCGCCTGTACGCGAGCAGCTATGCCAAGGTCTGGCTGGACGGCAAGCTGGTTTATGACGACTGGCGGCAGAACTGGAACCCCTGGTACCACAACCTGCGTCTGCCGATGGATGCGGGCAGCAAGCACCAGTTGCGTATCGAGTGGTTGCCGAACGAGGGTTACCTGACCCTGCTGCATCTCGATCCGCTGCCCGGCGACGAGCAGAACGAGCTGTCGCTGTTCTCCGAGGTCGGCCATGCGGTGGACTACTACTTCGTCGCGGGCGACAACCTCGACCAGGTGATCGCCGGCTATCGCCAGGTCACCGGCAAGGCCACCATGCTGCCGCGCTGGGCCTATGGCTTCTGGCAAAGCCGCGAACGCTACAAGACGCAAGCGGAAATCCTCGACACCGCCAGGCGCTATCGCGAACTGGGCCTGCCGCTGGACAACGTGGTGGAGGACTGGAGCTACTGGCCGGAAGACGCCTGGGGCTCGCACGACTTCGACAAGTCACGTTTCCCCGACGCCAAGGGCCTGGTCGACCAGCTCCATGCCATGCACGTGCAGCTGATGATCTCGGTATGGCCGAAGTTCTATCCGAGCACGAAGAACTATCAGGAGCTGGACGCCAAGGGTTATATCTATCGCCGCAATGTCGAGAAGCGCGAGGTCGACTGGATCGGCAAGGGCTATCTCAACGCCTTCTACGATCCGTACGCGGAGGAGGCGCGGCGCATCTACTGGCGGCAGATCGAGGAGAAGCTCGGCGCGGTGGGCGTCGATGCCTGGTGGCTGGATGCGTCGGAGCCGGATACGCATTCCAATCTCGATATCGCCGAGCGCAAGCTGCGCATGGGGCCGACCGCGCTGGGCCCGGGCGCCGCGTTCTTCAACTCGTATCCGCTGATGCACAGCGCTGGCGTGTATGACGGCTGGCGCCGCGATCACGGCGACCGCCGCGCCTTCATCCTCACCCGTTCTTCTTTTGCCGGACAGCAGCGCAATGCGGCGGCGACCTGGAGCGGCGACGTGGCCTCGCGCTGGAGCAACCTGCACGACCAGATCTCCGCGGGCGTCAATTTCTCGCTGGCAGGCATCCCCAACTGGACCACCGATATCGGCGGCTTCGCGCTGGAGCCGCGCTACGAGAAGCCCGGCGCGGCGGACCTGGACGAATGGCGCGAGCTCAATCTGCGCTGGTTCCAGTTCGGCGCGTTCAGCCCGCTGTTCCGCTCGCACGGGCAGTTTCCGTATCGCGAGATCTACAACCTGGCCGCGCCCGGTACGCCGCTCTATGAAGCCCTGGCCTACTACGATCGCCTGCGCTATCGCCTGATGCCGTACGTCTACACGCTGGCCGGCGACACGTATTGGAAGGACGGCACCATCATGCGTGGCCTGGTGATGGATTTCCCGGGCGATGCGAAGGTGCGTGGCACCGATGACGAATACATGTTCGGCCCGGCCTTCCTGGTGGCGCCGGTGACCGAGTACAAAGCCACCTCACGCGCGGTGTATCTGCCCGCCGGCGCCGGCTGGTATGAGTTCCACACCGGCAAGTACCACGAGGGTGGTGCGATGCTGCAGGCCGATGCACCGCTGGCGCGGATGCCGCTGTTCGT
This sequence comes from Dyella sp. 2RAB6, assembly GCF_052115385.1. Lineage (NCBI taxonomy): Bacteria > Pseudomonadati > Pseudomonadota > Gammaproteobacteria > Lysobacterales > Rhodanobacteraceae > Dyella > Dyella sp. 2RAB6. The sequence continues at coordinate 174,016 of NZ_JBFRGP010000006.1, forward strand.
ACGCGCCGGTTCGATCGTGCCGACCGGGCCGGATATCCAGTTCACAGGCGAGAAGCCGGATGCACCGGTGACGCTGCTGGTGTACGCCGGTGCCAACGGGCAGTTCTCGTTGTACGAGGACGAGGGGACCACGTATGGCTACGAGCAGGGGCGTTATTCGCGCATTGCGCTGAGCTATGACGACAAGGCAAAGACGTTGACGCTCGGCAGGCGCGAAGGCGATGGCAGCGGGGCGCCGGCGAAGCGGCAGTTCGTGGTTCGGGTGATTCGCGCGGATAAGGCGAATGCGGACGGGGTTGATCCGGCGGGCGACGTCAAAGTCGATTACGACGGATCAGCGCAGACCGTAAAGCTATAACGCCACCTACCCCCTCTCCCCTCCGGGGAGAGGGTTGGGGTGAGGGGCCGGGCGGAGTGGTGGGCGGAGGGTCGCCAAAAGCGCAAAAGCTTTTTTTCGCTCCGAAGAAGCACTGGCGCTAGAGCGACCCCTCATCTGCCTGCCGGCATCTTCTCCCCGGCGGGGAGAAGAGTTCCATGATGGTTACGCCCGAGCAGCACCCAAAAACTGCCGCGGCGTGCAATTGAACTCGCGCCGGAACACCGCGTACATGTATTGCAACGAGGTGAAGCCGCAGCGCACGGCCACGTCGGCCAGCGGAATCGAATTGTCCACCAGCATCGACCGCGCCATTTCCAACTTATGCTCCAGGATCGCCTGGTGCACCGTCTGCTTCAGCTCGCGCTTGAAATGCTCTTCCAGCAAGGTGCGCGAGATCCCGACGTAATCGGCCACCTGCTCGGTTTTGATGCCCAGGCAGGCGTACTGCCGGATGTAATGCTTGGCCCGCATCACGTAGGGGCTGCGCAAGGGCTCATGCTGGCTGCTGGCCTGCACACTCAAGCCCACCGGCGGCACCAGCACGCGCGTGCTGGAACAGTCGCCGCCGTGCAGCATCTGGTGCAGCACCTGCGCCGCCATGCGGCCCATCTCCTCCGCACCCTGGATCACCGAAGTGAGCGGGATACGGCTGAGCAACTGCGCCATCGGGTCGTTGTCGATGCCCACCACGGCGATCTGTTCCGGAATCGGCACATCCGCCACCACGCAGGCCTGCAGCAACTGCCGCGCGCGCGCATCGGTCACCGCCACCACGCCGATCGGCTTGGGCAGCGAGCGCACCCAGGCCACCATGTCCTCCTGCGCGCGGCCCCAGCCGCCGGCGCTGGTCGGCGAGCCGCGGTAGACCGTGCCCTCCAGGCCATCGGCGGCGATCATGCGCAGGAAGGCGTCCTCGCGCTCCTGCGCCCAGCGGTTGCCGGGCGAAGGCGGCAGGCCGAAGAAGGCGAAGCGCTGCAGGCCCTGCTCGATCAGGTGGTCATAGGCCACGCGCACCAGCTTGGCGTTGTCGGTGGCCACGTAGGGGATGTTGGCCGGATAGCGGTTGTCGTCCGCGTAGGAGCCGCCGATCGCCACCACCGGGATGGTCAGGTGGGCCAGCGCCTCTTCCACCGTGGGGTCGTCGAAGTCGGCGATGATGCCGTCGCCGCGCCAGTGCTGGATGCCCAGGGTGCGGCAGCGGAAATCCTCTTCCAGGAACAGGTCCCACACCACGCGGGTGGATTTCAGGTACTGGCCGATACCGGCGATCACTTGCCGGTCGTAGACCTTGTTGGCGTTGAACAGCAGGGCGATGCGATGGGGTGACATGGGCGTACCACTGACAGTAACCGACGGCACCTGCCGTAGATCGCGGACGCTACCAGTTCGCCCTCGCGCCCGCATGTCGCAACGCGACAGGGAAAAAGACTGCCGTAGTGATGGATTTCGCAATTGCACCCATCCGGCGCCGCTTGCAGCATCCGAAGCATCCGCAGCCGACCCTGAATCCCCCGGGCGGCTCGCTAGGGAGACTTCCATGAGTTACTTCGAGCATGTGGCGCCCATTCGTTACGCGGGCGCTAAGACGGACGATCCGCTCGCCTTCCGTCACTACGATCCGTCGCGGGTCATCCTGGGCAAGCGCATGGACGAGCACCTGCGCCTGGCCGTGTGCTACTGGCACAGTTTCGTGTGGCCGGGCATGGACATGTTCGGCGCCGGCACCTTCCAGCGGCCCTGGCAGCAGGCCGGCGACCCGCTGGCGCAGGCGCGTGCCAAGGCCGACGCGGCGTTCGACTTCTTCCAGCGCCTGGGCGCGCCGTTCTATACCTTCCACGACACCGACGTGGCGCCGGAAGGCGCCAACCTGGCCGAGTACTCGCGCAACTTCGCCGCCATGGTCGAGGTGCTGGAAGCCAAGCAGGCGCAGACCGGCATGAAGCTGCTGTGGGGCACCGCCAACCTGTTCAGCCACCCGCGCTATGCCGCGGGCGCGGCCAGCAGCCCGCAGCCGGAAGTGTTCGCTTATGCCGCCAGCCAGGTGTTCCAGGCGATGGGCGCGACGCATCGCCTGGGCGGCGCCAACTATGTGCTGTGGGGCGGACGCGAGGGCTACGACACCCTGCTCAACACCGACCTGCGCCGCGAGCGCGCGCAGCTGGGCCGGTTCTTCCAGATGGTGGTCGAGCACAAGCACAAGCTGGGCTTCCAGGGCACCATCCTGATCGAGCCCAAGCCGCAGGAACCGACCAAGCACCAGTACGACTACGACACCGCCACCGTGTACGGCTTCCTCAAGGAGTTCGGGCTGGAGCAGGAGGTCAAGGTCAACCTGGAAGCCAACCACGCCACCCTGGCCGGGCATTCCTTCCACCATGAAGTGGCCACGGCGATTGCGCTCGGCGTGTTCGGCAGCATCGATGCGAATCGTGGCGACGCGCAGAATGGCTGGGACACCGACCAGTTCCCCAACAGCGTGGAGGAACTGACCCTGGTGATGTACGAGATCCTGCGCGCAGGCGGCTTCAGCACCGGCGGTTTCAACTTCGACACCAAGGTGCGCCGCCAGAGCGTGGACGCGGCCGACCTGTTCCATGGCCATATCGGCGCGATCGACGCGCTGGCGCTGGCGCTGGAGCGCGCGGCGAAGATGATCGACGACGACCGCTTGGCCGCGTTCAAGGCGCAGCGCTATGCCGGCTGGGAGGGCGAGCTGGGCCGGCAGATTCTCGACGGTGGCTACACCCTGCAGGGCCTGGCGGACGAAGCGGCGAAACGCGATCTGCAGCCCAGCCATGTCTCGGGCCAGCAGGAGCGGCTGGAGAACCTGGTCAACCGCTACATCTACGGTTGAGTCCGATGTTCCTCGGGCTGGACCTGGGCACGTCCGCGGTCAAGGCCGTGCTGGTCGACGCGGCCGGCGCGGTGCGCGCGGTGGCTTCGCAGCCGCTCACGGTGTCGCATCCGCGGCCGCGCTGGTCCGAGCAGGACCCGGTGGACTGGTGGCGCGCCGCGATGGCCGCCATCGACGAGCTGCTGCAGACGGCGGCGCGCGAAGGCATCGCTGCCAACCGCGTGGCCGCGATCGGCCTCAGCGGCCAGATGCACGGCGCCACCCTGCTGGACCGCAGCGACCGCGTGCTGCGCCCTGCCATCCTGTGGAACGACGGGCGCAGCGATGCGCAATGCCGCTGGATGGAAACGCTGCCGGACTTCCACGCCATCACCGGCAATCTCGCCATGCCCGGCTTCACCGCGCCCAAGCTGGCCTGGGTGCGCGAACACGAGCCTTCCGTTTTCGAAGCGGTGGCCAAGGTGCTGCTGCCGAAGGACTACCTGCGCCTGTGCCTGACCGGCGACTACGCCACCGACGTCTCCGACGCCGCCGGCACGCTGTGGCTGGACGTGGGCAAGCGCCAATGGAGCGACGCCATGCTCGCCGCCTGCGGGCTGGGCCGCGAGCACATGCCCAGCCTGCATGAAGGCAGTGCACCCGCCGGGCGCCTGCGCGCCGAACTGGCCGAACGCTGGGGCATGGCGCGCGTGCCGGTGGCCGCCGGTGGTGGCGACAATGCCGCCGGCGCGGTGGGCGCGGGCATCGTGCGGCATGGGCAGGCCATGTTGTCGCTTGGCACGTCCGGCGTGTACTTCGCCGTGTCCGATGGTTTCCTGGCGCGGCCGCAACAGGCCGTGCACAGCTTCTGCCATGCGCTGCCGGGCACCTGGCACCTGATGTCGGTGATGCTCAATGCCGCCAGCTGCCTGGATTTCACCGCGCGCCTCAGCGGCCACGCCGAGGTCGGCGCGATGCTGGCGGAGGCCCAGGCCGCGCCGCGGCGCGATGATGGCCCGGTGTTCCTGCCCTATCTCACCGGCGAGCGCACTCCGCACAACGACGTGCACGCCACGGGTTCCTTCACCGGCCTGCGGGCCGACACCACGCGCGCGGATCTGGCCAACGCCACCCTGGAAGGGGTCGGCCTGGGCCTGCTCGACGGTATCGAAGCGGTCGACGCTGCCGGCCTGCGCGCGGACAGCGTCGCGGTGATCGGCGGCGGCACGCGCAGCGCGTACTGGTTGCAGATGCTGGCCGACATCGCCGGCCGCCCGCTGGAGCTGCGTGCCGGCGGCGACGTGGGGGCAGCACTTGGCGCGGCACGGCTGGCGCAGCTGGCTGTCGAGCCCGGCGCGCGGGTCGAAGAAGTGTGCGCCATGCCACCGCTCGTCACGGTGCACCTGCCTGACGCCGCCCGACATGCCTACTATCGCGAACACCGGCAGCCGTTGTTCCGCCAGACGTATGCGCGCCTGCGCGCGGCGGCGATGCAGTGAACGGCCCGGCCATCCATTCGAGGAAAGATCCATGAAGCGTCTGTTCGTGCGGGCCATGCTGGCCCTGGTGACGGTCGGCCTGGCTGCCGCCGTCCTTACCGCCTGCAGCGGCAAGGCCTCCGACCAGCCGAAGATCGGCTTCTCCATCGACGACCTGCGCCTGGAGCGCTGGACGCGTGACCGCGACTACTTCGTGGCCGCGGCCGAGAAGCTGGGCGCCAAGGTCTATGTGCAGTCCGCCGATGGCAACGAGCAGCGCCAGGTGCAGCAGCTGGAGAACCTGATCTCGCGCGGCGTGAACGTGCTGGTGATCGTGCCCTACAACTCCAAGGTGCTGGATAACGTGATCGCCGAGGCCAAGCGCAACGGCATCAAAGTGATCTCGTACGACCGCCTGATCCTGGGCGCCGACATCGACGCCTATATCTCCTTCGACAACGAGAAGGTCGGCGAGCTGCAGGCGCAGGGCGTGCTCGACGCCGTGCCGAAAGGCAACTACTTCCTGCTCGGCGGCGCGCCGACCGACAACAACGCCAAGATCCTGCGCGAGGGCCAGCTGAAGGTGCTGCAGCCGGCGATCGACCGCGGCGACGTCAAGGTGGTCGGCCAGCAGTGGACGCCGGAGTGGGATGCCTCCAAGGGGCTGCGCATCGTCGAGGACGCGCTCACCGCCAACCACAACGACATCCAGGGCATCGTCGCCTCCAACGACGCCATCGCCGGCGGCGCGATCCAGGCGCTGGCCGCGCAGCAGCTGGCCGGCAAGGTGGCGGTATCCGGCCAGGACGCGGACCTCGCCGGCGTGCGCCGGGTGGTCGACGGCAGCCAGGCGATGACCGTGTACAAGCCGCTGAAGACCATCGCCACCACCGCGGCCGAGCTGGCGGTGAAGCTGGCCAAGGGCGAGACGCCCGCGTACACCGGCAAGATGAACAACGGCAAGAAGGACGTGGACTCGGTGCTGCTGCAGCCGACCCTGCTGACCAAGGACAAGGTGGACGACACCGTGATCAAGGACGGCTTCTACACCCACGAACAGATCTACGGCGCGAAGTAAGCGCCATGGCCGCGCAGAGCTGCCTGTTCGAGATGCGCGGCATCGCCAAGTCGTTCGGTGGCGTGAAGGCGCTGGACGGCATCGATCTCACGCTGCGTGCGGGCGAATGCCTGGGGCTGTGCGGCGAGAACGGCGCCGGCAAATCGACGCTGATGAAGGTGTTGTCCGGCGTCTATCCGCATGGCAGCTGGGACGGCGAAATCCTGTGGCAAGGGCAGCCGCTGCGCGCGCGTTCGGTGCGCGACAGCGAGCGCGCCGGCATCGTGATCATCCACCAGGAGCTGATGCTGGTACCGCAACTGTCGGTGGCGGAGAACATCTTCCTCGGCCACGAGATCACCCGTCCCGGCGGGCGCATGGACTACGACGCGATGTATGCCAAGGCGGCCGCGCTGTTGCAGGAGCTGGGCCTGCATGACGTCAACGTGGCCTTGCCGGCGATGCACTACGGCGGCGGCCACCAGCAGCTGTTCGAGATCGCCAAGGCGCTGGCCAAGGAAGCGAAGCTGCTGATCCTGGACGAGCCGACCTCGTCGCTGACCTCCAGCGAGACGCAAGTGCTGCTGGGCATCGTGGAGGATCTGAAGCGCCGCGGCGTCGCCTGCATCTATATCTCGCACAAGCTCGACGAAGTCGAACGCGTGTGCGACACGGTCAGCGTGATCCGCGACGGTCGCCATATCGCCACCCAGCCGATGCGCGAGCTGGATGTCGACACGCTGATCACCCTGATGGTGGGCCGCAAGCTGGAGAACCTGTATCCGCGGGTGGAGCATGCGATCGGCGGGGTGATCTTCGAGGCGCGCCATGTCACTTGCCTGGACCCGGTCAATCCGCAGCGCAAGCGCGTGGACGATGTGTCGTTCCAGCTGCGCCGCGGCGAGATCCTCGGCATTGCCGGCCTGGTCGGTGCAGGCCGCACGGAACTGGTGAGCGCGATCTTCGGCGCCTATGCCGGCAAGCACTCGGCAGAACTATTTCTCGAGGGCCAGCCGCTGAAAATCCGCTCGCCCGCCGAGGCGATCCGCGCCGGTCTCGGCATGGTGCCGGAGGACCGCAAGCGCCACGGCATCGTGCCGCTGCTGGGGGTGGGCGACAACATCACGCTGGCCACGCTGGAGCACTACTCGCGCGCCGGCCATATCGACCGCCAGCGCGAACTCGCCACCATCGAAGCGCAGATCGCCGCGCGCCAGGTGAAGACCGCCAGCCCCGCCCTGCCAATCGCCCGCCTGTCCGGCGGCAACCAGCAGAAGGCGGTGCTGGCCAAGATGCTGCTGGCGCGGCCCAAGGTGCTGATCCTGGACGAACCCACGCGCGGCGTGGACGTGGGCGCCAAGGCCGAGATCTACCGGCTGATCTTCGAGCTGGCCGCGCAGGGCGTCGCCATCATCCTGGTCTCCTCGGAGATGCCGGAGGTGCTCGGCATGGCCGACCGCGTGCTGGTGATGGGCGAAGGCCGCCTGCGCGGCAATTTCCTCAACCAGGACCTGACCCAGGAACAGGTACTGGCCGCGGCGATCGACGCTTCAGCGCGCGCCGCCTGACTCTCTCTACGGAAACCGCATGCCTGCCCAGTCCATCCAGCAACTGTTCGCGCGCTACAAGATCCTGGCCTTGCTGCTGGCGGTGGCGGCGATCTGGATCTTCTTCCACGCGGCGACCGGCGGCGACTTCGTCACGGCGCGCAACGTATCCAACCTGTTCCGGCAGATGGCGATCACCGGCATGCTCGCCTGCGGCATGGTGTTCGTGATCATCGCGGGCGAGATCGATCTCTCGGTCGGCTCGCTGTTGGGACTGCTTGGCGGCGTGGTCGCGGTGCTGACGGTCAACCATGGCTGGTCGACGCCGGTGGGGATCGCCGCGGTATTGCTGCTGGGCGTGCTGATCGGGCTGTTCAACGGCCTGTGGGTGACGCGCATGCGCGTGCCTTCCTTCATCGTCGGGCTGGGCGGGATGCTGGCGTTCCGCGGCGTGCTGCTGGGGACGACACATAGCGCGACGATCTCGCCGGTGCCGGCGGACCTGGTCTACCTGGGCCAGGGTTATGTGTCGCCGCTGTTGTCCAGCGTGCTTGGCGTAGCGATCTTCGTAGCGGTGGCGGCGCTGGCCGTGCTGCGCCGCCGTCGCCGCGCGCAGTTGCAGATACGGCAGCTGCCATGGTGGATGGATGTACTCAAGGTGCTGGCGATCGGCGTGGCCCTGGGCATCTTCGTCGCCACGCTCAACAGCTATGGCGGCATTCCGCTGCCGGTGCTGATCCTGGTCGCGCTGCTGGCGGTGTTCTCCTACCTCGCTTCGCAGACCGTGCTGGGCCGCCATATCTACGCGGTGGGCGGCAACCTGGAAGCCACGCGGCTGTCCGGCGTGAACGTGGCGCGGGTGAAGCTGGTGGTGTTCGGCATCATGGGCTTGATGTGCGCGTTCGCCGGCATCGTCAACACCGCGCGGCTGGCCGCGGGTTCGCCATCGGCCGGCACCAATGGCGAACTGGATGCGATCGCCGCGTGCTTTATCGGCGGCGCTTCGATGCGCGGCGGTGCGGGCACGGTGCATGGCGCCTTGATCGGCGCGCTGGTGATGGCCAGCCTCGACAACGGCATGTCGATGATGGATGTCGATACGTATTGGCAGTACATCGTGAAGGGCGCGATCCTGGTGCTGGCGGTGTGGGTGGATGTGTTGTCGCGCCCGCAGCGGGACTGATCGCTGCAGATCGGGCGCGTAGGTTGGGGTGAGCCATAGGCGAACCCCAACATCGGCACTTCGAGGCGCACCACGACGTTGGGGTTCGCCGGTGGCTCACCCCAACCTACAGCAGCCGCTCGCCCACGAAATCCACGAACGCCCGCAGCTTCGGCAGCATGTGCCGCCCCGACGGCCACAGCAGATAGAAGGTGCCGCAGACCTTCGCGTAGTCGTCCAGCACCGGCACCAGTTCGCCCGCGGCCAGCGCCGCGCGCACCGCATGTTCCGGCACGTAGGCGATGCCGCGGCCGCGCTGGGCGAAGCAGACGCGGGTGTCGACGTCGTTGCACACCATGCTGACGGGGATCGACACCTCCGGCGGCGTCGGCCATAGCTCCAGCTTGCCGCTGGTGGGAAAGCGGTAATGCAGGCAGTCGTGCTGCAGCAGGTCGGCCGGCTCGCGCGGCGTGCCCTTGCGGGCGAGGTAGTCGGGCGCGGCGACGAGGCAGCGGCGGAAAGTGCCGATGCGGCGGGCGCTGAGGCGCGAATCGCCGGGCTCGCCGACGCGCAGCACCGCATCGAAGCCTTCCTCGATCACGTCGACCAGGCGGTCGTCGAAATCCAGGTCCAGGCGCACCTGCGGATAGGCCTGCTTGAAGTCCGACAGCACCGGCAGCAGCAGGCTGCTGGCCAGCGGCAGGCTCACCCGCAAGGTGCCGCGCGGTGCACTGGATTGATCGGTCAGTTCGGTCTCGGCCAGTTCCAGCTCGTCCAGCGCACGCCGGCAGCGCGCCAGGAACAGCTCGCCCTCGGCGGTAAGCGCCACGCTGCGCGTACTGCGATGGAACAGGCGCACGCCGAGCTGCTGTTCGAGCCGGGCGATCGCCTTGCCCACGGCGGAGGCGGAAACGCCCTGCAGGCGCCCGGTCTCCACGAAGCTGAGGGTGTCGGCAACCTGCACGAAGGTCTGCAGGACGCCCAGGCTGTCCAGGGTTTTCATGGATTGCGGAGTTATTTGTCCGGAAAGCCTGGAACTCTACCCGTCTTTTTCCGCCGGCGCGCGGTATCTAACTTAGGGCTCCTCTCAAGGCGAAGGAGCCTTTCCATGAAGTCGACACCCGAGGCGCGGCCATGAGCGCCGCCGACGAAGCCCTGCCCTACCAGGCCTGCGAGCCCGCCCCGTCGCGCCTGCCCATGCTGGGCTTGCTGGCGCTGGCCTGCGCATCGTTCATCACCGTGCTTACCGAATGCATCGTGGCTGGCCTGCTGCCGGCGATGAGCCGCGACTTGGGGATCAGCGCGGCGGCGGTGGGCCAGCTCACCACCGTCTATGCGCTGGGTTCGCTGCTGACCGCGGTGCCGATGGTGAAGCTCACCAGCCATCTGCCGCGCCGGCCCCTGCTGATGGCGGCGATCCTCGGCTTCGCGCTGGTCAACAGCGTGATGGCCTGGACCGGCTCCTACACGTTGATGCTGGTCTCGCGCTTCCTGGGCGGCGTGGCCGCCGGCCTGCTGTGGGCACTGCTGGCCGGCTATGCCAGCCGCATGGTGGCGCCGCAGTTGCAGGGGCGTGCCATTGCGGTGGCGATGGTGGGCACGCCGCTGGCGATGTCGATCGGCATTCCCGCGGGGACGTGGTTGTCGCAGCTGATCGGTTGGCGCTGGGTGTTCGGCTTGATGTCGATCCTGAGCGTGGCCCTGGTGGCGTGGTCGCGCGCCGCCTTGCCGCCGGTGCCTGGCGTGCCGGCGCAGCAGCACGGCAGCTTGCGCGAGGTGCTGGGGCGGCCGGGCCTGCTGGCGGTGTACGTGGTGATGCTGCTGGCCGTGCTGGCGCACAACGTGCTGTACACCTATATCGCGCCGTTCGTGGCGCTGTCCGGAGCGCAGGACGCGCTGGATCGGCTGCTGCTGCTGTTCGGCGTGTCGTCGGTGGTGAGCATCGCGGTGACCGGTGCGCTGATCGATCGCTGGATGCGCGCATTGATGGGGCTGGGCATGGCGCTGTTCCTGCTCGCGGCGGTGGCGATGGCGCTGTGGCCTTCGTCGCAAGTGGTGCTGATCGGCGCGGTGGCGATCTGGGGCCTGGGCTTCGGTGGCGCGGCCACCTTGATCCAGACCGCCGTGGCCCGCCGCTCGGGCGAGCAGCAGGACCTGGGCCAGTCGCTGGTGGTGGTGGGCTGGAATCTCGCCATCGCCGGTGGCGGCGTGCTGGGTGGCGTGATGCTGAAGTCGGCGAGCGCGGCGTTGTTGCCGTGGGTGCTGGTGGTGTTGCTGGTGCTGACGCTGTGGGTCGCCGTGCCGGCGAAGAAGGCGTGGGCTTGAACGCCTTGCTCCCTCTCCTCTCTCCCTCTTCTCTCCGGGGAGAGGGAGTCCGTGCGTTGCGGCGAGAAAAAACCAACCGTTTGTTTTTCTCGCCGCGCCTACGGATACCCCCACTTCCACATCAAATCATTCGCCCGATTGATCAAGGCCTTGCGATACGCATCGATGATCATCCGTGCATCCGTACTGAGGCCTGTATCCCATCCAAGATCCATCGCTTCGAACAACGCATGCGCTACCGCTGCGTCGTACTCGATCTTGGTGGGGTCGAAATCCTCGGGCGAGGGTCGGAAGTTCCCTTCGACACAACGCATCGGTGCTTTCAAGCGCATCGTACTGTCCTCCGCCGGGTGTGGAGGTCGGCGATTACAGCAAGCGCGAGCGTGAGCGTGTAGTAGCCATAAGGCCGAGGCGATTCATTCGACGGCGCGCAACTCGGCGTCGGGGCTGTCCGCCATATGCGTGGCCCACAACTTGCGTGCGAACGCGCGAAATGCCTCGGGCGCCGCCATGAACGCCGGATCGAAGCCGTAGCTGCCGCCTTCGCCGCCCGCATCCTTGGTCTCGCCGCGCATCGCGTACTTCTGCGCACCCTGGTAGACGATCACCTTCATCGTGTCGGAGGAGATGTCGCCGCGGCACATCAGGCGATAAGCCATCCACACCTCGGCCGTGCCGTTGTCGTCCAGGTCGGTGACTTGCGCCGCCGCGCCGCGGAAGAACGTGGCCTGGTGATCGACGCCGCAGTCGTGGACGTAGTCGTGCAGGTTCCAGCGCACCTGCGCCTTGCCGTCGGCGATGGTGTAGCGCACGGCATAGAGGTCGTCGTTGGAGCCGTACTCGCTGTTGTCGTCGCTATGCGTGCTGACCACGACGAGGTTGTCGCCTTCGGCATCGGTCCAGCGGAGGGCTTGTTTGAAATCGCCCTTGAAGCTGATGCCGGCCGGCAACTGCGCGGCGGTGACAGGCGTGACGGAAGGAGCGGCCTGCGCTGCGACGGCGAGGGCCGACAGCAAAACGACGCCTGGCAGTTTCATGAATTCGTCCTTGAAAGATGCAACCGGCGGCATTGTCCATGAAGGCGGGCGCGGCGGGTACCCGCCGCGCCCGTGGCATGCAGTCCGCTCAGAGATCGGAGAAATGCGGATCCAGCGGCCGCAGCTCGCACTCCACTTCCCACTGGTCGCCGTGCGCCTCCAGGAAGCGCTCCATCCAGCGCGCGGCTTCCTCGGTACTGGCCGCCTTGAGCATGAAGTAGCCGCCGACCACTTCCTTGGCCTCGGTGAACGGACCGTCCGTCGACTTGACGCGGCCCTTCGAAAGACGCAGCCGCTTGCCGTCCTTGGTCGGCGCCAGCCCGGCGGTGTCGATCAGCACACCGGCCTCCTTCATCTCTTCGATCAGCTTGCCCATCTCGCTCATCAGCCGCTCGTCGGGGACCTGGCCGGAGTTTTCGTTGATGTGGATGAGGGTGAGAAAACGCATGGTTACGCTCCTGGGTGGGGTTGGAATGGTGGCAGCGTTAGCCTTCAGGGCCATGCTTCCACCCAGGCGACGAACGGATGGTGGGGGAATCGACAATCGTCCGACAGCCGCTATCGCCAGCTCACCGTCTGCCACCCCTGACGGCTTTGCAGGCCAAACCCTACATACCGGTGGAGCCGCTTGCTTTAGTTTGAATCCTTCTCCGGTACATTTTTTGGGCACATAGGCCTAGCCACTCGATGGATCGGCCAACCGTGAAGGAACACGAGCATGGCAACGTCAAGGATGGAGCGCATCCTGATTCTCGCCAAAACCTATCCGTCTCCCAGTACACACTATGTGGAGACCTCCTGTGTGGCGGGAATCACCGAACACGGCAGCATGCGCCGGTTGTATCCCATCCCGTTTCGATTGATCGAAGACGGGCAGCAATTCAGGAAATGGCAATGGATCGATGTCCGCGTCGAGAAGGCCACGACCGACCACCGGCCGGAAAGCCATCGGGTCTATGTGGACACCGTGGTTTGCGGTCCTCAGATAGACACCAGGCAAGACTGGGCCGGACGCCGCGCCTGGCCTGGCCAAATGCCCGGGTTTGAGGGCTATGCGGGGATGGACGCTGCGCGCGTCAAGGAAAACGTTTCATTGGCGCTGCTGCGGCCTTCGCGAGTTATCGGCCTGGAGATCAGGCCGGCAAGACATGCTGAATGGACTGCTGATGAAAGAGAGAAGCTGGCTCAGTCGCAGATGGAACTCTTCGCTGAGAGCGAGGCACGAAAGGAAGTCAGGCAACTCCGCAAGATACCTTTCGATTTCTACTATCACTGCGAATACAGCGCGTCAGATGGCGAAGTGACCCGTCACCATAAGATCGTGGATTGGGAGGCCGGCGCGCTTTACTGGAACTGCCTCAGGCTATACGGCCCCACTTGGGAAGAGCCTTTCCGCGCGAAACTGGAAGGCGACCTTCTTGGGAAGGATCTTATGTTCCTGATGGGCAATCAGCATCGCTTTCAAGACCAATGGCTGATCGTGAGCCTGATCTATCCGCCTAGGCTGCCACCCTTGCAGAACGCGCAGGGCGCGTTGTTTTAGCAGCGGCCTTGGTGATGTGCCGAACCGTGGCGCCTGAGCGTGCTTGAACCGCATCCGCGACGAAGGATCGATGGCAAAAACGGTAGTCGGCCTCGAAGCACAGCAGTGCGCAGTTTGAAGCCGTGGCTCTGCCGGCGAGCTCATCGATGGCTTCATCCTGGCTGTCCAGATACCGAAGAAAGCCTTTGGTGTAGTGCCCCCAGTCGCCATCGTGCTTGTAACGATCGCGCACCGGTCGAGGGCAACCGAGGGCGACCATATGCACATAGGCCAGGCCCCCGGTCTTGAGGGCCTCCGATAACGATCGCTTCGAAAAACCAGGCTTGCGCGACAACGGAAGTTCACGGATGTCGACTACGGTTTCGATCCCGTGCTTTTTCAGCAATTCGATGAACGAATCGATGTCGAGGCCTTCGTAGCCGATGGTGAAGATAGTCATGCAGGCGCCCTCAGATACGGGAAGTTTAGCGGGCTATCCCGATCGAGAATACGTCTGCGAACGCATGCGGTGCATGTAGTCCCTGTGCCCATGCTTTCAGGCCAGGCCCCACAATTGCCGGGATTCTTCCGCAATGATCTCCGGATACTCCTCCTGGAAGAACAACCTCCCTTCCGCCACGCGCCGAATCCCGCGCGACTGCGCAAACGTCCGATCCAGATACTCCGCGTCCGCCAGCGCGAAGATATCGTCGCTCGCGCCCCACACCATCCGTACCGGCACCTGGCTGCGCTTGAGCGTGGCTTCGATGCCCGCCAATGGATTCGGCTCCAGCGCCAGATGGAATGCGTGGTACTGCTTGCGCCGCAGCGGTGTGCTCACCAGTGGCGTGACGTAGTAATCGATGGTCTCGTCGGCAAAGCGGCTGGGATCGTGGAACACCGCGGCGCCAAACGTGGAGCGGGCCAGTGCGCGATCGGTCAGCCACTTGGCAGTCGCGTCGGCGAGCGTGCCGTTGCGGGCCATCTCGATGGCGGGTTTCACCTTCGCTGGCGGGCTGTCGATTTCCACGTCGCCGTTGCTGAGCAGCAGGGTGCGCACGCGCTCCGGGTGGCGGGCGAGGAAGAGCTGGGCGACGGCGGTGCCGCTGTCGCTGGCGACGATGTCGACGTCGTGGATGGAAAGCTTGTCCAGCAAGGCGGCGAGCATGGCGGCCTGGGCGGCGGCGGCGAGCGATTGGCCTGCGGGAATGTCCGAATAGCCCAGGCCCATGAAATCCGGTGCGATGCAGCGGCGGTGGGTGGCGAGGCGGTCGATGGCGCCGCGCCATTGGTAGCTGTTGAGCGGGGCGCCGTGCAGGAACAGCGCGGCCTTGCCGTGGCCGCGATCGGCGTAGGCGATCCGGCCGAACGGCAAGTCGGCGTAGCGGCGCATGGCGCGGAAGGTGGCGGCGTCGGTGGCGTGGGTTTCGCCGGGCAGGCCGCGTGCTCGCACCGGCGCGATCAAGCCGGCGCCAGCGGCCAGGGCGGCGAGGCTGTACTGCAGAAACTGGCGGCGCTGCATGGTCGAACTCCGGCTGGGGAAGGCGGCCATGCTGGCCTGTGCGCCGAAGCCGCACGTGCACCGGCGGCCGGCGCCGGACACCGATGGATGATTTCCGGCACATGCCGCCCGCGCGGGATCGGCGAACGATGGCGGGCATGACTGGCCGGCCCGACTGCTATCCCGCTCCGTCCGCCGCCGCGGACCGGTTGCCGTTGCTGGACGTGCTCACCTCGCCGGTGCCGCAGGGCCGCTTCGATTCCCCGGTCGATCATCGCCACGTGCTGTGCCTGCACCTGGGCGAGCCGGTGCCGGTGTCGTATCGCGCCGGCCGCATCGAGCGGGAAGGCACCCGCCTGCACGGACAGTTCTGCGTGGTGCCGGCCGGATCCAGCACGCGTTGGACCTTGACGGCGCCGGCTACCTCGCTGCTGCTGCGCCTGTCGCCCGGCTTGTTGCAGGAAGCGGCCGAAGCCATGGGCTCCTGCGACACGGCGCTGGCGCCCTCCATCCATATCCGCGACCCGCAGGTCGAACGCATCGGCTGGATGATGCAGGCCGAGGAGCGCGACACGCATCCCGGCGGCCGCCTGTTCGCCGACAGCCTAGCCTCCGCCCTGGCCGCGCGCCTGCTGGTGCTGCAGACGCGCCAGGCCGCGCCGACGCTGACGCGCGCCCTGCCCGCGTGGCGCCTGCGCCGCGTCGTGGAATACATCGAGGCCCATCTCGAGCAGGACCTCACCCTGCCGGAACTGGCCGCCGTCGCCGGCTACAGCCTGTCCCACTTCAAGCCGCTGTTCCGCCAGGCCACCGGCCTGCCGGCGCACCGCTTCGTGATGGAGCGGCGGGTGGAGCGCGCACGGCTGCGCCTGCTGGAGGGCAAGCTGAGCCTGACCGCGATCGCCGCCGAAGCCGGCTTCGCGCATGCCGGCCATATGGCGCGCTGCGTACGGCGGATGCTGGGGGCGAGCCCGGCCGAGATCGCGCAGAGCCGCCGCTGAAACATCCGCTCGCGCCCGTGGCATGAAGCCGTTCACATCCTCGCGTTACGGTTAACCGCATTTACACCCGGCCCCCGGACAAAGCGGCTAAAGTCCCGCCGCTACTGTGATTTCGCAGAAAGCCGACGGTCATGCGAAGGAGACGACAGATGTACAAGATCGCCAGGGCTGGATTCGCCCTATCGGTGCTGCTGCTGGGCCAGGCCGCCTGCGCCGCCCCCGCGCCGGATACGAACGCCATCGTCAAGGCGGTGATGGAAGACCAGTACGGCAAGCAGTACGACGCCAAGCACGCCTGCTGGACCTACACCCACACCACCGAGCAGGGCGACGACCTCACCTACTGCATGCAGCCCGGCAAGCCGGAGCTGGTCGACACGGCCAAGGGCAAGCAGCTGCTGGTGTATGCCGCCAACGCCTACGACATCCACGACGACAACCGCTACAGCTATGGCCAGACCGACCCCGGCCTGCTCGGCGCGTTCCAGGTCAGCGTGGACGCCAAGGGCGGCTGGACCTTCGTGGCGATGGACAGCGCGATGGAGTTCGGCAGCAACGGTTATTGCGGCTGCAACAAGGCCGGCCTCGTCAAGCTGAGCAACCAGGGCGACTACGGCTGGCTGTTCGTCAGCGGCAGCGCGATCCAGGGCAAGGTGGTGGCCGACTACAGCATCGTGATGCCGCGCCAGGCCGGCTTCGTCGACGTCAGCCGCATTCCGCAGACCACGGCTAGCGAGCAGGACGTGACCTACGAGCTGAAGGTCGCCGAGCGTCCCGGCCCGGGCCTGTTCCCGCTGACCGTGACCAAGACCAAGGCGAAGGCCAAGGTGGCGGACTTCACGGTGAACTTCGATCCGAAGAAATACGCGTACCAGCTGCCCGGGGCCAAGTAAGCCGCGCCGGACACCAAAATTCACGGAGGAAACGACATGTCCAAGATCGACGAACGTTGGGAAGCGAACAAGCAGGATCTCGCCGAGGCCGCCGCCAAGGCCGGCATCGAGCCCGGCCTGATGGCCAAGATCGCCGGCTTCGAATCCGGCTACAACCCGCATGCGCGCCCGATCGCCGGCGCCAAGCACGCGGGGCTCAACACGGTGACGCAGTTCGACGGCACCAAGGCGATGTCCTCGGCCTATGGCTACGGCCAGTTCCTGGACGACACCTGGGTCGGCATGGTGCACAAGTACGGCGAGAAGTACGGCGTGCCCAATGCCGACAAGCTCACCGCCGACCAGATCAATTCGCCGGACATGCGCAACAACTCCAAGTTGCAGGCCGGCATGCTGGCGGAGTTCACCAAGCAGAACATGCAGCTCGGCGCCAAGCTCGGCGGCCCGGATGCGGACGCCAACGTCTACGCGCTGCACAACCTCGGCCAGGGCGGCGGCACCAAGTTCCTCGATGCGCTGAAGGCCGACCCCGGCCAGCGGGTGGACCACGTGCTGTCGCACAAGGTGATCGAGCGCAACCCCGGCCTGTACGGCGACGGCAGCATGACGGTGGCCGAGGCCTACAAGGGCATGGGCCAGCAGATGGACAAGTACGCCAAGTACGCGCAGGAGCTGGACAAGGGCGTGCCGGCCAAGGCCGCACCCAGTGCGCCCGGCGCGGCGCCGCCGGCCAAGCCCGAGGCGCCCTCCGCGCAGCCGCCCAAGCATGCCGCGCCGGCCGGCCATGCCGTGCTCAAGGAAGGTGACAAGGGCCACGACGTCAGCGCACTGCAGAAGCAGCTGCACGACCTGGGCTACAAGGGCGCCGACGGCAAGCCGCTGCGCGTGGACGGGCAGTTCGGCCCGGGGACCAAGGGCGCGCTGGAGTCGTTCCAGCACGACCATCACCTGCAGCGCGACGGCGAAGCCGGCCCGCTGAGCCAGAAGCAGCTGCAGCTGCAGACCAAACTGCATGCGCAGGAGCAGGCCGCCAAGCCGCTGCTGAACCAGCCGGGGCATCCGCAGAACGCGCTCTATAACCAGGCCCTGGACGGGGTGCAGAAGCTCGGCGGCGGCGCCTCCAGCGGACAGCGCGAAAACTTCGCCGGCTCGCTGGCCTTAGAGGCCCAGCGCCAGGGCCTGAAGGAAATCAACCACGTGGTGCTCAACGACGACGGCTCGCGCGCCTGGGCGGTGCAGGGCGACCTGCGCTCGCCGTTCAAGCAGCACGCCGAGGTGAACGTCGGCCAGGCGATCAATACGCCACTGGCGCAGAGCAGTGCCTCCAGCGCGCAGTTGCCGGGCGCGCCGGGTCAGGAGCAGGCGAAGAACCAGCAGCAACAGCAGCAGCACCAGCAGTCGCAGCAGCAGGGCTCGATGCCGCGATGAGCCGGCGGCCAGGCGGGAGCGGCACCGGCCGCTCCCGCGCGCCGTTCGCCTCGCTTCGGGCGCTGGCCGCCTGCGGCTCAGCCCAGGCTACGCCGTGGTGGCGCGTGCTCCCGGTGTGCGCCCGGTCAAGCTTTGATCGCCATGGCCGACATATGTTGGCTACAGTGTCCGGCTGAGCCGCTGCGAAAACGCGTCATGGAAACCCATCGAGCCACTTCTCCGCCCCGCCGTTCCGCCGGCCCGCAAGGCACGCGGCTGTTTTCGGCCGAGGAGCTGAAGCGCCTGGCCGCCCAGGCCGAACCCGAGACCGGCGGCCGCGCCAGTGCGACGTCGCCGGTGCTGGAAGGCGCCTCGGAAGGCTTCGAGGGCCGCCGCTTCGCCCTGCATGCCGGGCGCCAGACGGTGGGCCGCGGCGGGCATAACGACGTGGTGATCGACGAGCTCAGCGTGTCGTCCACGCATGCCTGGATCATGAATCAGCAAGGCCACTACGTGGTCATGAACACCCTTTCGACCAACGGCACCTTCGTCAACGGCCAGCGCGTGCACGAGGCGCCGCTGCGCCATGGCGACCGCGTGCGCTTCGGCCAGGCGGAGTTCGTCTTCCTCACCCGCGAACCGGGCGGCCGCATGCGCGCCGTCACCGGCTGGCTGATCGCCGCCGTGCTGGTGGCGGTGGCCGGCGCCGTGGCGCTCACCTGGTGGATGACCACCCGCGCATGAACGCCGTCGCCGCGCCGAGGATGATCGGCCGCTACCGTATCGACGGCGTGCTCGGCGCCGGCGCCATGGCCATGGTCTACGCCGGCTTCGACCCGGGCATCGACCGCCCCGTGGCGATCAAATGCCTGCACCGCCGCGCCGCCGCGCGCGGGCTGGAGGAACGCCTGCTGGCCGAGGCGCGCGCTGCCGGCCAGCTGGTCCATCCCAATATCGTCACCATCTTCGACACCGGACGCACCGAGGACGGGCGCGCCTATATCGCGATGGAACGGTTGCCGGGCGAGTCGCTGTCCACCCGCGTGGCGCGCGAAGGCCTGCCGCCGCTGTCGGTGGTGATCGAGCTGGGTTCGCAGATGGCTGCCGCGCTGGACTACGCGCATGGCCAGGGCGTGCTGCACCACGACGTGAAGCCCGAGAACATCATGCTGGTCGACGACTGGCATTACGCCAAGCTCAGCGACTTCGGCATCGCCGAGCGCCGCGCGGAAGGCGCCGGCGACGGCCGCATCATCGGCGGCACGCCCGCCTATATGGCGCCGGAGCGCCTGCGCGGCGAAGCGGCGGATGCGCGCAGCGACCTGTTCTCGCTCGGCGTGGTGCTGTACTGGCTGATCACCGGCAAGCTGCCGTGGCCGGACATGCCCGACCTGCCGCGCCTGCTGCGCGAACGCCAGCGCCTGCCGCGCCCGTCGATCGACCCGATCGACCCGGCCACGCCGGCGATGCTGGTCGGCGTGGTGCGCACCCTGCTCTCGCCCGTCCCGGGCACGCGCTACCAGCGCGGCGCCGAGGTGATCGACGACCTGCGCCTGGCGCGCCGCGAGTACGAGCGTACGCACGAATCGCCTCTGGCCTCGCGCATCATCTCGCTGCGCACGCGCTGGATCGGCGCGCTGGCGGCGATCCTGTGCGTGGTGCTGCTGGCCGGCCTGGCCGCGATCTACGCCAAGCAGAACACCGCGGTGAACGGACTGGCCACCGACTTCGGCGGCTCGCTGGGCCGCGTAGTCGCCGGCGAGGCGGCGGAGAACCTGCTGCTGCACGACGACGCGGCGACCCGCGCGCTGGTGCAGGACGTCTCGCGCAACCAGCAGATCCATTACCTGGCCATCGCCAACCGCGACGGCGCCGTGGTGGCCAGCACCGCGCCGGCCGAACTCGGCGGCGCGCTGCCCCCGGCACCGCTGTCGCGGCGCGTGCTGACCGAAGGCGTGACCAGCTACCAGAGCCGCATGGGCAGCGCGGGCGAGGCGCCGATGCTGCTGTTCGACGTGCCGATCCGCTACCAGGACAAGGGTGTCGGCACGCTGCGCCTGGGCGTGAGCACGGCGCCGCTGGCGGCCGCGCAGCGCACCACCTTCTGGGTGATCGCCGCGGTGCTGGTGGTGACCCTGGCGGCGATGGTGGGCGCGGCCTATGCGTTGTTCCGCCGCCCGCTGGCGCTGCTGGGCATGCTGGGCGAGGCGATGCTGCGCGTGGCGCGGGGTGAGTATGGCTACCGCATCCGCCTGGTACGGCGCGACGAACTCGGCCGGCTGTTCGCCACCTTCAACCTGATGAACAGCACGCTGCAGGCACGCCAGCCGGGCGAAAGCGCATCCACGCCGGGCGCCGTCGCGGATGCGGCCGCACAGCCGACGCTGATCCTGCAGGGCGACGAGGAAGATCGTCAGGCGCTGGGCTGAGCCGGCAGCCTCAGAGCTGCTTCAACCGCTGCTTCAGTTCCACGGCGCGGGCGCGATAGATGATCGCCCGCTCGTAGCCCGGGTCGATATCCAGCACGTGGTCCCATAGCGCGATCGCCTGGTCCAGCTTCTGGTCGCGGTACAACAGCACCGCGCGCTCGTGATAGGTCGACAGCAACTGGTCGCGCAGCATCTGGTCGCCCGCGGGCTTCAGATGCGGATCGAGCTTGAGTGCCTGGTCCAGCCGCGCCAGCGCGTCAGTCTTGTGGCCCTGGCGTAGCAAGGCCGTGCTTTCCGCCTGCAGGTGCTGGGCGTCGGCGGGGCTTGCAGCCGCAGCGGTGTTGCCGGTGGCGGCCGCGGGCGTGGCGAGCAGATCGTCCGCCGTGGCACGCACCACCAGCGTGTCCGCCGCGGGTGCGCGCGCCGGTGCGGTCGGCAGCCGCACGGTATCGCCCACGTGCAACGCGGACGGATCGTCCGAGCCGTTGTAGCGGGCCAGGATCAGGAAGCGGCTGGCGTCGCCCAGGTAGCGCGAGGCCAGCGTGCTGTACGAATCGCCCTGCTGCACCACGTAGTTGCGCGAGGCCGCGCCCAGCGCTTCGCGCGGATCGGCGGTGAGCTGGCGCAGCAGGCCTTGCGCGGCGCGGTCGCCGGGATAGCGGGCCAGGTATTGGCGCAGGCGGCGCTCGCCGTCGGCGTAGCGGCCGTATTGCAGATAGGTGTTGACCACCGTGGCGGGCGGCATCAGGTCGCCGTCGCGAACGTCGGCGTTGGCGGCAGGCGCCGCTTTCGGCGCGGGCGGGTTGCCCAGGGCCTTGTCTACTTCGGATCGGACCACGCTGACCTGGGCGCAGCCACCCAGCGCGAGCAGGGAAACCACCAGCGCCAGGCGCCTGCCATACAACGAAACCACCACCGTCTTCCCCTGTCTTGTCCGGCGCCGCGTCGCAGGCGTCGCCCCGAGGCGGCGATCTTCCGGATCGCCTGCCCTGCCGCGCCGTTCCTGGCGTTTGCACAGGAACAGCGAAGCGACATTAGCGCCGACACGTCCGGCGCGCGAGAGGGCCATGGCCGTGCGCGGCCGGATTGGCCCGCATTGACCGGCCAGCCATATCGATTTCGCCATCGCTGAAATACGCCTGGGCCGGCTGTTGCGCGATCGATTGCAGGCCTAGCCTGCACTTGCTCCACCACACCACCGAGGATCCCCATGCTTCGTCATCGCACGCTTACGCACCGTACCTTCGTTGCTTCGGGCGCCCTGCTCGTGGCCCTGTTCGCTTCCTTCGCCCAGGCCGCGGCCGCCGCACCGCAGGACCAGGCCAAGCCCGCCATGGCAATGGCAGCGATGCCCGTGCCGGCCTGGCTGGTCGGCACCTGGACCCTGGTCCGCTGCGACAACGTCTATCCGGACGGCCGCCGCGTCGAGCTCTACGGGCACGACCCGCAGGGCCAGTGGATGATCGACTCGCGTGGCCACTACTCGATGGTGATCGCGCGTGCCACCCGCACGCCGTTCGCGGTGAACGACAAGTCCAAGGGCACGCCGGAGGAGTACCGCGCCGCGTCGCTGGACCTCAATGCGCACTACGGCACGGTGGCCGTGCAGGACGACAAGATGACCTCGCATATCGTGCAGGCCACGTTCCCGAACTGGGTCGGGCGCGGCGGAACCACCGGCTTTACGCGGGATGGCGACCAGCTCACCTATATCGTGGCCAAGCCGTCGAGCGGTTCGTCAGATGGTGCGCATGGCGAAGTTGTTTGGCGGAAGGCCGACTGAAACGGGAGAAAGGGGTTGGGGTGAGGGTGCGGGCGGAGCGCAAGCGTGATGTGCACCACTCCGGACGAACCCTCATCCGCCTGCCGGCACCTTCTCTCCCACGGGGCTACCTTCGGGTCGCCGAAGGGAGGCGGGTTCCAGCTTCGACGGCGAAACATTGGCGATCGCCAATTGCTTGAACGAGTCGGCCAGCGTCTGCAGCGCCTGCCGCGAGCGCGGATCGTTGAGCCCCGTGTACAGCACCACGTCCTGCCGCGGCAGCTCCGGCAGCGACAAGGCCGGCCCGATATCGACCGTGCCGGCCGGCGCAGCCCGCCGGGCCAGCACGGCAATCGCCAGGCCGGCCGCGGCGGCAGCGCCAAGCACCGCGGCGCCCTTGCCGATAAACACCTCGGTCCAGGCGATCCCGACCTGGTCCAGCGCGCGCACCGCGGCGGCGCGGATGCTGCACGACTCGCCCTGCGTCGACAGCGGCAGCGGATCGCCGGGACGTGGCCGCCAATGCGGCGCCGCGATCCACGCGAACTGCTCCGCATAGATCACCTCGCCCTCCTGCCGCCGGCTTTCCGGCTGCATCACCAGGATCGCGTCCAGCGCGCCCTCCTCGTACGCCTGCAGCAGCTCGCGCGAACCGCCCACGCGCAGTTCCAGCAGCAGATGCGCGTCGTGCTCGTTCATATGGCGCAGCAGGGCCGGCAGTTCGCTGCCGACGATCAGCTGGCTGATGCCGACGGTGAGCCGGCGCCGCTCGACGTGGAACGAGGACACCGCCCGCTCGTGCGCCCCCACCAGCTCGCGCGCCGCGGCCAGGAACAGCGAGCCTTCCGCAGACAGCCGCACTTGCCGCGGCGTGCGTTCCAGCAGGCGCCGGCCCAGCTGTTCCTCCAGCCGCCGCAGCTTCAGGCTGAGCGCGGACTGGGTGGTGGCGAGCGTCTGCGCGGCGCGCGTAAAGCTCTGCAGGTCGGCGATAAAGACGAAGGCCTTGACGGCATCGAGGTCGAGCGCTTTGGTGGACTTCATCGGGGCATTTCCAGTGGACGGTGTGTGTGGCTGCCGGGCGGCGCGACGGTTCCGCGCGCGCCGGGCGCCTCCTTGTAAAGCGTCCCGCGCGGCAGGCATAGTCCCCCGCGGCAGTCGACGTGGGGAATGGCATGCGGGTCCGCCTGGAAGACGTAGCGCGCGCGACGGGCGTGTCGCCCAAGACGGTATCCCGCGTGCTGAACGAGGAGCCGTCGGTCAAGGAATCCACGCGCAAGAAAGTGCTGGCCGCGATGGAATCGATGAACTACCGCCCCAGCCCCGCGGCGCGCGGGCTGGCGGGCAGCCGCTCGTTCCTGATCGCGATGCTGTACGACAACAACGAGAACCCGGCCTCGACCTATCTGGCCGAGATCCAGGACGGCGTGCTCGACGCCTGCGACGCCCATCGCTACAGCATGATGGTCAGCCCGCTGCGCCTGCGCGGGCACGACCCGATCCGCCGCATCGACGCCCTGGTGGCCGACCACCATATCGACGGCGTGATCATGACGCCGCCGCTGACCGACCACGCGCCCCTGCTGCGCCGGCTGCAGGAGCACGGCGTGCCGTACGCCAGCATCTCGCCGCTGCATCGCGAGGACGCGATCGGCGTATGCATGGACGAGCAGCAGGCGGCCAAGGCGGTGGTGCAGCACCTGGTCGAGCTGGGGCATAAGCGCATCGGCCATATCGTGGGCATCGCCAACCATGGCGCCAGCCGCTGGCGCCTGCAGGGTTACAAGGATGCGCTGGTGGCCGCTGGCCTGCCGTTCGATCCGAAGCTGGTGGTGCAAGGGGAATTCACCTTCGGCTCCGGCGTGATGGCGGCGCGCGGCTTGTTCGAGCTGGCCAAGCGGCCGACGGCGATCTTTGCGGCGAATGACGATATGGCGGCCGGTGTGATGTGGGCCGCCAACGAGCGTGGCCTGAAGGTGCCGCGCGATCTCTCGGTGTGCGGCTTCGACGACACGCCGCTGGCGACGCAGCTGTGGCCGCCGTTGACGACGGTGCGGCAGCCGAGTCGCGAGATGGGCAAGCTGGCGACCTTGCAGTTGATGGACAAGTTGCGCGGGCGCGGCACGGGGTTGTTGCTGCAGGTGCCGTACACACTGCAGCTGCGCGAATCCACCGCCAAGCCGCCACGCAGCCCATGACGTAGGTTGGGGTGAGCCACAGGCGAACCCCAACACGCGATGCGCTCCCGGTGGGCTATGTTGGGGTTCGCCTGCGGCTCACCCCAACCTACGCCGGACGTGCTGCAACGCTCGTTGACAGCGCTGTCATTTCTGGCAGGCTCTCGGCTCTGGAGCCGCTCCAGGGGGAGTGCCGATGGTCTTTATCGTGGAAGGGAGAGAAGCGTGCTGGCATCCGTTCGTCGTTTGCGTGTTGCACCGATCGCATGGGCCGTCGCCTTGGCCTGCCTGCCGCTAGGCGCCGTGCCGGCCGCCGATACGGCCGTCCATCCCGAACAATGGCCGGCGGCCCATTGGCCGCTGCCGCGCGATGCGGCGCTCGAACAGCGGGTCGCCGCGTTGATGGCGAAGATGAGCGTCGAAGAAAAAGTCGGCCAGCTGATCCAGGCCGATATCTCCGCGATCACGCCGGAAGACCTGCGCAAGTATCGGCTCGGCTCAATCCTCGCCGGCGGCAATTCCAAGCCGGACGGCAAGACCACCGCCACCGCGGAACAGTGGAAAGCCATGGCCGACGCGTTCTACCGCGTCGCGATGGACAGCGCCGATGGCCACCAGGCGATCCCGCTGCTGATCGGCATCGACGCCGTGCACGGCCACAACAACACCGTGGGCGCCACGCTGTTCCCGCAGAACTCCGCGCTCGGTGCCACCCGCGACCCGCAACTGATCCGCGACATCGGCGCGGCGACCGCGGCGGAAGTGCGCGCCACCGGCATCAACTGGACCTTCGCGCCCACGCTCGCCGTGCCGCAGGACCTGCGCTGGGGCCGCTCGTACGAAGGCTATTCGCAGGACCCGAAGGTGGTGGCGCAATACGCCGCCGCGATGATCGAAGGGCTGCAGGGCAAGGTCGGCACGCCGCACTTCCTGGATGCCTCGCACGTGGTCGCCTCCGCCAAGCACTTCCTCGCCGACGGTGGCACCAAGGACGGCAAGGACCAGGGCGACGCGCAGGTCAGCGAAGCCGAGCTGCGCGACGTGCATGCCGCCGGCTATCCGCCGGCGATCGATGCGGGCGTGCAGACGGTGATGGCTTCGTTCTCCAGCTGGAACGGCCAGAAGATGCATGGCAACCAGGCCTTGCTTAGCGGCGTGCTCAAGGGCCGCATGGATTTCCAGGGCTTCGTGGTCGGCGACTGGAACGGACATGGCCAGGTGCCCGGCTGCAGCAATGTCGATTGCCCCGCCTCGATCAATGCGGGCGTCGACATGCTGATGGCGCCGGACAGTTGGCGCGGCCTGTACGAGCACACGCTGGCCGAGGCGAAATCGGGCGCCATTTCCGCGGCGCGGCTGGATGACGCCGTGGCGCGCATCCTGCGCGTGAAATTCCGCGCCGGCCTGTTCGAAGCGGGCGCGCCGTCGGCGCAGCCGCTGGCGGCGAAATCGGCCGAGGTGATCGGCAGCCCCGCGCATCGCGCGCTGGCGCGCCGCGCCGTGCGCGAATCGCTGGTGCTGCTGAAAAACAACAACGGCGTGCTGCCGCTGGATCCGCGCAAACGCATCCTGGTGGCCGGCGATGCGGCGGACAATATCTCGCGCCAGAGCGGCGGCTGGACCTTGACGTGGCAGGGCACGGGCCTGAGCAACAGGGACTTTCCCGGCGCGCAATCGATCGGCGCCGGCATCGCCGAGCAGGTGAAGGCAGCGGGCGGGCAGGTGGAGATCGCTGCCGATGGCCGCTATGCGAGCAAGCCCGACGTGGCCGTGGTGGTGTTCGGCGAGGACCCCTATGCGGAGTTCCAGGGCGACCTGCCGAACCTGCTGTATCGCCCCGGTGACGAACACGATCTTGAACTGCTGCGCCGCCTGCACAGCGACGGCATTCCGGTGGTGGCGGTGTTTCTCAGTGGCCGCCCGCTGTGGGTGAATCGCGAGATCAACGTAGCCGACGCTTTCGTCGCCGCCTGGCTGCCGGGCAGCGAAGGCGGCGGCGTTGCCGACGTGCTGCTGCGCAAGCGCGACGGCAAGCTCGCCAACGACTTCCACGGCAAGCTCGCTTATGCGTGGCCGGGCAGCGGCGCGCATGGCCAGGGCGAGTCGCGCTTTCCGCTCGGCTACGGCCTGCGCTATGCCGACCACGCAAACGTGGCTGACTTGTCCGAAGCCTCAGGCATCAGCGGCGAGCAGATCCCGGTGGGCAACTACCTCGACCGCGGCAAATCGGTGCGCGGCTACACCTTCCGCCTGCTCGGCACCGACGGCGTTGCCGCGGTGGTCAGCACGGCGCAGTCCGGCACCAGCGACGGCAGCCTGCGTATGAGTGCCCTCGACTACAAGGCGCAGGAAGACGCGCGCCGCTTCGAGTGGAAGAAGAGCGGCGCCGAGTTGACGATCCAGTCGCGCGCGCCGTTCGATCTCGATCGCCAGACCAATGGCGACGTGCTGCTGGTGACCACGCTGCGCGTGGATGCCTTGCCCGGCAAGGACGCATGGATCGGCATGGGCTGCGGCGCGGGTTGCAAGGGGCGCGTCACGCTCGGCCCGACCCTGGCGGCCTTGCCCGCCGGCACGTGGACACGCATCGGCGTGCCGCTGAAATGCTTCCGCACGGCCGGCGCCGACATGCATCGCATCGACCAGCCGTTCGTGTGGGGCGCGGGTGCGGGCTCGTCGGTGGCGCTGGCGCGCGTGGCGCTCGGCACCGATGCGGACCAGGTCGTGGATTGCGCCAAATAAGGCGCCGAACGGCGGGGAGTCAGGCGCTGGACCGAAGCCGGCTCCCCCGCTACGCAGCATGAGGGCCGCCAGATCCGGCGGTATCGCCTCGCAGAACCAGTCATAGCAAGGGGTTGACGTGGAGTTCACGCGTGCTGCCACGCGTCAAGCTTCCGCGCGAAAGGCGGTCTATCATTCCAAAATGACAGCGCTGTCATTTTGAGATCGAGCCATCACGCCACCGTCGGGGAGACGGGGCGCCCATCTCTAGGACGTAGGGGAGACTTGTATGAAGTTGCGCCACTCAGCTTTGCATCTCGCCTTGGCCCTGGCGCTCGCCGCGCCGGTGGCCTTTGCAGCGGACGATCCGCAGAACGCGCCGAACGCGTCGAACACGCCAGCCCAGGGCAGCACGGCCCCGGACAAGAAGATCAAACAGCTCGACGCCATCGAGGTCAGCGCCACCAAGCGCGAAACCCCGCTGCAGAAGACACCCGTCGCCGTCAGCGCCATCACGCCCGACACGCTCGACAAGGAGCGCGTGATGACGGTGCAGGACCTGACCCGCCTGGTGCCCGGCCTGCAGGCCACCGCGCAGGGCGACCACGGCGTGGTGACGCTGACCATGCGCGGCATCGGCAACGACAGCGCCAAGACCGAATACGCCGACCCGGAAGTGGCCACCTTCGTCGACGGCGTCTACTCGCCGCGTGCCGAAGCCGCCGCCGGGCTGCTGCTGGATATGGACGGCGTGGAAGTGCTGCGCGGCCCGCAGGGCACGCTGTGGGGCCGCAACTCCACGGCCGGCGCGATCAGCTTCCAGACCGCCAAGCCCGATATCAATGCCGGCTTCTACGGCAATGCGCAGATCGAAGCGGGCAACTACAACATGATGGGCGCGCGCGCCGCGGTGAATCTGCCGATCAGCAGCACCTTCGCCATGCGCGTGGCGGTGGTGCACGCCCAGCACGACGGTTACGTCGATTACCAGAATCCGTCCAGCCAGCTGCCCAGCGTGGCGCAGCAGCAGGCCACCTATCTGGCCGCCGGCGGCAACCCCGCCAAGTTCCGCCCGATCGACCCCAGCCTGTTCGTGCAGGGCGGCGACAAATACAGCGCGCAGGATCAGTCCGCCGCTCGCGTCAGCGCCTTGTGGCAACCGAGCGAGGCGTTCAAATGGAATCTCTCGTACGAGTACTTCATCGATCGCGGCACGCTCAACATGGGCCTGATGCAGCAGCCGCGGAAGGGGCAGGAGTTCTGGTCCGCGCTGATCGACACCGCGCCTGACCTGCACCGCAATTCCGGCACGCTGCGCAGCCGCATGGACTGGAATATCGGCAGCAGCATGCAGCTGAGCTACATCGCCGGCTATAACCACTTCTCCGGCAAGAGCCAGTTCGACCAGGACGCTGGCGTGCAGGTGCCGACCAGCTTCGCCACCGGCGCTTCCTCGCAGAACGACCGCACCAACTCGTCGAACTACAAGAGCTACAGCCACGAGTTCGACCTGAAGTCGGTCGGCGAGCAAACGGTCGATTGGATCGTCGGCGCCTACTACGGCTACGAAGACAACAACATCCGCTTCGACATTCCGATCATGAACGGCACGATGGTGTCGGAATCGGTGGCGTGGCAGGGCTCCTTCATCCAGCCCAAGGAGACGGTGAAATCCACGGCGCTGTTCGGCCAGGCGACCTGGCATCTGTCCGACCACTGGCGCCTTACCGGCGGCGTGCGCTGGTCAGACGATGTGAAGAAGAACATCGACGGGCGCGGCTGGGGTTGGGCTTATGACGCGACGGTGCCGCAGATGCCGATCGCGCCGAGCACGTATCCCAGTCCGGCCACCGGCTTCAATATCTCCACCCGCAACGACGCCAAGTACAGCGACGACCGCGTGACCTGGCTGGCGCGCATCGACACCGACATCAGCGAGCACGGCCTGCTCTACGCCAGCGTCTCCACCGGCTACAAGTCCGGCGGCACCCAGGACGCCGGCACGCTGTACAAGCCGGAGACGCTGACCAACTATGAGATCGGCACCAAGTTCGTCTTCCTCGACGGCAAGCTCACCTGGAACACGGCGGCGTACTACGAGGACTTCAAGGACTTCCAGTTGTCCGCGCCGATCACTTATCCGGACGGCAACCGCGGCCTGGGCTTCAACAACGTCAAGGGCAGCACCAAGGTGGCGGGCCTGGAGTCGGAACTGGCGTACCAGGAACAGGACGACCGCGCCAACCTGGTGCTGTCGGTCATTCCGAAGAAGAAACTCGGCACCTTGCTCTATGCCGGCAGCAACGATTACCAGGGCCTGCCGGCGTGCGCGCCGCAGTCGGGTATCTCGGCTTGCATGAATATCACCGGCAACGACTTGCCGCATGCACCGGATGTCGCGCTTACCGCGATCTACGAGCATGACTTCCACCTGGGCAATGGCGGGCGCCTGACCCCGCGCTTCAGTGGCCAGTACCAGAGCGACCAGTGGCTGAGCACGTTCAACCTTGGCGCTGGCGACAAGCAGAAGGCGTATTTCCGCGGCGATCTGGCGCTGCGCTATACCGAACCGCAGGACCGCTGGTGGGTGGCGGCGTTCGTGCAGAACGTCACCGATGGGCGCGTGCGTACCAGCTCGGGGCGGTTCTCGATGCCGGACGGAAGCTTCCAGTACGTGTCGCAGTACCTGCCGCCGCGGACGTTCGGGGTGCAGTTGGGCGTGTGGTTCTGATCGGGTTCCATCCGCTGGCGCAGCGATGGCGCCGGCGTACTCCCCTTGGCCGGGTCCGCGCGACCCGGCCTTTTCTTCAGGGCGAAAGCGGACACGTTGCTGCCGCTTGACGCGTAAGTTGGGGTGAGCCGGAGGCGAACCCCAACAGACCTCCCAAGCGGCCGCATCGTTGGGGTTCGCTGCGCTCACCCCAACCTACGCTGCTGCCATGCGATGTCAGCAGTCCGGCTTCCCTGCGACCGCTTTCACCATGCCTGCTGGCATCATGTACGGACCTCACCCCGTGATGGCCCCCACATGCCACCCCGCACCACCCAGACCCAGGTCGCGCTCGCGATCGGTGTCCTGCTGATCGCCATGGTCTCGTACCAGTGCGGCGCCTCGCTGGCCAAGCATCTGTTCCCGCAGGTCGGCGCGCAGGGCGCCACCGCGTACCGGCTGGGGCTGAGCGCATTGATCCTGCTGCTGTGGCGGCGGCCGTGGCGGCGCGTGCATAGCGGCAAGGACTGGCGTGCGCTGTGGGGTTATGGCCTGGCGATGGGCGCGATGAACCTGGTGTTCTACCTGTCGCTGCGCACGATCCCGCTGGGTATCGCGGTGGCGCTGGAATTCACCGGGCCGCTGGCGCTGGCGATGGCCGGTTCGCGCCGCCTGATCGATTTCGTGTGGATCGCGCTGGTGATCGGCGGGCTGGTGTTGCTGTTGCCCTTGCATGGGCAGGTGCAGTCGCTCGATCCGGTGGGCGTGATGTATGCGCTCGCCGCGGGTGTGGGCTGGGTGTTGTATATCGTGCTGGGCCAGCGCACCGGCGCCGCTTATGGCGCGGATGCGGTGACGCTGGGCACCTCGATCGGCGCCTTGCTGGCGATACCCTTCGGCGTGGCGCATGCCGGCAGCGCCTTGCTGTCGCCCGCGCTGTTGCCGTATGCGCTGGGCGTGGCCTTGCTCAGCTCGGCGCTGCCTTACTCGCTGGAAATGATCTCGATGACGCGCCTGCCCGCGCGCACCTTCAGCACCTTGCTGAGCCTGGAACCCGCGGTCGCGGCGATGGCTGGCGTCACCTTGCTGGGCGAGCACCTGACCACGCTGCAGTGGCTGGCGATCGGCGCGATCATCGTGGCTTCGGCCGGCACCGCCTTGAGCGTGCGCCGGCCGGTGGTGGCCGAGCCCAGGTGAGCCTCGCGCTGAGCCACGCTCAGCGCTCGACCACCGGCAACCACACGGCCGAAGGCTGCGCGCTGGAACGCAGCACGGTGATCTTCGCCGCCTGATAGTCCTGCGGCTTCGCCTCGAAGATATTCGGCACGAAGGTCTGCGGGTTGCGGTCGTACAGCGGAAACAGCGACGACTGGATCTGCACCATCACCCGATGTCCCGGCTGGAACACATGATTCACGTTGGGCAGCTCGAAGCGGTAACGCTGCGGCTGGTTCGCGGGGATCGCCGTCGGATGCTCGAAGCTCTCGCGGTAGCGGCCGCGGAAGATGTCCAGCGCGATCGGCAACTGATAGCCGCCCATCGACGGATCGTGCGTCACCTGCGGCGGATACACGTCGATCAGCTTCACCACCACGTCGCCGTCGGTGCCCGTAGTGGCCGCTCGCACGTCCGCTACCGGAATGCCGCGCACGCGCAGCGGCGCGGTCAGCACCGGCGTCTCGTAGACGAGCACGTCGGTGCGGCCGTCGACGAAGCGCTGGTCGCTCACCAGCCATTTGCTCCAGGGCAGATAGCCGGCATAGGTCAAGCCGTAGGCGAAGAACGGATCCAGCACCGGACGCGGCAGGAACGGCACCGGCCGGGCCGGATCGCTGACATAGCTGTCGCCCGCGTCGGCGTCGGTAGGCGCGGTGAAGGAAAGCCCGTAGTCCTTGCCCAGGTACAACGGCTTCAATCCGCTCGCGCAGCCGTGCTCGCATGCCGCCGGCCAGTCCTGGAAGCGGTCCCAGTGGTTGTCGCCGGTGTTGTAGACCGAGACGCGCGCCAGCGGCGCGACCGGTCCATTGCGCAGGTACTGCTCGAGGAAGGGCAGCACCATGTCGCGGTTGTATTCCTTCGAGGTATCGCCCACCCACTTCAGCGGCCCCAGCGCATAGCCGGTGCCGTTGACCTGGCTATGCGACCACGGCCCGAGCACCAGCCAGTTGTTGGACAAGTGGCCCGCGGCCTTCAGCGCCAGCCACGCGTGGTTCGCGCCCCACATGTCCTCCTGGTCGAACAAGCCCTGTTCCCACAGAGTGGGCACCGACGAAGGGTGCGCAGCCAGCAGCCGCACCAGGTCCTGTCCCTGCCAGAACGCGTCGTAGGCCGGATGCTCCATCACGCGCGCCACGAACGGCAGCCGGTCCAGGCCGCGGCTGCGCACGTAGTCGCCGGTGGAGCCGGCGCGCAGATACTCCTCATACTTGTCGTAGGTGTCGCTGGGCGTGAGCGCGCCCGGTCCCTTCTGCACGGTCTGCATATGCACATAGCCGAGCATCAGGTTGCGAAACGCGCCGTGGTGAAACCAGTCGTCGCCCATGTAAGCGTCGATGACGGGACTCTCCGGCACCGCCGCCTTGAGCGCCGGATGCGGATCGAGCAGGGCCATGGCCGCGGTGAATCCCTCGTAGGACGAGCCGATCATGCCGACGCGCCCATTCGATTCCGGTACATGCTTGACCAGCCAGTCGATGGTGTCCCACGCGTCGGTGACATGGTCGACCTTGGTGGGATTCAGCGGCCCGCGCACGGGCCGCATCATCACGTAGTCGCCTTCCGAACCGTATTTGCCGCGCACATCCTGATAGACGCGGATATAACCGGCCTCGGCGAACACGGCATCGCCCAGCGGCAACGCCGACAGCAGCGACGAACTGGTGGAATTGCCCGCGCGTTCTTCCGCGTTGTACGGCGTGCGGGTCAACAGGATCGGCGCATCGTGCGCGCCCTTGGGCAGCATGATCACCGTGTACAGCTTGACCCCGTCGCGCATCGGGATCATCACCACGCGCTTGACGAAGTCCTGCCCGCCGGGCACCGCATCGTCGAACTTCTTCGGAATATCGTTGACGCCATACAGGGGCGCCGCCTTCCGCGCTGCATCCGTCGGCGCGGCAGCGGCGGCCATCGCGGTCATGGCCACGATGCACAGCAACATGGACCTGCCCAGGGTCATCCTCATGCGTTGGATCCTCTCGCGGGGGTGATCGAAGCCATTCCGTTCGATCTTAGCCACGGCCCCCAAGCGGGCGACAACTAAAAACGCTAATGCCCCATATAAGGTGCGATTATCCGGCGAGGCCCCGGCATCCCCCTCCGTTCCGGGCCACCCACCTGGCAAGGGACCATGGCATGGGCATCCGACTCGATATCGCATTGCTGCGTAACTTCGTGGCCATGGCCGACGCCACCACGGTCAGCCGCGCGGCCGGGCAGGTGGGGCGCACGCAGGCCGCGCTGAGCCAGCAACTGAAGAAGCTGGAGCAGGCCGTGCAGCAGCCGCTGATGATCCGCAGCGGCCGCGGCGTCTCCCTCACCACGCATGGCGAACGGCTGCTGGCGCATGCGCAGCGGATCCTGCATACGCATGACGAAGCGGTGGCCGATCTCACCGGCGAAACCTTGTCGGGCCGCCTGCGCTTCGGTTGCCCGGACGACTACGCCCGCGTGTTCCTGCCCAGCCTGCTGCAGAGCTTCGCCAGTCTTCATCCACAAGTATTTATCGAGGTGGTCTGCGCCACGTCACCGCGCTTGCTGGAGCGCTTGAAGGAGCAGTCGCTGGATATCGCACTGGTATCGCAGCCGGATAGTCCGGAACGCAGCCAGTTCCTGCGCCGCGAGCCGCTCGTATGGGTGGGTAGCAAGGGCGGCGACGCCTTCCGGCGCGAGCCTTTGCAACTGGCGTTATCCGATCCGGACGCGCTCGATCACCTCGCCGCCACCACCAGCCTCGACCGCACGGGACGGCGCTACTGCATCGCCTATGCGAGCGGCAGCGTCGCCGGCCTCACCGCCGTAGTGCGCTCCGGCCAGGCCATCACCGTGATGACCCTTACCGGCGTGCCGCCGGACCTGCACGTACTGCCGCCCTCGAGCGGCCTGCCGGCGCTGCCGTCGATCGGCATCACCATCCAGCACACCGGGCGCCATGCATCGCGCCTGTCGCATCGCTTCGAGGCGCACGTGCGCTCGGTGTTGCCGACGTTGTGATGCCACGCGTCCAAAGTAAAGGGCTTGCATCGCTGCAAGCCCTTCCCATGCATCAGAACCGGATATCCAGATAACCCACCTGGGTCGTCACCGATGCGAACACCCCGGCCGCGCTGAACCACAGCGCGCCGCTGCGTGGGTCCAGTGCGATGTTGTAGTAGCCGCTGTTGGACGGGGTGATCGGAAACTCGGTGATGCGCTTGCTCACCGGATCCAGCACGCCGAGGTAGCCGGCGTCTTCCTCGAACCAGAGCCGGCCATGGCTGTCCACGCGCATGTCTTCCGCGTTGGCATTGGCGATGGGCAGGGGATACTCGATCCAGCCCCGCGTCACCGACGGCTGGACGACGTGGGCGGCGGGCGGCGCCTGCGTGCGTGCAGGCGTCGCGCGTGCCGCCACGGTACGCGCGACGGTCGCGGCCTGATGGTTGGCGCCGTGCGTACCCGGTGCGACCACCTCGTCGGTGTGCGGCGCCACCAGCGGGTCGAGCAGGGCCAGGGCGTTGGCATAGTATTCGGACACCCATACCGTGCCATTGGCGTTGGCGATCACGCCGGCCGGATTGCCGCCGAGGGTCGGCACCAGGTAGGTGCTGATCACGTTGGTGCCGGGATTCAAGCGGCGCACCTTGTTGGTGCCCGCCGCGCCGGACCCGTCGAAGTTGCGTTCGACGAACCACACATCGCCGCGCCGATCGAGGCTGAGCTGCTCGATATTGTCGTCGGGGTGTTCCAGCGTCACCGTCCACTCGGTGATGCTGCCGTCCGGCGCCAGGCGGCCGACGCCGGCCGTCTCGGAAAACCACTTGCTGCCATCCGGCGCGAGCTGGATAAAGAACGGCGCGGCGCCGGAGGGAATCGCGTACTCCACCACCTCGCCGTTATGCGGATCGAGATGGCCGATCGCGTGGTTGGCGCTGTCGGTGAACCAGATGCCGTCCCGGGTGGCCTTGAGGATAAAAGGCTGGCCGCCATTGGGCAGCGGGAACTCCGCGGAGCTGCGATCCGGACGCAGCACGGCGATCTTGCCGGCGGTGGTTTCCGAGTACCACACGCTGCCGTCCGCGGCGACGTCGACGCCCTGGGGCGAGCTGGCCTGGGTGGGTGTGGCGAAGGCGGAGATCACCGGCTTGGCGGGAAGCGCGCCGGGAGCAGCCGAGGACGGTGCGGGAAGCAGGAGGGCAACGGCGCCGAGCATGGCTGGCGCGGCCAGATAGAGCATGCGATGCATCACTCATCTCCTTATGAATGGGCGGGAATGCCCGCGATCCGGACGGCTGTCCGGATCGCGCGGCAAGCTAGCACAGCGCATCGTGAAGGCAGGTGCATGCCGCGCCTGCCTGTTGCCGCTTACCGCTCCGTCGGCTTGCGGAACTTCAGCACGAACTTGTCGGTGTGGCCTTTGATTTCCGGGGCGAACACCGACTTGTCATGCGCGTCCTGCGGATTGTCGAGCACGGTGCTGCGCCCTTCGAGCACGAAACCCACCGCCTTGGCCTGCTCGATCACCGTCGCCGGGTCGATCCGATGCAGTGCATGCGCATCCGCTTCGCCGGCACCGGGCTTGGCCGTGTGATCGACCACCACAAACACACCGCCCGGCTTCAAGGCCTTGAACACGGCGGCATCGAGTTTGGCGGCCGCATTCGTGCCGGTGGTGCCGTCGACGGCGAACACGCTGACCGCGCCGTAGACGTCGTGGTAGTTCTGCGAAATCCACACCACGTCCAGCGGCGCGCCGACATCGAGGCGCTCGTACGGACGGGTTTCCAGGCTGGTGTTGTCGCGATAGGCGGGATCGGCGGCCAGCGTGCGGATCGGCTGCAGTTTTTCCGGCGGCGCCTTGCTGGCGATGCTCTCGGGCAGCACGGCATACACATGCCCGTTCGGCCCGACCACCTTGCTGAAGAGGCGGGTGAAGTAGCCGCCGCCCGGAATGATGTCGGCGACCCGGTCGCCGGGCTTGATGCCCGCGAAGGCGATCAGCTCGGCCGGCTTGCGCGCCGCGTCATTGGCCTTGTCCGTGGCCGGGCGCGCGCTGTCGTCGATAGCAGCCGTGATGTAGGCGGGCACCGCCGCGTTGGCGGTGGCGATCCCCAGGATGCAAAGCGTGGCGAAAGCAAGCAGCTGCTTTTTCATGATGACCTCGGGGCTGGTGGGTGGGCCATCGTAGAAAACCGTCCGTCGGGCCAACAGCCGCGCGATGCAATTTCTATGATGGCGTTTTTAAATGGCGGCTTCTCATCGAGGCGAACGGTTTGCACGTCGGCCGCTCTGCATCCCGGCGAGGCGGCATGGGATAGCAACCGCAACCTGGCTGGTCATAATGGCGCCCATGACGACCACCTACCGGTTCGGTGCATTCGAGCTTCATCCGCAGGCGCGCGAGCTGAGGCAGGACGGGGCAGCCGTCGAACTCACCGCCAGCGCATTCGACTGCCTGGTCTATCTGGTCGAGCATCGCGAGCGCCCGGTCGGCAAGGACGAACTGATCGCGGCGGTGTGGGGCAGCGTCGAGATCAGCGACAACCTGCTGGCCCAGACCATCGTGCGGCTGCGCCGCGCGCTCGGCGACAACGCCGACGAACAGCGCTGCATCAAGACCTTGCCGCGCGTGGGTTATCGCTGGGTGCTGGCTACCTCGATCGTGTCCGACATTGCGCTGCCCCTGGCGGACAGTGTCGGTGACGCGGCTCCGCGCCCTGCGTCGTCATCCTGGCCGCGCCGCCTGCGCCGGGGCGTACCGTTGCTGTTGCTGATCGCGGCGGGCGGCTTCGCGCTGTGGTGGTTCCATGGGCGTGCTGCCCGAGCGTTCCGGCAAGGCACCGCGGTGGTGCTGCCGGCGCAGATTCATGCGCCGGAGGACTGGTCGTGGCTGCGCTTGGGCTTGATGGATCTGATCGTCGGCGATCTTCGCGGCGCCAAGGTCCCGGTGGAGGGCAGCCAGGCGGTGGTCGACCAGCTCGACCAGGCGGACCAGGGCGGCAAGGCGCCGTTCTCGTCCTACGCCCTGGTCATCCAGCCGCAGGTCACCCTGGATAACGGCCGCTGGCAGGTTCAGCTCGATGCCACCGCATCCAACGGCAGCAGCCTGCATGCGGAAGCCTTCTCCGACAACATGCTGAAGGCTGCGCACGAGGCCAATGCATTCCTGCTTGCGCAGCTCGGTGCCGGGGATTCGGACCGCGTCGCCTCCGCGGACGACCAGGAGCAATACCTGCTGCGCATGGAAGCCGCCTCGCACACCGGCACGCTGAAGGTCTTGCAGGCGTTGATCGACAACGCCCCGGCCGACTTGCAGCAGACGTCGGAATTCGCCTACGCCAAGGCGGCCTTCCATTGCGATCAGGGCGAGTACGAGCCATGCAAGAGCGGGCTGGCCGACCTGCTGGACCGGTTGCCGGCGAAGACCCGGCCGCTGCTGCGCGGCCGGGCGCTGGCGAAGCAATGGTATGTCTACTATCGCGAGCACAAGTACCACGAGGGCGCCGAGGTCTTGAGCGAGGCGATCAGGCTGCTGAAGAAGCAGAACGACACCGGCTATCTCGCCTACGCCTATGCGCAGCGCGCCGAGCTGTTGAACATGACGAGCAGGTTCGACGAAGCCGAGGCGGATTTCGGCGACGCACGCATCAACTACGCCTTGGCCGGCGACACCGCGGGGGCGATGGGCGTCGACGAGTCGCTGGCCGACCTGAGCATGCGGCGCGGGCACTTCGCGCAGGCCCTGCCCACGATCCAGCGCGCCTACGACCAGTACCAGCGCATGGGCATGCAGTCGTATCTGCCGCCGCTGCTGATGCACCTGGTCATCTCGCAGAAGATGCTGTTGCAGCATGCCGATGCATTCGCTACCACCGAGCGGTACTGGCCGCTGGATGAAAAGATTCCGGAGTACACCGACAACATCGGCCGCCATATCCTGATGTTCCAGCGTGCCGACGCCTTGGGCGGGATCGGCCGCGCCGCCGACGCCAGCGCACTGCTGGAGCAAGTGCTGGCGCAGATCGAGGCCGATCCCCACGGTGAGCCCGGGCTCAAGGGAACGGTCTATACGCTGCTGGCCAGGCTGGCGTTGCAGCGTGGCGACGTCGCAGGTGCGCAGGCCTGGATCGCCAAAGCCTTATCCGGGCGCCTGCTGGAGTGGGACAGCGACATGCACGACACCGCCGATGCCTGGCTGCTCGACGTGCTGATCGCGCAGCAGGCCGGCAACACACAGGAAATCCAGCGGGCGGCGGCTGCGATGCAAGCCTGGGCGGACAAGCTCCCAGCGCCGGACCGCGACGAGTGGATCGCCATCCAGGGCTTGCGCATCCAGGCGATCCAGGCCCAGGTCGCCGGCCAGCGCGAGCAGGCGCTCGATGCATTGAAGCAGGCCATGAACAAGGCCAGCCGCTACGGCGTGCCGGAACTGATCGCCGATACCGGTCTCGCCTACTGCCTGGCCCTGCTCGAAGCCGGCAAGGCCAGTGACGCTTTCGTGATCAGCGGCCAGCTTTCGGCCTGGGGCGAGCTGGACTGGCGCGTGGCCTGGGCCCAGGCCTGCGTGTACCGCGCCATGGGGCAGACGCAGTCCTGGAATCGCTACCAGCGCAAAGCCAGGGAGCTGGCGGGCGATCGCATGCTGCCGGTACCGCGACCGGCTTCTTGAAGCCAGGGCGCCCGCGGCGGCTATGATGCGGGGCAGCGGGCAGGGGAGTCATCGATCCGGCATGATTTGCAGCACAAGCGACAGGGTTCCCAAGCACCATGGATGAGCGAGGATCGGAAACAGGCCGGATGGCCGCCGTCTTCATCGCTTTGATCGCCCTGTTCACCCTGGGTGCGCTCTACCTTCCGCGCTTCGAGCAGGCCCCTGTCAAGTCCAGGATCGTCACCTCGGCGCGCCCGATCATGCCTTCGGTCGAGCTGTGGCTGAGCACGGAAGACCGCCGGCTGCAGCTCAAGCCGCAGCCCGATATCGACATGAGCATCCGCGACCCGCAGGACGCCGATGTCATCATCGATCCCAAGACCACCTACCAGAGCATGACCGGTTTTGGCGCGGCGCTGACCGATTCGTCGGCCTGGCTGCTGCAGAACAAGCTCAATGCCCTGCAGCGTGCGGCCCTGATGCACGAGTTGTTCGGGCCGCCGCCGAATCTCAACTTCCATATGCTGCGGCTGACCATCGGCGCCTCCGATTTCTCGCTGCAGCCCTATACGCTGGACGACGTGCCGTTCGGCGAAACGGACCCGGCGCTGGCGCATTTCAATGTCACGCCGAACCTGCAGCAGGAAGTGATACCGGCGGTGCGCGAGGCGCTGGCCATCAATCCCGACTTGCTGATCGTGGCCTCGCCGTGGAGCGCGCCAGCGTGGATGAAGACCAGCGAGAACCTGATCGGCGGGGAGCTGCTGGAGCAGTACGAGAGCACCTACGCGGATTATCTCGTCAAGTATCTCGACGCGTTGCGCGGCTATGGCATTCCCATTTTCGCGCTGACCTTGCAGAACGAGCCGAACTTTACGCCGATCACCTATCCGGGCATGGAGGTGGGCGCGGACACGCGCGCGCGCATCGTTGCGCAGTACCTGGGCCCGAAGCTGGCGAACCGCAAGCCCAGAACCCGCATCCTGGAGTGGGACCACAACTGGAGCCATCCGGAGCAACCGACCAGCGTGCTGAGCAATCCGGACGCGGCGCGCTATATCGACGGCGTGGCCTGGCATTGCTACGAAGGCAGCCAGTACGCGCAAGGCGAAGTGCATCGTGCGTTTCCGCAGAAAGATGCCTACCTCACCGAATGCTCCGGCGGCGACTGGGCATCGAGCGTCAATGGCGAGCTGATCTGGTTCACGCGCAATCTGCTGGTGCTGGGGACCAAGCAATGGGCGCGCGGCGTGATCTATTGGAACCTGGCGCTGGACGAGAATCACGGCCCGCATTTCGGCGGCTGCGATCTGTGCAAGGGCGTGGTGACGATCGATTCGAAGACCGGCGCCGTCAGCCGCAATGACGAGTACTACGCATTGGCGCACTTCAGCCGCTTCGTCCTGCCCGGCGCCGTGCGGGTGAAGTCCACCGATACCGATGCCGACAAGGGCATCGCCAACGTCGCGTTCCAGAACGAAGCCGATGGCTCGCTCGTGCTGGTGATGGTGAACAGCCACGCGGCGGCACGCACCGTTTCGGTGGCGGAGGGGCAGATGCGGTTCGAGTACACGATGCCGGGGCGGAGCGTGGCGACGTTTGTGTGGAACTCGGATCGGGCGGGGTCGGTGATCCGGCGGGCGTTCCGGTGGCTGAAGGGAGCCCGGTAGGCTATGAGGTGCGGGTGCGGCTGACCATCTCCACATAGTCGCGGGCAAGGTAGAACGCCTGGCTGACGCTGTTGAAGGTATCGGTTTCCAGCCGTGCACGCGGGAGGCCGGCCTTGCGCATGGCCTCCTCGGCTGCATCCACCAGCGCCCGCGCCACGCCGCGGCGG
Organism: Dyella sp. 2RAB6; assembly: GCF_052115385.1. NCBI lineage: Bacteria > Pseudomonadati > Pseudomonadota > Gammaproteobacteria > Lysobacterales > Rhodanobacteraceae > Dyella > Dyella sp. 2RAB6. The sequence goes on from NZ_JBFRGP010000006.1 coordinate 214,639, forward strand.
CGCCCTGCTTGCTGGACATGCACGGCGTCGATGAAATCGTCCCAGCAGATCAAGCCCGGTACCTCGCCATCGATGTCGGCCAGCAGGATCTGCTCGCCGACGCTGGCTACATACTCCGCGAACTGGCTCGTCCGCTATCTCGACGCGGGCTGGGTATCCCTTGCACCGTTGCGCAGGGAATGAAAGCTGCTCACCGGTTCATGCCGGGGAAAGTGCGTTGCCGCGGGACGCGCCATCGTGCGGAATACCGACTCCGGCATCACATAGTAATAGCCGAGCTGGATCGCCTTCTCGATCAGGTCCTGTTTGGTCAGCACGTTGAACTTCTCCTTGAGGAAGGTCACGTACTGCTCGACCGTGCGCGAGGAGATGGACAGGAAGTCGCCGATGCGCTTCGCCGTGGCGCCGCGAAGCATATAGAACAGAACTTCGTACTCGCGCCGGGTGATATCGAGATCCGTGTCACCGCCGGCAATCACATAGCTCACGCCGCCCGGCTGGTTCAGGTCATTGAAGATGCGCGGCGCGTTGCTGCGGTATGGGCCCAGCAGGCCGGTGTTGAGCGCGGACATGTCGGTCAGGTGGAACAGGACGCCGCTGGTGCGGGTTTCCTGGTCCATGAACGGCTTCTTGGTGACCAGGAAGGCGTTGATACGCGCGCATTTCATCCGGTACACGTTGAAGGTGGTCATGGCGGTCTTGCGCTCGAGCACGTACTGGTCCTGCTCGCGAAAGGTCTGCGCATGGACCGCCATGTCGCCCGGCAGATCGAAGTCGGTCAGCCCCGCGATCGGCTCGTCCGGGCGCAGGCCGGCGATCGCTTTGAACTCCTGATTGGCGTAAAGGAAAATCGACTGTTCGTCCTTGCAACCGCAGGCGCCAGGTATCTGGTCGATAATGGACGCTAAATTACTGCTAATGGCTTGCGGCATGGGTTTGGCTCCTTGCGTATCGATATCAATGGCGCGTTATTAATCGCCCGCGGCTTTCCTTTATTTGAAATAAAGTCCAGGCCGGTCGTGATTTTCCTTTTTCATCGGCGCAGGCGGTTATACGCATCAAAAACACCGGCGCCTATCTGTCATTTGTATTACGGCCAAAATGCACAAGCAGGCGGTACTAATGTGTTTCGCGCAGGGCCATACGCTCGCGGTCAGCTCAGCGCTGTCGCGAGTGCCAGGCTCTGTCGAAGCCTCTCGTGGTTACCATCCGGCAGGGTATAAAAGTAAACACGAAACCAGTTTCGGTTTCGTGACGTGATTAACCGTTGCTTTGTTTCAAAAATCCGTCGCGGCCTATCCCGAATGGGATTAATGCTGCGCATCTCGACGGATGCTTCACAAACACGTGTTGACTAATGAACATGCGGTCTTTCGCCCTAATTAATTGAGCGACTATGACTAATGTCGGTGTGAAAACGGCGTGTAATGGAGTGCGCGCCTGCGGGCTCCATCAACGCGAAACGGATTGAATCGATCCAGGCGGCGAACGTCGACAGCCCCCCGACATCGAAAAAAAACAGCTACCGCGACGGTCGGTCGCGATAGCTGTTCGGGCCTGCATGAAGCGATGGTTGGCGAAAGCGCGGTGCGCTCAGGCGATCGGCGTTGCCACGCTGTCGTTCGAAGCAGCCAGCAGCGGCGCGTGAAGGCCGGTGGACGCGAAGCTATAGCCCGCATAGCCGCCGGCCACGATCTCGGCCAGTCGCTCGCGGTAGGCCGCCAGCCCGCCGAAGAAAAACAGCACGCGGTTCGGCCTTCCTTCGATATTCGCGCCGAAGATCCACGACTTCACCTGCGGGAACAGCGTGTACGCGGCCATGTGCTCGCACTGGACCGTCCACTCGTCCTCGGCCGTCGGATCCGTATCGACGACGAGCTGGCCCAGCTGCTCGGACCGCCCGATCAGGTGGCCAATCCAGTCCACCTGCGTTTCGATCGCCGGCGCCAGGTTGCTGAACACGCTGTTGGGCCCCAGCACCATGAACAGGTTGGGAAAGCCGTGCACGGTGATGCCCAGATAGCTGCACGGCCGCGAGCCCCAGTGGTCCACCAGCAACCGGCCGTCGCGGCCGCTGATGCTCATTTCGCGATAGCTGCCTTCCACGCATTCGAAGCCCGTGGCATAGACCAGCACGTCGAGATCGTGCTGCTTTCCGTCGGCCGTGCGGATGCCGTTCCTGTTGACCTCGGCAATCGGATTCGCCTTGAGGTCGACCAGCGACACATTCGGCCGGTTGAAGCTTTCGTAGTAGCCGTCGGCGCAGACGGGGCGCTTGGCGTAGGGCTCGCGCGGCGAGAGCTTCGCTGCCGTGGCCGGGTCGCTGACGATCGCGGCGATCTTCTCGCGGATGAAATCGCAGGCCGCTTCGTTAGCCGCCGGATCGATCGCGATATCGGAGAACGTGCCGAACATGAAGCGGAAGCCGTTGCCCGCCTCCCAATGCTCCTGGAACACGCGGGTGCGTTCTTCGGCGGAGACCGACATCGCCGATACGCCGGCTTCGGCAAAGCCGCAGGCAATCCGGGTCTGGCGCAGCTGGTCCCAATAGCCGGCGAAGTTGGATCGATACTCGCGGATAAACTCCGGCGACAGCTGATCGTTGCCAGCGGGCACGCAGTACTGCGCCGAGCGCTGGAACACCGTCAGATGGCCGGCGACCGCAGCGGCGGCCGGAATGAACTGGACGCCGGTCGATCCGGTGCCGATCACGCCCACTCTCTTGCCATCCAGCGACAGATCGTCGGGCCACGCTCCCGTATGCACCTGGCGTCCTTCGAAGCGATCGAGGCCGGGCAGCGCCGGCTTGTTGAGCTTCGACAGAACGCCTACCGAAGTGACCAGGTAGCGCGCCTCGACCAGTTCGCCGTCACTGGTCTCGACCGCCCATACGCCGCGCCCCTCGTCGAAGTTCGCGGCGACCACGCGGGTGTTGAACTGGATCGACGGGCGCAGGCCATGCCGGTCCACCACGGCATTCAAGTAGGCGAGCATCTGCCCCTGCGCTGCGTACTTCTGCGTCCAGTTCCAGCCGTCGAACGTTTCCTGGTCGAAGGAATAACGATAGACGTAGCTTTCGGTATCCGAGCGGGCGCCGGGATAGCGGTTCCAGAACCAGGTTCCGCCCACGCCGGCCCCCTTCTCGAAGCCGCGCACCTTGAGCTTCAATTCGTTGCTCAGCTTGTGCAGCGCGTAAATGCCGGCGATGCCGGTGCCAATCACGATGGCGTCAATTGCGGGTTTCTGATCGATGTCCACGACACTACCTCCTTGAGAACAGGCTTGGGCCTTGCGTGCAGCACGGAAGAGGGTTGCCTAGCCGTTACGTGAAGACCGCTCGGCAACAGCGTTGTAGGTGCGCGTGATGCGCTCAATTTCGACGGCTTTGTCGGCGCCCGCGGTTACCGCCAGCGAACGCTCGGCGGCGTCGCGCTCGCGGTTGGCCTGGGCGATGTTGCTGGTCGCCGGCTGGCGGCGGATCTCGTAGTCGCGCAGGCCTTCGACGAGATCGGTGCTCGAAGCCAGCGTGTCGGCCAGTTCGAAGCCATCGACAATCGCCTGCGAACCGCCATGCGCGCCGACCGGATACATCAGGTGCGCGGAGTCGCCCAGCAGGGTCACCCGGCCCTTGCCCCACCAGGGCAGTGGCGGACGATCCACCATCGCCTGCCGCAGCACGGTGTCGCTGCCGGCCAGCATCGCCTGCAGATCGAACGACTCCATGTTCCAGTCCGCGTAGTGAGGAAGGATGTCCTGCGCCGACACGCGCTCGCGCGACCAGATATCCGACGTCGGCGGCAGCAGCTCGTCCGGAACCATGCAGACCCAGTTGACGAGCGCCCGGCCCTGTTGCGCATGCCGCGCGGAAATGGGGTACGCGATCAGGCGGCGCTTGCTGCTGTCGTTGGCGACGATCATGGTCTCGCCGTCGAAGAAGGACGGCAGCTCCGTCACGCCGCGGAACATCTGCAGGCCGCCGGAGCGCACCGCCATCGCTTCCGGGTGCAACTGGCGGCGCACGTTCGAATGAATGCCATCCGCGCCGATCAGCAGGTCGCCGGAAATCTGGTCGACGCCGACCGCCGCGCCGGAAGCCAGGCGCACGGTGACGGTGCCGTCGGCTTCAGCGAAGGAGACGACACGCGCTCCGCCGATCACGCTCTCCGGGCCAAGGCGATCGCGCACCGCGTACAGCAGCATCGCCTGCAGATCGCCCCGGTGCAGCGAGTACTGCGCAAAGCGATGCCCCGCCGCGGTGCCGCGCGGCTCGCTGCGATGCTGCTTGCCGAACTCGTCGAGGTAGGCGATGGCGCGCGTGCGGATGCCCGTGCGCTCGAACTCCTCGCCCAATCCCACCAGGCTGAGCTCCGCGATCGCCGCGGGCTGCACGTTGATGCCAACCCCCAGGCGCTCCAGCGTCGGTGCGGATTCCAGCAGGATCACGTCGCGAAAGCCCGCGGCATGCAAGGCCAGCGCGCAGGCGAGCCCGCCGATTCCCGCCCCGGCGATAAGGATTCTCGGCTGTTGGGCGGACGACTTCATGGCATCCCCTCCCAGGGCAAGCAACTGGTCCAGCCGGGCGCCAGTTGGCGCCCGGTTCAAAGCGGTCGATCAGGCCGTGTGCACGGACGACACGGTGAACACGTTCGGCGTGGCCTTGGCGATTTCCGCCATGCGCTTGGCGAACGGCGCCGCGTTGGGATCTTCGCGGGTCGCCTTCACGTCATCGAGCGACTTCCACTGCGCGTAGTTGACGACGCGGGTGCCGTCCTTGCTGGCCAGGATGCTGGCGGAGATAAAGCCCGGACGCTTGCTGATCACCTTCTCGGCGCCTTCGTTCAGAACGTCGATCAGCTGCTGCTGCTTCTCGGGTTCCACGTCGAAGACGCTGATGAAGGTGACGGTCTCGTCGGCGCGAATAACAGCTTGTTTCTTGGACATGATGATTTCCTTGACGATCGGGGGTATGGCCAGTCGATGGCGCGGTAGACACCCGGCACCTTGCTCGGTGCCGGGGCGTACTCGACGGTAACGAGCGCGATGGCGCAGTACATCGGTAATTTCTACGGACTCGTTTCGCTGCATGCGCCAGGCACCATTAACCGCACCAGCGAAGTTCACGACCTGTCGACATCGATGCGTGTCTATCGCGCAGAGCAGCGGCCGCTATTCAGACGGGCACGGCTTCGACGATGCTCATCCCGGTCGGCGTGGGGATGATCCGCTGCAGCTTGAAGCCCGCGGCGGCGAACAGATCGCGGAACTCGTTGGCCGTGCGCTCGCGCGCGCCGAGCAGCACGGCCATGTGCAGGTCCAGCCATTTGCCGAAGAACGGCGTCTGGCCTTCGGGCAGCACCAGTTCCACCACCAGCAGGCGGCCGTTCGGCGCGATCGCGCGGCGGATGTTCTTCAGGATCGTCACGCTGCGCTCTTCATCCCAGTCGTGCAGCAGCAGCGACAGGATGTAGGCGTCGCCGCCGGGCGGAACCGAAGCGAAGAAATCGCCACCCTCGGCCAGACAGCGCCCGCTGAGGCCGGCGGCCTGGATGCGCGTCAGCGCCGCTTCGGCGACGTGCGGCTGGTCGAACAGCACGCCGCGCAGATGCGGGTAGCGGGCGAGCAGCTTCAGCAGCATCGGGCCATAGCCGGCGCCGACGTCGACCACGGTGGCGAACGGCGTGAAGTCGTACGCATCGACGACCGCACCGGCGACTTCCTTGGTGTATCCGGCCTGCGCCTCGTTGAACACGCGGTCGGCTTCCGGATGTTCGGCGAGATAGCCGAAGTAGCTCTTGCCGAACTCCTTCTCGAACGCGACTTCGCCCGTCTTCACGTTGTGCAGCACATCCGACCAGGCACGGTACTGCTCTTCGCCATGCATGATCGCCTGCGGGCGCATGGTGTTGGGCAGGTCCGAACGCAGCAGGTTGGCCAGGGGCGTCAGGCCGTAGCTGTCCTTGCCGTGCGCGGTGAAGACGCCGACGCTGCAAAGCGCACGCAGTACACGGTTGAGCAGATCCGCCTGGGCGCCGGAAGCGCGCGCAAGTTCATCCACCTGGCGCGGACCGTCGGCGACGAGATCGGCGATACCGAGCTTGGCCGCGACATAGATCGATTGCGTCACCCAGTATCCGGTAATCATCTGCAGCAGTTGATAGTGCGGCGGTATCTCGTTGACCGCGTGGGTGTCGCGCACGGCTTCGGCTTGCGTTGACATGTGGCGCTCCTTGGGTTCGTTGGGCCATGGCATAGGCCAGTCGCAATAGCTGGCGTGCGAACCGTAATGCACATGTGGCGATGACGCTTACCGGGTTTTCTACGGTTCTTTGCCTTGATTCGTTTTGCTAATTTGCCGATCGCCGATACGAGTCGGCGCAGCATCGCGCGTCGCCGGTCAGGGGCCGGCGCATCCATGTCGTCGAACACGGAGGTCGGTGAGATGAGCAGTCAGCAAGGCCACACGAGAGAGGATGGCGGCTGGAATCCGTCGTCCTGGCGCTCGCGTCCGGCGCTACACCAGCCAAGCTATGACGATGGCGCCAAGCTCGATGCGGTGGCACGCCGCATCGGCAAATTGCCGCCCCTGGTGACGTCCGGCGAAATCCAGGAACTGAAGCGCGCGCTCGCCGATGCGCAGGAAGGCCGCCGGTTTCTTCTGCATGGCGGCGACTGCGCGGAGAGCTTCGGCGATTGCGATGCAGACACCATCGTCAATCGCCTGAAAGTGCTGTTCCAGATGAGCCTGATCCTCGGGCATGGACTCAAGCAGCCGGTGATCAGGGTCGGGCGCTTCGCCGGGCAGTACGCCAAGCCGCGCTCGAGCGACAAGGAAACCCTGGGCGGCGAAACGCTGCCGAGTTTCCGCGGCGATATCGTCAATGCGCCGGAGTTCGATGCGGTCGCCAGGCAACCCGATCCCGAGCGGATGTTCCAGGCCTACGCGTTCTCGGCGCTGACCTTGAACTTTACGCGCGCTCTGTTCGAAGGCGGCTTCGGCGATCTGCGGCATCCGGAATACTGGCAGCTGGACTGGATCGATCAGTCGCCCCGGGCGATCGAGTACCGCAAGGCGGTCGAGGAGATCGCCAACTCATGGCGGTTCCTGCACACCCTGGGCGGCCAGATGGGAACCGAGCGCGTCAGCGCCGGCTTCTACACCTCCCACGAGGCGCTGCTGCTGCCGTTCGAAGAAGCGGTGACGCGTCGCGTGCCGCATCGCCGCGGCTGCTTCAATCTTTCCACGCATCTGCCGTGGATCGGCATGCGCACCAGCGATATCGGCGGTGCGCACGTCGAGTACTTCCGCGGCCTGCAGAATCCGGTGGCGCTGAAAGTCGGTCCTTCGACGAAGCCGAACGAACTGCTGCAGCTGATCGAAGTGCTCAACCCGCACGAGGAGCCGGGGCGGCTGACCCTGATCACCCGCATGGGCCGCAAGCACATCGCCGAAGCGCTGCCACCGCTGCTCGCCGCCGTACGGCGCGCCGGACGGCACGTGCTGTGGGTCGCCGACCCGATGCACGGCAACACCGAGACCACGCCCACCGGCATCAAGACCCGCCACTTCGACAACATCCGGTATGAACTCGAAACCGCGTTCCAGATCCACGCGGCCGAGGGCACCCGCCTGGGGGGCGTGCATCTGGAAATGACCGGCGAAGACGTGACGGAATGCCTGGGCGGCGCCCGCAGCCTGACCGAGCAGGATCTGCCGCGCGCCTACAAGTCGGCGGTGGATCCGCGCCTGAACTACGAGCAGGCGATGGAGCTGGCCATGCTGATCACCAAGGCGGATCGCTCGGGGCCGACGGTCGGCGCAAGACCCGCCGCCAGCCCCAGGCCGGTTGCCGTTATCTGACCCACCCATCGACGCCACGAGGTTTGCACACGCCATGACCGGGATTCCCTCGATCAGCGCTTATACGTTGCCGGTGTCCGGGCAACTGCCGCGGAATATCCCGCGCTGGACGATCGATCCGGCACGTGCGGTGTTCCTGATCCACGATATGCAGCGTTACTTTCTGCGCCCGCTGCGCCAGGCCGGCCTGGACGTGCCGTTGATCGGCAACCTTCGTGCGATCCGCGAGTTCGCGCTCGATCACGATATGCAGGTGGCCTATACGGCGCAGCCGGGCGGGATGAGCCGCGATGAGCGCGGGCTGCTGCGCGACTTCTGGGGCGACGGCATGCAGGTGGCGCCGGAAGATCGCGCCGTGATCGAGGAGCTGGCGCCGGAGGATCGCGACTGGGTGTTCAAGAAGTGGCGCTACAGCGCGTTCTGGAAATCCGATCTGCAGTCGCGCATGCGCGCGCATGGTCGCGATCAGCTGATCATCGGCGGCGTCTATGCGCACATCGGGATTCTCACCACGGCGCTGGAGTCGTTCTCGCACGACATCGAAACCTTCGTCGTCGCCGACGCGACCGCGGACTTCACGCTGGAGCGGCACCTGATGGCGCTGGAGCACGCGGCCCGATGCTGCGCTGTGGTGCTCACCACCGCGGAGGTGGTGCAATGAGCGCGACCTTGCTGCAACGGATCATCAGCGGAGCGCTGCAGGACAGCGCGTTCGCCTTGATCGTCCGCGACAAAGGACCGGGTGTACGCATGCTGGAAGCCTATGCCGGCCACGCGCGCACCTGCGAATCCTTCGTCGATCTGCCGGATACGGACGAATCCAGGGAAGGCTTGCTGGTACTGATTCCTTATGCCCAGCTGCGCGAGCGCGGCTTTGCCTGCATCGACGACGGCGAGAGGCTTTGCGCCATCGAGATCCGGGAGCGCGAGGCGTATCCGCTGGACGAGGTGCTCGACGTCTTCCCCGAGGTGGCGCTGCATTTGTCGGAAGGTGCGTTCGACATGGACGACGAGGTCTATGCCGAGGCCGTCCGCCGGGTGATCAACGACGAGATCGGGCATGGCGAAGGGGCGAACTTCGTTTTGAAGCGCACCTATCGCGCCAGACTGTACGACTACTCGCTGGCGACGGCCTTGGCGGGGTTCCGCCGCCTGGCCGTGCAGGAATCCGGGGCCTATTGGACCTTCCTGGTGCATGTGGGTGGCCGCAGCTTTATCGGCGCCAGCCCGGAGCGGCATGTGAGTGTCGAGGACGGCGTGGCCACGATGAACCCGATCAGCGGCACGTATCGCTATCCCTCGACCGGGCCGACCCTGGATGGCGTGCTGGACTTCCTGACCAACGAGAAGGAAGTCGACGAGCTCTACATGGTGGTCGACGAAGAGCTCAAGATGATGGCGCACTTCTGTCCGGCTGGCGGTACGGTGCGTGGCCCGTATCTGAAAGAGATGTCGCGGCTGGCGCATACGGAGTACTACATCGAGGGCCGCACGCAGGCCGAGGCGCGCATCGTGCTGCGGCAGACGCTGTTCGCGCCGACGGTGACCGGCAGCCCGATCGAGAATGCGTGCCGGGTGATCGCGCGGCAGGAGCGCGAAGGGCGCGGCTTCTATGCCGGCGTCATTGCCTTGATCGGCAACGACGCGGCGGGCGGCGAGCGGCTCGATTCGGCGATCCTGATCCGCACCGCGGAAATCGCCGCCGACGGCACGATGAAGATCGGCGTCGGCTCCACCATCGTGCGCCATTCGCAACCGCACGCCGAGGCCGAGGAGACGCGCGCCAAAGCCAGGGCGCTGCTGGCGGCGCTCGGGGTGCAGGCGACGCGAAGCTTTGCCGGCGTGCCGGCGGTCCAGGCCGCGCTCGGCAAGCGCAACGGCGCCGTCGCCAACTTCTGGTTGACCGACAGCAGCCAGCGGATCTGCGTGGATCCGTCCTTGCGCGGGCGCCGGGCATTGATCATCGATGCCGAAGATGCGTTTACCGCGATGCTGGCGCAGCAGCTCGAGGCGATCGGGCTGGAAGTGACCATCAAGAGCTGCACCGATCCGGATCTGTTCGACAGCGATTGCGACGTCGCGGTGCTGGGGCCAGGGCCCGGCGACCCACGCGATAGCCGCGATCGGCGGGTGGCGAGCCTGCGCCACGTGATGAGCGAGCTGCTGGCGCGCCGCAAGGCGTTCCTGGCGGTGTGCCTCAGCCATCAGATTCTTTGCCTCGAGCTGGGCCTGGACCTGGTGCCGCGCGCCGAGCCGAACCAGGGCGTGCAGAAGGAAATCGATCTGTTCGGTCACCGCGAGTGGGTCGGCTTCTACAACTCGTTCGTGGCCAAGTGCGAGGCGAGCGCAATCAACGTTCAGGGCGCCGGCAACGTCGAGGTCAGCCGCGACCTGGCCTCGAACGAAGTGCATGCGCTGCGCGGCGACCGCTTCGCCTCCATCCAGTTTCACGCCGAATCGCTGCTGACGCGGCGTGGCGTGGACATCATCGCATCCAACGTCAAGAGAGTGCTCTCATCATGATCGCTACGATAAGTTGGTGGAATCTCGACCGATCGGCCCAGACGATCGAATCGCTGCGCACGTACCTGCATGGCGAAGGTGTGGCGCCGTGGGAGGCGATCGCCGGCATGCGCATGAAGTTCTGGATCTCCGACCCCGCCAACAACCTGTGGGGCGCAGTGGTGCTGTGGGAACACCACGAAGCGATGAGCCAGTCGCTGCCGCCGAATCGCGCGACCGAGCTGGTCGGTTATCCGCCGACCTGGCGTTCGAGCTTCGATGTCGAGGCGCTGATCGACCAGGGCGCGCCCACGGCATGGTTCGGCGCGGCGAGCCTGGGTGTACCGGCACCGGGCCATGCGCCCGTGGGCTTCCTGCAGGGAGGGGCGTGACCATGGCGGAGTACGAAGTCGCCACGGTCGCCGCACGCGACACCAGCGTGTTCGGAACGCCGCCGGCCGACCCGATGGGTGCGATCCGCGGCTGGTTCGACGAGGCGCGTGATCTGGGCGTGCCGGAGTGCGGTGCGATGGCGCTGGCCACGGCCGATCCGCATGGGCGCTCCTCCGCGCGCATGGTGCACGTCATCGAGGTGCGGCCGGACGCGCTGGTGTTCACCACCCATCGGCACAGCCAGAAGGGCCGTGAGATCGACGAGACCCATTGGTCGTCGGGCGTGCTGTACTGGCGGGAAACCAAGCAGCAGATCACGGTGGCCGGGCCGACGCGGCTGGTCTCGGCCGAAGTCTCCGATGCGCTATGGGGCCGGCGGCCGCTCACCACCAATGCGATGTCCTTCGTGTCGCGCCAGAGCGCGCCGCTGGAAGACGAGGCGGCCCTGCGCGACGAAGCGAATGCGCTGCTGGCCGCATCGCTGGGCCTGCCGCGGCCCGACGGTTGGGTGGGTTACGCCATCTATCCGGAGATCATCGAGTTCTGGCACGCCGCGCCGGATCGCCTGCATCAGCGCCTGCGCTATGAGCGCGATGGGCAGGGCTGGCACTGGCGGAGGCTGCAGCCTTGAAATCGATGCCGTATGCGGTGGCCGATGTTTTTACGCAGAACCCGCTGGAAGGGAATCCAGTCGCGGTGTTCTTCGAGGCACAGGGCCTGGAAGCGCATGACATGCAGCGGATCGCGCGGGAGTTGAATCTGTCGGAGACCACGTTTGTGTTTCCTCCTCCGGCGGGTGCCGATGTGCACGTGCGTATTTTCACGCCGGTGAACGAATTGCCGTTTGCGGGGCATCCGACGCTGGGCACGGCCATTGTGCTGGGGCAGCGCGGGCACCGCGGCACGCTGCGGATGGCGACCGCGATGGGGACGATACCGTTCGAGCTGGAGCGGGACCTGGAAGGTGTGGTGTGTGCCGCGTCGATGCGGCAACCGGTACCGACCTGGTTGCCGTATGAGCACGCCGAGGTGCTTATCGATGGGCTGGGGCTCGAAGGTTCGACGCTGCCCGTCGAGGTTTATCACATCGGTCCGAGGCATGTTTTCGTCGGCCTGCCGACGATCGAGGCGCTCTCGGCGGTGAAGCCGGACTTGCGCGTGCTGGCGACGCTGCCGGACGTGGCGGTCAACTGTTTCGCGGGCGAAGGCCGGCATTGGCGCATGCGGATGTTTTCGCCGGCTTATGGCGTAGCGGAAGACGCGGCGACGGGTTCGGCAGCGGGGCCGTTGGCGTTGCATCTGATACGCCATGGGTTGCTGGAGTTCGGCACCACCATCGAGATTCTCCAAGGTGTGGAGATGGGGCGGCGCTCGTTGATGCGGGCGACGGTGGGTGGGTCGATGGATGCGATCGGGCCGGTTGAGGTCTCGGGCGCGGCGACGGTGGTGGCGCGTGGGGAGCTGTTGCGCTGGAAGGCTTGAGTAAAGCCCCTCTCCCGTTGGGAGAGGGGTTGGGGTGAGGGTACGGGCGGAGTGGGGCGTCGCACTCCGCCCGTACCCTCATCCGGCTGCCGCCACCTTCCTCGCTCCTCAAAACCGCGCACATCCCTGTGCGCTCCCCGCGTGCTCCCGAGGGGAGAAGGGTTCTCTTTTGCAGGTAGATGGATTGACCAGAGGAATGTCCATGTCGAACACGAACCAAGCGCAGTCGATCACCGGCGACCACGAACTGCGCGCACTCCACCGCCGCGTCATCGAGGACTACTTCAGCCGCCGCGGCGAAGGCCGCCTCACCCGCTACCAGCTCTTCACCGAAGACGGCAGCGGTGGCCTGTGGACCAACGATACCGGCGGCCCGATCGCCTCCTACGGCCATGAAGCCCTGAAAGCCCACGGCGCCTGGTCGCTGAAGTGCTTCCCGGATTGGCAATGGCTCAACGTGCAGATCTTCGAGACGCAGGACCCGAACCGTTTCTGGGTCGAATGCGATGGCGAGGGGCAGATCCTGTTTCCGGGCTATCCGCCGGGCATCTATCGCAACCACTTCATCCATTCGTTCTTGATGGAGAACGGGAAGATCAAGCAAGGGCGCGAGTTCATGAACCCGTATGAGCAGATGCGCGCGCTGGGCATTCCGTTTCCGGCGATCAAACGCGAAGGCATCCCCGCCTGAGAACCGGCGGGGATGCGCGACGAAGCGCTTCAGACCTGCGGCTGATGATGCGTGACGCAGTGGATGCCACCACCACCGGCCGCGATCGGATCGATATTGAGCTGGATGATCCGGTGCGACGGGTACAGCGAATGCAGCAGGTCTTTGCAGTATTTGTCGGCATGCGCGTCGCCGAACTCGGGTGCGATCACGGCGCCGCGCACCACCACAAAGTTGATATAGCCGGCGGCAAAGGCATCGTTGCCGTTGATAAAGCGGTTCTTGCGCAGCCGTTCCGGCGGCGGCAGCGCATGGATGGTCAGTGGATGGCCGTTCGCGTCGGTGGCGCTGCGCAGGATGTCCAGGTGGGTCCGGGTCACGGCGTAGTCGTACGACGACGGGTCATTGTCCAGGTTGGCGATGACCACGCCGGGTTTGACGAAGCGCGCGTAGAAGTCCACGTGGGCGTCGGTGATGTCCTTGCCCTTGATGCCCGGCAGCCAGATGATCTTCTTCAGGCCAAGCACGGCCTTCAGCTCGTCCTCGATCTGGCTGCGGCTCCAGCCCGGGTTGCGGTTGGCGTTGACCCAGCAGCTTTCATTGAGGATGGCGGTGCCCTGGCCATCCACTTCGATGCCGCCGCCTTCGCCGGTCAGCTCGCTGCGGATGTATTCGGCGTGCGCATCGTTGGCGACCAGGCGCGCCACTCGCGCATCCATGTCGTGTTCCTGCTTGCCACCCCAGCCGTTGAAATTGAAATCGACGGCGCCGACTTCGCCATGGCGGCCGATAACGAAGTTGGCGCTGATGTCGCGCATCCAGATGTCGTCGAGATCCGTGGTGATGAACCGCGTGTTGTGGGTGCCGCAGAGTTCCCTGGCCAGATCCAACTCGTCTTCCCGGCACAGGATGGTTACCGGCTCATAGGCGGCGATGGTGCTGGCGACCAGGCCCAGGCAGGCCTGCACGTCAGGTGTCCAATCGCGCCAGTTCGAGCTCTGCGCGCCGAACGCCATGAACGTGCGCAGGTGCGGATGTTCCTCTTCCGGCATATACAGGTCGCCGTCGGCGGCATTGCCCAGCCACGACGACAGGTTCGACGAGCCGAACACCAGCGGAGAAACCAGGCCGAGGCCGATCAGGGAAGAAGCTTGGGTTATGAACTGCCTGCGCGTAGCCACAGTGGCACCTCGTTCGCCGGGTTTGAATCAAGGGTGGAAACGAAGGCTAGGGCTTGGCGGGTAACAGGCAGGTAACGGCCGCTTCGGGGTCGTGCTCAGGTATCGGCGTAGATCACCTGGACCTGGAACAGCTGTTCGGTCTGCGTCACTGCCACCCGCCATCCCATGCGCTCGGCAATGCGCTCGACCAGATGCAGGCCGACCCCAAAGCCGTGCGCATCGCCATCGCCCGGCTCGTCCCTGCCCAGTGCATTGCTGATACGAAGGCTGCCGGTATCCGCCTGGATTCGAATGACGCCCGGGGCGCCATGCTGCAGGGCATTGCGTAGCAGGTTGTGCATGGTCATCTGCAGCAGGGTCGGCATCGCGCGCACACTCAGGTCCGCGGCGACATCAAGCTGCAGGCTGAAAGTCTGCTCCGAAACGCGCGCGCTGAGATCGCGCCAGGCCTGCTCCACCAAGGGCTGCAGCGGCACCGGAACCAGCGGCAGCTCTTCGTGCCCTTCGCGCCAGAGCCACAGCAGGGTCTCCGTCATGGCGCGCATATCCCCATGGGCGCGGCGGAGGCGGTCGAGCTGGTGCTGCCATGGGGTCATGGCGCTGTCGCGTTTCTTGTCCAGCAGGTCGAGGGTTGCCCCGGTGACCGCCAGCGGCGTGCGCAGCTCGTGGCTGAGGGTCTGCAGGAAGTACTGCTCGCGCTGATGGGTGGCGGCCAGTTCGTTCATGGCGCCCTGCAGTTGCGCGGCGAGGGTGTCCAGTTCCTCGATCGGCAGGGCCGGGGCCTGGTGCGGCGCCCCGGCCGGCTGGCCGGGCAGGGTCTTGGCCCAGGCGGTAAGCCGTTCGATCGGGCCGCCCACGGAGCGGAACATCTCGAACGCCACCACGCCCACGATAGGCAGCGACAGCAGCAGCAGGACCAGCGCCACCATGGTCAGGCTGGGGCCGCCGTGCCCCGCATCGTCCTCGGGCAGGAAGCGGTGCACCACGAAGGCGGGCTCGTGCCCCGGCCCCAGCTCGAACGGCATGACGTAGAAAAAGGCCTGGCCGGTATCGAAGGTCGCGGCCTGGCCCGGCGTCCAGCGGGCTTTCGTCAGCGCCTGGCCATAGCGGGCGGAAAGCGCCTTGGCGTCGACGAAGTACTGGCGGAACCCATCGCCGGCCGGGAGCCGGCCGGTCGACTCGTACAGGGCGCCGGCCTGCTCGGCGTCCTTCGACAGATAGAACTCGCTGCTGTCGTCCAGGCCCCAGTTGTAGAGGCGGTAGATGGCGTAGCCGTTCAAGCCGCTGACCAGCAGGACCAGCACCAGCAGGCGTCCGGCGAACAGGCGCCGCAGCTTCATGGCTGCGGTGCCTGGGCCCGCAGCGCCACGCCGTGGCCCCGGATGGTATGCACCAGGGCCTGCGCTTCGCCGTCATCGACCACGTTGCGCAGCCGGTAAAGCACCATCTTCAAGGCGTCGGCGGAGGGGGCTCCGTTCGGCCACAGCAGGTCCTCCAGCTGCTCCCGGGTCACCACCTCGGGGCTCTTGCGGGCCAGGTGGACCAGCACCTGCCACTCCCTGCCGCTGAGCGACAGCGGCCGGCCATGGCGCGCTGCCGTCCGGGTGGCCAGGTCGATGGCCAGGTCGGCCACCGCCAGGCGCTGCAGGTGGCGCCCCCGCTGGGACAGGGCCCCCAGGCGGGCCGACAGCTCGGCCATGTCGAAGGGCTTGACCAGGTAATCGTCGGTCCCGCTGCGAAAGCCGTTCAGCTTGTCGGCGAGGCTGTCCCGGGCGGTCAGCATCAGGCAGGGGGTGGCCACGCCGGCCTCGCGCATGGCTTTGCACAAGGCAAAACCGTCCATCCGCGGCAGGTTCACGTCGAGCACGATGGCCGCATAAGCCTGCGCCTGGAGCAGCTCCAGGGCGGCCTTTCCGTCGGGGGCGTGGTCGCACTCGTAGCCGTCGGATTCCAGGTATTCCAGGACCGAGGCGGCCAGATCCCGGTCGTCTTCCACCAGCAGTAAGAGCATGGTTCGAGTCCCGGGGTGGGGCCAGATGCCGGCAGCATCTTGCACTTTTGGCCAGGGGCACTTATCTTATGCCGGCTGAGTTTCAAGGGTCACCATGAATTGTGGCCCGGTTGTAGATAGCAGTCTCACTACACCGTTGTACCCCTTCCTCCTTGCGACCAGCTTTTTCGCCGCTACGCGGCTTTATTCGTTTCAGGAGCAATAGACATGTCCCAGGCAGAAACCGGTACTGTGAAGTGGTTCAACGATGCAAAGGGCTTCGGCTTCATCAGCCGTGACAAGGGCGGTGACGACGTGTTCGTCCACTTCCGCGCGATCCAGTCGTCGGGCTTCAAGAGCCTGGTCGAGGGTCAGAAGGTGTCCTTCGTCGTGACGCAGGGCCAGAAGGGCCTGCAGGCCGAGCAGGTGCAGGCGATCTAAGGTCGCTTGCCAGCAAGTAAAAAAGCCCGGCCTTGCGCCGGGCTTTTTTTATGCCGAATGCCGAATGCCGCAGCCGCGCTTACTCACCCGTGGTGGTCGGCGCCGGTGTCGTGGGCTCAGCCTTGGGTTCATCGCGCGAGCCGACCTTCTTGGCCTGTTTCTCGTCCTGCTTCTTCTTCTTGGCAAGTTCGCGCTGCCGCTTTTCGAAGGAATAGTTGGTCTTGGCCAATGGAAGGGTCCTGGGCGTGGTGATGAGGGGCGCTGCGAAGTGTATCCGCGGGCGTAATCGTGAAACCGTAAAACCTAGCCGACCGGCTCCTGCCGTACGCCGGCGGCGCCGCGCTCGTCGTACTCGGCACGAAGGGCCTTGCAATACGGGCCGTTCATGACGAAGCGGCGGCACTCGGAGGGCCGGTTTTCGTAGATGCCGCAATTCATGTGCGTCCTGTCCATGGCCGCGCACCAACCGTCCTCGGCATGCCTCATCACATGCAGGCCTTCGGGCGTGTAAGTGGTGAGGTGCGCGGGAATATGTTCCTCCGGCCGCACCACGACCGTAAGGCGGCAACAGACCGCCTGGCAGGTGGAACAGTGGGCAGCGGCGTGGACGGGCCTGGCTGGCGAGATCATGCGTACGGCGCCTCCTGGCTACCCCGCTAGGGTAGCAGGCTTGACGCAGGCATGCTTCGCGCAAGCCAGGAGGCTCCGGCCGGCCGCAGCAACTTTCAGGTGCGCGGCGGGCGCTTCGATGGCGCTATTGCAGCTCGCGGATGTGGTCCTGCATCTCGTCCTTGCGCGCCGGATCGCGCTCGGCAACCACCATCTCGTTCAGGATCGCCAACTGCGCTGCATCGAGCGCTTTCTTCGCCGACGTCTGGATATCGGGAACCACCCCGGTGCCTTCCCAATCGCCGTGCGTCACCGGATTGATCGGCCGCCCCGACGGCACGAACATCATGAAATGCGTACTCAAGCGCTGCGGCGAGCCGGCATGGGCCGCGCCGGCGGTGACCTCGCCGACGATCTTCGCCCGCCCCGCATTCTTCAGCGCGTAGGCGAAATCCTCGCAGCCTGAAATGGTCTCGCTGCTGGTGAGGACATAGAGCTTGCGCGCCTGGCCGTAGCGCTTGCCGGTGACGCTGGCGGTGGTCCAGCGCTGCTCCGTGCGGCCCTCGTCGCGGAAATAGATGTCGTTGAGATGGGTGGGCTGGTCGAACAGATAGCTGGCCAGCAGCATCACCGTATCGGGATCGCCGCCATGGCATTCGCGCAGATCGACGATCAGCGCATCGGTGTCGCCGAGCAGGGTCATGGCCGCGGTGATGCGTTCGGCAGTGTGCTGCGGCCGGCCAAACGCATGCAGTTCGAGCAGGCCGATATTGAAATGCAGCCGGCCGATATTCGCGAAACCGTAGTTGACCTGTTTCTGGTGCAGCGCCTCCGCCGCTTGTTCCTGCGCTGACGGGCCGCCGTCGTGGCTTTCGGGAACCGCCTGTTCGAAGTAGCGGACTTCCAGATGCTTGTCATGCGTCTGGCTCTGCAAAAGATCCGTCAAGCGCATGGCGAAACTCTGGGCGCTGTCGATCGCGTCGAAATCGCCGTGCGCCACGCGTGCGCGCAAGTCCTTCTCCAGCGAGATGGCCTTATCCGGAAAGACGTAAGCGCGCTTGAGGTTGGCGATGACGTTCTGAATCACTTCGTCGCGCGCCACCTTGTCGATCGCCATGTCCTTCTGCGGCGGCTCGTGCGGCGGCCCCTGGCCCGGCCCGCCCGGCCACGCCAGCACGGCCACGCTTCCCGCGGCCGCCACGCCGAGCACGGCCATGGCCGCAAAGATCCTGGTTCGCTTGTTCATTGCATTTCCCGCCTAAGGGCGCCGTCGCCCGACCGAGGCAGGCTGCCGCCACAATGTGGGGAAATTGTGGGGATCGCCGCGGCGCGGCGGGATCACCAGTCGACGCGGTAGCCAACCCCGTAGATCGAATGGATCACCTCGACCTCCGGCAGCACGGCGGCGAGCTTGCGGCGCAGATTCTTGATATGCGTGTCGATGGTGCGGTCGTTGACGTCGAGGTTGTCGCGCCGAACGATATCGAGCAACTGGGTGCGCGAATACGCCATGCCCGGACGCCGCAGCATGGCCGCAAGCACGTGGTATTCGCTCGGCGTCAGATCGAGAACATGCGAGCCGATGCGAATGGATCGCGCGGCCTCGTCGATCTGCAGCAACGGACGGCCCGCTTCTCCTCCCTGCGTGCGGCGCAGAATCGCCTTGATGCGCGCCACCAGTTCGCGCGGGCTGAATGGCTTGCACAAGTAATCGTCGGCACCCGCTTCCAGGCCGAGCAGGCGATCGACCTCCTCGACCCTGGCGGTGAGCATCAGGATGGGCACGTCCGAAAACGCGCGCAAAGCGCGGCACACCGCCAGCCCATCGAGCCCGGGCAGCATCAGGTCGAGCACGATCAGGTCCGGCATGGCGCGGGCCGCATGTTCGAGCGCCGCCTTGCCGTCGGCGATCACCTCGGCAGCGAATCCCGCGGCCACCACGTAGTCGGTGACGATGGCGGCGAGGTCGCTCTCGTCCTCGACAATGAGAATCCTGGCGGTCATCGGTCGTCCAAGGGCAGCACCATCGTCGCGCGCAATCCGCCCAACGGCGATGGCGCGAGCATCAGGCGCCCGCCATGCGCCGCAAGGATCTGCCGGCACAGGGCGAGGCCGAGGCCCGAGCCGCCGGAGGCGCGGTTGCGCGAGTCGTCCAGCCGGAAGAAGCGTTCGCCGAGGCGGTCGAGAGAGGCTGCGGGAACGCCCGGTGCGGAGTCGTCGATGCGGATGTGGATGGTGTCGTCCACCACGTCGCCTGCCAACGCCACGCTGCCGCCAGCTTTGGTGTAGCGCGCGCTGTTCTCCAACAGGTTGGCGAGCACTTGCCGTATACGGCTTGCATCGCCATGCGCGACACGTCGAAGCGGTGCTTCGCCGATCGTGGCGAGCAAGCCGTTCGCATCGAACCGCGCCGAGAAATCGGCGAACACCTCGGTTGCCAACTGCCAGGCATCAAGCGGCGCAAGCTCATACCGAACCTGCCCGAGGTCACCGCGCGCCAGTTCGTGCAGGTCATCGACGAGCTGACTGAGCGAGCGGATCTGCCGCTCCATCAAGGCGATATTTGCCGGCGTGGCAGTACGCACGCCGTCCTGGAAACTCTCGATCTGCGCACGCAACACCGCGAGCGGCGTGCGCAGTTCATGCGAGGTTTCCGCAATCCACTGCTGGCGCATGCGCTCCACTTCTTCCAGGCGCGCGGCGAGCCGATCGAAGGCTTGGGCCAGCTCGCCCAGTTCGTCGGTGCGCGGCGAGTCGATGCGCGTATCGAACCGGCCGCTCTCGAGTTGGCGCGCACCGGCGACGAGCCGCATGATCGGGCGGCGGATATACGCGGCCAGCAGCGAGGCGACGCCCATGCTCAGCAGCAGCGCCGCCACCAAAGCCCAGGCCAGGTGAGCTTGCTGATCGATCAGGAAGGCCACGGCCAATGCGTCGTCGGGATTCTGCGGGTACGCCACGATCAGGGTGCCAACCGGACGGCCATCGACGGTCAGCGGTCGCGCGGCGCGATCGATCGAGGCAAAGGCAATCATCAAGGGCGAGGCGACAGCGCCCGCCAGATACCGGCCTTGCGGGTTGGCCAGCCCGATCCGATAAGCCACGCTGGATGCTCCCGACCTGGCATCGAGCGGACCGGCGGTACCGCGGGAGCGCTCATACGCCTCGCGCAGCCACGCCTTGCGCTGGGCGGCATCGTGCGGCAGAAACGACCAGTCGCCGTGCTGCCGGTAGCTCGCTTCCAGCGTGGCGCCCAGCGTGTCGAGAAAGTGCGTGTCGGTATCGAGCCGATGCTCGGCAAAGTTGTCCAGCAGCCGCCAGCGCACCAGCTCGACGCCAAGTGCTCCGGCCACGAGGATCGTGAGCCAGATGGCCAGGAACAGGCGGTAGCCCATGGATAGCTTCAAGTGCGCGATACCGTGCAAGGAAGACATCAGATCCGGCGGACCCGGCCGGTCATCAGCTTAAGGCACGGCCATGGCGCCACCAACCGGTGAGCCTCCATCAGCCGGCGGCGGCCACCGCGCAACCCGATGTTGTGGCTACGGCAAGCGAGTCGGTAACCTTAGGCGGTTACACGATCCGTCTCCGGAACAGACAGCCGGTCATCCAAGAGTAGGTTGGGGTGAGCCGCAGGCGAACCCCAACGGTGCGATGCGTCTGGGGTGGCCATGTTGGGGTTCGCCTGCGGCTCACCCCAACCTACGTCGGGTCCGTCGATTTGCCGGGACGGCCAATAAAACAGTGCGATGCGTTGGGGGAAGGTTGCTGTTCAAACCTCGTGAGGGATAGAAGAACCCGTATGGCTTACAAGCTTTCCCTGGTCGCCCGGAACGAAGGGCTGGAGTATGTCGATGACGGTGGCGTCTACCGATTCGAGGTTTCTCTGAGCAAAGGCTTGTGGACCATCTATCTGCCCGCATCCTGTGGCGACGCTCTTGAAGTTCGGGACCTGGGCGATGAGGAGCGGGGCCGAATCCTTCCGCGCGTTACCGAGTACCTTGCCAAGCTGCGATGGCTCGGCATGTTCGCGAGGACCTATCGGGTGCAGGTGATTGAGCGCGCCCATGGATTGCATGAAACATAGCCCGCGTAGGTTGGGGTGAGCCACAGGCGAACCCCAACACTGCGATGCGTCCGGGGCGGCCATGTCGGGTACATCGGCGCGCCTGAACGGCCAACACAAACAGTGGAGAAGTGCAGTGGAAACCATCGGGCGCGACCTCAGAGAAATGCAGCGTGTGCCGCTCGATAGCGCCCACGTCGCGGCCATGCGGGCGGAAGGGGTCCAGAAGCGCTATGCGGCGGGCGAGTTGATCGCCAAGCTGGGTGATTCGATCGACCGTTTCGTCTACGTCGAGGAAGGCGAGGTCGAGGTGGTGAACCCTTTTACGGGCGAACGCCATTTCCCTTCGACCTTGGGCCCGACCCAGTTCATGGGCGAGATCTCGTTCCTCAACGGCGGCGTATGGGCCTTGCCCATGCGTGCCGTGATGGACACCCGCGTGCTGGAAGTGCCGCGCGCCGCCATGCTGCGCCTGATGTCCGAAATACCGGAGATGTCGGACATCATCATCACGGTGTTTGCGGCGCGCCGGCGCCGCCAGCTCGATGAGCGCGATGGCACGCTGGTGCTTATCGGCGAGGATGCCGACCGCCACGTCCAGCGCATCGGCGAATTTGCCAGCCGCAACCGCCTGCCGTATGCGTCACACGCGATTGGCAGTGCGGAAGCCCATCGCATCGCGACCAGTTGTGCGATTTCCGCGGACTGTCCCGCGGTGATTTTCGGCCGCGACCACGTGGTGAGCGAACCGACACCCGACAAGATCGCCAGGCTGATGGGCCTCAGTTTCGAGCTGGCCGACGAGGAAGCGGTCGACGTGATGATCGTCGGCGGCGGCCCCGCCGGCGTGGCCGCCGGCGTCTATGCGGGCGCCGAAGGCTTGAGTGCGATGGTGGTGGAAGACATCGCCATCGGCGGCCAGGCCGGCACCTCGAGCCGCATCGAAAACTACATGGGCTTCCCCACCGGCATCTCCGGCGCGGACCTGGTGTGGCGCGGCGAAGTGCAGGCGATGAAGTTCGGCACGCGCTTCATCATGCCGCGGCGTGTGGTGAGCGTGGAGCGTCGGGAGGACGGCAAGTTCTGCTCGACCTTCGACAATGGCCAACGCCTTCTGGCGGGCGCCATCGTGGTGGCGACGGGCGTGCAATATAAGCGCCTGCCGATCGACCGCCTGGCGGAATTCGAAGGCGCCGGCGTCTATTACGCCGCCACCGAAAATGAAGCGCGCTATTGCAAGGACGGCGAGGCGCTGGTGATCGGCGGCGGCAACTCCGCCGGCCAGGCCGCCATGTTCCTGAGCCGATCGGCCAACCGCGTGCGACTGCTGGTGCGCGGCACCTCGCTGGCGTCGTCGATGTCGAGTTATCTATCCAGCCGATTGGAAGCGGACCCGAAGATCACCATCGAATATGGCTCCGCGGTGCGCTTGCTGCACGGTGGCGAGCGGATCGACTCCGTCACCATCCACAACAGCCAGAGTGGAACGGATTACACGCTGCCGACCTGCGCGCTTTTCATCATGGTTGGCGCGGAGCCCAATACGTCCTGGTTGTCGGGCCTGGTGAAGCTGGACTCGAAAGGCTTTGTCGAGACCGGAGAAGCCGCCGGGGCGGACTCGCCCTACGCAACATCGCAGCCGGGGATTTTTGCGGTGGGCGATGTTCGCGCCGGATCGGTCAAGCGCGTGGCTTCCGCGGTCGGCGAAGGCTCGGTGGTTATTTCAAAGGTGTGGGGCTATTTGAACGACTGACCGAACGATGGCCTCGTCGTCGGAACCGAGGGGTGCTGCGACGGACTTGATCCGCCACGCTCGGTTTCGATATCTCAGCAAGGGCGCCCTCCATTGATGGAGGAATGGCTATGTCCAAATCTTTTACACATCGTCTTGCGGTCGCTACGTCCTCGATGATTCCGGGGATTCATCCGGACGACCAGCATCTGGCGGATTCGCTGCGAAGCCTTGGCATCGAGACGGTGCCCTGCGTCTGGAACGACCCCGGCGTGGACTGGTCGCAATACGACGCCGTGCTGATGCGCTCCACCTGGGATTACTTCAAGCATTACGCCGAGTTCGGCGAGTGGCTGGATCGCCTGCCCGTTCCGACGATCAACGATAAGGCGATGCTGCGCTGGAACAGCGACAAGCGCTATCTGCCCCAACTGGCGGCGCAAGGTGTCGACATCATTCCCACGACCATTGCAGCGGGAACCGAACTGCGGCAAACGCTGGCCCGGATGCCTGGCCAGGAGGTGGTAGTCAAGCCGACGGTCAGCGGAACGGCCTGGTATACGGCGCGCGGTGTCGTTGGCGATGCCACGTTCGAGCAGGTCGTGGCGCAACTGCCGGTGGAGTTCGAGTACCTGGTGCAGCCCTTCGTGCCCGAAGTGGTCAGCGACGGCGAATGGTCCTTGCTGTTTTTCGATGGCGAGTACAGCCATGCGGTGATCAAGCGGGCAGCGGCTGGCGATTACCGGGTGCAGTCGGACTTCGGGGGTACGGCCGATGAGGTCGATCCCGATCCGGCGCTTATTGCCAGCGCCAAGCGGGCTCTATCCGCCGCCGCGGCGCTCGGCCATGCCGACAGTGCCTATGCGCGGGTGGACGGCGTGATCTGCAAGGGCAGCTTCCTGCTGATGGAGCTGGAAATGATCGAGCCGTTTCTGCACCTTGGCGAACAGCCGGGAGCGGCGGAGCGCTTCGCGGGTAATTTGCAGAGGCGGTTGGCTAGCCGAACCGCCTGAGGGTTTAAAGGGGACGGGTGGAGTTAACCCTGCTTAATTGTTCCCGTCCCCCTTCTACCCGACCCATCGGTTTCACGCCCCAGCCATGCCGCGCTCGGCGTACCGGAAAAAGACTTCTACCGCCCCGAGATGCTTCGTGCCAACGATAGCCGCGATATACCCATCCGGCCGCACCAACACCCACTGCCCCGCGGACATCGCATAGCCCGCCTGGAAATGACCTCCATCATCGACGAGCTCTGCGCCTTCGCCGACGATATGAATACGAAGCCCCGGCCGCGCCGGGACGCAAGCGCGGTCTGCTTCATAACCGAACAGCGTCCAATGCGTGCCTTTCAGCAAGGCAGACACCCGCATCGGTTGGCCGCTGGCGCCAAGCATCGGCGCATCGGGAGCACGGTCTCCGGCATAGGGGCCATGGACACGTTCCGGTAACTCCAGCGAAAGCGTGGAATCCGTATAACCAAGATCCAGCTGCCGCACATTACGACCACGCCGCATATCGCCCTGCTTCGCCGCAGCAAGCAACTGGGTGGAAAGCCCGAGCACCTCGGCGGCAACAGGACGGCGCTCCTGCTCGTAGGTATCGAGCAACGCATCTGCCGCGCCGCGCAGTACGGCGGCGAGCTTCCATCCGAGGTTGTAAGCATCCTGGATGCTGGTATTGAGCCCCTGGCCACCGGTCGGCGGATGGATATGCGCCGCATCGCCAATCAGAAATACATGTTGCATGCGGTATCGATCGGCCAGTCGTGCATTCATCTGATAGGCCGATGCCCACGAAACGGAGCTCACCAGCAAGTCGCTGCGTCCGGATCGATCGTGCAGCATGGCGGTGAGGCCGGCGGCGGTGAGATCGACCTCGCCTTCCATCGGTATCGGTGCCTGGATCTGAAACAGCTCCGTACCCGCCAGTGGACAGACCGCCAGCTGCCGTTCCATCGAGCCGTCGTTGAAGCGATGCCATGCATCGCGCGACAGGCCAGCCAGGGTGACGTCCGCCACGATGGCGCGCACACCCAGCGTCTTGCCGGGGAATTCGACGCCCAGTGCTTTACGCACAAAGCTGCGGCCACCATCGGCACCGGCCAGGTATTGCGCGTGCACCACTTCGTCGTTGCCATGCTTGCGCAGGCGCGCCACGACGCCGGCTTCGTCCTGGCTGAAATCGATCAGCTCGCAGCCGAATTCCGGAGCGTGTCCCAGCTCGCGCAGGCGCTCGCGGAGGATGGCTTCGGTAAGGTACTGAGGAAGCATCCGGGGCAGCGCATACGGTTCGGCGGGCGTCGGATCGGCGCGCTCGACCACCTCCGATTCGGCATGGCTGCCATCGCCGCGGTATTCGCGCACGGCCGGATATAGGCCGCCGGCCGCCATGATCCGGTCCACGATGCCCAGGTCTTCGAAGACCTCGAGCGTGCGCGGCTGGATGCCCTTGCCGCGCGAACCGTGGAAGGGGACGTCCATCTTTTCCACCAGGCGGAAGGCGATGCCTCGCCGCGCCAGCTCGATGGCCAGGGTGAGTCCGGCGGCGCCGGCGCCGCAAATCAGCACGTCGATCTTCGTATGACTGGTCATGACCGCTCCAATATGTGTAAAGTGCACATAACTGGAGCGAGCATATGCCAAGCAAAAAGAATGTGCAAGATGCACATATATCCCGGCAGATCCGAAACCTGCACGGTGCGCTGATCACCATCATCAGCGTGTTCAACCGGCCAGACCGCGACGAGGCGATGATCCAGGAGGCGGGCATATCGCTGGATCGCGCCCTGTTTCCGCTACTGGTGCTGGTCGAGCGCCTGGGGCCGATCGCGGTGGGCGAATTGGCGGGGCGGGTAGGGCGCGACTATTCGACGGTGAGCAAACAGGTGGCCAAGCTGGAAACGCTTGGCCTGGTCAGCCGCCAGGCGGGTGCGACAGACCGCCGGGTCACCGAAGCCTGCGTCACGCCGAAAGGCAAGGTCATGACCGACGCCCTGGACGCGGCAAGAGAGCGTTTCGGCCGGGCGCTGTTTGCAGACTGGGAGCAGGGCGAAGTGGATGAACTGGTTCGCCTGCTCCAGAAGTTTGCGCATGACATCGATGCGTTGAAGTAGAACTTGAACGGGGACGGGTGAAGTTATCTCGAATTAACTGCACTCGTCCCTTGCCGCCGATCCGGACTCACCTTGAAATCCAAGCCGACATCGGCCGCTGGCGGTTGCGGCGAATCGATCGACGTTTCGAAGTGCCCGCCGAGCCGATTGCCGGAAGCATCCTCCAGCGTGCCGCGCACCATCAACCGATAATCCCCCGCCTTCCACGCCGCGGCCGGCGTGAATGTCCACGTCGTTTCGCCATCACGCAATTGCCGCTGGCCCGCGATCAGATGATCGCTGCCATCGACGACGGCCAGGTAGTCGACGTCCAGGCCATCGATGGGGTTGTCGAGGGTGACGACAAAAGGCTCTCGCGAACCGGCGTGCACACGCGAGAGCTTCCATGCGGAGGCGACCGGGCCGTTGCCGTCCACAGCGCCCACATGCCATCGCTTGATGGGATGCCCATCGAAAGTGAGGACCACATCGTCCCCCTCACTCACGATGGGCCCCTGCTGCTCGCGCGCGACCAGGCCGGTCTTGACGCGGCCCGGATGCAATAGCAGGGTCAGGATCTTTCCGTCGGGCGACCACAGTTCTTGTGGCAGAAAAGGTTCCTGCAGTGGACGTCCGTCGGCGCGAGAAAGAGCGATCCGCGGCAATACCTCGCCTTCGATCGGTGCCGCGAACACGACGGACAGGCGCAGCAGATTGGCAGGTACTTCGGCGCCGGAGGGCTGGACAACGACAACCTCCGGCGCAGGCTGCGCGGCTCGTGCGATTTGCAACGCGGCGGCGAGCGCTACGCCGCCCATCAGCAGTTGCCAGCGCATGGCTTTAATCCGAAGCCTTGATCAGATCAGGAAAGCCTTCATCCTTCAGCAGCATGTCCTGCCGCGGCTTGATGTACTTCTGCTGGAACGCATTGCCCTTGAAGCTGAAGTTCGGAAACGCGTACTCGGAGATATGGTCCGACAGGCGGAAGCTCAGGTCCTTGCCCATGGATACCAGCTGCAACTCATCGTGCTGCAGATCGCGTCGGACCATGACGAACGACTGGTCGTCCAGGTTATCCAGCCGCATCACGCCAGCGAGCGGAGCCTGCGCCACGTTCAAGCCGGCGATCTGCCCGAACGGCACCTGCTTCTCGATGCCCGGCCCCATGCGCGCCGCATCCAGCTCCGACACCGGGATGATGTTGGACACGCGGTTGTAGTTCACCAGCATCAGAAAGTCGCGGGTCTTGCCCTGTTCGGTCTGCGAGTAAGAGACCATATCGGCCGGTGTATTGCCGTAGCCGAGTTCGCCGACCGTCTTGCCGCGAATATGCGCGCCATCCTTCAACTGATCGAGCGGAATAATGACCAGCGGCGTGCACGTATAGGCCGCGACGAGATACGGCTGGCCGCCAAGCTTCGCGAAACTCATGGCCCGGATCGGTGCACGCGTTTCGATCAGGTTATGCCCGCCGTGGAAGATCTCGACGGAGGTGATCGACTGCTTCGCGTCGAAGGGATAATGGATGCGCCGCAATGTCGAAGCGAAATCCTGGTTGGAAAGCCCGGCCACGAAAAGCTCGCCCTCGTGCCACTTCATGTCGGTGACGGTGAAACTGCGCTCCGGCATCTCCTTCCAGAACTTCTCGTTGGTAGTGAGCGCATCGCGCAGCGCCACCGACGTGCCCTGCGCGGCCTTCAGGTCGACCCGGCGCGCCTTCTTGTCGCTGGTCACGACGAACAGCGCCGGCGTCTTGTCCGCGCCATAGCTGATGGCGACGTAAACTTCCCCAGTGCCGGGGCGCACAACCATATCCTCGACAGCGATCCTGGCGCCGCCGACCTGGTCGGACAGCAGCTTCTCCAGATCCAGCACGTTGAACACCGCGCCCGCGGGCTGGCGGGCCGCGGGCGCAAGCTTGATCGCGTGCACTTCGGCGGCCTTCCAGTCGGCCACGAAAAGCACGCCCTCCGGCCCTGCGGCCAGTCGCGAGATGGATTTGACATCGGCGGCGGACGCGTTGACGGACAGGCCCAGCAGGCAAGCCATGGCGATAGCGGAAAGGCGCATAAATTACCCCTTGATACGACAGTGAAATGAAGCTCCAGGGAGCTGGAGTCATCGCCCGTATTGGCTTGCATGCTTGGCAAGGCGGGGCCGGGTAGTGCCCTGATTCGCGCCGATGCTAGGAGGGGTGCCAGGCCGGCGGGTAGACGCGCGCACCGAATCACGGTGGTGATCGGTGGGCATCAATGACACTTCACGCGGGGGTAATGTTTTCCGATTGACGGGTAGCCGGGGCGCAACACAGAATCCTGAGCTCGCCCTGCTACGGGTGTCTATGAGCCATCAGGCTTTATGAAGCATGCTCCGCCCGGATATGAGTGCCCGTTCTGCGGTATCGCCGGGACGCTCCCATCGCCTGCGCCGGAATCAGCCGTTGTCCTGATGGATGCCAACGTGTTCGCGCTGGTGCCCACGCACCACTACGCCGGAATCAAAGGCAACTGCCTGGTGGTGCCGCGGGGCCACTATGAGAACGTGCTGGATATGCCGGACGAGCTTGGCAGCGACTTCTTCCATGCCACACGCCGGCTGGCGCACGCCATGCAGAGCGCCTTTGGATGCGAAGGTATCTCCACGCGCCAGCACAATGGTCCGGCGGGCAATCAGGATGTGTGGCATTACCATCTGCATGTGTTTCCGCGCTACTCGAATGATGGGCTGTATGGGGGGAAGAAGGTGCCCTATGCCATCGAGCAGCGAATGGCGCTGGCAGCGAGTCTCCGAGCTGCTTTGCAGTAGCACTTACAGCACCCGACAGAACTACCGTCATCCCAGCGAAAGCTGGGATCCAGCGTCTTAAGGCACTGGACCCCAGCTTTCGCTGGGGTGACGAGAATAGGAGGTGACGAGTTCTGTTGGAGAGCTAACGAACTAACGGGGACAAGTGCAGCTATGCCGATCTAACTACACCCCTCCCCGCTTAGCCGGCCACGTAATCGCCACGCCCCACCATGCGTTATGTCGCCAATGCGGAGGGTGGCCTCCACGAGAAGCAAGCATGAATCGCTACATTCTGCGAATGATAGGCGCGCTGCTGTTCTCCGCGTATCTCGGCAACGACCTTGCCCAAGCATGCGATGTGCCGGCACCGGTTAAATCGATCGACCCGCCGGGTTTCTACGACGACCCGACGAGCTATGCCCAAGCCGTCAAGCCCATGCGGGACTACATCGCAAAGCTCAATCACGCCGCCGACAGCGGCCAATGGGCCTGCACCATGGATCTGCTCGATGCCTGGGCCAGCGCCGATGCGTTGATGGGCCCGATCACCGGTTACCAGGGTTACTACGAGCGCTCATGGGCGGGCACCGACTTCGCCCTGGTGGAGTTGCGTCTGCCGGCGGAAGTCAGGAATGCCAACCCTGGCCGCCTCAATGCCATCAACCAATGGCTGGAGCACATCGCCGTTGCCACGCGCGACGCCGACGCCATCAATCATCTGCACAACAACCTGGTGTATTGGGCGGGGTTGAACCTGGTGGCCACCGGTACGGTGGCGCATCGGCCGGAGCTGATCGACGCCGGCCTGGCGCGCGCGCGGGAAGGCATCCACGATATCCGCCCGGATGGCTCACTGGAGCGCGAAGTGAAACGTGGCGATCGCGCGCTGCATTACCACACGTTCGCACTGATCCCGCTGGTGTTCACCGCTGAGCTGGCGCGGCAGCAGCACATCGATCTGTATCAGGAGAACGGCCGTGCGATCGGTCGCCTGGCCCATCTCGTCACGGATGCGGTCATCGATCCGGCGAGCTTTGCGAAGATCACGCCGATCAAGCAGAAGCTGTTTCCGTGGACGTTCCAGGACGAGCTGGCGTGGATGGAGCCCTACTATGCGCACACCAGGGATCCGCGACTGCCGGCATTGATCGCGCCGCGGCGGCCGATCAGCGAGTGGCGATTGGGCGGGAACGTGTCGGCTGCCTGGGGTGCGGCATTGCCGCCAGCGGGGGGAAAGTGACTGGCTGACGGGGGCGGGCGTCAGGGCCGATGCATATCGCAATGCGATGGCACGATGCGCAGATCCGGCGCGTCCCTGCGCAGTTTCCGCAACTGTTCCAGGGTGGCGATATAGGCAGCCGTGTCCCCTAGCCACGAGGTCACGAACGACGGCGGCGGCACGCCATCGAGCAAGGCCGTGGATGACCACACCGCGTCGGCGACCAGAAACACGTGTTCGCCGCTGGTGGCTTGAAAGAGCAGGCCGTAGTGGCCCGCCGCATGCCCGGGCAGGGGGATAGCCAGCATGCTGCCGTCGTTCCACAGGTCGTACCCGGTCGCGAATGCTTCGAACACGCCGGTCATGGGGACCGACGGCAGATCCTCGATCCATTGCGCGTCTTGTCCGAAGCCATCGGGCAGCAGCGCCGGCAGCATGCCCCGGCTCAGCGCTGCCAGGCGGCTTCGCCGGTTCAGGTCATTCCAACCCTGGCGCGAGCAGAGCAAGGCGGAATGAGGAAAATCCCGCAGGCCGCCGATGTGGTCGCCATGCAGATGCGAAAGCATCACCGTGCCGATGTGGCTTGCATCGATACCATCCCGTTCCAGTTGCTGCTGCAGGCTTTCCTTCGGGCCGAGCCGAGGCGGTGCGATGGCGCGATAAAGCCGTTCCGGCATGCCGCGGGTGGCATGGAGAAAATGCCGGGAGTACCCCGTGTCGAACAGCATCGCGCCGTGCGAAGGATGGGTGAGCAGAAACGCCAGCGCCGGAAAGCGGGCCATCTTCCAGGCGCTGCCCTTCCGCGTGCTGCACAGCGGATGGGCGCAATGCCCCGCCTCGTAGACGCGCCAGTCAATGCGCTCCATTCAGCCTCTGCCGTTTGCGCGTAGGGCCGACACGTCAATAAGTGAGGACAGCGCCGCCCAGCGAGAGCCCGGCTCCGGATCCGAGCAGAAGTACGGTGTCGCCGCGCTTAACTTCGCCGGTGGTCACAGCATGATGAAGCGTCACCGGAATGGACGCGGACATCTGATTGCCGCGCGTGGCGAGCACCTTCACCATCTTGCCCGGCTGCAACTGGAGCAGGCTCTCGATATGCGCCAGCGCCTTGGCGCTGGCCTGATGCGGGATGATGCGGTCGACGGCGTCCGGCGAGACGCCCGATCGCGCAAACAGGCGCTCCAGAAAGGCGGGCAGCTTCTGAGCCGCCATGCGATAGGTGCGGCGGCCATGCATTTCAAAGTAGGACCCATCGAGAAAGTCCTGCAGATGCTTGCGCACGCGGATACGCGTGCCGCCGGCGCGAACCTGGCAAAGCTCCGCGCCGGCGGCATAGGTTTCGTAGTGCGTCGCCTTGATGCATGCGCCGCCCTGCGATGGGCCGAGCACGACGGCACCGGCGCCGTCGCCGAACATCACGCTGGTTTCCATGTCGTCTTCCCGCAAACCCGCCGATGCGATTTCGCTGGAGACAATAAGCACGCGCCGGTAGCGCCCCGCCGCGATCGCCACGCTCATGGTGTCCAGCGCGGCGAGAAAGCTCAGGCATGTGGCATTGATGTCGAACGCGGGAATGCCGCTTTCGCCAAGGCCGAGCTGCCGTTGAATCAAGGTGGCCGAGCAGGGGATCGCCTGCTCCATGACGCTGCAGGCGGAAACGATGCAATCCAGCTGGGCGGCATCGATGCGGGCCGCGTCGAGAGCGCTCTGCGCGGCGCGCGCCGCCATGACGGACGTGGTTTCTTCCTCGGTGGCGTAATAACGCCGCTCGATGCCGGCTCGCTGCCACGTCCAATCCGAAGGCTTGCCCCAGCGCTCGTCGAATAGGGATGACGGTATGCACTGGCTGGGCAGGTATTCGCCGGTGCCGAGTATTTCCACTGAAAGCATTGACGCAGATTCCCGTTCTTTCATCGCGGCACATGAGTGTGCGTGGGAAGCGTAAATGCGGGTGGCGAAGGTGAGATCTTTGCCTATGCGATTTTCAGACAGATCCTGGTTGTCGTGGCTTAAAGGACGGCACGCGGCTATGCCGCGTCCGCATGCTGATCAAAGAGGGCATGCGTGCGCTACCTGCCCACCATCCCCAGATGGTGAAACCCCACCCACGCCATACACCCCGCAAAAATCGCCGCAAGCCCAAACCCAATGGCTGTGCGATAGAACGCCTTCGTCTCCACCGCACGCCGGTAGTCATGCTCAGGCCCCCGATTCCAGCCCGGCATCCGGATCGTCCCCGTCCGCAACGCATTAATGACTTTGCCCATGAAAGCCACGGCAACGACCACCATGCCGTAGTTCCAAACCGTCTGTCCGATATCCGCCATGCGTCCCTCGCAGCGTTTCGCGGCGCCGAAGCGCCATCGACAAACAAGGGCGAGAGATATCCCGCCCTGCCTGGGGCTTCAGATCACCGGTCGTCACCACTCAACAGCGATCCCACGATGCCGCCGACCAAGCCGCCACCAAGCGTCGCCCGCCCACCGCCGCCTTCGCCGCGCGGCAGATACTCCGCCATCTGATGCGCCAGTCGCGAAATGGGCAACGTCTGCAGCCACACGGAACCCGGCCCGGTCAGCACCGCGAGAAACAATCCGTCGCCGCCGAACAACGCATTCTTGATGCCCGGCACCGTGGTGATCTGAAAGCTCACCGAAGACTGGAACGCGCCGACATGCCCCGGGTGCACGCGCAGGGTCTCGCCGGGCGCCAGGTCTTTGCGGATCAATTCGCCGGATAGCTCCAGCCACGCCGTGCCATTACCCGCGACCTTCTGCAGCACAAAACCGCTGCCGCCGAAAATGCCCGCGCCCAGCGACTGCTGAAAGCCCACGCCGATGCTGACCTGCGGCGTGGCGCAGACAAAGCCGTGCCGGTGCACCATGTACTCGTTACCCGGGCTCACCGACACCGGCACGATATGGCCCGGCACCTTGGTGGCGAACGCGACTTCGCCGGTGGTGCGCACCGCGCGGTATTCGGTCATGAACAGGCTGCCGCCGCCGACCACGCGCTTGAGCGCGCCGAACAGGCCACCGCCGCCGCCCATCTGGGTGTGGGTGGTCATCTGGATCGATGAGGTCATCCACGAAAGCTCGCCGCTCTCGGCGAAGATGCTGTCGTTGGGATCGAGCTGTACTTCCAGTACGGGCATGACCGTGCCGAGGATGCGGGTCTGCATATGGTGTTACTCCCTGAGGATGGCTGGCTGGCGGACGATGTTCGAAAGACCGTAAAGCGCATGGTCTACGCTTTTCGCCTCGGCTGGAAAGTGTCTTCGTGGCGCAAGAAAATGCGTCCAGAGTGGGGCCGTGGCGCTGGCTCAAAAGCGCCTTTGGCTTTCGCCTTCCATGCCGCGGCGGATGCCGGAAAGGCACTGTATGAAGCGGGCAACTGCGGCGATGCTAGGCGGGCCGGACATATGGAAACCGGCACCACCACAGATACGCGGACCCGATGCGCTGGCCGCATAAGGCGTTATCGGGCGATCTCACTCTACAGGGGGTTTTTTATGTCGACGACGACCGAAGTCAGTTCTCAATTCACCGACGCCATAACGCAGACCAATAGCCGTAACCCCGGCAATGCGGCAGCCATGGCGCTTGCTTATCTCTATCAGGCCACGGCAACCGCGCTGGCTAATGCCGCGCACAACGCGGTCAGCAGCCAGCAGCAACAGAACATGCTGGCGCAGGCGACGACGACGCAGGGCGTGATGCAGATCTACTCGATCGATACCGCGAGTAGCGGTGCGGCGACGGAACATCCGCTGGAGCCATCGCCTGCCGCGACTGCAGCGGCCCTGCATGACGCCACCGCGCCTGCCGCGCAGTTGAGCGCATCGCCGAACGCTCATGGGATCGATAACGCCGAGCCATGGTGCCATGCGGCGCTGGAGCTGATGGGCACGGTGGCGAGCACCTTGCATGCATTCCAGAAAGTGACGGACGAGACCGGCATGGCCGTGATCAGGCAGGCGGCGACGACGGCGGTGCTGATCCACATGATCAAGATGCCCGATCAGCTGGGGGCCTATCCTAGATTTTGTGTAAACGGGGCATTGGCAGGAAACTGCCATCTGACCCGGAGACACCATGAGTCCACGCAAACACGAAGTGCCCGACGAGCTGCTTAGCAGTCTGTTAGCCAACTATCAGAAGCCCGAAGATCTCGT